>NC_014391.1:636250-1272500 GCF_000145235.1 Micromonospora aurantiaca ATCC 27029 | reverse complement strand
GCCAAGTCCCGCCCCTCGCCCCAGGCCACCGCGAGCGCGGCGGTGAACGCGTCCCCGGCGGTGGTCGAGTCGACCACGTCCACCGGCACGGCCGGCACGTGCGTCGGCGGGCGGTCCCGGTCGACGTACCAGGCGCCGTCGCCGCCGAGCGTGAGCACCGCCCGGGGCACCAGGTCGAGCAGCGCCGCCGGCTCGTCCCGGCCGCGACCGGTCAGCGCCTGCGCCTCCGGCTCGTTCACCACGAGCAGGTCGGTGGCCGCCAGCAGCTCGGCCGGCACCGATCGGGCCGGCGCGGCGTTGAGCACCACCCGGGTGCCCGCGGACCGGGCCGCCAGCGCCGCCTCGGTCACCGTCTCGACCGGCACCTCCAGCTGCGCGACCAGCACGTCCGCATCGCGTACGGCGGAAAGCTCGCCGGCGGTCAGCGACGTGAACGCAGCGTTCGCCCCGGGGGTGACCAGGATGGCGTTCTCCCCCGCGCCGCCGACCATCACCAGCGCGACGCCGGACGGGCCGTAGACCACCCGCAGGTGGTCGGTGTCCACGCCGGCCGCCGTCATGCGGGCCCGTAGCGTCACGCCGAACGAGTCCGAGCCGATCGCGCCCAGGAAGACACAGGACGCGCCGGCGCGTACCGCGGCGACCGCCTGGTTGGCGCCCTTGCCGCCGGGCAGCATGACGAAGTCGTCGCCCAGCACCGTCTCGCCGGGCCGGGGCAGCGCGGCGCCGATGCCGACCAGGTCCATGTTGGCACTGCCGACGACGGCGATCCGGGTCTGCGGCACTGTGTCGTCCCGTCGCTCAGGCGGCGCGGGCGGCCCAGCGGTCGCCGGACCGCGTGACCACCAGCGGAAGGCCGAACGTCTTCGACAGGTTGTCGGCGGTGAGCACGTCGGCGAGCAGGCCCTGCGCCACCACGGCGCCCTCGCGCAGCAGCAGCGCGTGAGTGAAGCCCGGCGGGATCTCCTCGACGTAGTGCGTGACCAGCACCATCGCGGGCGCGTCCGGGTCGTACGCCAGCTCGGCCAGCCGGGCCACCAGGTCCTCGCGCCCACCCAGGTCGAGCCCGGCGGCGGGCTCGTCGAGCAGCAGCAGCTCCGGGTCGGTCATCAGGGCGCGGGCGATCTGGACCCGCTTGCGCTCGCCCTCGGACAGCGTGCCGTACGTGCGGTCGGTGAGGTGGCCGACGCCGAGCTGGCGCAGCAGCGCGGCGGCGCGGACCTCGTCGGTGCGGTCGTAGCTCTCCCGCCAGCGGCCGACCACCGACCAGGCGGCGGTCACCACCACGTCGACGACGCGCTCCTCGGCGGGGATCCGCTCGGCGAGCGTCGCTGTGGACAGGCCGATGCGGGTACGCAGCTCGTTGACGTCGGTACGGCCGATGCGCTCGCCGAGCACGTGCGCGACGCCGCTGGTCGGGTGCAGCCGGCCGGCGGCCAGGTTGAGCAGCGTGGTCTTGCCCGCGCCGTTCGGCCCGAGCACCACCCACCGTTCGTCCAGCTCGACCCGCCAGTCGACGTCGTGCACCAGCGCCGTGCCGGAACGCTTGACGCCGACCCCGTCGAGGCTGACCACCAGATCCGCGTCCACGGTCGAGGGGGCGAGGGCGCCCGGGGCGCCGGGGATCAGGTCACCAGTCACCGCTCCATCCAATCACGCACCCGGCCCGGCGCCCCCCACGGGCGGCGCCGCCGCCATAGGGTGGGGCGCCGTGTCGTTGGTCACCGCTTCCGGAAGGACACCCATGCCCGACCGCTGCCGGGAGGCGCGCGGATGAGCGCGGTCATCGAGATCGCCGGCCTCCGCAAGACGTTCCACACGCTGCGCCAGGGGCGCCGGGTCGCCGTCGACGGCTTCGACATGCTGGTCGAGGCGGGCCAGGTGCACGGCTTCCTGGGGCCGAACGGGTCCGGGAAGACCACCACGCTGCGCGCGCTGCTCGGGCTGGTCCGGCCGGACGCCGGGCGGATGCGCGTGCTGGGTGCCGAGTCCCCCGAGCACCTGCCGGATGTGGCCGGCCGGGTCGGCGCGATCGTGGAGAGCCCGCAGTTCTTCGCCAACTTCACCGCGCACCGGACGCTGCGGCTGCTGGCCCTGGCCGGGGGTGTGCCGACCGCCCGGGTGGACGAGGTGCTGGAGCAGGTCGGGCTGCGCGACCGGGGCGACGAGCGGGTCAAGGGCTACTCGCTGGGCATGAAGCAGCGGCTGGCGGTCGCGTCGGCCCTGCTGAAGAACCCGGAGCTGCTGATCCTGGACGAACCGGCGAACGGGCTGGACCCGGCCGGCATCCGGGAGATGCGCGACCTGACCCGGTCGCTGGCCGAGGCCGGGGTGACGGTGCTGCTGTCCAGCCACATCCTCGCCGAGATCCAGTTGATCTGCGACCACGTGACGATCGTGAGCCGGGGGCAGCGGGTCGCGTACGGGCCGGTGGAGGAGGTGCTGGCCGGCTTCGACCAGCACCAGTGGCGGGTCCGGGTGGCCGATCCGGAGCAGGCCGGGCAGGTGCTGGGCCGCGCCGGCCTGTCGGTGGCGGTAGCGCCGGACCACCTGGTGGTGACCGGTGTGCAGGATCCGGAGACGATCAGCCGGACGCTCGGCGAGCAGGGCATGTGGGTACGCGAGCTGGTCCCGCTGCGGCCGGACCTGGAGAGCGTCTTCCTGGAGCTGACCGGCGGCAACGAGCACGTGGCGGTGCCGCGGCAGGTCGACGGCGCGCCGCCGAGCGACGGAGTGATCGACCTCGACGTCCGGGAGATCCGGGAGGTGGACGCGTGAACCTGGTCCGTGCCGAACTGGAGCGGCTGGCCGCCCGGCGCTTCGTGCAGCTCATGGTGGTGCTGCTGGCTGCCGCCTTCGCGGTGACCGTGGTGACCACGCTCGCCGGTTCGCACCGGCCCGGCCCGGCGGAGCTGAGCCGGGCGCAGGCGCAGGCGGCGGAGAGCGTGCGCCAGATGGAGATGACGTACGACCGCTGCCTGCGGATCCGCGAGGGCACGATCCCGCCGGGCGAGAACGACTACCTGCCGCGCGACTGCGCCCAGATCGACCCGGCCCAGATCGAGGAGTTGCCGACCACGGCCGACTACCTCAGCGGTGTGTTCGTCTTCGCCAAGGAGGCCGAGCCGCTGCTCTACTTCCTGATCGCGTTCCTGACGCTGTTCGGGTTCCTGGTCGGCGCCTCCTACATCGGGGCCGACCTGAACTCGGGCGGGGTGGTCAACCTGCTGCTGTGGCGGCCCCGGCGGCCGACGGTGCTCGCCACGAAGCTCGGCACGCTGCTGGGCGGGCTGCTCGGCCTGTCGGTGCTGGCGTCGGCGGCGTACCTGGGGTCCTTCTGGTTGATCGGCCAGGCGTCCGGACTGGTCGGGCGGACCGGCGGCGACTTCTGGCCGTCGCTCGCAGCGATCTGGGTACGCGGGCTGATGCTGGTGCTGCTCGCCGCGGCGCTCGGGTTCGCCGTCGCCACGCTGGGCCGGCACACGTCGGCGGCGCTCGGCACGGTGGCCGCGTACGTGGTGGTGTGGGAGCTGGGGGCGCGGCTGGTGTTCCAGATCCTGGAGGTCGGCCGGCCGGACCGGTACATGCTGTCCAGCTATCTGGCGGCCTGGCTGTCCGGTGAGGTGCGGCTCTGGGACAACAACGCCTGCGGCCCCGGGATCTCCGGCTACTGCGACGGCTCCTACACGCTCACCTGGACGTCGGGGCTGGTGGTGCTGCTCGGGCTCACCGGCACGCTGGTGGCCGCCGCGTTCACGGTGTTCCGCCGCCGCGACCTGATCTGACCGGAGCCGCACCTCGGCAACTCCTTGCGAACCCTGACGCCATGATGAAGGATTCCTTCACATGGCGCCAGGGTGCACGACGCGGTCAGCCGACCGTCGAGCCGAACACCTCGTCGCGTACGGCGTCCAGCGCGGTACGCAGCGCGCCGCGCAGGATCGGTTCCTCGGTCAGCCCGGTGGTCACCACCCGGGGCCGGACCAGCGTGATCGCGGCGACCTCGTGCTGCACGCGCTCGGCCAGCGCCGCCCCGCCCGCCTGCCCGACCGCCCCGGCGAGCACCACGAGCGGCGGGTCCAGCACCACGCAGGTGCTCGCCACACCGAGCGCCAGCCGCCGGGCCAGCTCGTCGAGCATCGGACCACCGGCGGTGCCGGCGGCGATGGCCGCGCGTACCACCTCGGCGGCCCGGGCCGCCGCGACGCCCTGCTCCGCCGCCTCCGGGCTGGCGAAACCGTGCTCGGCGGCCACCGCGCGCACCGCGTCGGCGCCGACGAGCTGCTGGAACGCCGGCTTGGCCCGCTTGGACACGTCGCGCGGGATGGGCGCGCCGGGCACCGGCAGGTAGCCGATCTCGCCGGCCGCGCCGCTGCTGCCGTGGTGCAGCCGGCCGCCCAGCATGATGGCCAGGCCGACGCCCGCGTCCACCCAGACCAGCACGAAGTCGGCGGTGCCACGGGCCGCGCCGGACTGCGCCTCGGCCACCGCCGCGAGGTTCACGTCGTTCTCGAACACGACCGGGGTGTCCAGGTCCTCGCGCAGCGCGGCGAGCAGGCCGCTGTGCCAGCGCGGCAGGTTGAACGCGAACGTGATGTCGCCGGTCTGCGGGTCGACCAGGCCGGGGGTGCCGAGCACGACGCGCCGGACGGCGGACAGCTCCGCCCCGGCGCTGCTCGCCGCCTGGACCACGGCGTTGTGCACCACGCCGACCGGGTCGTCGGTGTCCTTCGTGGACTGCTCGACCCGGCCGGCCACCGTACCGGTGATGTCGGCGCAGGCCGCCACCACCCGCTCCGCGCCCACCTCGACGCCCACCACGTACGCGCTGCTCGGCCGGACGGCGTAGAGCTGCGCGTTCGGGCCCCGCCCGCCGGCCTGCTCGCCGACCCGGGCGACCAGGCCGCGCTCCTCCAGCCGCTCGACGAGCTGGGACGCGGTGACCTTGGACAGCCCGGTCAGCTCACCGATCCGGGCCCGGGTCAGCGGACCGCGTTCGAGCAGCAGCTCCAGGGCCGCACGATCGTTGAGCGCCCGCAGGAGTCGGGGGGTGCCGGGCAGCCGGGTCGCACTCATGCCAACGTCCTCAATTTTCAGTAAAGTTTTCTAACCACAAAACGCCTGCCAAGGGGTGCCCGTTAGCGTATCGGCCACCCCCATCCGCAGAGGTCGGACGACCCGGCAGGGAAAGGGGATACTCGTGGGTCTGGATCCAGGACTGCGCCGGCTCGCGCTGGGCACGCTGCTGGCCGCGTACCCGGGACCGGTCCCGCCGGACTGGGCGGTCGACCTGCTCGCCGACGGGCTCGCCGGGCACACCCTGTTCGGCACCAACATCCACGACCCGGCCCAGGTGGCGGCGTCCACGGCAGCGCTGCGCGCCGGCCGCCCCGACGTGATCGTGGCGATCGACGAGGAGGGCGGCGACGTCACCCGGCTGGCGCACGCCACCGGCAGCCCGTACCCGGGCAACGCCGCGCTCGGCGCGGTGGACGACCCCGACCTCACCCGCCAGGTGTACGCGGCGATCGGCGCGGAGCTGGCAGCGCTCGGTATCACAGTCGACCTCGCCCCCACCGTCGACGTGAACACCGCCGACGAGAACCCGGTGATCGGCACCCGCTCGTTCGGGGCGGACCCGAAGCGGGTCGCTGTCCACTCGGCCGCCGCCGTCGCCGGTCTCCAGTCGACCGGCGTGGCCGCCTGCGCCAAGCACTTCCCCGGGCACGGTGCCACCGTCGCCGACTCCCACCACGAGCTGCCCACAGTCGACGTGCCCCCGGCGGTCCTGCGGGAACGCGACCTGCCGCCGTTCGCCGCCGTCGTCGACGCGGGCGTCCGCGCGGTGATGACCGCGCACATCCGGGTGCCGGCGCTGACCGGCGACGGCCCGGCCACGTTCAGCCGCGCGGTCCTGCACGACCTGCTGCGCGTCGAGTACGGCTTCACCGGCGCGATCATCACCGACGCGCTGGAGATGAAGGGCGCCGTGCTCGCCGCCGGCGGGGTCGGTGCGGGCGCGGTGCGGGCCCTGGCCGCCGGCGCGGACCTGCTGTGCATCGGCGCCCGGGTGGACGCCGAGCTGGTCGAGTCGGTCGCCGCCGAGATCGTCGCGGCGATCACCGACGGCCGGCTGGCTCGGGAGCGGGTCGAGGAGGCCGCCGGCCGGACCGCCGCGCTCGCCGCCGCCACCGGCCCCGCCGACGCCCCGCCGCCGGCCGCCGACGGCCTCGGCTACGCCGCCGCGCTGCGGGCGGTACGCGTCGAGGGCGACCTCACCCGCGACACCGCACCGCTCGTGGTGCAGGTGCACGCCACCTCCACCATCGCCGAGGGGCGGGTGCCCTGGGGGCTCGGCCCGCACCTGGCCGCCGGGGTCGAGCAGGCCCGCGCGGTGGCGGGCGACACCGACCCGGACCAGTTGCGGCGGCTCGCCGGGGACCGGCCGGTCGTGCTGGTCGGCCGGCACCTGCACCGGCTGCCCGGCGCGCGCGAGCTGGTCGAGGCGCTGGCCGCCACGCATCAGGTGACTGTGGTCGAGATGGGCTGGCCGGGCGCGTGGCGGCCGGCGGGCGCGCGCGCGTTCGTCGCCACCCACGGCGCCAGTCACGCCAACGGCCGTGCCGCCGCCGACGCGCTCGGCCTGACCGCCTGACCCACGCGCCCCACCCGGCCCGCTGCCCTGAAGGGCGGCGGGCCGCTCTCTTGAACGCGTTCAAGTTCTGTCGTACGCTCACGGTGCCCGAGATTTGAACACGTTCAAGAGAGGCGACAGGGATGGACGTGAAGGTCTGGATGTATCTGGCCTACCTGACGGTGAGCATCGGCCTCACCATCTGGGTGGCGCGGGCGCTGTCCCGCAACGGGCTGGTGTTCCTGCAGGACGTGTTCGCCGACAGCCGGCTGGCCGAGGCGGTCAACAGCCTGCTGGTGGTCGGCTTCTACCTGCTCAACCTCGGCTACGTCACGGTGGCGATGAAGGAGTCCGGTCCGGTCGGCGACGCCAGCCAGGCGCTGGAGCAGCTCTCGCTGAAGGTGGGGCTGGTCCTGCTGGTGCTCGGCGCGCTGCACTTCTTCAACGTCTTCGCGCTCGGCCGCTACCGCCGCGGCCGCCTGCGGCAGCAGGCCACCCACCCGCCGCTGCCGCCGGTCGGAATGCTCCCGCCGCAGGGCGGACCGGTACCGGCGGGTCCGAACCCGCCGGCCCGGTGACGTCCGCCCCGGGCGGGCGCCGGCAGGATCCCACCGGGCACGGGGCCGGTGGGATCCGCGGGTTCACCGTCCTGTTCGACGCGGACTGCCCGATGTGCCGGGCCGCCCGGCGGTGGCTCGCCTCGCGCGCCCAGCTCGTACCGCTGGAGTTCGTGCCGGCCGGGTCCGCCGAGGCCCGGCGGCGCTTCCCCGGCCTGGACCACGACGCCGCGCTGCGCGACCTGACGGTGGTGGCCGACACCGGCGCCGTCTACCGCGGCGACGGCGCCTGGTTCGCCTGTCTCTGGGCGCTCGCCGAGCATCGCGGTACGGCCGAGCGGCTGGCCCGGCCGCACCTGCTGCCGCTGGCCCGGCGGGTGGTGGCGGCGGCCTCAGCGGTCCGCGAACGGATCCGGGAACCGGGATACGGTGACGACGATGACCGAGCAGAGTGCGCCGACGACCGCTGCGGGTGGACAGGGGTCGACGGCCCGGGGTGAGCAGACCCGTCAGCTGATCCTGGACACGGCGATGCGGCTGTTCCGCGAGCGCGGATACGCGCGGACGACGATGCGCGCGGTCGCCCAGGAGGCAGGCGTGGCGGTGGGCAACGCCTACTACTACTTCGGCTCCAAGGAGCACCTGGTCCAGGAGTTCTACGCGGGCACCCAGCGCGAGCACCGGGAGGCGGCCGCGCCGGTGCTCGCCCGGGAGCGGGACTTCGGCCCGCGACTGGCCGGGGTGCTGCACGCGGGCGTCGACGTGCTGAGCCCGTACCACGCGTTCGCGGGCGCCTTCTTCAAGACGGCGGCCGAGCCGACCTCGCCGCTCAGCCCGTTCTCCGCCGAGTCGTCGGCGCCCCGGGACATGTCGATCGCGCTGTTCCGCGAGGCACTCACCGGGTCCACCGTCAAGCTCGACGACGAGCTGCGCGAGGCGCTGCCCGAGCTGCTCTGGCTCGGCTACATGGGGGTGGTGCTCTACTGGGTGCACGACCGCTCGGAGGGGCAGGTCAAGACCCGGCAGCTCATCGACGGCGTGGTGCCGCTCGTGGACCGGCTGGTGGGGCTGTCCCGGCTGCGCGTGCTGCGGCCGGTCACCCGTCAGGCGCTCGCCCTGATCCACACGCTGCGTCACTGACTTCGCCGCCGCGCCTGCCAGCGATTGCGCAGGTGAGAGTCCGTAACCGGACAGTGGCACACCCCTTGTTGACCACCGGCACTAACACATAGCGTTACCGATGTCGGGGCCTGGGGGAGAGCAGCGGACCGTGGATCCGGCCCGGGATCCACGGTCCGCGCCAGGCCGGGGATCCAGGCCGGCTCAGCGGGGGAAGACGCCGAACGCGGTGAGGCCGCGATCCGGGAACCCGGCCGCCTCGGCCACCCGGCCGGACGCCGCGTTGCCCGGGTCGTGCAGGTAGGTGGGGATCGCCCCCTCGTCGAGCACCCGGCGGGCCGCCTGCGCGACCAGCCGCCGGGCCAGGCCGCGCCCGCGCGCCGTCGGCACCGTGCCCACCGCCAGCTCGTGGCCGTACGCGTCGTGCCGCTTGATCCCCACGCCGGCCCGGTACGCGCCGTCGGCGCCCCGGACCACGAGCACCTCCCGGTCGAACAGCCGCAGCCACGGCGGCAACCCGGCCAGCGTGGGCGGCACCCACTCCCCCACCTCGGGCAGCGGCGCCGGGTCGGTGCACCACCGGAAGACCGAGGTGTGCGCGATGAACTCGGGCATGCCGACCGCGCCCGGCAGGTCGGGCAGCCACTCCCCGAGCGGCCGGTCCCGCACCAGCGTCCGGACCGCCTCGACCCGGTCGGCGGCCACCGAGAGGACGGTGCTGCCGCCCGCTGTCACCGCGACGGCCGGGCGCAGCCGCCCGTCCCAAGCCGGGCGGGCGCGGCGGTAGGACCGGACCACGTGCAGCCCGGGGCCCGCCGGCCACTGCCCCAACCAGGTCGCCAGATGAAGGAAGACCCGCCGGTCGAGCACGTGATCATGGTACGCCGGGACGCCGCGCCCGTGCCTGCGGAATTCGCCGATCGCGGCGCGGTTGAGACGCGCGGCAGGCGGGTAGAGGGTCGGCACGCCAGCGACGGGCGCCGATTCCTGGTTCCGCCACCGGCCGCAGGAACCCCGGCGCTTCGCGGAACCGAAGGCATCGCCCCTGCGTCATATTCATTTCCATACATGGACAAGTTTCTCTGGGACGGTAGTGGTCATGCCTCACGAACCGAATGACCGATTCCAGCAGGACGCGGAGCGCGGCTGGCGGGCCGCCGCAGACGCCGGGCGGTTCCCGGCGCAGCCGGCGTACCGCGAGGCCCGCGACCGAGCGCTCTCCTGGGCCGAGCTGAACGCGCAGCCGGCCGGCACCGCCGCCTGGCGTGGCCTCACGCCCCTCTGAGAGGGCGGGCGGCGACACACCGGCCGGGCGGGCGTACCGGCCTTCGCACACCTGTGCGGTAGCGTCTTGTGGTCCGATTTCCGGCCTACGACAGGAGAAGCTCCGCGCATGGGCAAGAAGACGATCCACGTCTCCGACTTCACCGGTCAGGTGCTCAGCCCCGACGACGAGGTGGTCAAGGTCGTCGTCCTGGAGCACCCGGACCTGGTCGCCGGCCCCGTGCAGCTGGACGCCACCGCGGTCGAGGTGGAGAGCATCGACGACGCGGCGCTCGACGTCGCGGTGGTGGAGATCCACGACCGGCACGGCCACGGTGAGCCGCGCCGGGTGGTGCTGACCGCCAGCGAGTTCGACGCGATGGCGACCGACGTGCCGATGGCGCAACTGCTGCGTACCGCCGAGCGGGTCAAGCCGCCGAAGGCCCGCCGCGCCACCGAGAAGATCGACTACGGCACCATCGAGCACGCCGGGCGCCCGCACCGCGGCCGGGTCACCGAGGAGGAGGCCCGGCTGGTCCGGGAGCACCTCGACGAGGTGAACAAGCGGCTGGCCGACGCCGGCATCCGCCAGGTCGACCCCGCCGACCCGGAGCACGCCGCCCGGTACGGCTTCCCCACCGCCGGCTGACACCCGGACGCCGGGCACGCGCCCCCGTGACGCGTGCCCGGCGCGGTGTCAGGCCCCTTTCCGGGTGATCTCGGCGAGCGCCGCCTCGAACGCCGACTCCAGCGCGGACTTCTCCAGGCCGAGGCCGCGCAGCACGCCGTCGTCACCCTCCTCCTCCAGCAGGGCGAGCAGGATGTGCTCCGTACCGATGTAGTTGTGCCCCATCCGCAGCGCCTCCCGGAAGGTCAGCTCCAGGACCTTCTTGGCCCGCGCGTCGTAGGGGATCAGGTCCGGGACCGGGTCGGCCTTCGCCGGCAGCGTCGCGGTGACGACCTCCCGCAGCCGCTCCAGGGGTACGCCCCGAGCCACGATCGCCGCGGCGGCCAGCCCTTCCGGCTCGGCGAGCAGTCCGAGCGCGACGTGCCCCGGGGTGATCTCGGCGTTGCCCGCGGCCCGCGCCTCCTCCTGCGAGGCCAGCACCACGTTGCGGGCGCGTGGGGTGAACCGGCCGAACCCGGAGTTCGGGTCGAGCGCGGCGGCGGTCTCCGCCTTGGCGGCGGAACGCTTCTGGGCGGCCTGCTTCGTCACGCCCATGCTGCGGCCGATCTCCGTCCACGAGGCGCCGGAGCGGCGCGCCTGGTCGACGAAGTGCCCGATCAGGTGGTCGGCCACGTCGCCCAGGTGGTCGGCGACGAGAACGGCGCCGGCCAGCTGATCGAGCGCGTCGGTGTGCGCCTTCTTGATGCCGTCGATGAGGTCGTCGAGTCGTACCGGCTGGGTCATCTTGAGCGGTTCGGTCTCCTCCATGCGTCAACCATAGGTTGACGATCCCCCGACCGTCAACCCTCGGTTGACGGCACCGTCCGCGTCGCATGATGATCTCGACGCGGGTACTGTCGGTCGAGGTGAGCACCCATTCGACACTGCTGTTCGTGCTCGCCGCCGTCGCGGTCGTCATCGCAGTGCGGTGGGTGGCCTCCCGGACCGGCCTGCCGGCAGCCGCGCTGCTGCCACTCATCGGCATCGCGTACGCGCTGCTCCCCGGCCCCAACGTCAGCCTCGACCCCGACCTCGTGCTCATGGTCGTGCTGCCGCCGCTGCTCTACAGCGCCGCGCTGGACTCCTCCCTGCTGGACATCCGCCGCAACCTGCGGATCGTGGTCAGCCTCTCCGTGGTGCTGGTGCTCCTCACCGGACTGCTCGTGGGCATCGGGTTCCACCTGTTCGTGGCCGGCGCGACGCTGGCGGCAGGCATCGCTGTCGGTGCCGCGATCGCGCCGCCCGACCCGGTCGCCGCCCTGGCCGTGGGCCGCCGGGTCAACCTGCCGCCGAAGATGGTCACGATCATCCAGGGCGAAGGGCTGCTGAACGACGCCACCGCGCTGACCATGCTCAGCGTCGCTGTGGCCGCCGCCGTGGGCGGCACATTCTCGTTCCCCGCCGCGATCGGGCAGTTCGTGCTGGCGGCGGCCGGCGGCATCGCGGTGGGCGTGGTCGTCGCACGGGCGAAACGGCTGGTCCGGCCGCTCACCGCGGACCCGCTGCTGTCGAACGCGATCTCGCTCGCGACGCCGTTCGTGGCGTACCTGCTCGGCGAGGCGCTGCACGTCTCCGGCGTGCTGGCAGTGGTGGTCGCCGGCCTGATCGTCGGCCACCAGACGCCACAGTTCGGCTCCGGGGCCGCCCGCCTCCAGACCAACGCCGTGTGGCGGCTCGTCGACTTCCTCCTCGAAGGCTTCGTCTTCCTGCTGATCGGCCAGCAGCTCCCCGCCGTCATGCGGGGCCTGCGCCAGTACGAGACGTCGACAATCGTCATCGCCGTCGCCGTGTCGGTCGGCGTGGTGCTGCTTCTGCGCCCGGCCTGGCTGATCCTGACCCAGTGGCTCCCCCGGTCGCTGCACACCCGGCTCGGTGGCGTCGCCGAACAGGACGACACCGACGACCCTGATGCCGCACGCCGGCTCGGCGGCGTCGACCGCAACGCCCGCGGGCTGACCTCCCGCGAGGTGGTGGCCCTGAGCTGGTCCGGTACGCGGGGCGTGATCAGCCTGGCCGCGATCTTCACGCTGCCGCTGACCACCCGTAGCGGAGATCCCTTCCCCGATCGTGACCTGCTGCTGTTCTGCACCTTCGTGGTCGTCCTGGTGACGCTGGTCGGGCAGGGCCTGACGTTCGCGCCGCTCGTGCGCATGCTCGGCCTGCGCGCCAACGAGGCCGACCAGGCCCGGGTACGCAACGAGGCCCGCTCGGCCGCGGTGGAGGCCGCGCTGGCCCGCCTCGACCTCGTCGCCGCCGAGGAGCCGGACAGCAGGGTCGCCGTCGACACCACGCGGGCACAGTTGCAGACCCGGCTGGCCCGCTACCGGGGGCGGCTCGACCTGCTCCAGCAGAGCGGATCGTCGGAGCTGCCCACCTCACCGGAGTACGAGACGGCGCTGCGGGTCCGCAGGACCGTCCTCGAAGCGCAGCGCGAGGAGTTGCTGCGGTGGCGCGACTCCGGGCGGCTGCCGGACGAGGAACTACGCGTGCTGGAACGCGAACTCGACCACGAGGAGCTGCTGCTGCCGAAGCGGGCGCCGGGCTGACTCCGGACCCGGCGCCCGCCGACCGCCTCACAGCTGGCGCAGGATCACCGGATCCTTGATCTTCTTGTCGGCGGCCAGCAGCAACGCCTTGCTGATGATCTCGGCGAGCCGGCTGTCACCCTCGAAGGGCAGGTACATCTCCGGCTCCTTCGCCTTCGCCGAGTCCGGGATGATGCACAGGTACCGCTCGTCCGGTGCGATCAGGATGTTCCCGGAGCCGCAGTGGATGCGGTACGTGTGCAGGTCGCCGCGTACCTCCAGGAACCTGTCGGTGAGCGTGCACCGGTCGGCGATGGCCAGCCGGGGGATCAGGTCCGCCAGCACGTCCCGGCGCGTTCGGCCGGTCGGGGTCAGCTCGCCGAAGCTGCTCTGCGCCCAGTAGTCGCGATACCGGCCCTGCGGCCCACCGTCGTACCAGTTCGGGTCGGCGCCCACCCCGGCCGCGGCCACGAACAGGTCGACGTCGCGCATCACCTCGCTCAGCACGACCGGCGGCACCTCCGCCAGCGGAACCGGCAGGCGCTCTCCCCGGATGAAGAACAGCTGGTCGGTCCCCATCGTGTCGAACACGAGGTCGTCGCCCCGGTCCTCGATCCCGGCGACACCCAGTTCGGCGCGCAGCCCCCAGTCCGGGAGGGCCAGCCAGGGCAGGTCGTACGAGGCCCCGTCGTTGCGGTGCTGGACGTACGACCAGCCACGCCGGGACAGCAGCGCGTTGAGCCGGTGCTGGCGCACGATGTGCGCGGCGAACCGGTTGGAGTACATGCCCGTGGCCCGCTCCGCGTCGGTGAGCAGGTACTGCTCCCGGTGCGCCTGCTTGAACGGCTGGGTGATCCCGTGCCGGGTCAGGAAGTCCCGCCACGGCCCCACCGCGTCGGGGTCGAGCACCGGATGCCACAACCGGACCGTCGCCTCGTCGGCCGGCTCGACCATTGTGTCGTCCACTGTTCGCAGCGCCTCACCGGCCCAGCAGCAGGCCACGCCGTCGACGGTCCAGATGAGACGCCGGGCCAGCGTACGGGCCAGCGGATGGTCCAGGAACCGCTCGCGCCACTGCTCGACGGTCCACGAACGGTCGCGTCGCAGCAGGCCTTCCAGCCGGTCGCGGGTGGCGACGAGCGTCGCGGCGACGTCGGCGACAGTCGCCTTCAGCTCCTTCACCTCGTCGCCGTGGTCCCTGCGCACCTGGGCCGGAGGCGTCTTGACCACCTTGCCGTCCGCGTTGCGCCACACCACTACGGCGTCGACACCGCGCACCTCCAGCTCGTACGAGCAGTCGCCCAGCTTGTCCGCGAGCGGCAGCCCGAAGCCGGGCAGGGCCATCTCCTCGACGTCCTCCCGGCTGACACCGCGCGCCTCGGCGTGCCGGGTCAGCCCCTTCTCCACCAGGCGCAGCGTGCTCTTGTAGGTCAGCCGCGAGGACAGCCGGGCCAGTTGGGCGAGGGCGGCGGGGTGATCGGTGTCGACGAGCGCCGCCACAGCGACGTTCGCCAGTTTCGGGCTCGCCGGGCCGTGGCCGGAGATCTTGCGGGCGGCCCGTTCCGCGATCTGGCCGAGGCTGCGCAGTGTCTGCTCGGACGGCTGGCACATCGTCCGCATCCAGATCAGTCCCCACAGCAGCCCGACGTTGTAGCGGTCGATCATCCGTGGTGGCATGTCCTCGATGTGGCCGGGGCAGCACGCGGTCATGCGCAGCGGCAGGCTGCGCGCCTGCCCGACGAGCGGGAGCCAGTCGTCGAGCCGGGCGGTGAAATCGTCGACGCCCACCGCGTCGAGCAGCGACCGGGCCTGCTTGCGCCAACCGGCCGTCGGCTTCGCCTTGTCCACCTCGACCGGACAGTGCGCCAGCAGCGCCTCCCACGCGGACCGGCGATCCGCCGGCATCGCCTCGACGTCCGCGATCGCGCGGTCGGCCCACTGCTCACCGACGTTGGGGATCGGCCACATCCGTTCGGCCTCGTCGCTGATGTCGCTCAGCGAACGTTCGAGCCGGGTCCGGCGCCAGGTCGCCAGCGCCGCCGGGTTCACCCGCCCGGCCGACGCCTCCGCCTGGATGGCCTCCCAGGTGAACCGATTGAGGTGCCAACTCCAGTAATTGAATCCCAGCCAGGCCTGAGTGCCCAGCCGGCCGAGCCAGGCCGAGCCGTCGAGGCCGCCGCCGGAGCGCACGACACGGATCAGTCTGGTCTGCTTGTCACCGCTCTCCCCCGGCACCGTCAGCGCGTCGAAGACCACCTGGCGCACCGGCGCCGGTTGCGCGGCCAGAAGTTCTTCCGTCCGGCGCCACGCCTCGCCCCGGGCCCGGTCCCACACGCTCACGTCCTGGTGCGGCCGCCCTGGCAGGTGGCCGACCATTGTCAGCGCGGCGGCGGCACGGCGGTCATGATCCGCGTCGTCGCCGGCCAGGTCGGTCACGGCGGCGGCAACCGACTCGGCCTTCCGCACGGCCTCCGACAGCAGCTCCTCCTGCGGCGGAGCGGGATCACCGGACCGGCGCGTGTCGTTGAGCGCGGCGAGCAGCGCCGGAACCGAACCGGCCGGCGCCCAGCCGAACACGGCCACCACACCGTCGAGGAAGTGCCGCAGGTGATGCTCGTTGAAGGTCTGGTCGTCGCTCTCGCGCCAGCCACTGGCGGCGTCGACCACCTCGCGCAGTGCCGCCTGCACGTCCTGCGTGTCCACTCAGCCACCCACCAGTGGGACGAGTTTGAGGAAGGTGACCCGGGATCCGGCGTGCAGGTGGATCTTCTCGCCCAGGTCGGTCACCTGGCGGTCGTCGACGAGCACCACGAAGGCGTTGCGGCGGAACGCGTCGAGCGTCAGACGGGTGCGCTCCCCCGCATCGGCGTCCACACCGGACTCGGCGATCTCCAGCGAAACCCGCCGCCGGATCAGCTCGTCGAGGCGTACCTCCTCCTCGAAGACCTCGATGGTCCACGTGGGCCCGCTCGGAGCACCGACGACCTCGTCGGTGACTGTGATCAATGGCATGGCGGAGAAGGTAACGCCTCCCACCGACACCGCACACATTTGTGTGACCTGACCGCGTACCGGACAGTCTCCACCGTGTACGAGATCGTTCGGTGAAGGCGAGGTTATGAGCGTGTCCTCTCACGCGTACCCGGGCAGGGCCGACATGTCGACGGTGGTGGACGCGGCACGCCGCGGCGACCGGGCGGCGGTGGACGAGCTGGTCTCGCACTGTCTGCCGCTGGTCTACAACATCGTGGGCCGGGCCCTGAACCGGTCGGCGGACGTCGACGACGTGGTGCAGAACACGATGCTGAGCGTGGTCCGCGGGCTGCCGGGCGTACGCGAGCCGCAGCTTTTCCGCTCGTGGCTCGTCGCCGTCACCATGAACGAGATCCGCACCCACACGCAGCGCCGGCACACCACACCGGCGCCGCCGGAGGACATCGACAACGTGATCGACCCGCGCGCGGACTTCGAGGACCTGACCCTGACCCAGCTCCGCCTCGCCGACCAGCGCCGGGAGGTCGTCCTGGCCACGCGCTGGCTGGACGACGACCACCGCCACCTGCTGTCGCTGTGGTGGCTGGTCGAGGCCGGTCACCTCAGCCGCGCCGACCTGGTCGACGCCCTGAAGCTGGCCCCGCACCACGTGACAGTGCGCGTCTCCCGGATGAAGGCGCAGCTGGACACCGCCCGGCTGGTCGTACGGGCCCTCACCGCCCGGCCCGGGTGCGCCGGCCTGGCCGACACGGCCTCCGGCTGGGACCGCCGGCCCGCGCCGGTGTGGCGCAAGCGGTTCGCCCGGCACATCCGGGACTGCCCGCACTGCCCGGACGCGACGAACGACCTGGTCCCCGCCGAGCGGCTGCTGGCCGGCCTGGCGCTCACCCCGATCCCGGCCGGGCTCGCCTCGGACGTCACGCACCACCTGCGCACCGTCGCCTCGCCGTCGCACGTCGTCCCGGCCGGCACGCAGATCGTGACCGCCGGGGCGCGGTCGACGCTCTCCCTGTCCAAGACCCTGGTCGGCGTCGTCGCCGCCGTCGCCGTGCTCGGCGGGGGCGGGCTCGTTCTCGCCAACTACCCGGAGGAGCCGGGCCGGCAGGCGGCGAGCGCGGCAGCCGCGCAGCCCTCGGCCGCGACCGCCACACCGGCGCTCACGCCCTCCCCGACCCCGGTGGAGCCTTCAGCGACCACGGTGAAACCGTCCCCCACCACGGCGCGCCCGAGTCCCGCCAGGTCGGTGAAGCCGTCACCGAAGCCGACTCCGTCGCCGTCCCGGTCGGCCGGCACGTCGACGGGTGTCTCCGCCGCGGAACGGCGGCTGCTGGTGCTGCTCAACGAGCGGCGTCGCGCGCTCGGGCTGACCGAGGTCAAGCTCGGCGCGGCGCAGCACCGCGACGCGGAGGCCTGCGTACGGCAGAACCTGAACGCCGGCAGCGGGCTGAAGCACTGCGGGCACGAGGTGCTGTTCGCGTCGTCCGGCACCGCCACGCCGGAGCAGATGATCGAGGCGTGGTTCAACAGTCCCGGCCACAAGACGGCGCTGACGTACACCGGTTCCCGCTTCGCCGGCCCGGCCATCGTCTCCAACGGCAGCCGCCAGGTCGCCGCCATCAACATCGACTACTGAGAGCGGACCCGGATCACCGTCGCCGACTGTCGCTACGCTCCCCTGATGACGCACGAGAAGGAGATCGTCGAGCCGGTCGACCTGTGCATGCCGGACGGGCGGCTCAACCCCGCCGCGGTCGGCTGGACCCGCCGGCCGCTGCACCGGGCGAACCTGCGCGGCTGGGGAAGGGCCAAGCGGTGGGAGTACTGGGGGATCGTGACGCCCACCCACATCGTCGGCCTCGTCGCGTCGTCGCTGGACTACGCCGGGGTGCACGGCGTCTACGTGCTCGACCGCGCCACGAAGGTCGAGACCGGCAAGGACGTCGTGGTCCCCTTCGCCCGTGGCGCCGTGCTGCCGCCGGTCAGCGGCGTGGGCACCGTGCACGCGCGCGGCGGCGGCCTGTCGATCGACATCGACCAGACCACCGAGGGCAGCACGATCCGTGCCACCGCACCGGGCATCGAGATCGACCTCGTGGTGCCGCTCCCGCCCGGCCACGAGTCGCTCGGCGTCGTGGTCCCGTGGAGCACCCGCCGGTTCCAGTACACGGTCAAGGACGTCGGCCGCCCGGTGCGGGGCTCGCTGCGGGTGAACGGCACGACGCACGTCGTGCCCGAACGGGACTCGTTCGCCGTGCTCGACCACGGCCGGGGCAAGTGGCCGTACGCGATCACGTGGAACTGGGCGGCGGGCAGCGGACCGGACGTGTCGATCCAACTCGGCGGCAAGTGGACCGACGGCACCGGCTCGACCGAGAACGCGCTGTTCGTCGGCGGCCGGCTGCACAAGCTCGGCGCCGAACTGCACTGGAGCTACGACCGCCACGACTGGCTGCGGCCGTGGCGGATCAGCGGTGATCGGGTCGAGGTGGAGTTCCACCCGTTCCACGAGAAGATCTCGCGCACCAACCTCGGCGTCGTGGCCAGCGAGACCCACCAGTGCTTCGGGCACTTCTCCGGCTGGGCCCAGGCGGACGACGGCGAACGGGTGGCTCTGGACGGCCTGGTCGGCTGGGCGGAGGAAGCTCAGAACCGCTGGTGACGCAGCTGTGCGTTGACCTGCCGCACCACTTCCTCGGGAAGCTTGACCACGCGCCGGTCGTACGTGAGCAGGCCGTTGAGCTCGTCCTCCACGTCGGACAGCTGGGTGTAGACGGTCGCGCTCAGACCAGCCCGGATCGCGGGCACGATCTGCTCGGTGTGCAGCCGCGTGAACGCCTCCGCCAGTTCCTCGGTGCTCCGGCACCGCCGGTAGCCGAAATCCTTGCGGCTGAACGCGTGCCCGTCGACGCGCAGGTTGTAGCCGCCGTACTCGGACAGCACCAGCACCCGGCGGTCACCGCGTCGCCGCGGCACCCGGAAGCGGCGGAAGTACACGTGCAGGCTGCGCAGGTCGCCCCCGCGCTGGTCGTGCCATCCGCTGGCGTGGTCGACAGTACGGGTGGGGTCGAGTTCGGCGACGTCGCGGGCGATCCGGGCCGCGTCGAACTGCCCCCAGCCCTCGTTGAAGGGCACCCACACGGCGAGGCTCACCACGTTGCGCAGGTGCTCGACGGTGTCGCGCATCTCGGTCCGGAACCGGGCCCGTCCCCCGGCGTCGGCGCGGCCGAACCAGCGCCGCCACGGGCCCCGGTCGGGCAGCCGCAGCGGCGTCACCGCCGGCGCGGTGACGACCAGCGGGTGGTAACCGCTGCCGCCGTTGACCATGTCCTGCCAGACCAGCATCCCCAGCCGGTCGCAGTGGTAATACCAGCGCAGCGGCTCGATCTTGATGTGCTTGCGCAGCATGGTGAACCCGAGCCGCTTCATCGTGGCGATGTCGGCGATCATCGCCTCGTCGGAGGGCGCCGTGTACATGCCGTCCGACCAGTAGCCCTGGTCGAGGATCCCGGCGTGGAAGTACGGCCGGCCGTTGAGCAGCAGGCGGGGCACGCCGTCCCCGTCCGGTCCGACACCGAACGAGCGCATGCCGAAATAGCTGCGGACCCGATCCGCGCCCAGCTCGACGGTCACGTCGTAGAGGAACGGATCCTCCGGGCTCCACTGCCGTACCTCGGGGATCGGGATGCGCACCGCCACGCCGACCGGCGCGGTGGCCTCGGCCACCGCGATCCCGTCGGCCAGGATCCGGATGCCGGCGTCGCCGGCATCCGCCGTCGCGTGCGCCGTCACCTCGACGCACCGCTCGTCGAGGAGCGGCGTCAGGGTGAGGTGCCGCAGGTGTACGGCGGGCACGCTCTCGGCCCACACCGTCTGCCAGATCCCGGACTGGGCGGTGTACCAGATGCCGCCACGGCGCAGCCGCTGCTTGCCCCGGGAGTGGTGGCCGGTGTCGCTGTCGTCCTGGACCGCCACGACCAGGACGTTGGCGTCCTCGCGGAGCGCGTCGGTGATGTCGCAGGTGAACGGCAGATACCCGCCGGTGTGGCCGCCGACCGGGACGTCGTTCAGGTAGACCCGGCAGGTCTGGTCGACCGCGCCGAAGTGCAGCAACAGGCGCGAGCCGGCGGCGTGGAAGCCCGCCGGGAGGGTCAGCGGACGGCGGTACCAGAGCGTCTCGCCCGGCTGGAGCTGCCGCCCGACGCCGGAGAGCGCGGACTCCGGCGAGAACGGCACGAGGATATGGCCGTCGTAGCGTTCGGGCTCGGTGGGCGAGCCGGTGATCGCGTACTCCCACCGGCCGTTGAGGTTGAGACAGCTGTCCCGGGCGAACTGGGGACGGGGATAGTCGGGCAGGACACGCTCCGCGTCGAGCGTGGCACCCCACGGGGTCAGCAGCGTCATGCCGGGGCCCCCTGCTCCCGCCGCCGCAGGGCCACGGCCGGCACCGCGATGAGGACCAGCACGGCCAGTGCCATGAGGAAGATGCCCGGCGTCGGGACCTGCTTCACCACGCCGAGATCCTCGTAGACCTCGCCGGCGCCGGTGATCACGGCGGCGCCGAGGTACGGGCCGACGAGCATCGGAATGAGGATGGCGAAGACCATCCGCAGCCCTTGGACATGGCCGGCCCGGCCCGGTGGTGAGTAGTCGCGGACGAGGGCGCCGATCGGGGCGAGGACGAGCATGAAGCCCGACATCATCACGATCCCGGCGGCGATCACGGGAACCATGCCGCGGGCGAGGAACATGAGCGCCAGGCCGGTGCCGTAGACCACGACCGCCGGCAGCAGGAAACGCACCTTGCCGACGCGGTCGATGAGCCTACCGCCGACCACGCTCACCGCCGACGCCGTGACGAGGACGACGGCCAGGACGACGGCGTACCCCTCGATTCTCAGGTACCGCTGCAGGTAGATGATCAGATACGGCAGGAACACCTGCGTGGAGATCCCCCAGATCGACCAGGCCGCCAGCGCGAGGTAGAGCCCCGGGTTGGCCCGCATGGCAGCCGGGCGCAGACCATGGACGACAGCCCGCAGGTAGCCGCCCTCGTGCCGAACGACTGACGGGCTGTCCTCGACCAGGAACCAGGCCAGCACCCCGGCCACCGCCATGATCGCGCCGATGACCACGAAGAACAGCTGCCAGTTCCCGGCGCGGGCCAGCCCGTCGAACCCGCCGAAGATCACCAGCATCGAGACCAGCGGCATGATGGCGAGCACCGACTCGACCCGGCCGCGGTTCGCCGGCACCGTCACGTCGGTGACCCACGCCTGGAACGCCGCGTCGTTGGCCCCGGAGCCGAGGAAGGACATCAGGCAGTCCAGCGTGATGACCGCGATCGCCGTGACCAGCACGACGTTCGCCACGGGCGCGATGTCCTCCACGAAACCCACTGTCAGGAAGCCGAAGGCGGCTGTGGAGACGCCCCACAGCAGGTAGCCGCCGGCGATGAACGACCTGCGCCGGCCGGTCCGGTCGGAGAGGGCGCCGAGCAGCAGGGTGGCGACGGTGGCGGTCACGGCGCTGGCGGCGACCATCGTGGCGATCGCGTTCGGATCGTCGGTGATCGTGTCGTACACGAACAGGTTCAGGTAGATGTTCTCGATGGTCCAGGCCATCTGCCCGACGAGTCCGAGGACGATCAGCGCGGTCCAGGTGCGGGGCCGCAGGCCGGCTGGACCGGCCGACGTGGCCGGGGTGAGCACGCTCCGGGTGGCGGACACGACGGCCTCCTTCGACGGATCAGAATATGATCCGTCCCGTCCGGCCGTCGATGGGTCCGGGGTCGGCCACGCCGCCGCTGGAGAGCGGGCACGACGAAAAGGCCCTGGTACGGAGTAGCCGGACCATGGCCTTCGTCATCAGTCTTTGCGGACGGCGAGGTTGAGGGCGGCGACGGTCAGCTGGGTGAGGTCAGGAAGTTGGTCCTCGCCGAGCGTGACACCGCGCAGGTTGTCCAGCGACGTCTTGAGACCGTGGAGGCGGCTGCCCCGCAGATCGGTCCCGTCGAGGTGACAGGAGTCCAGTTCCAGACCGGCGAGGTCACACGACCGCAACACCAGGCGAGGTAGTCGGCAGGAAGACCACGCGCCGTTCGTGAGAGTGCAGTCGGTGAACGCGACCGAGCCGGCGGCGGCGACGCGCTGGAGGCTGGCGTAGTCGAAGCGGCAGCCGTCGAACAGGACGTCCTTGAGGCGTACGTCAGTGAGTCTCGCGCCGGTGAACCGGGAGCCGGTGATCGCGCAGCGTTCGACGGTGATGCCGGTCAGGGTCGCTCCGGAGAAGTCGGTGCGGGTGATCTCGCAGCCGTAGAGGCTGCCGGCTTCCCAGGTGCTCTCGCTCAGGTCCGCGCCAGCGATCAGGCTGCTGCGGATACTGGCGTCCTCGAGGTGCGAGCCGCGCCACGCCGCGCCGTTGACGAGTGCCTCGGTGAGGCCGTCGGCGAGGTCCGTGGTGGTGTCGAGGTCGTCCGGATCGAGGTCCGGCAGCAGGATCTTCAGGTCGCCGATCGTGGTGGTGCGCATGTGTCCTCAACCTGTGTGGGCGCGGGGTGGGCACGCCACCCCGCGCGTCCCGTCGCGGAGGGCTACTTCTTCTTGTTCCAGTTGTCCCAGCCGGGTCGGCTGTCGAACTTACCCTTGTTGTCCCAGGTGGGGCGGTTGTCGAACTTCGCCGCGTCGATCGACGCTACCGACCGCTGCGGGTCGACGCCGAGGCGGGCGAGGTGCTCGGGTGCGGCGTTGATGAGGACTGCAAGGGCCTTGGTCATGGTGCTTCTCCTTGCGGGGTGAGGTGGTCCGCGGCGGCGCGGACGAGGGCCTGTCGGGTGGTTCGGCAGTAGGTCGTTTCTCGGGCGGTGAACGTCGCGTGCTCGAAGTAGCGGTTGCCGGCCTGCGCGCCCCGGCAGAAGTCGTAGAAGGCGCAGTGGTCGGCGCAGTCGTTGAGGGCCGTAAGGAACTCGGCGACGTAGTCCAGGTCGCCGGCGCCGGCAAGCATGGCGGTGATCGGCTGTTGGAGGACGTTGCCGGCAATGAAATCGCCGTATCGCGGCTCGGTGATGCCGAGCAGCTCCGGTGACAGCAGCACCACCTGCCCATCCCAGGAGACGGTCGGGATCGGCTCGTAGGGCGCGTGATCGACGTGGCCGGAGCGGGTGGCGGCAATATAGTCGGCCAGGCGGTCCACGTCGCGGATCCGCAGCGTGCTGCCGCCGACGCGCCGTGCGATGAGCTGCTGCCAGAACCGGTACGCGTCATCCTCCGCGACCGGTGCGCGGTCGGCGCCCTCCTGCTCTTCGATGTTGAAACCCACAGACTCGCAGCCCGGCAGGCCGGTGAAGAAGTCGACGAGTGCGTCCGCGTGTTCGATGGTTTCCGGGGTGACCACACAGATCACCGAGTACCTCAGCCCCGTGCCGGCCAGCATGTGCATGCCGCGCAGGGTGCGGGCGTCCGTCGGGTTGCCGGCCCGGTCGAGGCGGTTGCGGTTCAACGCGCCCGGTCCGTCGATGCTGACCCCGACCTCGAACCCGTAGGTGGTGAACAGCTCGCACCACTGGCGGTTGATCAGCGTCGCGTTCGTCTGGATCTCGTGACACACCAGCCCCGCGCGCCGCAGCTCCTCGAACGGGGCCAGCAGATCCCGGAACAGCCCGATGGGTGTGGCGGTGGGTTCGCCCCCGTGCCACACGACACTCACCGGATGACCGCTGTTCTGCTGGGCGATCGACTCGGCGCAAGCCTGCGCGACCGCGCCGCTCATCAGACGCAGGGATCTCCGGTCGGGCAGGTAGCAGTAGGTGCAGTCTAGGTTGCAGAAGCTCGTCGGCTGCACGACCAGGGTGTGGAAGCTGCCAGCGACCGCCGGCTGGCCGGTGGAGTCGATGAGTCCGATACCGTTCACGAGGTGGCCTCCTCGATGCTGACGGCCGTGGTGGTACTGACGCGGTAGGCGTGGGTGTGGCGGGCGGGCCAGCCGAGGAACCGGTCGAACATGTCGGCGGCGCTGCCCGTGACGCTCGGGTTCAGCCGGTGCAGGTCATCTATCGCGTCGTGCAGGCAGCCGGCCAGGTAGAGGAACAGGCTCACCGGCACTTCTCGGTACTCGGCCAGAAGCGCGAGCTTCGCCGCGCCGCAGGGCCACGGCTGACCGCACCGGCGACACCGCCACAGCGGGCGCATCGGCAGATGTTCCACCTCGGCTGGCGCGAGCCGGTTCGCCGCGAGACGGCGCTGTGGCCCGGTCACCGGCGACCGCCCTCGCGGGCTTGCTGCTCGAACAGCCGACGCCACACGAAGGTGAGAAGCGGCAGATCAGCCGGCCACACCCGTCCCGGCGAGGCCGTCCACCTCGGCTCGGGAAGCCGGGACTGGCCGGCCATGGCGTTACGCGAGACGTACACCGTCATGCCGCCACCCCCACCAGGGACGATGAGCGGCGGGCTCGCCGGGGGATCGGCGAGCCCGCCGCCGCACCACGGCGGCTGGGAGCGGACCGCCGATCACCCACCCACGCAGCCCTCATGGCGGTACGCAGGCGGGGAAAGCCTCGAGACAGTTCGCTCCCGGACGGGCCGAGCCAGCGGCCCAGACCGTGGTGTGGAGCGCCGCTCATCGATCCCTCCATCTGCAGCTCCTGTCAGTCATCCCGACACCGGCATCGACACGTGCCGTTGATCCGAGGTGAACTGAACGTAGGGGCGACCCCTTCGGAGGACCGGGAAAATCCGTACCGGGTCCAGCAGCCTTCAGCGGGCAGGGTGATGGTGTGCGAGGGATGACGGACGACATGACGATCGGCCAGCGCGTCGCCTTCTACCGGCGTCGGCGAGGGCTCTCCCAGGAGGTGCTGGCCGGTCTGGTCGGCAAGACGCAGGAGTGGTTACGCAAGGTCGAAACGAACCGGGCCGACCTGGACCGGCTGTCGGTCATACGCGCGATCGCCAAGGCCCTCGACGTGTCCCTCGGCGACCTGATCGGTGCACCGAGCCTGTTCGAGTGGTCGGACGACTCGGGACGCGAAACTATCCCCGCCCTGCGGGCCGCTCTCCACGACTATCGTCACCTCGCGCCAACGCTGGCCCGCACGGGCGATGTCGAGGCCCTCACCCTACGCGAGATCGAGATCGATGTCGCCGAGATCTGGACCGCCTACCAGCACTCCCGTTATGGCACCCTCGCCCGCCGGCTGCCCTACCTCATCCACGACTGCCTCACCGCCACCGAGGCGTACGACGGAGACGACGGCCGGCGCGCACATGCGATGACCGCCTACGCCCACCAACTCGCCGCGTTGTTCCTCACCAAGCTCGGCGAAGGTGACCTCGCGTGGACCGCCGCCAGCCGAGGGCTGGCCGCCGCGAACGCCAGCCACGATCACGTCGTCATCGGCTCACTCAGCCGCTCCGCCGCGCACTCGCTGGCGTCCATCGGTGAATATGCCCAAGCCCGGGGCCTCGCCGCCACGGCGGCGCAGTTCCTGGGACCACGGCTCGCCAAGCCGACTCCGCAACTGCTGTCGGTCTACGGCAGCCTGCACCTGGTCTGCGCGCTGGCCGCCGCCCGGGACGACGACCGCGCCTCCGCCGACACCCACATCGCCGAAGCCGATGCCGCCGCACGGCGACTCGGTGCCGATGGCAACCACGTGTGGACCGCATTCGGCCCGACCAACGTGTCGATCCACAAGACGACCGTGGCAATGGAACTCGGCGACGTGCAACGCGCCATCGCCATCGGCGCCCCACTCGACACCAGCACCGTGCCCGTCGAGCGGCAGGTTCGGCATGCCATCGAGACCGCCCGAGCCCTTGCCCGGTGGAACCGCATCGACGACGCGCTCGCGGCGCTTCTGGACGCCGAGGTCATCGGCCCCGACCAGGTGCGCTACCACTCGCTCTCCCGCGATCTCGTCCGGGACATCCTCACCCGCCCCCGGCCACCTCGACTGGCCGTCGAACTCAGCGACCGGATGGGCGTTCGGTCGGGAGGGCCGCGCTGGTAGCTGGGCTCAGATCAGCCGGCTCGTGTAGCCAGCGGCCACCAGGCGCTGGAAGGCCTCCCGTACCTCGTCCGGCATCTCCTGCGGGATCGCGAACCCGCGCTCGGCGTACACCTCGATCCGCTGTGTGTCGCCGACCAGCATGTCCACCACCCGCCGCGGGTCGCCGATGCTACTCACGTAGTCGTCCAGTTCGAGTGGATTCGACGCGCACACCACATCAACCTCCGGCCACATAAGCCTGCAGGTGGCGTAGGCCCGACGCTGCTGGTAGGGCCGCGACATGATCAGCACCGACCGCACCGGGATCTGGCGTTCGGCCAGGAGCGCACGGGAGAATTCGAGGTTCTCGGCGGTGTTCGTGGCACGCGGCTCCACGAGGACCGCTTCCGGGGGCACACCCTGCTCAACGGCGTACTCGCGGTAGTGCACCGCCTCTCCACGCGGGAAACGTTCGACAGTGGTCGGGGCGTTCGCGCCGGTGAACACGATCCTTGGGAACAGGCCCTCGTGAAACAAGCGCGTCGCGATGACAGCCACTCCGAGGTCATGGCTGCCCAACCCGATCCCCACGTCGCACGGGCGCAACTTGTGACGCATGTCGTGGTAGCGCCACAACGTCTCCACGTCAGCCCGGACCTCCTCCGGGAGCACGTGAGTCGGCACCGCCGCCTGCTGGTCCATCAGCGCCCGCCAGGTAGGGCCGTCACCAGAGTCTGCTCCACGCCCCGTTCCCTCATGGCGTCAGCGTAGGCCAGGCTCCGGTCGGTCCGAATCAGCTCTAGCTTCTCCGCCCACCGAGGGATATTCAGACAGAGCCGACGCCATCAGCGCCATCGGCAGCCGCCTCAGGTAGGTCGATCAACCGATGACGCGTGTCGCCCATCCTCGGGGTGCGCCACACCTGCTCGTGGGGCCAGTGCTGGTGCAGAAGGTCGACCGTCGTGACCGCCACCGGCGCCCGCAACGGCCGGCTCATCAGATCCGCCAGCAGGTTGGCCTCCCGGGCCGCGTCGCGGGCGATGACCAGCACCGCACAGACCGGCACGACGGGGTCGGTGCGCCGGTAACCGGCCAGGACCCCGCCGAGGCCTGCGGTGGACTGCTCGCGCTCGGCGATGGCATCACCGACCGGACCTGGATCGACGTGCGCCAAGTACCGCACGCACCGGCCGTCTTCGAGCCACACTCCATACCCGTCAGCACGTAGATGCGCCATATCCCGCTCCCGCAACCACACCGACGTGTCCAACGTCGCCGACCACTGGAACAACCCGCACCGGCCTGGATCCTGCCGAGACACCGCCAGCAACGCCAGGAACAATAGGTAATGCACAGCACCCCACTGTCGCTGACCCAAGTGCAGCGGCACCAACCGCCCGGAGACTGCGAGGTCGCGGGCGAGCAGCTCGGTGCCCTGCTTGGTGATCCGGTACCCCACGCGTGCGCCCGGTCCTCCGCCGACCGCTCCCGGCCCACCAGCCCCGCAGCGTGCGGCCACGTCAGGTTCCGGTGCGCGGTTAACCGAGGCACCCCCAGCACCACCGCGACGTCATCCGTCGTAGCCACACCGTGCAACGCCAGGAGCGACAGGATTGGCCACCGCCGAGGCGTCACCTGCACACCCTCGGCCGCCCACCGATGATCCCCTACCCATCAACGGCCGGCCATCCCGATCGAAGCCGGTGGCTCCACGATGGAGCTTCCACACCCTCAAAACGGGGTTTGTGAGACGTTTTCCATGATCACTGTTCATGGATTCATCTGAAAAGCTGATGATGGAAGCCGCAGAACCGGCATTCCGCCTTCAGGCAAAACCGGGCCGTCTCCGACGCCAAAGGACCGATGACCACGGCCAGCCGGGGACCTCGCTGGCCCGGACCCCGCCGCGTCCCCACCGACGCCACGCCTTTAAGCCTCTTCCGCGGATCTCTCGATAGATGCACAGCTTTGATCATTCAAACAATCTAGGAGAAACCGCCGATACTGCCGAGCATCCTGCGTGCGCAGCAGACGTGAGACGTGCGAGGGATACCAGCGTTCACCGCCACCCGGGGTTGGCGCCCCTTTCTCATTCAATTGCTCTGCGATATCGACTTGGCGGACGCCCAGCAGGGACTTCTCGACCACTGCCCGAAGCACGTCGTCCTTACAGCGCCTGGGGCGTCCGAGCCGTATGCCGATGGAACGGGCCTCGGCGAGGCCTTCTATGGTTCGTGCAGAGCGCAGGCCACTGCTGCCCACGTTATCGGCCTGATCGTCGAGCATGTCATCAAGGATTTCCAGCGCCCAGCCGAACTCGATGGCGTGACGTCTGAGCCCTCCTGCGATGAAGTTGGTTGGGCCGAGCCGGTCCCACCGCGTGACGAACAGTGCTTGAGCGGCGCCCATCTCCAATCGTCTCAAGGCTTCCGGTAGTCACACGGGGCGTTCGGCCGCCTCATCGCGGATCGTCCACACGAGTTCGTACGGCACGGGAAGCTGGCGGGCGACGACTGCCCGGCGGATCGCTGCCGCCTGCGCGCTCAAGACCGCAGCGGACTCCTCCGGCAAAGAGCGTACGTAAGCAAGAACCGGCACCGTTCGGCGCATCGGACCACGGTACGCGCTCCCCCGCGTTGACGTCACGGTGCACCACCCGCACGTCGGAACAGGCTGACCAGCAACGCAAGTACTCGGAAGGCATCGTTGCGTCGCTGCCGCTGCGGGTGCAGCACAGCCACCGCGGCTGCCAAGGCGGCCAGCGCCAGGAAGACACCCAAGGCGATAGCTAGCAGGGAGCCACCCGGCAGGTCCCCCAAGATCATATTGCCCTCCCTCTCGTCGTGAAAGAAGAGAGGGAGACCGACGTGGACGACCGAATACAGATTCGCCGGGCGATGGTCCGTTCCCACTAAACGATCGCATCTTCCTTGTGCCCAAGAGCAAACAGAACCGACATAACTGGCCTACAGGGTCCTGCAGCCACGCTCCCGCCGACCGCCGACGGCTCGACGTAGCCGCATCGTCTCGGCCACGCTGGCCCGGTCCACCGGCTCCCGAGCAGTCGCCGAGCAACCGCCCGGCAACCACGTACACGAAAAAGGCCCCGACCCGGTGTGAACCACCTGGTCAGGGCCTTGATCGTTGGTGCGCCGCCAGGGACTCGAACCCCGAACCCGCGGATTAAGAGTCCGCTGCTCTGCCAGTTGAGCTAGCGGCGCTCGCTGACAACGGGACGAGACGTTAGCACGCCCGCACACCACCCCGGAAACGCAGGGTCGGCCTCACCGCAGCGCCAGCGTGACCTGCCCTGTCGCGGCCCCGGACGGGTCCACCACCAGGGTGTACGCCCCGGAGGCCGGCAACACGGTTGGCCCGATTTCGCCGGCCCCGTTGATCACGCAGCCCGTGCCGACGGTGCTGCCGTCGGGCGCGTGCAGGGCCAGCACGCCGCACTGGTCCGGCAGGTCGGAGGCGGTCGCGCTCACCGTCACGGACGCGCTGGCCGTGACGGTGAACCGGTAGCCGGTGATCGCGCCGGGCCGGTCCACGACGGCGACGACAGGCGGTCCGCCGACCGAGATCGTCGCCTCCCGGTCCCGGCTGGCGATCAGCCGCAGCGTGGTCGTGCCGGTGCCGCGTTCGGTCGGGTCGACCACCACGGTGTACGTCCCGTCGGCGGGCAGCAGCGTGCCGTCGATCTCGCCGGCGCCGTTGATCACGCAACCGCTGCTCAGCAGCCGTCCCTCGGCGTCCCGCAGCTCCAACGGCGAGCACTGGTCGGTGAGCGTGCTCGTCGGCACCTCCACGTAGACGCGCTCCCCCGCGCGCCCGGTGAACCGGTAACGCGCCCACGCGCCGGGTTGCGCGACGGTGGCGGTGACCGCCGGGCCGTTCGGCTGCACCGTGCCGTCGCTGTCCCGGGCCGAGTACACCCGCACGGCGGCGCGGCCGGTGTCGCCGGGTGCGGCGACGACCCGCAGCGCGTACGTGCCGGTGGCGGTGAGGTCGACGCGGTCGACGTACCCGGCGCCCTTGATGTTGCATCCGCTGGCGATCTCCCGTCCGCCCGGCTCGGTGAGCACGTACGGCGAGCAGCGGTCGCCGATTCCCGGCGCGGTGGCGTCGACGAAGACGGCGTCCCCGGCGCGGGCGGCGAACGTCAGCGGCTCTCCGCCGGGGGTGAGCGTGGCGGTGGCGACGGGTACGGCGGTGATCGGGGTGGCGGCCGGCGGGGCGACCCGTTCGGTGGTGGCGCCGGCCACGGCGAACTCGGGTCGGCCGCTGACCGCGACGTCGAAGACGCATTCGGCGAGCTGGGCGGGCGCGGTCACGCCGGCCCAGCGGCAGACCTGTTCGGCCGCCGCGCGCCGGGCCGGGTCGAGGTCGCCGACGGTGACCTCCCGTTCCGGGAACGCGCGGTCGGTGAAGGTGCCGGTGTCCTGCCCGTCGTCGTAGTGCAGCAGCGAGCGTTCCGGGGTGATCCGCCAGCTGTCCGCGTACGCGGGATAGAGCTTCCCGAACGGCACCGGCTGGGCCAGCGCCGCCCCGGAGGCGGGCGCGATGTCGTCGTCCGGGTCGCCGTCGAAGTCGCCGAGCAGTCCGCGTACCTTCCCGGCCCTGGTTTCGGCGAGCCGGACCAGCACGCGGTAGCCGTACCGGCCGATCTGGTCCACCGCCGCCGCGGACCCGTCCGGCCACGTCACGTCGTACCCGTCGGTGGGGCCGGTGTCCGACGGACGGCGGGTGAGGATGCCGCCGCCGACCAGGTCGGTGCGGTCCGGCAGCGCGGCCGGTGACGCGCCGTCGACGTGCACCCGGGTGCCGCCGTCGGTGAGGGTGAGCGCTATGCGGTGCGCGCCGATCCGGAACGCGACAGCCGAGTTGACCGAGGCGGTACGCGTGCCGGCCATCGGGGCCTGCCGGACCTGCACCTCCAGCGGGTCGCCGCCGGTGGACGCGACCAGCGTGAACTCGCCGACGGCCTGGAAGTCGTAGGCGACCCGGTCGAACGTGACCAGGTGCGGGTCGCCGTTGCTGCCGCCGCAATCAGCGCCGTCCTCGCAGAGCTTCACCGGGCCTTTCGGCGGCGGTGTCTTCTTGGCCGGTTTCTTGCACTCGTCGAGGTTCTTCGGCAGCGGCTTCCCGTCGTACTCGGTGCGCGGCGGCAGCCCTTTCGCCGCCCGGTAGCGGTTCTCCGCGAGCGTCGCCTTCACCTCGGCGGTACGGATGCCGGTGCCGCCGCACTCGCCCTGCGGCACCGCGTTCCGGGAGATGTCGTCGGCGTGGTTCAGCTCGTGGTAGAGCGCGGCGCACGGGTCGCGGGCCACCCCGTCGCCGTACGGGTCGGTGGAGGTCGGGTTCCACGTGACGGTCGAGGAGCCCTTGCCGTCGGCGCTGTCCGGCGTCTCGAACGCGCCCGATCCACCTGTGGTCGGGATGATCCGCACGCGGGGACTCTTCTTGTCGCGCAGCCGGGGCAGCAGGCCGGACGGGTCGCCGCCGGGTAACGCGAACCCGGCCAGGCAGCCGTCGACAGCCGCCTGGAAGTCGACGCCGCTGACCGGCACCCCGGCGGTCGGGTCGACGCCGTAGTCGGCCCGCGCCGGCCGGGCACCACCGCCGACGTACGCGCCGACGGCCACCAGCAGCACCAGGGCCACGGCGGCGGCTGTCGGCCGGCGTCGTCGGCATACCAGCAGCAGCACGACCAGCGCGACGACGAGCAGCGCGAGTGCTCCCCCGCCGACGAGCCAGAGCCAGCGCCGGCCGGTCCCGCCGTCGTCGGACACGGTGAACGTGGCGGTCCGCAGCGCTGTCGCGCCCGCACACGGGTTCGTCGCGCCGGTCACCGGCAGCGTCACGTAGCCGGCGGTCACCTCGTACCGGCCGGGTGCGCCGACCGGCCAGAGCGTGTCCAGCCCACCGCCGTCCGGGGTGGCGGCCACCGAGCGGAGCACGACCTCGCCGTCGCGCAGCCGTACCCCGGTCGACGCCACGACGGCGGTCGCTCCCGGCTCCACTGTGGTGAGCCCGGCGGTGGCGGCGGCGCCGATCCCGTCCTCGAAGAAGCTGCGGGCCAGCGTCGGCTCGACGTCGCGCCCGTCCCGGCGTACCCCCGTGACCTGCACGGTGCCGACGGGCCCGGTGGCGAGCGCGCACGCCGACCCGGTCGTGTTCGTGACGGTGAGGTCGAGGCGGACCTGGTCCCCGGCCTGGTAGTCGGCCTGGCCGGGCCGCAGGGCCAGGCCGAGGCCGCCGTCGGCGGGCGCCGCGGCGCCGCTCGCCGACCCGGTCGCCAGAGCGGTCGCGAGTACGCCGAGCGCCGCCGCCAGCCGCAGGGTCCACCTCATGGTGCGGACTGTAGAAGCGGGTGGGCCGGTTTCCGCGCGGTCTGTCGGGGACCGGTCGGAGCCGTATCCTGCTGGTGATGAATGTCTTCGGCACGGTCGCCGACCTTTACGAGCGCGCCCGGCCGGGATATCCGCCGGAGATCGCCGGGTCGATACTCGCCTACCACGGCGGCGCACCGGCGTCGGTGGCCGAGGTCGGCGCGGGCACCGGGAAGGGCACCGAGGTGCTGGCCCGCCTCGGTGCGCCCCTGACCTGCGTGGAGCCCGACGCGCGAATGGCGGCCCGGCTGGCCGAGCGGTTCCCGGAAGCGCGCATCGAGGCAACGACGTTCGAGCGGTGGTCGCCGCCCGCCGGTGGGGTGGACGTGCTCGCCTGCGCGATGGTCTGGCACTGGCTGGACCCGGCCACCCGCAACGCCCTTGCCCGCCGCGCCCTGGCGCCCGGCGGCACCCTCGCCGTCTTCGGGCACCGCTACGACTACGCCGACGCCGCCCAGCAGGCCGCCGTCCGGGCCGCACTGCGATCCGTCGACCCCACCGTCCGGGAGCGGCCCGTCGACTGGTTCCACCGGGACGTCCTCGACAGCGGACAGTTCGACGACGTACGCCGCGAGGTGTTCCGGCGGGAACTGCCGCTGGACAAGGAGCGGTACCTGGCGCTGATGCGCACGTTCGGGCCGTACCTGTCCCGCACCCCGGACCAGCAACGACGCGGGATCGCCGCGCTGGACCGGCTGGTCGACGACTTCGGCGGCACCGTCGTGCTCGACCTGCGGACCACGCTGGTGCTGGGCCGGGCCGATGCTCGGTGACCGGTGGGGTGTCTCCGACGACGAGACACGTCGCCGGTACCCGTGCGACCACTTCGTCCCCGCGCCCACGTTGCGGGCGTGGCGCGGGGTGAGCGTGGACGCGCCACCTTCCGCCGTGTGGCGGTGGGTCGCCCAGATCCGGCTCGCGCCGTACTCGTACGACTGGATCGACAACCTCGGCCGCCGTTCACCGCAACGGTTGGTGAACCTTCCCGAGCCGGTGGTGGGCGAGGCGTTCACGACTGCCGGCGGGCGGCGGCGGGGCCGGATCCTCGCGGTCGAGCCGGGGCACCACCTCACCGGCGAGATCATGGGCGCGGTGCTGTCGTACGTCCTGGTGCCCGACGCCGGGAACACCACCCGCCTGCTGCTCAAGGTGGTGATGCGGACGAACCCGGTGATCGCCCTCGGTGGCTGCCTCGGCGACCTGGTGATGGCCCGCCGGCAGTTGCTGAACCTCAAGCGGCTCGCCGAGTCCGGCGATGGGTCGGCTCGCTGACCGTCGTGGCTAGACCCCCGGATACGTTCACGACCGGCAGAGGTTCTCGACCTACGCTACGCCGATGGCCGGGCTGGTCAGTGGCTCTCCTTACCCTGATGACGGCCATCGGCCCGTTGCTGTGGTGGATCGGCGTGGGCACCGCATCTGCACCCTGCTCAGCAGCTGCCAGCAACCGGTGCGCGCAACTCCGCACTTCGTTCTCGCCCGGTTCGCGCTATCGAAACTCCCCCAGCTGGTTCATCAACGTCATCCGGAGAGCTGGTGAAGAGTTCAACTCCGGTTGACGAGATTGCGTACGACGAGTCGCCGTCGAAATCAACCGTGAGACCGCCCTGAGCTAGCTCCTCAAGCACGGCCGCGAGAGGCCTTCCCGTTAATTGAGTTCCACCAAGTGACACGGCTGTTTCGCCTCCGATCTCTATGAAGGCGAGGCGGTCCAGCTCGTCGTAGGACAGCATGACCATTCCATCTTCATAGATGTCGGTCACCCCCGTGCCCGGCACTCGCTCGAAGGCCTTGTAGCTTCCGAGCCGCTCGCGGTGACTGGAACGGCTCTCCCCGAACCGGGCACGATCAAGGCCGACCCCAGGCAGGACTTCCAACACGCTTGCCCCCAGAATGATCGCAGCCTAGAAGCGTGAAAAGGAGTTGGACAGCTGAATACCCATGGCCATCCCGTTATCAGCTCATGCACCCGCGCCAGATGATCACGGACTGCTCCGGATCGTCGTTCGCCGACACCACACCCGACGGAACAGCCCGTCGTAGTCCGGGCCGCCCTTGCCATCGATCAACGCGAACTGCACCGCCGGACTCGCCGCGAGCTGACAGAACCGGGCGTTCAGCAGTGAGGTCTTGCCGAAGCCGGCCAGCCCCGCGACCACCACCCCGACACGCCCCAGGAACGAATGGTGACCGGCTGGCCATCAGCGTCAACACCCGCTGACCATGTCCGCGCGTGGTCGGCGGTCGTGGTCAGCCCGTCCGGGGCGTCGGTTGGGTGAGCGGGTCGACCAGCAGCGCCCGCAGCCGGACCAAGCCGGGACGGACTTGTTCTACCCGTACCTGGGGCACGCGCCATGCGCCGGTGAGATGCCCGGCGGCGTTCTGGAACTCGGCCAGGCCGAGCCGGTCGACCGTCGAGGCGTCGACCACGCCGAGACCCCGCCGGCAAGCCAGGTCGGCCAGCCGAACCATCTACCTACTCTTATCGATATATCGGCATGTGTTGCGAGTATCTGACAGCAGCCGTGACAGCAACCGCCATGAACTACAGCGCACGTCCACGCACGGCGTGACAACACGACTACCGCGGCGCCCGATCGGGCGCCGCGGTAGTCGTGTTGTCAACCGAGGGGCGTCAACTCGTAGCTGTCCATGAGTAGCCTGACCACACGAGTCAGATTCTCAATCGAGTTCGCCTCGCGCAAGTTCTCAAATGTGCCCTCTCCAACGTCGATCAGCGATACCAATCCTCTGTTCTCGCTACTGCTTGCAAAGAAGATGTGGCATCGGTATGACTGGGGCTCGGTGATTAGTCCGCCGTTACGAAAGAGCGGACACAGAATCGCAGTCGATCCCGCCGCAACCTCGCTCCGAAGTGCGTCGTGTGAACTCCAGCGAGCTGACCACCCGCGGTGTCGGTTCTCTTCATTGATGCGGACCAAGTCTTCGAGGCTGGCCATGCGAACGCCGAAATCAGCGTCACGTGGACCGATCTTGGACTCCTGCCGGTACGCCGAGTCGCCCGGCATCAGTCAAGGTCCCAGAAATCGCTGAGATCCCGGCGGTATTCTTCGATCCGAACCTTAGTACTTCCCGTAATCCTCTTGTTGTTGGGATCGTCCGCTCGTCGAATGATCTCATTGATCCGGTGGTGCCCGTTCACGATTGTTCCGCTCTCATTGATTCGCGCTACTCCACCATCACGAGGGGTATTGAACGACGCCAAGAGGTCGTCGTCACTCCAGGTTTGCATGTCCGCAGCCTTATCTGGATCAATGCCGTGCCCCTCAATCGGCTTAGCATTGCGAAGATCATCAACTGAGGTCCCGCAGTTGTGCACGAGCACCGGGGTGTTGCCGGCGACCACATAGTACGTGTGGATGTCGTCGATCGTGAGGTTGTGGACCTGTGCCGGCTCCGTCCACCGCCGGGTCGCGCTGATCTGCACGTGGGTGCCGGCCGAGGTGCGCAGCCACTGACCGGCCCGCAGATCGGCGGCATCGACCCACTCGTCGAGGCCGGGTACCCAGAACGGGTGGTTGTCGGTGGCGACCACGCGCTCCGTGGCGTCGCCGCTGTCACCGTCGGGATCGATGGTGACTTCGACCAGGTTCTTGCTGCCCTGACCGATGATGGTCGCCACCACCGGCTTGATCGTCGTCTTGCCGGTCACCGGATCGGTCACCAACACGATGTCGCCGGTCTTGACGTCCTCGATCGGCTTGCGCGACCCGTCGGCCATCACCACCAACGTGCCGGGCACGAAGCTGTTCTTGCACTTGATGAACGCCTTGGCGTTGTCGACCAGGTCGATGAGCAGGCCCTTGACCCGACTGGTCAGGTTGGCGAGTTTCTTCCACTTCCATGGAGCGCCGTATCTGACTGCGAGTTTGCCCAGCGCACCACCGATCGCCGCACCCGCGACGTTGACTGCCGTGGCCAGGCAGCCGCCCATGTCGCCCTTGAGGAAGCAGTCCAGGGCATCGGTGATGCCCAACTCGTCCATCAGGATCTTCGCCAGGGCCTTGGCGGCGTTGAGCATCTTCGCCTTGGCCGCGGCGATCCGCCGCTGCCTCTCCTTCTCCGCCGCCGCCCGCGCGGCCGCGGCCCGCTCCTCCGCTGATGCCCGCGGGTTGTTGTGGACGTTGATCGTGGGCTCGTCCGGGTCGTACGCGCCCGAGCAACCACCGCAACCGTCGTTGTGGCCCTTGACCTTGTGGTAGTTGCCGTACATGTCCTCGTAGTCGGCGCCCGGCCCGCAGGCGTCGTCGGAGCAGGCCTTGAGACCGTCCGGGTCGGAGAACGAGATCGGGTTGTTGTTGGCGTACGCGTACCCGTTCATCTGCTGCGGGTCGTTGACGTCGATGATCGGGTCGACCGAGATGAACCGGCCGGTGATCGTGTCGTACTCCCGCGCGCCGATGTTGACCAGGCCTGTCGTGGAATCGATGTTCCCGTTGACGAAGCCCTTCTCTGTCGGCCACTGACCTGGCGAAGCGCCCCGGTTCTCGCCGTACGGGGTCATCCGCCGATGCGTGACAGCGCCGCTCTGGTCCACGACTGCCTGGCCGGTGCCGTGGTGGTCGTTCGCGACGTACCGGAGGCCGTCCACCTTGCGGACCAGGCTCGCCCCGCCCGGAAGCGCGTAGTACCGGGTGGCGTCGGTGGACCGGGTCTGGTGGTTCAGCCGGATCTCCATGCCCGGCAGGTAGAGCGTGGTCGAGGCCGGCTCCTTGCGGAGCATCCGGGAGCCGTCGACGTCATAGAGGAAGCTGGTCTTCTTGCCGGCTTCGGTGACCGACTCGAGGTTGCCCTCGGCGTCCCAGACCAGGGTCTGGTCCTCGCCGGCCCTCGTCCGCTTCTTCGTGTTGCCGGCCGCGTCGTACTCGTACGAGTACAGCCGGTCGCCCTGCGGAGTCTTCTCCGTCATCTGGCTCAGCGTGTGCGGCTGCGCCTGGCCGGCGGCCGGATAGGTGTAGCTGCGCTCGATGAGCGGAGTGCCGTTGGTCCCGTACTGGACCTCGGTCTTGCGGTTGCCCGTGACGTCGAAGGTGTAGGCGTGGTGGTAAGGGGCCACGCCGCCCACCCCGGTGACCGAGGGCCCACCGGCGCACGGGTCGGTCGCGGTGCTCGCCGACGTCCAGGCCCGCTCCATCCGGCGCAGGTAGTCGTACGTGAAGCACTGCGTGTCCTGCGTCCCGGACGGGTTGTTGGCGATCCGCAGGATGTTGCCGGACTGGTCGTACGTGTAGCGGGCGTCGATGTCCACGACCGGGGCCGACTCGCGGTCCAGCCGTTGCCGGGTGAGCCGCTTGGAGCCCTGCTCGTACTCGTAGGTCGACCAGACCTTCCGGGTGCCCACCCGAGCCTCGGTCTGCAGTACCTCGCCGGTGCCGGCGTACTCGACGTCGGTCAGGTAAGGGGCGTCACCGGTCGTCGCGGTCAGGCGCTCAAGATCGTCGTAGGTGTAGGCGATCGTCTCGAACGGCAGCCCACCGCCGTCCGACATGCTCACCGACTGGATGCTGCCGTCCCGGTTGTACTCCGTGCCGAAGGTGTAGAAGCCGGCCAGTTCGGCACCGGCGTGCTCGGGCACGGAGTAGTAGGTGGCGTGCGGCCGGTAGAACTCGTCGTAGATCGAGAAGTACGTGGCGTACTCGTGTCCCTCGATCCAGCGGCTCGTCGAGGAGAGCTCACCGAGCATCTCCAGGTCGTACGTCCAGCTGCTCAGCAGCTCCCCGGTGTCGGCGGCCCCCTTGTAGACGGCGATCTTGCGGCCGATCTCGTCGTACTTCGTGCTGATCGTCTGGTTGAGGGCGTTCGTGGTGCTGGTGAGCCGGTCCAGGTCGTCGTAGCCGGACGTCGACGTGCCGGCGTCCGGGTCAATCGACTTCGTCTTGCGGCCCAACTGGTCGTACTCGTGGGACCAGACGTTGCCGGCCGGGTCCTTGACCGTCTTCAGCTGCCCGGCGTGCGTGTAGGTGTACTCGGTCTTGTCGAAGTCGCCCGTAGGACCGCTGCCCTTGTACTGCCGCAGTTCGGTGGTCTTGCCCAGGGCGTTCGTGATCGAGGTCGTCGGGGTGCCGCCGGCCGGCGGGTCGACCGAAACCCGGTCGCCGCCGTAGGTGGTCGTGGTGCGCCACTTCTCGTTGCCCGCGACCGCGAAGATCTCCGCCGTGACCCGGTCCGCGCCGTCGTAGACGTACAGCGTCTGGCCGTTGACGTCACCGTTGACGGCCGGGTAGATCACGTCGGTGGGCGTGCCCGCGACCGTGTACGTCGCGTACGTCTTCGCCAGCTGGCCGGTGCCGGTGTAGAAGGTGTCGGCGACCGTACGGGTGCCGTCCGGGCCCTCCGACTGCACCTGGCGGGGCCGGAGCAGACCGTCGTGCAGCTTGTACTCGACGCTGTAGGAGCCGTCGTTCTGCCGCCGCTCGGTCTTGATGGCGACCGGCTTGTCCGTGCGGACCAGGTAGCTGTAGCGGATGCTCGGCTCCAGCCCGCTGGCGCCCGTCCGGTCCGGCATCCAGACCTTCGCCAGCCGGCCCAGGGCGTCGTACTCCAGGACGCTCTTGAGGCCGTTCTGGTCCACCTGGCCGACCGGCACACCCCACGCCGGGGCGTAGTCGGTGGTGGTGACGAACTGCAGCGGGTTGGTCTCCTTGACCTTGGTGGTCAGGCCGTTGGTGTCCGTGTACACGGTCTTCGTGACCCGGCCCAGCGCGTCGACGGCGGTCAAGGGCCGGCCGTACGCGTCGAACGTGCCCTCCGAGGCGCGGATGTAGGTGGCCGTCGTGCCGTTGTGGCTCTTCAGCCGCTCGGTCCGGGTCGGGTTGCCCAGCGTCGGCGCGACGCCGAACGCCTTGCCGTCGTAGAGCGTCCGGGTGTCGGAGATGACCTGCTTGCTGCGGTCGGGGGTGGCCGAGCACGCCACCGACACCGACTCGACCCGTGACACCAGGCTGTACAGGTGGGCGGTCGCGTTGTCGGCGTACGTGGTCCGGCTGCAGGCCTCGTCGCCGGTGACCGCCACGTCACCCTCGTTCTCGGTCTCGGTCACCCGGCCGAAGCTGGTCTCGAAGGTCGAGGTCTGCTTCGTCTCCCGCCACCCGCCGGCGGCCAGGGCGACCAGGCTCCGGGCGGTGGTGGTGTTGATGAACCAGGCCTTCTTGCTGCCCCAGCTGTGGGTCTCCGTCGCGGTGTTGTGCCGCCACGGGACGGCGATGCTCTTGCTGACCGCGTCGGCGCCGTCGTAGACGATGCTCTCCAACTGGTGGCCGGAGAACTCGTTGTGGTCGGTGTGGCTCCCGCCGGTGGAGTCGGCGACGCTGACGGTACCCGTGCCGCCGTCCGGATCCTTGTCGCCGTGCATGCCGCGCAGGTAGCGGTACTCCGTCTTGGTCGTCTGGACCTGACCGTCGCCGGCCGTGACGATCACGCGGCCGTAACCGCGCCAGTCGCTCCAGGTCAGGTCCTTCGGGTCGGAGATGCCGTCCGGGTCGGCGTGCCGCCAGGCCGCACCGTCCAGGTACTGGTAGCGGGTCACCATGTCCGGCGCCCCGCCGGTGCGGTCGGTCTCGACGACCTGCTCGACCACGTACTTGTGGAACCAGTCGGTGATCGGGTCGCCGCTGCCGAGCGGGTTCCACTTCACCGGATAGCAACGCCTGGTGCTGTTGCCCGGCGTGGGCAGCGTGCTCTTGGTGCAGTCCGGGGTGGCGTAGTTGACGTCGATCTGACCACCGGCGTCGGTCCACACGGTCGCCAGCCGGAAGCGGACCAGCGGGGCGATGTTGTCGCCGTCGCGGTCGATCCGGTTGGGCAGCTGCAGGCCGCCCAGTTCGACCGACGGCATGGCGATGTCGGCGCCCGGCCCGTAGAGACCGGTGTGGGTGATCTTGTGGAGCCAGAGGGTCCGCGAGCCGTCACCGTTGTCGGTGAGCAGGTGGTCGAGCTTCCAGTTGTCCACCGGCGTCCAGCCGGTGCCCTCGCGGATCTCGGTGGTGATGCCGGTCAACCGTGCCCGGGTCCAGAACGTCGGGGTGATCTGGTCGAGCTTGCACTTGGTGTCCTTGGCGCAGTTCCGGTCGAACGGCACGTCCGGCCAGTAGGGCGCGGTGGTGGTGTTCAGATCCTGCGGGTCACAGTCGACGTTGCCGGACGGCAGGCACCGTTCCTTGGTCTCGAAGCGCACCCGGGCGGGGGCGTTGGTCGTGTAGACGGCCTCGTGCCGCTGGCCGTAGTCGACCCGCTTGAGCCAGCCGCCCCGGACGTACGGGACACCGTTGACGTCGGTCTTCTTGCCCCGGGCGTAGTAGTTGATCTCCTTCTCGTAGAAGTACGAGGTGACGTTGCCGTAGCGGTCCTTGACGTAGTCGAGGCTCCAGCGCCACGCCTGGTCGCAGTAGGCCGACGTGAACGTCGCGTTGTAGCAGGGCTCGCCCGAGTCGTCGCCGTAGATCGGCACGGTCCAGGTCGAGCCGGTCTCCTCCTTGCCGGAGGTCCAGCCGGGAAGCCGGTTCAGGCCGAAGTGGTACTGGGTGCCGTCGGTGGTGGTGACCCGCCAGTACTCGCCGTCGTTGTCACCGTTCACCGCGCCGGTGAGCCGCTCGACCTTCGAGCCGTCGTCGGTCCCGAACCGCCAGGTGTCACCGGTCTTGACCAGTTCCGTCGACTTGCCGTTGAGCAGGATGGTCGCGTTGTCGTACGCCCAGCACTGGTCGGCGTACTGGTCGTGCCCGTCGTCCGAGCAGGGCTTGTACCGGCGCTCGATGTGCCCGGGCTCGTAGTTGAAGCCCTCACCGATCCACGAACCCTGGTTGTTGGTCGTCGCGGTCCGGCCGTCGACCGACTGCGACGAGTAGGCAAGCGCGATCGGCGGCGCACCACCACCCGGCACCGGCGGGCTCCGCAGCGGGTAGCTCCAGGAGAAGCCACCCGTGGAAGGGGCCACCGACCACTTGGACGACGGGGACAGCTTCGTGGCGCCGTAGTCACCCTGCGAGGAGGAGTCGGTGGCGGTCATGGCGAAGAGCGCACCGGTGCCCGCCTCGGCGGAGAGCGTCTCGGCGGCGCTGTCGTTCGTCGTCGGCAGCGGAACCGGGGCACACTGGGCCTTCTCCGGAGTGGTCAGCGCGCACTCCGGCAGGCGGACCAGCCGCAGCCGGGCGCCGAAGTCGCCACCGAACGCACCGGCGACCCCGCCGTAGCCGAGGTCGAGGCGGACGTTCCCGGCGGCGGCCTGACCGTCGGCCCGGTCGAGCCGGACGATCGGGCCGTCGACCTTGGCCTTCTCCGAGGCCTTCCGGTCGAGCACCTCGATGCGTACCTTGCCGGGAGCGGAGGCCGCCGGACGGGCCGAGTCCGGCGCGGCGGCCGCGGCGGCGGGTGCGGCCGACACCGCGACCGGCAGGCCACCGATCTTGGCGGTGGCCGCCGGGGCCTTCGAAGAGCCGGCGGTGGAGCGGGCCGACGCGGGCGCCGGCACGGTGATGTCCGCGGCGCCGGCGGCGGGCCAGGTGACCTTCGCCGGGGCGGTGGAGGCGGCAGCCACCGCCGGGTTGGCCGCCTTCGGCTTGGCCGGCAGCGGGTCGCGCTTGGGCAGGACCTTGGACGCGTCCGAGGTCGACGGACGGTTCGGCTTCGCCTCGGCCGAGGCGGGTGGGGTCGCGATCTGGATGAAGCCGGCGGCCATGACACCGGCCATCGCCCAGGAAACCGGTCGTACGGTGTGGCGGACGAACCCGCCGGACCGGACCAGGAGTCGGGAGAACATCACCCCTCCAGGGGTTACGGGAGAAGAACGGGAAAGGTCTCGCGTGCCGGTGGGCCCGCCCGGGAGCGGGCGGACCCACCGCCTGTCACGTCAGAGCGAGAGTTGTTCGCGGACCTGGACGTTGAGCTTCTCGATCAGGACCTTGTCGGCGACACCGTCGTAGACCCGGACGTCGTCGACGGCGCCGGACAGGTGCTCCTTGAAGGCGCCGTCGAGCCAGGCGCGACCCAGTTGCACCCCGCCGGTGGCGACGAACGGCGACACCAGCTGGATCGCCTCGGTGAATGACCCGTTGACGTACAGGGTCACTTCGCGGGCGTAGCCGTTGTAGACGAGGGTCAGATGGTCACCCTTGCCGACCAGCTTCGGCGCCTCGTCGGTGGCCTTCGTGGTCCACTCCGGCGCCACCGTGTCGGTGCTCGCCATCGCCAGCTCCCATTGCCCGGCGTTGTTGCAGCGAACGACGACCGAGCTGCCGTTGGTGCCCTTCTGCGAGAAGACGGTCATCGGGGTACCGGCACAGTTGCTGGTCAGCTTGACCCGGGCGCTGATCGAGAAACTGCCCGCCATGTCCGCGTTGGTCGATGTGCTGGCATAGCTGTCCGCGTTACCGGTCAGCGCGAGGTGACCACCGCCGAGCAGGGACAGGACCGGGTGCTTGAAGATGGTCGCACCGGTGCCCAGGGTGAGTCCCGCTCCACCGCGCTCCTCGGGGCTGACCTTGCTGGTCTCCGCGTTCAACCGCCAGTACGCCTTACGGCTCGGGGCGGTCTTCTGCAGACCGGTGACCTCGTCGGCGATGATCAGCCGGTCGAAGACCGAGACGTCCGCCATCGCCCCTCCCCAGTTGTCGGCGTAACCGCTCTTGGTGAGCACACGGCCGATCTGGAGCGGACCGCGCGACTTGGTCAGCGACCTGCGCTGGGCGACGCGCGGGGCGTTGTTCCCGACCTGGAGCGACATCTCCTTCTTCGCACCGTCGAAGATGGCGGACACGTACGTCCAACCCGTGGTGGCCGCCGCACCGTCCACCTGCCAGCGGCCCAGTGAGTTGACGTCGTTGACCGGCATCCGGAAGAACCAGGTTCCCCCCTCGACCCCCAGCGCGAACCCGGGCTCACCGGTGCCGTCCTGGCTGACCGCCACCTGCCGGCGGCCGGCATCGTCGATCTTGAACCAGCCGGTCACGGCGAAGCTCGCCGACGTGTCGGTCAGGACCGGCTTGCTGGTCGTGAGGTGGGCGTCGGCCGTCCCGTCGAACCGGGCGGCCGTGTCGGACGTCCCACCCGGACCCTCGACCCCGAACGTGACGCCGCTTCCGGCCGTCGCGTCGTTGTCACCGAGCCCGTCGCCGGCACCGTCCTCGCCCGCGACCTCGCCGAGCGACCACTGGGCGGTCGGCGGTCGCTTGCCCACCCGGAACGTGCACGAGGCGATGCTGCTCGACCGGCCGGCCCGGTCGACGGCCTGGACGTTGATCGTCCGCGGGCCCTCCTTGTCCGGGTACCAGTTCGGCAGGGTGACCGGCCCGCCGTCGGTGGTGGGCCGAAGCACGTTCACGCCCGGCGCCGGGTTGGTGTTGAAGCCGTACCGGTACTCCACCACGTCCGTGGCGGCGGAGTCGAAGACGAAGTTGCCGGGTACACCGATCGAACCCAGCCACTCGTCGCTCTCGATGCAGTTCGACGCGCTCGCCGTCCCGTTGTCGGCCGCGTCCTGCGGCAGGTACACCGCGGAGTCGACGTCGGGCGCGCTGGGGCTGGTCTTGTCGTAGAGGAACTGACAGACGTTGCGCGAGCCCTCACTGCTCCACGGACCCCAGCTGGTGTTGTCGCTGGCCCGTACCTCCCAGGAGATGGGGACGTTCTGCGCGATGTCACTCGGGACCGTGTACGAGAAGACCGATCCGCTGGCCTTCAGCGGAGTGGTGTACGAGCGCGTCTGCAGCGTCCCGCCGGCCGGCGTCCAGGTCACCTTGAACTCGGCCTTGATCTGCTCGGTGTGGGCCGAGGAGTGGTCCGGGTCCCGCAGCACCGCGTTCAGCCGCGGCGGCACGTCCACGTAGGGCGCGCCGGAGCCGTAGACACACTGCCCGCCGGGGGACATGGTGAATTCGTTGAGGTTGGCGATCACCGGCGCCCGGTTGTAGCGGACCGAGAGGACGCCGTTGTCGCAGAACCGCTTGGTGTGCGTCGAGTCGCTCTCACTGACCGACCGCAGGCCGAGGGTCACGTTGCTCCAGCCCTTGGTCACCGCCTGCTGCACCGCGGCCTTCGCGTTCCACTCCGTGTTCTGGTTGGTGGAGGTACAGGTGGCCTGCGTCTTGGTCGGTGAGCTGGTGGCGAGGTGCGTCGCTCCGGACCAGCCCGAGCCGCCGGGCTGGTTGCTCCAGTTGGTGGAGGAGGTGATCCCGGCCGGCATCAGGTAGAGCGCCGCCGCCCGGGCGGTCGAGTTGTAGACGTGCTGCAGGGTGACCCGGAAGGTGGCCTCCAGGATCGTCTTGCCCGAGTACGGCGTGGCGAGCCGGTAGAACAGGCGCTTGACCTTCGAGTTGTTACAGGAACTGGGGCAGAGGCCGATCCGTTCGTGCCGCTTGCCGTCGAACTTCCAGTACTCCTCGTTGGGATAGCCGCTGTCCACCATCGCCCAGGCGCTGTTGGTGCTGCTCTGCCAGACCGGGTCGATGTACAGCGGGAACGAGGCCTCCGGATCGGTCAGCATGGACCGGTCCGGGGTGAGGGTGAGGGTGTTGTCCGAGTAGTCGAGGCCGACCGGAGCCACCTCCGACGTGTCGCCCGGTCCCTCGGCCGAGGCCGCGCCCGGGTCGGTCGACGAGGTGTCCAGCGACCGCGCCGCGGCCGCATCGCCCCCCTCCTGGCTTCCGCTGTCCCACATGGTCGGCGCGTCCGCCTCCAGGACCGGGTTGTCGGTGACCGGGTCCAGGGCGACCACGCCACCCTCGGCCGTCTCCTCGATGGTCAGACCCACCGCGGCGACCCCGAGCCGGAGATTCTGGAGCTCCGGCAGATCGGCCGCCTCCGGCGTCTTGACCACCAGTACGTGCGAGAAGCCCTCGACGGTGACGTTCGTGACCAGGTCGACATCCTGGAACACGTTCGGGTAGGTCGCCTTGCTCTCCTCGATCACGGGAGCGGGAAGCGGCCCGTGCGGCCAGGTCAGGGTCATGCTCTTCTGGTCCCGGGTGACCACCATCAGCGGTGCGGTGCCGCCCTGGGAGAGCTGCATGCCGAGCAGCGCGGCCGCCGGGGCGTACGAGCCGTCGGGCTGAACCACAAGGGTCGAGTCCGCGGGCACCCAGGCGTCCCCCTGGGTGACCCGCACCGGCTGCGTGTGGCCGTTGGCGATGAGCGTGCCGTCCGGCTGCGCGAAGACGTCGCGGTACTCCGTGCGGTGCGCCAGCACCTCGACCGGCTGGTTGAGTGCCCTGGCGGCCACCAGCGCCTCGACCTCGGTGTCCCGGACGAGGTCCTCCGAGGCCGCGGCGGTGCGCGGCGCCGGCTCCGGCGGCTGGACGAACACCGCAGTGGACATCAGGCCGGCGAGGCCGAGCGTGAGGCCGAGCGTGAACACCCGGCCCCGTTTTCTCGTACGACGGGCCACCCTCTGGTCCTCCCCCGCTGGATAACTGCTCATGTCGATGGTCTTCATCAGCTGATCGCCGCCCCGAACGCGCTGTGCCCGGTGGGGAGACCGCCCTGTCCCGGCTGCCAGGTGACGCTCGGAACCGTGTTGCCCGCGCTCAGGTCGGACCAGGTGAACCCGTAGACGGCGTCGGCACCGTAGGGGGTGCCGACATAGAGCCGCTGCGAGGTGGCCGAGAGCGAGGTGCCGACCAGCTCCTGGGCGCCGGCCGTCCCCGGCATGCCGCCCGATTCCCGGTGCAGCGTGGTCGGGGTGCCGATCGGATTGGCCAGCGCCGGGAAGACACGTACCCGTCCGGAGTCGGCCACCGACGTGCCCGCGTCCTCACCCGGCACGCCGATCGCGACGAACATCGTCGCGTTGGTGCCCTCGCTGCCCGGCGCGGTGTTCACCACCACGACCTTCTCGCCGAGGTAGTCGCCGTCCTCCGAGGCGTACGTGATCGCGGGCAGTTCGGTGAAGGTGTTCGCGGCCGTGACGTGGAACCGGTGCACCAGCCCGGCGTCCGGCGCCGGGGTGTTGGTGGCCGCGACGACCAGGTCCTCACCCGGCACACCGACAACGACCAGCGAGTCGGCCTGGCCGGCGGGAGCACCGACGGGACGGTACGGCGCGATCGAGATCGACTTGCCGAAGTTGTCGTTGGCCTCGGCGTCGTTCGAGACGTTGGCGACGTTCTGCTCCAGGCCGGCGGCGAGGGTCGGCAGCCCGTTGCTCAGCGTGTGGCTGAAGACGTTCACCGCTCCGGCGAAGGCCTCGGTGCCGATCGCCTCGCCCGGGGAACCGACCGCCCAGTGGTGGGTGGAGGCGGCCACCGCATAGCCCGTCCGGTCGTCGATCTCGGCCGCGCCCGGGATGCCGCTGCCCTGGGACATCGCCACGTTCACGGTGCCGCGCATGTAATGCACGATCCCGGTGACCGGGTTGGCCAGCCCTTCACCGGGCGCGCCGATGACGAGGTACGGCTCACCGCTGGCCGTCCGGCTGCCGGCCACGGCGTAGCCGAACCAGTCGTACGCCTCGGCCGCGTCGGGGACGTTGGCGCTGTCCTGGTGGTACGAGACGGCGGGCGGGCCCTGCGCGAGGCCGGCGGGTGATCCGAGCAGTACGTACACGACACCGGCCTGGGCCTGGCCGCTGACGGCCTGGTTCGGCACGCCGACCGCCAGGTCGGTGCACCCGTCGTTGTTGGCGTCGTACGCGGCGATCGACGTGCCGAAGCGGTCACCCGCCTCGGCTGCACCGGGCATGTTGGCCCCACCCTCGTGCAGGGTGTGCACCGTCGTGCCGCCGCCGTACGTGACGTTGATGCGGCCGGCACGGATCTGGCCGTTGACAGTGGCCTCCGGGTCGGCGATCGCGATGTCGGCGACGCCGTCGCCGTTGAAGTCGCTGTCCGTTCCGCCGGTGCAACCGGTGACCGGAGTGGCCGTGGTGTACACCTGCATCTCACAGAACGACGACCAGATGTCGCTGCCGCTGACCCCGTCCGCGGCCTTCACCCGCCAGCGGTAGATGCCGCCGTCGACGAAGGCCCCGGCCGGCACGGTCGCGGCGGCGGTAGCCCCGGAGGCGACGCCGCTGAGGCTCGCCGCACCGATCGGCCCGTCGGCGTTCATCGCCCACCACTCGAAGGTGACAGTCATCGCGGTGCCGTCACCATCGGTGACTGTTGCTTTGAGCTGCGGCGTGAGGGTGTTGACGAGCGGACGACCCGACCCGGTCGCGCACGTGGTGGCAGGGACGGTCGACCGGGCCGTCACGGTCGGCCACGAGTTGTAGGTGACGCTGGCCTTGGGCACCTCGGCACTGGCGGTCGCGTTGCGGGAGCGGAACTGCTTGAAGGACTTCGAATCGGTTTCGTCGGTGGCCCGTAGGCCCATGTCGGCGCGGGTGTCACCGGCGTTCGCCGCGCGCTGGAAGAACTTGGTACCGCTGATCCCGACCCAGGCGTCGTTGCAACTGGCGTCGTAGCCGGCAGTCGCCAGGGTGGTCGCCTCCTGGTTGTTCCATGCCGGCTGGGTATCCCAGATCATGTCGTCGGCCACGGTCCCCACGGTCCAGAGCTCCCACGACCGGCCCTCGCACAGGGGCGACCACCAGTTCCAGAACGAGACGGTGGCAGAGGTGATCTGCTTGCCGACGAGGGCCGCGGTGTCCCAGCGCAGCAAGGACCGGGTGACGGGCCCGGTCGGACCGAGCCGACCGAGCCGGAGGTCGTCGGTGCCGCCCCGGTTGACCGTGTCGCCGGCCTGGATGAACGTGTCGAAGGTGGTGTACAGCGGGTTGATCGTCGGGTCGATGACGATCGGATACTCCCGCTCGGAGTCGGTCAGCCAGCGCATGTCCGGGGTCAGCGTCAGGTCGAGCCGGCCGGTTCCACGGGCCCCGGCGGCAGGGGCGATCGTGGATGCAACCGCCGTCTCGGCGGTGGGATTGCCGAGCGCGTCGACCCGCGCGTCCCACATTCGCAGTGCGGGAGTGCGCGCAACCACCCGGCCGGCGGTGTCCTGGATGGCGGTGTTGCCGCCGGCGTCGCGGACCGCCCGGGCGGCGTTCGGCCCGGTGATCGGCAGCGTGAGTCGGGCGACCTGCTTCACGGCGCTGCGGTCCTTGACGACGAAGAACGCCTCCATCCCGGCGCGGGTCGCTTCGACGATCAGGTCCACCCCGGGCAGCGTGTCGACATAGGTGGCCCGTCCGCCGTCCAGCTTCGGCTCGGGCAGCCGACCGGCCCAGCCGACCGCGAGCCGGTCGGCTCCCTGGCCGAGGACTGCCAGCTCCTGCGTCCCGCTCGGTTGCGCGCCGGAGACGACCAGATCGAACGGGTGGGCGACGGCGGCAATCCGCCCGTCCGCGCCCTTGCTCAGGGTCAGATCGACCGGAACCCACTGGTCACCGCGCCGGATCCGGCTCGCGCCGACCGAAAGCTCGGCCCGGAACTGACCGTCCGGTAGGGCGAAGACCTCGGTGGTCTCCGACGTGAGGCTCTTGACCTGCACCGGCTTGCCGGACTCGCGGGCGGTCCGAAGGGACACCGCCTCATCGGTCCGGCTCTCCACGCCACCTGTCACGCCGTCCGGTCCAGCGGCGAGAAACTCCGCCGGTTCTCCCGGTACGCCCGCCAACGCGGCCGCCGTCAGTACGGCGACGCCCGCAGCCAGGCACGAACGGACAGTGGCCGTCACTCGACGTGCCACAAACCCTCCCCCGTGTGCTTTCCAGTTGTGCGAGCGGGACTCTAAGGGCGTCCTGCCTCAGCGCACAAGGTCGGACACGTTCTGTCAGGACGGATCACGGCGAACTGGACATCCCATCGATCGATCAACACGCTCGGTAGCCGATTGCGTCCTCCACATTGGAGAGTTCGGCGACTGCCGCACCCACGCGTGGTGGCGTCAGGCGGTCGGGTCGATCTTCAAAACCGCAGATCAGTAGATGGTTGCCGCAGTCAACTGACGCCATGCGGGCCGCGTCACCATTGCGAACTACTTTCACGCATCGTTATCTTCGAATATGACACGGCGTAGTTGCCATTGATCGAACAATCAGCCGATGCGGCACTCGCCCATCGGGAGACAGTGCCGGACCAATCAGACTCATGGACGCACCGAAATGGCGGCGGGCGGCATCACGCCAGCCGCTCGGGCAGGTCATCGGTCCAGCACGGAGCACCGAACAGCGACAACGGAAAACCGATTCGTGTCGTCAGAACACCGACCGATATTCGCCTCATTCGGGCGTCGGGATCACCCTCGTCCGCGGAGTGACGCGTCGGTGATCATCATGCGCGACGCGAGCGAGGCAATCGGCGAAGACGATTACCAGTCGAAAGCACTGGAGCACCGATTTCGTCAGGGTTGGCCGACCTTCTGACATCCGGGCTGCGGGCGGGTTCAGCGCTCAAGGTCCTCCGTGGGTGACCCCGGCCGGCGTTCGACGGGCGCGCTGCTCAGCACGCCGTCGGGGCGGACCTCCTGACGCAGACGCGCCAGGTTCACGAACCGGTCGCCGTCGACAGGGGCGGCGTCGAGCAGGCGCAGGACCACAGTGCAGTACTTGGCCATCGTGTTGCGGCCCGGCATGAAGATGGACAGCTCGTCGTGGGCGTCGGGCGTCTGCACGATCAGGCCGGCGGGCAGGGACGGCAGTGCCTCCGGGGTGCCATCCACAGCGACCTTGACCGTCCAGAACGGCCCGGTGCCGTCGAGTACGCGCCGGTCCTGCTCCGGCGTCTCCAGTGCCAGCGTCCGCCACGGCTCACCCCGGCAGGTGACGCCGGCCTGCCGCACGGTGGTGACCAGGTCGGCCGCCGCCGCCGTGATGATCTCATCGGCCCGGTCCCACTCCTGCGCGTCCCGGCCCAGCGGTGTGCCGGGCACGAGCCGCGCCACCACAGTCGTGGCCGGCACGTGCCGCAACCGCGGTTCGGGCTGCGCCTCGAAGACGGCGCGGGCCGCCGCGATGGCGTCGGCCTGAGCTTGCCGTTGCCGGCTGACCTCGTCGCTGTGCCGGTCGAGCAGGGCGACCGCCTGGTCCGGTTCGTCGAGGGCGCGCCGGACCAGCTTGACGCTCATCCCGGTGTCCCGCAGCAAGGTGATCAGCATGGCCCGTTCCACCTGGTCGAAGGCGTACGAGCGGTGGCCGGTCCGGTCGTCGATCCCGGCGGGCACGAGCAGCCCCTCGGCGTGGTAGAAGCGCAGCGCCTGCGGGGACAGGTGGCACATCTGGCTGAACTCGCTGATCGACAACATGACCCCAGACTGCCCCTTGCAGTAACCGGAAGGGCAAATGACGCCGGCTAGCGCCTGTCGTCGTCGCACCCGTCCTGAGGCAGTCCGGAGGCAGCCGCGATCGCCTCCACGGCCTGGTCCAGACCGGCGCTCTCCGGGAGGACGAGTTCGCCGGGCCAGCCCAGGACGTCGTGCGCGGCGTACCAGCCGCTCATCTGCGCGGCGGTGAAGTCAGCGGCCTGCGGGCGGGTCAGATGCCGGCGCAGCGTCTCGGCCAGCGACACGTCGAGGTAGCAGAACAGCGACCGCCCCCGGTGACCGTCCCGCAGCGAGGTCAGCACGTCGCGGTAGCGGCCGGTGTACAGGATGCCTTCCAGGACCACGTGGTAGCCGCGGTCGAGGGCGAACCGGACGGTCTGCTCGATCAGGGCGGGCGCCACGCCGCCGGGCTTGTCCCGTTCGCGCAGGACGATGCGACGCAGGTAGTCCTGTTCGACGAGGGCGCAGCCCCGGCCGTGCCGGCGTCGCAGCTCCCGGGCGATGCTGCTCTTGCCCGAGCCGGAGTTGCCCCGAATGCAGACGAGGATCGTGTCCGAGCTGCCGGCGGGTACGGCGCGCACTGTCCCTCCCTGACGCGAGGAGCGATGCCGAAGGCGGGTGGACGCCCGCCGGTGCCGCTCCTGGCAGCCCGGCGGGCGACCGCACTAGCCCTGGGTCTTCACCAGGAACGCGTAACCGATCACCTTCGTGCCGTCCCAGTTGTACATGGGACGGCACGCCTGCGGCTTCGTCCACGACGACTGGTACTTGGGCCGGGCCTCGTTGCAGGCCTTCAACGTCGAGTAGGTCGGGCTCGAGTAGTCCGCGTACGCGGGCGCACCCAGACCGAGCACCAAGGCGCCCACGACCGAGGTGGCGGCGACGAGGCTGCGGATCCGCGGCCGTCCGAAGGCTTTCATGTCTTCTCCCGTCCTGATCGTCGTCACCCGACCATCCATCGTGGCCGTTACGATCATGATCAGATTAGGGCGACCGCACAAGCGGCGCCGACGGGCGGACCGCGCCTCGGTGGAACGTCATGGGTGCCCTGCGGCCGGTGTGACGCACGTGGCGTCCCACCCACGGGCGGCCACCCCGGCGCGCACCGGGGCACCGTACGCGAAAAAGGCCCCGGCCGGCGTGAACGCCTGGTCAGGGCCTTGCTCGTTGGTGCGCCGCCAGGGACTCGAACCCCGAACCCGCGGATTAAGAGTCCGCTGCTCTGCCAGTTGAGCTAGCGGCGCTCGCTGACAACGGGAAGAAGATTAGCACGCCCGCCGAGGCGGGTTCCAATCCGATACCGGGGTCCACCCTTCGGACGAGCTTAACCGGCGAAAGCGGCCAAAACGGTCACCTGATCCGGCGCGGGGGCGGGCGCGGGAGCGTCGATACGGCACGATGTCCGCCAGGCACGCGAGGACAGGGGTGGGCATGGGCAGGTTCGCGCGGGCCGGGGCGACGGTGGGCGCCCTGGTCCTGACGGCGTCGCTGGCACTGACCGGGTGCGGCAGCGGCGGCGACGAGGGGAAGAAGCCGGAGTTCGTGCCCGGCCAGCAGCAGGTCGGCGGCGTCTCGTCCTCCGCGCCCGACCCGAGCGTCGCACCCAGCGACAGCGCCGCCGCGCCGCCGCTGACGGTGAGCCCGGCCGACGGCGCGAGCGGCCGGCCGGTCAGCACCGAGATCAGCGCCCGCATCCCCGGCGGCGGCACCGTGTCGAAGGTGGCGCTCGCCACCGCCGACGGCGCCAGCGTCGCCGGGCGGATGCGGCGCGACGGCTCCAGCTGGGTGCCGTCGGCCGCGCTGAAGTACGGCACCAAGTACACCGCCACGGTCACCGGCGCCGGCAAGGACGGCCGGACCTACCAGGGCACCAGCACGTTCACCACGATGGCCAAGCCCAAGTCGATGATCGGCTCCGGCCTCTACATGTTCAGCGGCAAGACGTACGGGGTGGCCATGCCCGTGGTCGCCGAGTTCTCCCCGGGCATCCCGAAGAAGGACCGGGCGGCGGTGCAGAAGCGGATGTTCGTGCAGACCGACCCGCCGCAGCCCGGCGCCTGGCACTGGGTCGACAACGGCACCCAGGCGTACTACCGGGCCCCGGAGTACTGGAAGACCGGCACCACGATCACGGTCCGGCTGGCGCTGGCCGGGATCCCGCTGAGCAACGGCCGCTACGGCAACATCGACCGCAGCGCCACCGCCGAGATCGGCCGCGCGTTCGAGATGACCGTGGACAACGCGACCAAGCAGATGACGGTCTCCGAGAACGGCACTGTCATCCGTACGCTGCCGGTCAGCCTGGGCAAGAAGAGCACCCCCTCCTCCAGCGGCACGATGGTGGTGATGGAGAAGAAGGAGTCCACCGTCTTCGACACCCGCAGCGAGCCCGACCCGGCCAACCGCTACGTCACGGAGATCGACTTCGCCCAGCGGATCACCTGGGGTGGCGAGTACATCCACGCCGCTCCGTGGTCCGAGGGCGTGCAGGGGCGCCGCAACGTCTCGCACGGCTGCGTCAACGTGTCGATGGCCAACGGCCGGTGGCTGTTCGGCAAGACGATGGTGGGCGACCCGATCACGGTGAAGGGCACCGAACGCCGCCTGGCCCCTGGTAACGGCTGGACGGCGTGGAGCATGAGCTGGTCGCAGTTCGTCGCCGGCAGCGCGCTGCCGGTTCCGCAGGGCGGGCAGCCGGCGCCGTTCTGACCGGCGTAACGTGGTCGGACATGCCACCTCCGACAAAGCGCCGGACGACGGCGGAATCGTTACACCCGCGCAGGGTGTTCCGTTTCACGTCCGGCAACGCGTACCCGCTCCGGCGCGTCTGACCAGAGACGACGGGGCACGGCATCACTTTGTGAGGGACTCATGCGAGCTGGCCAGGACGAACCGATCCGGGGCGCGAGCGCCCGACGCGTCGGCCGCCGCCGTGCGCTGGCGGCCGGGCTGCTCGCCGCCGCGATGGCCCTGACCGCCTGCACCAGCGGCGGCGGCGACAAGCCGTCGAGCTGGCAGGGCGGCGGCGACGAGGGCGAGAAGGCCCCGAAGGCGGCGGCCACCATCAGCGAGCCCGCCGCCGACGCCAAGGACGTGCCCGCGTCCACCGCCATCACCTTCACCACGAAGGAGGCGCAGGAGACCACAGTCGAGCTGAAGGACGCCGCCGGCAAGGTCGTCGACGGCACGCTCGCGGCGGACGGCGCGAGCTGGCTGCCGTCCTCGGCCCTGGAGTACGGGCAGACGTACACGGCGACCGTCACCGCGACCGGCGACGACGGCAAGCCCGCCACCGCGACCAGCACGTTCACCACGATGGCGAAGCCGGCCAAGCAGATCCGGGTCACCAGCTTCCTGGGCGACAACCAGGTCGTGGGCGTGGGCATGCCGCTGATCGTGAAGTTCGGCCGGGCCATCCCGGAGGACTACCGCGACGACATCCAGCGCCGGATGACTGTCACCTCGAAGCCCGCCCAGGAGGGCATCTGGCACTGGGTGAGCCCGACCGAGGTGCGCTACCGGCCCAAGACGTTCTGGAAGGCCAACAGCACGGTCAGCTACAAGGTGCAGGCGGGCGGGCTGCCGCTGGGCGGCGGCTGGTACGGCCGAGCCGACCTCAGCGTCGACGTCAAGATCGGCCCGTCGTTCGTGATGACAGTCGACAACCGCACCAAGCGGATGACTGTCACCCGCGACGGCAAGGTGGTCAAGACCATCCCGGTGAGCCTGGGCAAGAAGAGCACCCCCTCCTCCAGCGGCACCATGGTGGTGATCGAGAAGCTCCGGCACACGGTCTTCGACACCCTGGAGGAGCTGGGCCCGGAGGAGGGCTACCGCACCGAGATCGACTACGCCCAGCGGCTCACCTGGGGCGGCGAGTTCATCCACGCCGCGCCCTGGTCCGAGGGCGTGCAGGGCCGCACGAACGTGTCGCACGGCTGCGTCAACGTCTCGATGAAGGAAGGCAACTGGCTGTTCGCCAACACCCGCATCGGTGACCCGATCACCGTCAAGGGCACCGAGCGCAAGCTCCAGAACGGCAACGGCTGGACCGACTGGAACATGAGCTGGGACGAGTACGTCAAGGGCAGCGCCCTGCCGTACGAGCCGCCGTCGGACGACACCACGCCGGACGCCGGTACGCCGAGCGTCGAGCCCACCCCCTGACCCACTCATACGACGAAGCCCCCTCCCGGAGGAGGGGGCTTCGTGTTGGGGTGACTGATGGGAATTGAACCCACGACAACCGGGACCACAACCCGGTGCTCTGCCAACTGAGCTACAGCCACCATGCTCGCCGCTCCGGTCGCCCGGGCGGTGCGCGGACTAATCATAGCCACACTCCGGCCGACCCCGTCCACCGGGTTCGGCCGGGGCGTCAGAGCTGGGCGGCGATCGCCTTCGCGGCCTCGACGTCCGGCCCCGGCAGCGGCACGAACACGGTCCGCCGGTAGTACTCCAGCTCGCGGATGCTCTCCCGGATGTCGGCGAGCGCCCGGTGGGCCAGGCCCTTCTGCGGCTGCCCGAAGTACACCCGCGGGTACCAGCGCCGGCACAGCTCCTTGATCGAGGACACGTCGATCATCCGGTAGTGCAGGTGCGCGTCGAGCCGGGTCATGTCGCGGGCCAGGAAACCCCTGTCGGTGGCGATCGAGTTGCCGCACAGCGGGGCCGTACGCGGGTCCTTCACGTAGCTGGTCACGTAGTCGAGCACCATGTCCTCGGCCTCGGCCAGCGTCACCGTGGAGAGGCGTACCTCCTCGGTGAGGCCGGACTTGGCGTGCATGGTCCGCACGATCTCCGGCATGCCGTCGAGCGCCTCGTCGTCGGCGTGGATCACCACGTCCACGCCGTCACCGAGCACGTTGAGGTCGGGATCGGTGACGAGCGCGGCGACCTCGATCAGGGCGTCCCGCCGCAGGTCGAGCCCGGTCATCTCACAGTCGATCCAGACGAGAAGATCAGCCACCGGAACAGACTACGCGCCGCCGACGCGCCCGCGCCTCGGCCCGGCGGCCGAGGTGGACCGCTAGGGTTTCCTGCGTGCCAGCCGAACCCGTCGCCCCACCCGCCGTCCCCCGTGACGACGCGGGCGGGCGTACGGCCCGCCGGGTGGTCGTGGTGCTGGCGCTGATCGCGATCATGCCGGCGCCCTACCTGCGCAACCTGCGGCACGACTACTACGACCAGAAGATCTACATGTCGGCGATGGACTGGTGGGCGGCCGGGCACCCGCTCTACGACTACGTCCAGCCGGACCGGGTGCAGGGGGCGCTCTACTTCACCTATCCGCCGTTCGCGGCGCTGCTCCTGGCGCCGTTCGGGTATCTGCGGCTCGGGGTGGCCATCGCGGCCTTCGCGGTGCTGACAGTGGCCGCGGTGGTGGTGACCACGCGCTGGCTGGTACTGCCGGTGCTGCGGCGGCACGACCTGCCGCGGGGGTTCGGCCTCACCGTCGCCGTGCTGCTGGTGCTGGCGGTGGAGAGCACCCGGGAGACGATCACGCTCGGGCAGATCAACATGCTGCTCGTGGTGCTGATCCTCGGCGACCTGCTGTTCGCCGTACCGCAGGGCCGGCGCTGGGCCGGTGTGGGCGTGGGACTGGCGGCGGCGCTCAAGCTCTTTCCCGGCATCTTCGTGGTCTACCTGCTCGCCGCCCGGAAGTGGCGGGCGGCGGCCGTGGCGGCGGTGACAGCGGCGGTGGCCACACTGCTGGCGGCGGCGGTCGCGCCGGGCGACTCGTGGCGCTTCTGGACCCACGAGCTGTGGGTGACCGACCGGGTGGGCCGCCCCGACTACACCGGCAACCAGTCGCTGTTCGGGCTGCTCAGCCGCCTGACCGCGCCGACCGAGCCGGACCGGCTGCTGTGGCTGCTGCTCGCGCTGGCGGTGGCCGCGTTCGGCCTGTGGCGGGCGGCGCGCGCGGCCCGCGCGGGGGACGCGCTGGTGGGTCTCACCCTGACCGGGCTGGTGGGCGGGCTGGTCAGCCCGATCACCTGGATCCACCACCTGTACTGGTTCATTCCCGCGGTGGTGGTGCTCGTCGACGCGGCACTGGACGCCGATCCGGCGACGCCCGCCGGGGCCCGCCGTCGCGGCGGCCTCTTCGCGCTGGCCGCCGTCGTCGGCCTGCCGATCGTGTACGGGTTGGTGACGTTCCAGGACTGGGGCACCGCCATCGTGCACACGGACGACCCGGTCGACTTCGTGGTCCGCAACATGTACGTCCTGCTGAGCCTGCTGGTGCTCGCGGCGCTGCCGATCCGTCGGCACGCGGACGAGAAACCGATGACCCGGACTGAACGGACACACCTCGCAACAAATGGCGATCAGCGCTAATCTGGTATCAACTACCTCAGTTTTCTCCCAGGTAGCACCGATCCCCCGGTGAAGAACGGCCCTCCGCGTCGGCAGCGCGGAGGGCCGTTCGGGTTCTCGTCGTCAGTCCCGGCCGTCGGGGCACCGGCTGGGCGGCGCGATCGCCGCGCGGGTCCGCCCACCGGGCCCGGAGCCCACTGCCACCAGGTGCCGCTCGGGTCGCGACGCCGGGCCCGGCTGGCGGCCCAGCCCGCTCAGCGAGGTGACGCCGAGACGCCCGGCCAGCACCGGCACCTGGTCCGGCTCGACCACGAAGACCACCTCACGCGGCCGCAGCGGGCGCAGCAGCACCACCACGGCGAGGATTACCAGCAGCGTCCCGCCGGCCAGCAGCGCCCACGCCAGCCCGGGGAACCACCCGGCCCGCAACTCGGCACGCATCCGCAGGTCGAGCCCGTCCGCGCCGTCCACGCGCATGACGACCAGGCTCAGCGACCGGCCGGACAGCTCCGCCGGGCTCCACTCCAGGGAGCCGACGCCCTCGCGTACCCAGAAGGGCTGAGTCATCGGCACAGCGGTGCCGGTGCCGGCGGTGGCCGGGTCCAGGTCGACCGGCAGCGGGCCCCGGGTGACCGCCACGCGGCGCACGGTGCTGTGCGGGACGTCGGCCAGCCACCCTCGCACCTGGTCGGTCGGGGCGAGGCCGAGGAAGACCGGGCCGTCGTCGTCCCGCGCGGTCAGGTGCAGCCGGGCCTGCCCGGTGCGCGCCAGCGGCAGGTCGGCGCGCAGCAACGCGTCCACGTCGGTCACCAGCACCGCGCGGGCGTGCGTGCGGACCGGCTCGAACCGGGCGTCGAAGCCGCCGTCCGGGCCGGCGTGCCGGGCGGCGAGCCAGAGACCTCCGCCCGCCAGCAGCGCCGGAATCCCCAACGCCAGCAGCACCATGCCGGCGATCGTGCGTACGAAACGCATTCGCGTCGTCCCTCTCGGTAGCCAACTACCCGGCCGACCTTACCGACGCGCGTCGGCCGATCGCCGGATATCGGCGGCACCCGTCCGGGACGGCGACCGGCCCGGCGGATCGTTCCGCCGGGCCGGTGCGTCGCTCACGTTCAGGACTTCGCGGCGGGCTCCCGCCGGGTACGCGCGAACGCCAGGCCGCCGAGGGCCAGGCCGCCCAGTCCGGCGACCAGGCCGGCCACGCCGAGGGCGACGGCCGCGCCGGAGCCGGCGTCGTCGTCATCGTCGTCGTCGGCCGCGGCGGCAGCCGGCGCACTCGCGCCCGCCGAGGCGGGCGCCGAGGCGGCCAGCTTGAGCACCGGCGCCGGGCTCTCCGGCTCCTCCGCGCCCGGCGTCGGCTCCTCGATCCACCGGGAGACGTTGCCGTCGGAGTACGTCTGGAGCACCTTGAACACCATCGTGTCGGCCTGCGGCAGCGGGCCCATCGACACCGGGAACTCCTGGAACTCGCCCGGCTTCACGCCGCCGTTCGGCGCGGCCGTGAAGGTCAGCTTGGAGACCGCCTCGGTGAGCTGGCTGCCGTGCACCTCGATCGGCGGGTCGACCTTGCGCTTCTCCACCGCCACCGTCCAGCCCGCCACCGGCATGGTGGAGACCGAGCCGACCGGCGCGTTCTCCGGCAGGTTCACCTCGACCTTGACTGTCGACGCCGTGTCGCTCTCGTTCGGCACCCGGAACGCGAACCGGCCGTAGCCGCCCTGCGTACCCTCGGCCGGGTTGATCGTGACGTGCGCCGAGGCCGGACCGGCCAGGCCGAGCACAGCCGTGGCGACGGCGGTGAGGGTCAGCGCGGCGATCGTCGCGGGGCGCCGGAGACGGATCATCAGATGGGACCTTCCGTTACTTGATCGGCACGGTGGCGGTCACCGTGGCCTGGTCGATGTCGGTCGTGCGGACGGTGATGCGCAACTGCCAGTCGCCCCGGGCCGGCAGGTTGACCTCGCCGGTGGCGTGGTTGTCGCTCAGCGGCAGCAGCGGGACGGTGATCGGCTCGATCCCGGCCGACGGCAGCGCGGCGGTGACCTTCCACTCCTGCACCGGCTGGGGGCGGCTGTCCTTGGTGTAGGCGTACAGGTGCATCGAGTTGTTGCCGGTCTCGGCCGGGTCCAGCTGGACCTCCAGCGAGTAGATCGGGCTGCTCAGCGTGGTGGAGAAGTAGCCCTGCTCGGCGCCCGCGACGTTCGCGGCGGCGGTCCGCGCCGGGGTGGTCTGCACGAGCGTCGCCGACACGCCCAGCACCACCGCCGTGATCACCAGCTCGGCCACCACGGCCCGCCGCATCGCGCCCGGCCGCCCGGCGGCGACCCGCCGCCGCACCAGGGCCCGGGAGTACGCGGCCACGCCGATCACCAGCGCGAACAGCACGATCTTGGCGAGCAGGAGCCGGCCGTACGTGGTGTCGAACAGCGCCTGGATGCTGGCCACCTCGATCAGGCCCTGCACGGTGCCGGCCAGCAGCAGCGCGGCCACCGCGAGCGCGGCCCAGCGGGACCAGATCGGCAGGATCGCGTCCAGCTCGCGCTCGTCGGCCCGGCGCAGCAGGAACACCGCGAGCATCACCAGGCCGCCCAGCCAGACGGCCATGCCGCCCAGATGGACCGCGTCCACGACCACCGACACCGCGGGCGCGGGCGAGGCCGCCGCGTGCCCGGCCAGCGGCCAGGTGAACAGCGCCGCGCCGCCGAGGACCGCCAGGATGATCCCGTCGGTACGGCCGATCGGGCCGGCGAACAGCGGCCGGAGCAGGAACGCCGCCGCGGCGAGCAGACCCAGCCGGACCAGGTGGGTGGTGCCGTAGGCGCTGCCCAGCACGTCACCCAGGCCGGACCCGGTCACGTCGAACAGGCCGCCGCCGTTGACGTACGGCACCTGGAGCCACACCTCGGCCACCGTGGCCACCGCCAGCAGGCCCAGCCCGGTCCAGGCCAGCCGTGCCGGTCCCCGGCGGGACAGCCGGCGCGGCCAGAGCGCAGCGAGCACCAGCGCCGGGCCGACGAGCAGCAGCAAGCCGGTGTAGCCGGCGTACTTCGCCACCTTCACCGCGTTCTCGGTGACCGGGTTCGCCCGGTTGTCCGAGCCGCTGTCGGAGGGCGGCTCCGACGGCGCGCCGACGGAGTAGGTGAAGGCGCCGGAGACCGGGTGGCTGTCGGCCGAGATGACCCGGTAGCTGACCAGGTAGGTGCCGCGCCCGCCGGACGGGTCCACCGGGATGGTGACCTCGGCGCCCTGGAACGTCGGCTCGCCCCGGTCGGCCCGCGAGCCGTCGGGGGCGATCACCCGCACCTTCCCGGGCACCTTGCGGACGCCCTCACTGAACGTGATCACCACCTGCGCGGGCGCCTCGGGCACCACGGCGGAGGCGGCCGGGCTGCTGCTCACCAGCACCGCGTGGGCGGCGGCCGGGGTGGCCGGTGTGAGCAGCAGGGCGACCAGCAGGAGCAGCAGCCCGGCGACGGCCCCGGAGCGGGCGGCGACGACCCGGGACGGGCGGCGTACGGCAGCAGTCATGACCGCAATGGTTCCCGAACCGGGGCGGGTCCGGCGAGCCGGTCTCCGGCAGGCGTGACCGAGCGCCCACCCGGTGCGGCGGCGCGCGCCACGCCGGGCCTGCTCGGAGGTCATGGGAGGGTAGTCGGACGGCCGGCGGAAAAAGTTCCCGGCGTGTGCGGGACCACGGAATGGGTCGAAGGACCCTGTCCCCTCCAGGTACGCCGCGTAACCTCGGGTGACGTGATCCCCGGCCCGCGCGACACCGCCGCCGACCGCCCCGAGTCGGCGCCCGACGCTGCCCGGGACGCGGCCACCGGCTGGGCGCTGGCCGCCCGCGACGGGAACCGCGACGCGCAGGCCGCCTTCGTCCGGGCCACCCAGGCCGAGGTGTGGCGCTTCGCCGCCGCGCTCGTCGACCCGGACAGCGCGGACGACCTGACCCAGGAGACGTACCTGCGGGCGTTCCGGGCGCTGTCCGGCTTCGAGGGGCGCTCCAGCGTGCGTACCTGGCTGCTCGGCATCGCCCGGCGGGCCTGCGCCGACCACCTGCGCACAGTCGTGCGCCGCCGCCGGCTCGACGCGCGGCTCGCCGCCCAGGCCGCCACCGACCGCCCCTACCCGGACCCGGCCGGCCAGCTCGGCGCCACCGACCTGGTCCGCCGGCTACCAGCCGAGCGGCGCTCCGCGTTCGTGCTCACCCAGCTGCTCGGCCTGTCGTACGCCGAGGCCGCCGACGTGGAGGGGGTGCCGGTGGGCACCATCCGCTCCCGGGTCGCCCGCGCCCGCGACGAACTGGTCGACGCCGTCGGCGACACACTGGCCGGATAGCGGGAACCTTTCGTGGCGCTCGGACGACGAATGACTGTGACCCCCTCCCCCTCCCGGGCCGGCCGCTGGCAGGCCCTGCGGCCCTGGCTCGGCGTCGCGGCCCGCCTCGGACTGGCAGCCGTGTGGCTGATCGCCGGCGGCACCAAGGTCGGTGACCTGGCCGCCTCGGGCCGGGCCGTGAACGCGTACCAGGTGATGCCGTACGACGTGGCCACTGTGATCGGCGCGGCGCTGCCGTTCGTCGAGCTGGCCCTGGGCGTCCTGCTGCTCGCCGGGCTCGCCACCCGGATCAGCGCCGGCGTGTCAGCGGCACTGCTCGTGGTCTTCATCGCCGGCATCGCCTCGGCCTGGGCCCGTGGCCTGGCCATCGACTGCGGGTGTTTCGGCAGCGGCGGGCAGCTCGCCGCCGGCCAGACGCCCAGCTACCTCCCGGAGATCCTCCGGGACCTCGGGTTCCTGGTACTCGCCGGGTTCCTGCTGATCTGGCCCCGCACCCCGTTCTCCGTGGACGGGTGGCTGGCGGGCGACGACACCGTGGAGGACACCGATGAGTAGTCGCAAGGGGCGCAAGGACGCGGCCCGGGTCGTACGCGAGCAGATCGCCCGGGAGAAGCGGCGCAAGCGGACGCTCTGGACCTCGATCGCCGCGGTGCTGGTGCTCGTCATCGCCGGTGGCATCGGCTGGGCGGTGCACTCCAGCCAGAAGTCCGACGAGTTCACCGCCCCGCCCGGGGCCAACAACGCCGGCACCGGCATCGTGCTCGGCACCGGACCGGTCACCATCGACCTGTACGAGGACTACCTCTGCCCGGCCTGCAAGCAGTTCCAGCAGATCAACGGCGAGACGCTCAACCAGCTCGTCAGCGAGGGCAAGGCCAAGCTGGTGTTCCACCCGGTCGCGTTCCTCAACCGCTTCTCCACCACTGAATACTCCACCCGCTCCTCGGCCGCCTCCGGCTGCGCCGCGCAGGGCGGCAAGTTCCGCGAGTTCACCGACCAGCTCTTCGCCAAGCAGCCGCCGGAGGGCGGCGCCGGGCTCAGCAACGACGAACTCGTCGACATCGGCGCGGGCGTCGGGCTGAACCGGGACGAGTTCGCCTCCTGCGTCTCCGACGGCACGTACCGGTCGTGGACCGAGCACGTCACCGACGAGGCGAGCAAGTCCGGCGTGACCGACACCCCGACCATCAAGGTCAACGGCAGTGAGCTCCAGGACCGCAGCCCCGAGGGGATCAAGTCGGCGGTGGAGGCGGCCGGCAAGTGATCGCACCCCTGCGCCGGGCCGCGCTGGTGCTCGTCGTCGCGGCCACCGCACTGCTCACGCTCGCCGCGCCGGCCGCCGCGCACGGCGCGGACGCGCCCGACGGCACCGACTACCGCGCCACGATCAGCGGCGTCGACCCCGACCGCCCCGGGCTCACCGCGCGCATGGTGGAGGCCGGCGCGCGGCTGGAGCTGACGAACGACACCGGCGCCGAGGTCACAGTGCTCGGCTACTCCGGTGAGCCGTACCTGCGCATCGGCCCGGGCGGCGTGTACGAGAACACCCGCTCCCCCGCCTCGTACCTGAACCGGACGCTGGCCGGGGAGACCCGGCTGCCGGCCGAGGCGAACCCGGCCGCCGCGCCCGACTGGCGGCGGATCGACGACGGCCCCACCGCCCGCTGGCACGACCAGCGCACGCTGTGGCGGGAGGAGGCTCCGCCGGCCGCCGTCGCCGCCGACCCGGACCGGGAGCACCGGGTACGCGACTGGGCGGTGCCGCTGCGCGCCGGTGACACCACCGGAGCCGTACGCGGCACGCTGGACTGGGTGCCGCCGCCCGACCCGTACCCCTGGTGGGTGGCCGCCACGCTGGGCTTCCTGCTGATCGGCGCGGCCGGGCTGGCGCCCGGTGGCACCGCCGCCGGGGTGCGGGCGCTGCGCGCGGTCGGCGCCCTGCTCGCCCTGGGCGGCGCGGCGACAGTGGCGCTCACAGTCGCCCGCGCGCTGGACACCGGCACCCCCGGCGTCGGCGGAACGCTCGCCGAACTGGTCACCGGCCAGGTGTGGACGCTGCTCACCGGGCTCGGCGCGCTCGCCGCGGGCGGGTACGCGCTGGCCCGCCGCCCGGCCGCCGACTTCGTGCTGGCGCTCGCCGGCGCCTGCCTCACGCTGTTCGCCGGGGCGACGAACCTGGCCGCGCTGTCCCGCGCGATCCCCCCGGCCGCCGGCCCGGCCGTGCTGGTCCGGGTGCTCGTGGTGGTCGGCCTGGCGACAGGCGCCGGCGCGGTGGCGGCGGGCCTACTGCGCCTGCGCACAGCCGCAAGAGCAGCCCGCCCCACCCCCCACCCAACCCCCGTGCCCTGACCCCCGCCCCGCCCCGCCCCGCCCCGCCCCGCCCCGCCCTCGGCGAGATCTTGGTACCAAACGGCCCCTATAAGGGCCCTTTCCTACCAAGATCTCCACCGCTCCCACCATGCGGAACGCCAATCTCGCATAACGGGAGGCGCTCGCCACAGCAGCCAGCCGAACGAGGAACCTCCGCCCACCCACCCCCAAACACCGCGATCTCGCACCTTCCGCCCCGGCATCCACGGCGTTCACGACATCTCCGGGGCCGCAACGGCAAGATCACCGAGCGCTGCGAGCGCCGGGCACGCCCGAGTGGAACACCACGGGTGTCAAAACGCCCCCGACACACCCATCACGTTCCACTCCCGCCGCACTCACCCCTGGGCGACGTGATCTTGCAGTTGCCGCCCCGCGCGTGCGGCTTTTGCCCCGAAATACGCGGACGGAAAGTGCAAGATCGCGGCGGAGGAGGGCGGGAAGGGCGAGAGGGACGAGGGCCGGGTCAGGTTGGGCGGGGGGCGAAGCCGTAGGGGAGCTCCAAGCGGTGGGCGGTCAGCAGTGCCTCGTCGGACAGGAGGTCCGCGGTGGGAGCGTCGGCGACGATGCGGCCGCCGTCCAGGATCACCGAGCGGGGGCACAGCTCGGCCGCGTACGGCAGGTCGTGGGTGACCATGAGCAGCGTCACCGGCAGGGCGCGCAGGATCTCCGCCAGTTCCCGCCGGGCGGCCGGGTCGAGGTTCGACGACGGCTCGTCCAGCACCAGGATCTCCGGGCGCATCGCCAGCACCGTCGCCACCGCCACCCGGCGCCGCTGCCCGAACGACAGGTGGTGCGGCGCGCGGTCCCGGTGCTCGCTCATGCCGACCGCGGCGAGCGCCTCGTCGACCCGGGCGGCCAGCTCCGCCCCGCGCAGGCCCAGGTTGGCCGGGCCGAACGCCACGTCCTCGGCGACTGTGGGCAGGAACAGCTGGTCGTCCGGGTCCTGGAAGACGATGCCGACGCGGCGGCGTACCTCGGCCAGCGTGTCCCGGTCCCGGCTGACCGTCAGGCCGCCGACGGTCACCGTGCCCTCGGTCGGGGTGAGGATGCCGTTGAGGTGCAGCACGAGCGTGGTCTTGCCGGCGCCGTTGGGTCCGAGCAGCGCCACCCGATCGCCGCGCGGCACGGTCAGGTCCACGCCGTGCAGGGCGACGTGACCGTCCGGGTACGCGTACCGGACGCCGTTGACGTCGAGGGAGGGCTGCTGCTGCACGTACCCGATCATTGCAGGACGAGCGCGACGGCGGCGATGGTGGCCGCGATCGCCGGCACCGTCGCGGCGGCCGCCCACTGGCCGGCGGTGGCCGCGCCGGCCCCCTGCCACACCGCCGGCATCCGGCCGGTGTAGCCACGGGAGAGCATCGCCAGGTAGACCCGCTCGCCGCGCTCGAACGCGCGCAGGAACAGCGCGCCGACGCCGGCCGCGAAGCCGCGCAACTGCCACAGGAACCGCGGGTCGTCGCCGCGCGACACCCGCGCCACCCGCATCCGGCGGGCCTCGCCGACGAGCACCTCCAGGTAGCGCAGCATGAACGTGGCGATCTGGGTGAGGATCTGCGGGCACCGCAGCCGGTCCAGGCCGAGCAGCAGGTCACGCGTCGTCGTGGTCGCCGCCAGCAGGAGCGACGCGAGTACGCCGAGCGTGCCCTTCGCCAGGATGTTGAACGCGCCGTGCAGCCCGTCCACGGACAGGGCGAGCCCTGCCACCTCGACCCGTTCCCCCGCCCCGAGGAACGGCAGGGCGAACGCGAACAGCACGAACGGCAGCTCGATCAGCGCCCGGCTGAGCAGCCAGCGCGGGCCGACCCGGGCCAGCGCGGCCACCACGGCGACCAGGAGCGCGTAGCCGCCGAAGGCCCAGTACGCCTCCCGGGGCGTCGCCACCACCGCGACTGTGAACAGCACCATCGCGGCGATCTTCACCTCCGGCGGGAGGCGGTGCACCGGCGAGCCGGACTCGCGGTAGAGGACGTGCGCGTGCCCGGCGCCCATGGTCAGCGGGTGCCGGTGGACGGGGTCGCTGCGTCGTCCACCGGGTCGGCGCTCGCGGTGGTCGTGTCAGGCGCGGCGGGGCCGGCGGGCGCGGCGGGCGTGGCGGGGCCGCGGCGGCGGGCCAGCCAGAACAGGCCGCCGCCGAGCGCGAAGGTGAGCAGCACACCGAGGACGCCGGACAGGCCGGTGGACAGGAAGTCGTTGCCGATCCCGCGTACGCCGTAGTCGGCCAGCGGGCTGTCCGCCAGCTCGTGGTCCTTGGCCTGCTGGGCCGGGCAGCTGCCGCCGGTGATCTCGTCGTCGGCGTTCACAGTGCAGCCCTTGAGCAGCGACGAGTCGAGGCCGTCCGGGTGCGAGGAGGCGTAGTTGCTGACCACGCCGGCCAGCACCAGGGCCACCAGCAGGCCGCCGAGCAGGAACGGCCAGTGACGCTTGCTCATCGGGCACCTCCGGCGACCGGGACGGCGGGAGCCGGCGTGACCGGCTTGAGGGCGCGCAGCGCGTACACCAGGTCGGGCCGGACCTTCGCGACGGTGACCACCGTGGTCGCGGTGATCAGGCCCTCGCCGATGCCGATGAGCAGGTGGGCGAAGGCCATGGTGCCGGCCAGGCCGGTGAGGTTGCCGCCGAGGTCGGTGGTGCCGCCCAGCCAGTACTGGAGGACGAAGCCCTGGGACGCGACCACCACGCTGACCAGCGCGGACACGAACGCGGTGACCGCCAGCCCGGCCGGGGTACGCGGCAGTACGCGCAGCAGGAGCGCGATCAGCAGGTACGCGGCGGCGGTGCCGAGCAGCGCCATGTTGGTGATGTTGAGGCCGAGCATCGCCACCCCGCCGTCACCGAAGACCAGCGCCTGCACGATGAGCACCACGGCGACGCAGAGCGCGCCGACCCACGGGCCGACGAGCAGCGCGGCCAGCGCGCCGCCGAGCAGGTGACCACTGACCCCGGCGGTGAAGATCGGGAAGTTGAGCATCTGCACGGCGAAGATGAACGCCGCCACCAGCCCGGCCATCGGGGCCAGCCGGTCGTCGAGGTCGGCGCGGCCCCGCATCACGCAGAACGCGAGCGCGGCGAGGGCGAGAGCCGCGAAGATCGCGGCGACCGGACCGTTGATGATCCCGTTGGAGATGTGCATCGCCAGGGTGTCCACGGGCTCAGCGTATTTCCAGGAAGGCACTGTTGCCAATATCTGGCAACAACCTCATGATGGCCGTCACCGCGCCCGCGCGTCGCCGCCCGCCCACCGCACCGGCCCGGCGGTATCGTCACCGCCATGACCGACCGCCTCAAGCCCGGCGACCCCGCCCCCGAGTTCACCCTCCCCACCGACGACGGCGGCACGCTGTCCCTGTCCGGCCTGCGCGGCCGCAAGGTCATCCTGTACGCGTACCCGGCCGCCATGACGCCCGGCTGCACGAAGCAGGCGTGTGACTTCCGGGACTCGCTCGTCTCCCTCCAGGCCGCCGGCTACGAGGTGGTGGGCATCTCGCCGGACAAGCCCGCGAAACTCGCCAAGTTCCGCGACCGGGACGCCATCACGTTCCCGCTGGTCTCCGACGAGGACAAGGCGGTGCTGACCGCGTACGGCGCGTTCGGCGAGAAGCAGATGTACGGCCGCACGGTCACCGGCGTGATCCGCTCGACGTTCGTGGTGGACGAGGACGGCAAGATCGAGCAGGCGTTCTACAACGTGCGGGCCACCGGCCACGTCGCCAAGCTGCGCCGGGACCTCGGCCTCGACTGAGGTCGTCGCGCGGCGCGCCCCGGTCGCGGCCCGGAGTACACACGGCTCCGGCGCGACACTCTAAACTCAGCGGGTCGGCGGGAGTGGCGGAACGGCAGACGCGCAGGCCTTAGGAGCCTGTGTCCGAGAGGACGTGGGGGTTCGAAACCCCCCTCCCGCACCATCAGCGGTGTCACCCGCATCACGAACGCGGGTCCGGGCCGCGTCGCCACGCGCAGGATGGCGTCGTGGACCTGCGTTTCGTACTCGACCCCGACCTGACCCCCGAGCTGCGCGAACAGATCATCGCGCTCTGGGTGGACGTGACGAACGCCGGCGGCGCCGTCGGCTTCGTCGCCCCGGTGACCGCGGACGAGGTACGCCCGCTCGCCACCTCGACACTCGACGAGGTGGCGGACGGGCCGGACCGGCTGCTCGCCGGCTACGAGGGCGAGAAGCTGGTCGCGGTGCTGGTCATCGCCGACAACCGGTTCCACCTCAAGACGCACTGGCGGGTGCTCAAGCGCGTCATGGTGCACCCGGACACGCAGGGACGCGGCCACGGCGCGGCGCTGATGCGCGAGGCCGAACGGATCGCCCGAGGGCTCGGCCTGGCGGCGCTGCACGTGACGGTCCGCGACGGCCTGGGCCTGGACGGCTTCTACAAGCGCCTCGGCTACCGCGAGATCGGCCGCCTCCCCGCCGCGCTGCGCCTGTCCCCCACCGACGCCCGTGACGAGATCCTCATGTGGCTCGACCTCCCCACCGCCCCCTGACCCGCCCCCGCCCCGCCCTGCCCCGTCGATCTTGCACTTTCCGCCCCCGCAAAAGCCGCATCCAGGTCAGGTCGAGGGCCACAAGTGCAAGATCAGCGCTGTGGGCTGGTCGCGAGGCGCCCGCTCGCCCGCCCTCGGCGATCTTGCGGTTGCGGCCCGGGCGAAAGGTGCGTAGGCGGCAACAGCGGGGCCACAAGTGCAAGATCGGCGAGCTGAGGGCTCGGCAGGAGCCCTGGGCGGGTCAGGAGCAGGGCGCCTGGGTGGGAGGGGCGGCGGCTGCCTGCACCAGGGGTTCCGTTGCGGCTGAGGTGGGGGCGTCGGGGGTGGGCGACGGCGTGAGGAAGGTCGGAGGGCTGGGGGTGGGGGTCCTGGGTGTGGGGGTCGGCTTCTTCGGGGTGGGTCTGGGGGTGGCGGGATCGGCGCCGTACATGCGCGTCTTGCTGCGCTGCACCTGGCCGGGGAGCATCCGGATACCAGTTGCTGTCGCGCGGTGGCCGTACACGTCGGTGACCCGGATCTCGTACGGGCCGGGACCGGCCCCGGACGCGATCAGCCAGTAGTTGTAGTCCTGCCGCTGCGCCGCCCGCCACGAGCCGTTCTGCCGCACCTCGACCGAGCGCAACGGGTTGCCGTGGTCACCGACCAGGACGGCGAACCACCACTGCGACGAGCCCTCCTTCATGCGGAAGGTGAGCGGGCCGGACAGCCTCGGGTTCACCACCGCGCGGTAGCTGACCTTCACCACCCCCTGTACCGGGTCGGCGATCCGGGCGAACGCCTCGGCGGAGAGGTCGAGGTGACCGGGCGCGCACTCCGGGCACTGGTCCATCACCAGCACCCGGACGGTGCCGCGTGGGCCGGTGACGTCGAGGAAGCCGCCGCAGGAGGCGCCGGAGGCGTACTCGCTCGGGCCGAGCGCGACGTACATCCGGTCGGCGGGCGCAGCGGGCCGGGAGCAGTTGCCGCCGGCGCCCTCGGAGTCGTAGAAGGTGGCCTTGCCGCTGTGCGTCGCGCCGCCGACGGGCGGGGCGGCGCAGGCGGGGGCGGCGCCTCCGCGTACCGCGAGGGTCACCGCGACCGCGGCGGCGACTGTGACCAGACCGGCGGCGGCCAGGCGGCGACGGCGCGTGGCGGCGCGGCGACGACCGTCCGGGGCGGCGGGTCCGGGCGGGTCGCCGGCTGTCGGCGGGTGGGGTGCGGTGCCGTCGGTCACGCCGGTCGATGCTGCCGGACCGGCGTGCCACCGGACAAGCGAGCTAAGCGAAAGCTAAACCGGGCGCAGCGTACGGGCGGTGGAGACGACACCGGCCAGCCCGCCGGCGAGGTCGGGGTCCTGCCGCAGCGAGTCCTCCAGGCGGACCCGCCAGACGCCGGTCTCGACCGGCAGCCGGGCGTCGCCGGCCCAGCGGACCCGGTCACGGGTCTCGTCCAGGGCCACCGCCGCCGCGGGGCCCATCAGGGCGCCGAGTTCGCCGCGCAGCCAGCCGAACAGGTGCTCGTCGTGGATCGCCCCGCCGATGACCCGGGCGGCGTCCCACGCCACCCGCGGTTGGTGGACAACCTGCATCTCGACTCCTCGGTCGATGTGGCATTCCTCACCATCATCGATCCGGCGGCCGCCCGGCGGCAAGGCCCGGAACCGGCCACCTCGTCGCGGCGGTCCCGCGCCGCCGGGGCGTCACCGTCCGGGCGCGGGTCCACACGGTACGACGTGACTCAGTAGCATCGCGGCATGTCAGATCGCCACCAGCTCACCGATTCCGACCCGCGCGCGCAGGGCTCCGATGTGGAGCCGGGCGGGCCCGCGGAGGAGGAGCGGCCCCGGCGCCGCCGGGGCCGGCGGATCGCCCTGATCGTGCTGCTGGTGGTGGTGCTGCTGAGCGGCGGCACCGCCCTGGCCGGCGGCCTCTACTACCGCTCGGTCGACAAGTCGATCGAGCGGGTCGACGCCTTCGAGGGCGTGCCGGAGGAGTCGCGCCCTCAGGTCGAGGCCAAGGGTGCCATGAACATCATGATCCTGGGCAGTGACTCCCGCGACCCGGAGAGCACCGGCGGCTCGCGCAGCGACACGATCATCCTGGCCCACCTGCCGAAGGACCGGTCGAGCGCCCAGCTCATCTCGATCCCCCGCGACACCTGGACGGCCGTCCCGAAGTCGAAGGAGGGCCGCGGCGGTCGCGACGCGAAGATCAATGCCGCGTACGCCTGGGGCGGTGTGCCGCTGATGGTGCAGACGGTGGAGAAGTTCAGCGGCGTACGGGTGGACAACGTGGCGATGGTCGACTTCGCCGGCTTCAAGGAGATCATCGACGCGCTCGGCGGTGTCGAGATCGACGTGGAGAAGGGCTTCACCACGAAGTACTCGCTGATCGGCACGCGGACCTTCGAGAAGGGCCGGCAGACGATGGACGGGGCCGCCGCGCTGGACTACGCGCGGGAGCGGCACGCCTTCCCGGACGGCGACTTCGCGCGGATCCGGCACCAGCAGCAGGTGATCAAGGCAATCCTGGACAAGGCCGCCTCGGGCGGTGTGATGACCAACCCGGCCAAGCTCAACTCGTTCGTCCGTGCCACGTCCGACTCGGTGGCCGTCGACAAGTCACTGTCGCTGGTGGATCTGGCGATGGAGATGCGGGGCCTGCGCGGCGGCAACCTGACGTTCTTCACCTGCCCGGTCAAGGGCACCGGCCGGGTCGGCAGCGAGAGCGTCGTGTTCCCCGATCCGGCGCGCTCGAAGACGCTGTTCGACGCGGTGCGCCGCGACTCGGTCCCCGAGATCCTCGCCATCAGCGGAAAGTAGGACGTCGATCTGCCATGCCGGTGCTGGCGGCGGGGCGGGGTCGCTCGTATCCTGCGATCGCCGTCGGTCTCTGTATCCGGGCCGGCGGCGTCACGGGGGAGGATCGACCATGCCACGCCTGCCGGCGTTCGAGCATCCGTCTGCGCCGCCGTCCGGTGTGGCCATGAACAGGCCGATGGACAGCGGCATGGACACGACCACGGTGCTGCCGTACGCGGGGTCGCGGGCATCGACGCGTACCCGATGGTTGCGGGCCTGGATGGTGACCGCGCCCATCGACGTCGCGGCGCTGCTCACGCCGCTGCTGCTGACCCAGAACTACTGGCGTGGCACGTTGTTCAACGCCGCGCTCACCGTGGGCCTGTTCGCCGCGGGCGGGCTCTACCGGCCGCGCCGGCACATCAGCATCCTGGACGAACTGCCGAGCCTCGGCGGCCGGTTGCTGGCCTCCGGCGCGGTGGGGGCGATCATCGCAGCGCTGCGGCACGACTCGGTGCCGTACGTCAGCGGGTTCATGCGCGGCGTCGCGCTCTCCGCCGGCCTGGTGATCGTCGGGCGGGCGCTGAACAGCCGGCTCATCCTGCTGGCCCGCAAGCGCCGGTGGGTGGAGCACAACGCCATAGTCATCGGCGGCGGGCCGATCGGCGGCGAGCTGGCCCGGCTGCTGCGGCGCTACCCGCAGTACGGGCTGCGGTTCGTCGGCGCCGTCGACGCCCCGTCGCGGCCGCGGATCGGCGCGTTGCCGCTCATCGGCACGATCGACGACCTGGAGAAGCTCGCCGAGATGCTGGAGTGCGAGGTCCTGGTCATCGCGGACCCGGACTGCTCCGAGGCCGACCTGATGGAGTCGCTGCTGCGTCCGGCCAGTTCGCGCTGTGACCTGTGGGCGGTGCCGCGCCTGTGGGGGTCGCGGTCGCAGGGCGGCTATCCGGACCACATCGGCGCCATCCCGATCGTCAAGATCGGCGACACCACGCTCACCGGTCCCCGGTGGCGGCTCAAGCGCGCCTCCGACGTGGTGTTCGCGGTGACCGCCCTGCTGGTGCTGAGCCCGCTGCTGCTGCTCTGCGTCGTCGCCACGTTCCTCGACGGCGGCCGGGGCGTGTTCTTCCGTCAGGAGCGCATCGGCCGGTACGGCAAGCCGTTCCACGTGATCAAGTTCCGGTCGATGCGCCCGGCCGACGAGCTCGAGTCGCAGACCACCTGGTCGATCGCGCACGACGAGCGGGTCGGCCCGATCGGGCGGTTCATGCGGCGGACCTCGCTGGACGAGCTGCCGCAGCTGTGGAACATCCTGCGCGGCGAGATGAGCGTGGTGGGGCCCCGGCCGGAGCGGCCGTACTTCGTGGAGAAGTTCTCCATGGAATACCCGAGGTACGCGATGCGGCACCGCGTACCGGTCGGACTCACCGGGCTCGCTCAGGTCAGCGGGCTGCGCGGGGACACGCCGATCTCGGACCGGGCGCGGTTCGACAACTACTACGTCGAGAACTGGTCGCTCTGGCTCGACATCAAGATCGTGCTGCGTACCGTCACCGAGGTCATCCGGGGCGGCGGCCGCTAGCCGCGGTCGCCGGTCAGCGCCTGCGCCAGGTCCGCCCGCCAGTGGCCCGGCGGCGGCAGCTTCGCCGCCGACCAGCGGCCGTGCGCCAGCACGCCGTACCGGGGGCGCGGCGCCGGGCGCGGGAAGCGGTCGCTCGTCGTCGGCCGGACCCGGTCCGGGTCGAGACCGCGCAGGGCGAAGACGGCGCGGGCCAGGCCGTACCAGGTGGTCTCGCCGGCGGCGGTGCCGTGGTACGTCCCGGGTGCCGCGTCGCCGGCGAGCGCCGCGTCGGCGAGCGCCACGAGACGCTCCGCGAACCGGTACGACCAGGTGGGCTGGCCGCGCTGGTCGTCCACCACGTCGAGCCGGTCGCGTTCGGCTGCCAGCCGCAGCATGGTGGTGACGAAGTTGTGCCCGTGGGTGGCGTAGAGCCAGGCGGTACGCACCACGTACCCGGTCTCCGGCAGCAGCCGGGCCACCGCCCGCTCCCCGGCGAGCTTGCTGCGCCCGTACGCGTTCACCGGGCCGGTCGGGGCGTCCTCCGGGTACGGCTCGGTGGCGTCGCCTGCGAACACGTAGTCGGTGGAGACGTGCACGAGGCGCGCGCCGGACCCGGCACAGGCGTGGGCCAGCGCGGCGACCGCGTCGCCGTTCACGGCTGTGGCGTCCCGCTCGCGGGTCTCGGCTCCGTCCACGTCGGTCCACGCGGCGGCGTTGAGCACCACGTCGTGGCCGCCCACCGCGTCCCGGACCGCGTGCGCGTCGGTGACGTCGAGGTCGGCGCGGCCGGCGGCGGTGACGGACAGGTCCGGCCGGGTCCGCAGCACGGCGAGCAGGTCCCGCCCGAGCATCCCGCCCGCGCCGGTGACCAGGATCCGGGTCATTCGGGGCCGGCCGTCTTCAACGGCTCCCACCAGGCCCGGTTGTCCCGGTACCAGCGGACCGTCTCGGCCAGGCCCCGGTCGAGGTCGATGCTCGGGGCGTACCCCAGCTCGCTACTGATCTTGCCGATGTCCAGCGAGTAGCGGCGGTCGTGGCCCTTGCGGTCGGTGACCGGCACGACCCGGTCCCAGCCCGCGCCGCACGTTGCCAGGAGCCGCTCGGTGAGCTGCCGGTTGGTCAGCTCGGTGCCGCCGCCGATGTGGTAGACCTCGCCGGCCCGCCCCTTCTCCTGCACCATCGCCACGCCCCGGCAGTGGTCGTGCACGTGCAGCCAGTCCCGGACGTTGCCGCCGTCGCCGTAGAGCGGGACGGTGCCGCCGTCGAGCAGGTTGGTCACGAACAGCGGGACGACCTTCTCCGGGAACTGGTACGGCCCGTAGTTGTTGGAGCAGCGGGTCACCACGACGTCCAGGCCGTGGGTGCGGTGGTAGGACAGCGCCAGCAGGTCCGACCCGGCCTTCGACGCGGAGTACGGCGAGTTCGGCGCCAGCGGCCAGTCCTCCGTCCACGAGCCGGAGTCGATCGAGCCGTACACCTCGTCGGTCGAGACGTGCACGAACCGGCTGATGCCGTGCCGCAGCGCGGCGTCCAGCAGCGTCTGGGTGCCGAGCACGTTCGTGGTGACGAACGGGGCCGCGCCGGTTATCGAACGGTCCACGTGCGACTCGGCGGCGAAGTGGACGATCACGTCGTGGCCCGGCACCACCTCGTCGACCAGCGCCGGATCGCAGATGTCGCCGCGGACGAAGCGCAGCCGGGGGTCGTCGCGTACCGGTGCCAGGTTCGCCAGGTTGCCGGAGTAGGTGAGCTTGTCCAGCACGGTCAGCGCGGCCGGGTCCTCGACCGGCACCCCGGACGCGTCGCCGCCGGGCACGCCCAGCAGCATCCGCACGTACTCCGACCCGATGAAGCCGGCGCCGCCGGTGACGAGGATCCTCACGGATGGTGGAGTCTACGCCGTACCGGCAGCCCGGGCGGGACGTCGACGGGCCACGGGGGCGGCGGCGCCGCGGGTAGTCTCCGCGGGTGCGCGGAATCCTTCTCGCCGGTGGCACCGGATCCCGGCTCTGGCCGATCACCCGGGCCGTCTCGAAGCAACTGATGCCGGTGTTCGACAAGCCGATGGTCTACTACCCGCTCTCCACTCTGGTGATGGCCGGGGTGCGGGAGATCCTGGTGGTGACCACACCGGAGGACCGCACCCAGTTCGAGCGGCTGCTCGGCGACGGCAGCCAGTGGGGCCTGCGCCTGACGTACGCCGAGCAGCCCCGCCCGGAGGGCATCGCGCAGGCGTTCCTGCTCGGCGCCGACTTCGTCGGCGAGGAGGCGGTGGCGCTGATCCTCGGCGACAACATCTTCCACGGTGTCGGGCTCGGACGGCAGCTCGCGCAGCACGGCGAACCGGCCGGTGGGCGGGTCTTCGCGTACCCGGTCGCGAACCCGCAGGACTACGGCGTGGTCGAGTTCGACGACGCCGGCCGGGTGCTGTCGATCGAGGAGAAGCCGGCCCGTCCCCGGTCCCGGTACGCGGTGCCGGGCCTCTACTTCTACGACAACCGGGTGGTCGACATCGCCCGCAAGCTGACGCCGAGCGCCCGGGGCGAGCTGGAGATCACCGCGATCAACGAGACGTACCGGGCGTGGGGCGAACTGACGGTGACGGTCCTCGACCGGGGCACCGCCTGGCTGGACACCGGCACGTTCACGTCGATGATGCAGGCCGCCGAGTTCGTCCGGGTGATCGAGGAGCGCCAGGGCATGAAGATCGGTTGTGTCGAGGAGGTCGCCTGGCGGTCCGGGCTGATCGACGACGAGCGGCTGCGGATGCTGGCCCATCCGCTGACGCGTAGCGGTTACGGTGAATACCTGCTGGGCCTGCTGGCCGAGCGGTCCGGTTCGGGGAGCGCGTCGTGAAGATCCGTCCGCTGAGCATCGAGGGCGCCTGGGAGGTGACCCCGCGCCGGCACGGCGACGCGCGGGGCCTGTTCCTGGAGTGGTACCGCTTCGACCGGCTCGCCGAGGCGGTCGGCCGTCCGCTGCGGCTGGCGCAGGCCAACCTGTCCGTCTCGGCGCGGGGCGTGGTGCGCGGCATCCACTTCGCCGACGTACCGCCCGGCCAGGCCAAGTACGTCACCTGCGTACGCGGGGCGGTGCTGGACGTGGTGGTGGACGTGCGGGCCGGCTCGCCGACGTACGGCCGGTGGGAGGCGGTACGCCTCGACGACACCGACCGGCGGGCCGTCTACCTGACCGAAGGGCTGGGGCACGGGTTCTGCGCGCTCACCGACGACGCGACGCTCAGCTACCTCTGCTCCGCCACGTACAACCCGGCGGCCGAGCACACGGTGCACCCGCTGGATCCGGACCTCGGGATCGACTGGCCGGCGGCGACGCCGCTGCTGTCCGAGCGGGACGCGGCAGCGCCACGCCTGGCCGAGGCGCGCGCCGCGGGTCTGCTGCCCGGCTACGACGCCTGCCGCTCCTTCACCGAAGCGTCGGCGACCCGGCCGTCGGTCTGACCCGGCACCCCGGCCGGACGGCGCACCGTCGTCGCCCAGAGCGCCCGCACGTCCGCGCTCACCGGAGTGCCGGCCCGGCGGTAGCCGAGCACCAGCGCGATGCCGACCCCGAGCGCCAGACCGCCGAGCGCACCGCCGAGGGCGTACCACTGCCACCGCACCGGCTCGGAACGCGGCGGCGGCGCGGCGGCCCGGACCACTGCGACGTGGGCCTTGAGGCCGAGCCCGGCGGGCGGCAGGTCGCGCTCGGCGATCCGTTGCAGTTCGGCGACGAGCGCGGCGGCGAGCGCGGCGGCGGTGCCGGCGGACCGGTCGGTGACCGCCACGTCGATCGCCAGCGAGTTCACTGTGGACGAGGCGACGACGCGCCCGGCCAGGTCGTCGGTGGTGTACGGCAGTCCGAGCGAGTCGATCACCGGGCGGGTCAGCCGGGGCGTGTTCATCATGGTGGCGTACGTCTTGACCCGCCGCTGCATCAACCGGCCCGCCTCGTCGGCCGGCGGGCGGGGCTGGGGCGCGGCCGACTTCTCGGCGGCGAACGTGACGACCATCTGGGTCTCGGCCCGGTAGACCGGCGGCCGCCGTTCGGCGAGGACCCCGGTGAACGCGCCGCACAGCAGTGTCAGCGCCAGCACGATCGGCCACCGCCTGCCGATCGTGTCGCGGAAGTGGGCGAGGTCCACGACGCGTCACCCTACCGGCGGCGGGCCGTTGCGGGCGTACCCGCCCGCCGGGTCCGTTGCGCAACGGCGCTCATGTCGGGTAGAACAGGCCCGCACACATCCGCGCATCTTGGGGGAAGACGAGTGGATTCCGCGTGGCCGGCTCGCGGCCGGCGCCGGCGCCTGGGCGCCGGGTGTTAGGCCGGGTCCGGCGGATCGTCTCCCCCGAGCGTCTCTATCTGGCCGCCCTGGGCCTGACCGGGCTCGCCGCGCTGGTGTCGGTCACGTTGCCGGCTGCGGAACGCGGTGAACTCGCGGCGAACATGGTGAGCGCCACTGTGGGCGCGGCACTCGGCGGCCTGTCAGTGGACACGTTCCTGCTGTCCCGTCCGGCCGGCTGGATCATGTCGCGCGGCCGTCTGTGGATCGCCGGCATCCTCACCGTCTCGCTCGGCCTGACCGCGCTGGCCGCGGCGCTGCTGACCACGCTGGCCGGGCTGGGCAGCCACCCGGTCGGCATCGGTGCGGGCTGCGCGCTCACCGTGTTCAACGCGGCTGCGTCGCTCGGCCTGCGCCTCAAGCGGTTCTGGTTCGTCTACACCATGCGGGCACTCGGCGGCGCGGTGCTGGTGGCCGGGTACGGGCTGCTCTGGCTGGGCCACCGGCTCGACGGTGGCCTGTGGAGCGTGCTCTGGCTTGGCGTGCAGGTCGCCACCGCGACGGTGCTCGGGGTGGCGGTGCTGGGCTGGGCGCGGCGGTTCGGGCCGGTGCCGGCGGCGACGGCGGGGCGCACGGAGTACCGCGCCGACCTGCTCGCGGTGGGCCGGCTGCACGTCGGGGTGTGCGCGCAGATGCTGACGTACCGGCTGAGTCAGGTTCTGGTGGCCCGGTTCGCCGGCGCGGGCGCGCTCGGCGTGTTCGCGCTGGCGGTGGCGGCGCTGGAGTTCGCCCAGTCCGGCGCGGTGGTACGGGCGCAGCGGATCCTGGCCGAGCGTGACCCGGACGCGATCGGCGACCACGGCCGCGAGGTCGTGCGCTCGGCGCTGCCGATCGCCGCGCTCGCCGTGATCGGCCTGGCGGTACTCGGCGTGCTGGCGCCCGACTACCACGACGCCTGGATCTTCGGGCTTCTCCTGCTACCGGGGACGCTGGCGCTGTCGGCCGGCAAGACGTGGAGCGCGGCGCTGCTCAAGCGCGCGGGCGAGCAGGCCACCACCGCCGTGGCCCTCGTCACCATGTCGGTGTCGGTGGTGCTGTACGTTCTGCTCATCCCGTGGGCCGGCGCGCTCGGCGCCGCGGTCGCGTCGTCTGTCGCCTACGGCGTCTACGCGTTGCGCACCCGGCAGCGACTCCAGCGGTCCACGCACCTCCTCGTCAATCGGATGGCCTAGCGGTGGACGTCTCAATCGTCGTGTTGACCTGGGAAGACTTCGAGCGCACCGACGGCTGCGTCCGCTCGCTCCCAGAGGGTGTGGAAGCCGTCGTGGTGGACAACGGCAGCGCCGCCGAGATCAGCGACAGGCTGCGGGCCATGTGCGCCGAGACCGGTGCCCGGTACGTGCGCTCGGAGACGAACCTCGGCTACGCCAAGGGCATGAACCTCGGTGTCCGGCACAGCACCCGGTCCCGGGTGGTGCTGTCCAACAACGACATCCTGGTGCGGCCCGGCGCGATCGAGCGGCTGGTGGCCGAGTTGGACGACCCGGCTGTGGGCGCGGCGTTCCCGAAGGTGCTGGACGCGACCGGCCATGACCAGACCGCCGCCGGCCGCTTCCTCACAGTGGGCACCGGCGTCGCGCACGCCACCGGGCTCAGCCTGGTGTTCCCGAGGCTGCGGATCGTGGCCCCGCCGGAGCGTGGTGACTGGCTCTCCGGGCCGTTCGTGGCGATCCGGCGGGAGACGCTGGACCGGATCGGCGGCGTGGACGAGTCGTCGTTCTTCTACTCCGAGGACCTGCGGCTGTGCTGGGCGGTGCGCCGGCTCGGGCTGCGCCTGGCGTACCTGCCGGACGCCGTCGTCACCCACGAGGACGACGCGAGCGCGAAGCGCCGGTGGGCGGCCGAGGAGATCTCCCGCCGGCAGACCCGCGAGTTCATCCGGGCCAGCCGTGAACTGGCCGGATGGCGGGGCACTGTGGCGTGCTCCGCGTACACGCTGGGGGTGCTCGCCCGGGCGGCGGTGGGCGGCGGGGCGGCGCGGCGGGCGATCGCCCGCGGCGCCCTGGAAGGCATGGGCGTCCGATGAGGGTGCTGTTCGTCTGCACCACCGGCGGGTCGGGGCGGCGGCAGCTCGGCGGCGCCGAGCGCTTCCTGATCGAGATGCTGCCCGCGCTCGCTGCTCGCGGCGTCGACGTGGTCGCCGCCACCCCTGAGGACGAGGTGGCGGCGGCGTTGCGGGACGCGGGCGTGCCGTGGCGTCCGCTGGGCGCGGCCAAGCGGGTGGACCTGGGGTACGCGCGCGGCATCCGCGCCCTCGTCGAGGAGCTGCGGCCGGACGTGGTGAGCGCGCACCTGCTCTCCGCCGCGATGCACGCCCGCGCCGGCCTGGGCGTGCGGGGCCGCCGCACGCCCCTGGTGGTGACGCTGCACAACAGCCTCTGGCAGTACCGCGACACGGCGGAGACGCTGCGCGCGAAGGCCGCGGTGCAGGCCAACATCAGCACCGACCTGATGTTCCGGCGGCTGCGGCCGCACGCGACGGTCGCGGTCTCCGGCTTCGAGGCCCACGAGCTCCGGGTACGCGGGCGGATCCGCGACGTGCGGGTGATCCCGAATCCGCTGCCGGCCATCTGGCCGCAGGTGACCGACAGCGGTGGTCTCGCACCGGACGGCCCGGTGCGGGTCGGCTTCCTCGGCCGGCTGGAACGGGAAAAGGGCGCCGACCTGCTCGGGGACGTCGCCGCCGCGCTGCCGGACGTGGAGTTCCTGGTCGCCGGCGCGGGCACCGTCGACGTCGAGGAGCGGCCGAACCTGCACCTGGTCGGCCGGGTCGACGCCGCGCCGTTCCTGCAACGGCTGCACTGCCTGCTGGTGCCGTCCCGGGTGGAGGCGTTCGGGCGCAGCGCGCTGGAGGCGATGTCGCTGGGTGTGCCGGTGGTGCACTCGGGCGCGGGCGGCCTGACCGAGGTGACAGCCGCCGGTGACGGCGTGCTCGCGTACCGGGCGGACCTGACGCCGCCGGCACTGGCCGCCGCCGTGCGGACGGCCACCGACCCGGCCGCGTGGGACGAGCGGCGACGCGAGCTGGCCCGGCAGTACGCCGACCGGCACTCGTTCGACGGATGCGTGGACGACTGGCACGACCTGTACCGGACGGTCGCCCGTGGCACCCGCTGAGCGACGCCTCTGGTCGGTCGGGATCCCGTTCGCGCTCGGCGCGGCCCTGCTGCTGGCCACGCTCGACGCCGGGTTCGCCGTCGCGCTCGCGCTGGCGGTCGGCACGCTGTTCGCCGCGCGCCTGCGGATGTGGGCGCTCGCCGCCTGCGCCGCCGTCTGGACCGCCGCACTGCTGGCCGTACGGGTGTTACCAGGCCCGTACGACTCCTGGGCCGGTCGCGGGGTGCTGCCGGTGCTCGCCGGTTACGTCACGGTCTTCCTGCTGGCCTGGGCGGTGGGCCGGCGGCTGATCGACAGGCGGGACGAGGACGGCGACCGGTCCCGCCCGGCGCTGTCCTGGCCGTCCGAGCGGCGCCTGCTGACGTACCTGCTCGTGCTGCTCGGCGTCGCGGTGGTGACCGCGGCGATCCGGTTCCGGGGCACTGTGCCGCCGCTGCTCGCCGACAACCCGGACGCCGCCCGGCAGGTGCTGCGCGAGCAGTCGAACCTGATCATCGGACTGCTGTCCGAGGCGTGGACGCTCGGCATGGCCGTCTCGCTGCTGCGCGCGTTGTCCGCGCGCGGCCGGGCGCTGCCTGTCTACTACGCGCTCACCGCTGTCTTCACCGTCGGCGCCGCGCTCGGCGCGAGCAAGAACTCGGTGCTGGTGGGCATCGCGCCCGCGCTGATCGCGGCGCTGTCGGTCCGGCGTACCCGGGGACGGGCCGCGTCGTTCCTGGCCGCGCGGACGCCTGTGGTGCTGCTGATCGGCGCGGTGGCGCTCGGCGCGGCGGTGTTCCTCGGCGGGCAGCGCACCATGGCCGGCACCGGCGCGTTCGAGACCGAGTTCCGGGCCCGCTACGGCAGCAACGCGCTGACCAGCAGCGCCGGATCGCTCGACCTGTCGCTGAGTTCGTCCACCGAGACGTTCGGGCGGGTGTGGTCGCAGCGGGAGCACCTGGAACCCCGGTACGGCACGTACTCGCTGACGTTCCTCGGCTCCCGGGTCGAGCCGATCGTCGGCAAGGCGGACCTGTACGGCCTGACGTCCCAGCTCAGCCAGCCGTACCTGATGAACACCGCGACGTTCGTGGCCATCCCGCTGCTCGACTACGGCCCACTGGGCGCAGTGTTCTTCCTGGCCGCGCTGGGGCTGGCGGTGGGCGCGACCGAACGGTGGTTCGAGTTCTCCCGGGCGCCGGCCGGGCAACTGGCGCGGGCGTTCGTCGTCTACTTCGCGCTGTTCGGCGTCTACGAGCTGTATCCGCTGATCTATCCGACCTGGCTGAGCCTGGTGCCCGGCCTCTGGGTGCTGCACCGGCTGGGCAGGAGCACGGCATGACGTTCGACGGGCTCACAGTGGTCACCGTCCTCTACCGGTCCGCCGGCATGCTCGCCGAGACGTTGCCGACCTGGGTCCGCAGCGCCGGTGACCTGCCGGTCCGGTTCGTCTTCGCGGACAACTGGCCCTCCGACGGGTGCGCCGAGGTGATCGCCGGGCACCTGCCGGCCGACCGGTACGCGTACCTGCCCGACTCCACCAACCCGGGTTTCGCGGCCGGCTGCAACCGGGGGGCGGCGACGGTCACCACGAGTCACCTGCTGCTGCTGAACCCGGACGTGTGGCTGCCGGACGACGCGCTGGCCCGGATCTGCGCCGCCGTCGCCGCCGACCCGGACGCCCCGCTCGCTGTCGGCCTCGCCATGCGCGGCGGCGAGTACGTGGGCATCGACCTGAACCCGGTGTCGCTGTTCATCGACAGGCGGTCCACGGCGAGTCGTGCCCCGCTCGGCCCGTCCGGCGGCGCGGCGGTCTTCCCGGCCGCGCTGTACCGGCGCTTCGGCGGCTTCGACGAGCACCTGTTCGCCTGGGGCGAGGACGCCGACCTGGCGTTCCGGCTCTACGCCTCCGGGCTGCGCACGCGCGGGCTGGACGTGGTCCTGCCGCACGCGGGCGGCCACAGCGTGGACGGCGACGACCGGTTGCAGGGGTTCCGGGCGTTCCTGCTGGCCCGCAACCGGCTGCTGGTCGCGTCCCGCACGTTCACCTGGCCGCTGCTGCTCGTGGCCGTGCCGGTGCTGGCGCTCGCACACCTCGCGCTCGCCGCCCGGCGGATCCGGCAGGGCCTGCTGCGCCCGTTCCTGCGCGGCATCGGACGCGGGCTCGTGGAGGGGCCGGCGGCCCGCCGCCGCTGGACCGGGCCGCGGTTCGGGTTCGCGTCCCTGCTCGGCTACCTGACCGCTCGGAGGGCGTGATGACGGCACAGCCGTGGACAGTGGTGACTGTCAGCTACCACTCGGCGGACACGCTGCGCCGCTGCTGGCGCGGTCCGAAGCCGTACGAGTGGCTGGTGGTCGACAACGCCTCGGCCGACGACTCGGCGGCGGTCGCCGAGGAGCTGGGCGCGCGGGTGATCCGGCTGCCGGAGAACGTCGGTTTCTCCCGCGCCAACAACGTCGCGTTGCGCGAGGCGACCGGCCGGTACGTGCTGTTCGCCAACCCGGACCTGGAGGTGCGCCCGGACGACCTGGACGTGCTGGCCCGGCACCTGGACACGCACGGCGGACTGGTCGCGCCGCAACTGCTCGGCACCGACGGCACACCGCAGGCCAACGGGCGCGGCTTCCCGTACGCGACGGCGAAACTCGGCAACCGGAAGGTGTGGCCGCTGTCCCGGCTGCACGCCGCGTACCGGCTGGTGGCCGCGCCCGGCGAGACGCGCCACGTGGCCTGGGTGATGGGCGCGGCGGTGGCCGGCCGGACCGCCGACGTCACCGAGCTGGGCGGATGGAACGAGCGGTTCTTCCTCTACTACGAGGATCACGAGCTGGGGCTGCGCGCCTGGCGGAACGGGATGCCGGTGGCGGTGCTCGGTGACGTGCGGTGGACCCACCACTGGGCGCGCGCGACCAACTCGGTGCGCTGGTCCCGGGCGCACACGCTGGAGCTGCGCAGCGCCCGGACGTTCTTCGGCATGTTCCCGGAGTTCCTGGTCGGCCTGCCGCGACCGGCACGCCGGCACCGCCGGGCCGCCGGGCTGGTCGGCACGGCGGTCTCCGCCACTCCGTCCACGCCGGACCGCGCCGGCCAGTGATCGAAGCCGGTCGCGGGGCCGCTGACGTGAATGACGCTTTGATACCGTCTCGCCGTGTCCGTGACACGCCCGGCCTTCTCCCCCTCGATGGCGCCCGCGTCGGCGACGCCGGTGCCGTCGCGGCCGGGCACGCCGGTGGCGCTCGTCGCGCTCGCGTGGGACCGGCTGAGCCGGTCCCCGTACTGGTCCGTCGCGGGCCTGCTCGTCGCGCTGGGCGCCGTGCTGCGGATCCGGCAGTGGGCGTACGCGCGCAGCTTCTGGAGCGACGAGCTGTATGTGGCGCACAACATCCGGGAGCGCGGCTACCTGGACCTGTTGCAGCCGCTGGCGTTCAGCCAGTCGGCGCCGCCCGGCTGGCTGTGGCTGGAACGATTCGCGTTCGAGCAGTTCGGCGACGGTGAGCGGGCACTGCGGCTGGTGCCGCTGCTGTTCGGGCTGGCGCTGCTGCCGCTCGTGGCGTGGCTCGGCCGGGCACTCCTGCCGCCGCTCGCCGCGCTGGCGGCGCTGCTGCTGGTCGCCGTCGCGCCGTTCCTCATCGGCTACTCCAACGAGCTGAAGCAGTACAGCGCCGAGGCGTTCGGCGTCACGCTCGTGGTCGGGCTGGCGCTGCTGCTCGTCCGGGACGGCGTCACCTGGGCCGGGTCGGCGGTGTTCTGGTCGGCCGCGGCGGTCATGGCGTTCGTCAGCACCCTGTCCATTCCGGTCACCGGCGCGCTCAGCGTGCTGCTGGGCGGGTACGCGCTGTCCCGCCCAGATCGGCAGTGGGCGAGCAGGTGGCGTGAACTGGGCCGGTTCCTCGCCCCGGCGCCGGCCTGGGGCGTGGTCGAGCTCGTGGTGTACGTGCTGTTCCTGGCGCCGGGACTCGCCGATCCGCAGCTCGCCGCGTACTGGCGGGCGAAGTCGATCTATCCGGCGCACCCGCTCACCGACCTGGCCGCCACAGTGGAATGGCTCGCGGCGACGTACCGGAGTCTCGCCACAGTGCCGTTCGTGGCCTGGTCGGTGTGGGTCGTCGTACCGCTGCTGGTGCTGGGCACGGCCGCCGGGCTGCGCCGGCTCTCCACTGTGGCGGTGCTGGTTCTGCTCACCCCGCTGGCGGCCGGGCTGGCCGGCGCGGCGGTGTCGGTCTACCCGTTCAACGGCCGGCTGGCGCTCTACGCGGTGCCGGCCTGCCTGCTGCTCGCCGCGCTCGCCGTCGCACCGCCACCGATGCGGGCCGGCCTGCCCGCCCGGATCAGGTGGGTGGTCGGGGTGGTGCTCCTGCTCGCGCTCGCCGTTCCGCAGCTGGCCACCGCAGTGGTGGCGACTGTGCATCCGGCGCGGGCCTTCGCCCAGGGCGGCGGCGCGAACGCCGTCGACTACCGGGGCGCGCTGGGCTACCTGGACGACAAACGCCGCCCGGGTGACCTGGTGCTGGCCACCACGGTCTCGTGGAACGCCCAGGCGTGGTACGGCCCGGCAGCGGACGCCTATGTGGTCGCGGCCGGCCCCGGCGGGTGCCCGGGGCGGACCGTGTCGGCGTTGCTGCCCGGACGATCCCGGGTCTGGCTGTTCCAGGCCACCGACTGGGCCGACGGGGCGAACCGGGACGTCATCGTCCGGCTCGGCGGCAGCGGCGTGGCGGTCACCGAGCGGCAGTTCAGCGGGGCGCGCGTGGTCCGCTTCGACCTGGCCGCGGGCGTCACCAAGGGCAGCGACGTCTGCCTGGTGCCGCCGCCGAACGGCGCCCGCGTCCGCTAGCGGGCGCGCGGCGTCCTAGCTGTGCCGCTGCCAGAGGTCGCGCAGGGCGTCCCAGTTGCCGCCGAGCCCGGCGCCGCACGGCGTCTCCATGTAGATCGCGCTCGTGTTGTCGTCGCGGCCCCACCAGATGCCGCAGACCGGGCGGCCGTCCTGGCCGTTGCCGGCGTACTCGACGTAGCTGCCCTGCGCCCCGCTGACGCCGCCGGTGGCCGGTCCGGCCTCCCGCATGCCCGGCGCGAGCGCACGGCCGATGATGCCCATCTGCTGGCGGAAGGCGCGCGCCGCCTCCTTCTTCTCGGCCGACTCGTACTCGGCGAAGTGCACCGACACGCCCAGGTAGCGGCAGAAGACGTGCTGCTTCTCGCCGGCGGCGAGCCCGGGGCCGCTCTTCTCGGTGTTGATCGCGCAACCGCCCACCCCGTCGAGCCACGGCTCGGCGATCGGCATGAGCGTGGCGTCGAACTTCGCCTTGTTCAGCGACTGCTGGGTGGCCTCGTAGAGCGCCGGGGAGGCGCTGGCCGCCGGAGTGGACGGTTCGCCACCGTCGGCGAGCGACCGTCCGGCGAGCAGACCGGCGCCGCCGGCCAGCACCGCCGCCATGACCAGACCTCCGATCCACAGGCCGGTACGGCTCTTGGGCGGGCGGGCGACCGGTGCGATCCGGGGACCGCCGGTCGGCACGAGCGGATCCGGGGCGGTGGCCTGGGCCGGGATCGCCGGCACCGGCATGCCCGGCGACACCGGCATGCCGGGCGACACCGGCGCGCCGGACGAGACGGGCGCGCCGGAGACCGGCTGCTGCGGCGTCATCGCCCACGGCTGCGGGCTCCACGGCAACTGCGGCGGGGACGAGACCTGCTGCGGCGGCGCGGACACCGGCGGGGGCGGCGGGAGGATCTCGGCGGTGGCGGTGCGCTGGTAGTCCATGCCCAGGCTGCGGAACAGCCGCTCGGCAGCGCCGTCCTCTTCGGACGGGTACGCCACCCAGGGCTGGCCGGCGGCGAAGTCGGAGTTGACGTACCGGTGGCCGCCGGGCGTCTGGGCCAGCACGTTCGCCGCGTTGGTGAATGCCTCGCGCCAGCGCTGGTCACCGGCTGCGGCGCCGTCCAGGACCGCCACGGTCAGCGCGCGGTCCTGCCCGTCGAGCGCGGCCCAGGCCCTGCCGACCTGGCACTCGCCCAGCACCTCGGTGAACCTGTACGGACCTTCCGGCTGCATGCCCCACTCCTCTGCTCACCCGCCGTGCGGATAGTACAGAGAGCACGCCCGTCGGATCTCCCTGCGGTCGGGCCACTCTTGCGCTCTGAAAGTTTTCATGCATAGAGTCGGCTCGTGAATGAAAGCGGTGCGGCCTCCCCTGACCGCCTGCTCGACCTCTTCCACGGCGTACGGCTCACCCCGACCCAGCGCCGCATCGCCCACTGCCTGGTGCGGCACGCGGGCGCGGCGGCGTACCTGTCCGCCGCCGAGGTGGCCGAGCTGGCAGGCGTCAGCCAGCCGTCGGTGACCCGGTTCGCCATGGCGCTCGGGCACGACGGCTACCCCGCGCTGCGCCGCCGCCTGCGGGAACTCACTGTCACCGGGTCGGCCGGACCGGCCGCCGGCAACGCCCTGCAACGGGCGGTGCACGCCGAGCGGGACAATCTCGACCGGCTCGCCGCTCAGCTCGCCGACGCCGGCCGGGTCGCCGAGGTGGGAAAGCTGCTCGCGGCCAGCCGTCCGCTGCCGGTGCTCGGGCTGCGCGCCGCCGCGCCGCTCGCCGCGTACTTCGCGTACTTCGCCGCCAAGGTGCACCCGGACGTGCGGGTGCTCGACGACGGCGGCAGCATGCTGGTCGACCGCCTGGACCAGGCGGTCGCGGCCGGCGCGACGGCGATGCTGGCGTTCGTGCTGCCCCGCTACCCCCGCGAGACCCTCGACGCGCTGCGCGAGGCCCGGGACGCCGGGCTGACGGTCGTGGCGATCACCGACTCGCCGGTGAGCCCGGCCACCGAGCACGCCGAGGTGGTGCTGCCCGCCGCCGTCGGCGCCGACCTGGTCTTCGATCTGCACACCGCCCCGATGACGCTGGCCATGGTGGTGCTCCAGGCGATCTGCGACGCCGCACCGGCCGAGACCCAGAACCGGCTCGAGGCGTTCGAGTCGTCCGCCGCCCGCCGCCAGTTGTTCCTCGGCTGAGAGGAGTACGAGATGCACCAGCCCGTCCGCGCCGCCCGCGGCACCGCACGCACCGCGAAGGGGTGGCCGCAGGAGGCCGCCCTGCGGATGCTGATGAACAATCTCGACCCCGAGGTGGCCGAGCGCCCCGAGGACCTGGTGGTCTACGGGGGCACCGGCAAGGCGGCCCGGGACTGGCCGTCGTACCACGCGCTGGTGCGGACGCTGACCGACCTGCGCGACGACGAGACGATGCTCGTGCAGTCGGGCCGCCCGGTCGGGGTGATGCGCACCCACGAGTGGGCGCCGCGCGTGCTGCTGGCCAACTCGAACCTGGTCGGCGACTGGGCCACCTGGCCGGAGTTCCGCCGCCTGGAGTCGCTGGGCCTGACCATGTACGGGCAGATGACGGCCGGGTCCTGGATCTACATCGGCACCCAGGGCATCCTCCAGGGCACGTACGAGACGTTCGCCGCTGTCGCCGAGAAGCGGTTCGGCGGCACGCTCGCCGGCACGCTGACGCTCACCGCCGGCTGCGGCGGCATGGGCGGCGCGCAGCCGCTCGCGGTCACCATGAACGGCGGCGCCTGCCTGATCGTGGACGTCGACCGGTCCCGGCTGGAGCGGCGGGCGCACGACCGCTACCTCGACGAGATCGCCGACTCGCTTGACGACGCGGTCGAGCGGGCGCTCGCCGCGAAGCGGGACCGGCGGGCCCTGAGCGTCGGGGTGGTCGGCAACGCCGCCACCGTCTTCCCCGAGCTGCTGCGCCGGGGCGTGGCCATCGACATCGTGACCGACCAGACCAGCGCGCACGACCCGCTGTCCTACGTGCCGGAGGGCGTGGACCCGGCCGACGCGCGGGACTACGCGGCGGCCGAGCCGGCCGAATTCACCGACCGGGCCCGGGCGTCGATGGCGAAGCACGTGGAGGCGATGGTCGGCTTCCTCGACGCGGGCGCGGAGGTCTTCGACTACGGCAACTCGATCCGGGGCGAGGCCGAGCTCGGCGGATACGAGCGGGCGTTCGACTTCCCCGGGTTCGTGCCCGCATACATCCGGCCGCTGTTCTGCGAGGGCAAGGGCCCGTTCCGCTGGGCCGCGCTCTCCGGCGACCCGAAGGACATCGCCGCCACCGACCGGGCCATCCTCGACCTGTTCCCGGAGAACGAGTCCCTCGCCCGGTGGATCCGGATGGCCGGCGAGCGGGTCGCGTTCCAGGGCCTGCCGGCGCGGATCTGCTGGCTCGGCTACGGCGAACGTGACCGCGCCGGGGTGCGGTTCAACGAGATGGTGGCCTCCGGCGAGCTGAGCGCGCCGGTGGTGATCGGCCGGGACCACCTCGACTGCGGCAGCGTGGCCAGCCCCTATCGGGAGACCGAGGCGATGGCCGACGGCTCCGACGCGATCGCCGACTGGCCGCTGCTGAACGCGCTCGTCAACACCGCCAGCGGCGCGTCCTGGGTGTCCATCCACCACGGCGGCGGCGTCGGTATCGGCCGGTCCATCCACGCCGGCCAGGTCTGCGTGGCCGACGGGACCGCGCTGGCCGGGCAGAAGATCGAGCGGGTGCTCACGAACGACCCGGCGATGGGCGTGATCCGGCACGTCGACGCCGGCTACGACGACGCCCGCGAGGTCGCCGGGCGCACCGGCGTGCGCGTCCCGATGGCCGAGTAAGGAAGGGCCCCTTGTTAACGCATTCGGTAGAGGAAGGGTCCCTTCCTAACGGGTTCCGGAAGCTGTGGGACGAGATCGCGCCGATCGGGCGCGACGAGGGCAGCAGCGGCTACCTGCGCTACGCACTGACCGAACCGGAGCTGCGGCTGCGGGAGTGGTTCCACAACCAGGCCGACGCCCGCGGGATGCCGGTTCAGCAGGACGGCAACGGCAACCTGTTCGCCTGGTGGGGCGACCCCGAGACCGGCGGCGCCGTGCTCACCGGCAGCCACTTCGACTCGGTGCCGCACGGCGGCGCGTACGACGGTCCGCTCGGCATCGTCAGCGCGTTCCTCGCCGTGGACGAGCTGCGGGCCGCGGGCGTCACCCCGGACCGGCCGGTGGTGGTGGCCGCGTTCGTGGAGGAGGAGGGCGCGCGGTTCGGCGTACCCTGCCTGGGGTCTCGGCTGCTCACCGGCGAGATCGACGTCGACCGCGCGGCCGGGCTGCGCGACCAGGCCGGGACGACCTTCGCCGAGGCGCTCGGCGAGCGGCCGGCGGGCGCCGACCGGGCGCTGCTCGGCCGCTTCGCGGCCTTCGTGGAGCTGCACGTCGAGCAGGGCCGCGCGCTGGTCGACCTGGACGCGCCGGTCGCGGTGGCCTCCGCGATCTGGCCGCACGGCCGGTGGCGGTTCGACTTCACCGGCGAGGGCAACCACGCGGGTACGACACGGATGGCCGACCGCCGCGACCCGATGCTCACCTACGCGTTCACAGTGCTGGCGGCGAACAAGGAGGCCCGGCTGCGCGACGCGCACGCCACAGTCGGCCGGGTGTCGGTCGAGCCGAACGCCACGAACGCGATCCCGTCCCGGGTCACCGGCTGGCTGGACGCGCGGGCGGCCGAGGCGGAGACGCTGTACGGTCTGGTCGAGGCGGTACGCACCAAGGCCGCCGACCGGGCCGGCCGCGACGGGACCGCGCTGACCTGCACGCAGGAGTCGGCGACCCCGCTCGTCGCGTTCGACCGCGGGCTGGCCGACCGGCTGGCCGCGCTGCTCGGCGCGCCGGTGCTGCCCACCGGCGCCGGGCACGACGCGGGCGTGCTGGCGGCGCACCTGCCCACCGCGATGCTGTTCGTGCGCAACCCGACCGGGGTGTCGCACTCCCCCGCCGAGGCGGCCACCGACGCCGACTGCGCCGCCGGGGTGGCCGCCCTGGCCCGGGTGCTGGAGGAGCTGGCATGCCGCTGACCCGCTGGCTGGCCGAGTACGCCTGGCTGCCCGATCGCGCCGAGCCCACCCGGGACGTGCTGATCGAGGCGACCGACGGGCGGCTCACCGCGGTCACCCCGCTGACCGTGGACGGTCCGCCGACCGCCGGGGTCGAGGTGCTCGGCGACGCGGTCCGGCTGCCCGGCCTGACGGTGCCCGGCCTGGCGAACGCCCACTCGCACGCGTTCCACCGGGCGCTGCGCGGGCGCACCCACGACGGACGCGGCGACTTCTGGTCCTGGCGCAGCCTGATGTACGCCGTCGCGATCCGGCTCGACCCCGATTCCTACCTGGCGCTGGCCCGCGCCGTGTACGCGGAGATGGCGCTGGCGGGGATCACCTGCGTGGGCGAGTTCCACTACCTGCACCACGGTCCCGGCGGCACCCCGTACGACGACCCGAACGCCATGTCCGCCGCGCTCGTGGAGGCCGCCGCGCACGCCGGGATCCGGCTCACGCTGCTGGACACCGCGTACCTGGCCGGGGGCGTGGACGGTGCGCCGCTGGCCGGGCCGCAGCGCCGGTTCGGCGACGGCGACGCGCTGCGCTGGGCGGAGCGGGTGGACGCGTTCCGCCCGTCCGACGACCACGTCCGGCTCGGCGCGGCCATCCACTCGGTGCGCGCGGTCCCGGCCGGGCAGCTCGCCACGGTGGCCGGCTGGGCCGACCGCAACGGACTGCCGCTGCATGTGCACCTGTCCGAGCAGCCGGCCGAGAACGACGCCTGCCGGGCCGTGCACGGGTGCACCCCGACGCGCCTGCTGGCCGACCACGGCGTGCTCGGCCCGCACACCACAGCCGTGCACGCCACCCACCCGACCGCCGCCGACGTGGCGCTGCTCGGCGACAGCCGTACCCGGGTCTGCGTCTGCCCCACCACCGAACGCGACCTGGCCGACGGGGTCGGCCCGGTACGCCGGATGGCCGACGCGGGCAGCCCGCTGAGCCTGGGCAGCGACAGTCACGCCGTGGTGGACCTGTTCGAGGAGGCCCGCGCGCTGGAGATGGACGAGCGACTGCGTACCCGCAGGCGGGGGCACTTCACGCCGGCCGAGCTGCTCACCGCCGCCACCGTCGGCGGGCACGCCGCGCTGGGCTGGGGCGACGCCGGCCGGCTCGCCGTCGGGCAGCGGGCCGACCTGGTCACGGTACGGCTCGACAGCGCCCGCACCGCCGGGGTGCCGCCGGTCGGCGCGTTCTTCGCCGCCACCGCCGCGGACGTGACGAGCGTCGTGGTGGACGGCCGGCCCGTGGTGGACGGCGGCCGGCACCTGACCGTGGACGTACCCACCGAACTGCGGGACGCGATCGCGGCGGTGACCGCGAAGGAGGACTCGTGACGCGCGGCAGCCTGCTCGTCGACCACATCGGCGAGCTGGTCACCAACGACGGCCGCGACGGCGACCCGCTCGGCATCCGCCGCGACGCCGCGCTGCTCATCTCCGACGGCGAGGTGGCCTGGACCGGTCCGGCCCGGCACGCGCCGGCCGCCGACCGGCGGATCGACGCCGGTGGCGCGGCGGTGCTGCCCGGCTTCGTGGACAGCCACGCCCACCTGGTCTTCGCCGGGGACCGGGCCGCCGAGTTCGCCGCCCGGATGGCAGGCGAGCCCTACACCGGCGGCGGCATCAGGACCACAGTCGGCGCCACCCGCGCGGCCTCCGACGACGCGCTGCGTGCCACTGTGGGCCGGCTGCGCGCGGAGATGCTGCGGCAGGGCACCACCACCGTCGAGATCAAGAGCGGGTACGGCCTGAACGTCGCCGACGAGGCCCGCTCACTGCGGATCGCCGCCGAGTTCACAGGCGACACCACGTTCCTCGGCGCGCACGTGGTCCCGGCCGAGTACGCCGACCGCCCGGACGACTACGTGGGCCTGGTGTGCGGGCCGATGCTCGCCGCCGCCGCGCCGTACGCCCGCTGGATCGACGTGTTCTGCGAGCGGGGCGCGTTCGACGCCGACCACGCCCGCGCGATCCTCGCCTGCGGGCAGGCCGCCGGTCTGGGCGTACGGCTGCACGCCAACCAGCTCGGTCCCGGGCCGGGCGTCCGGCTCGGCGTGGAGCTGGGCGCGGCCAGCGTCGACCACTGCACCCACCTGACCGACGCCGACATCGACGCGCTGGCCGGCTCGGAGACTGTCGCCACACTGCTGCCCGGCGCCGAGTTCTCCACCCGGTCGCCGTACCCGGACGCCCGGCGGCTGCTCGACGCGGGCGTCACAGTCGCGCTCGCCACCGACTGCAACCCCGGGTCGTCGTACACGTCGTCGATGCCGTTCTGCGTCGCGCTCGCCGTACGCGAGATGCGGATGACCCCGGCGGAGGCGGTGTGGGCCGCGACCGCCGGCGGGGCGGCGGCGCTGCGCCGCACCGACGTGGGGCGGCTGACCCCCGGGGCGCGGGCCGACCTGATCGTCCTCGACGCCCCGTCCCACCTGCACCTGGCCTACCGGCCGGGCGTGCCACTGATCCGCCAGGTCCTGCACAACGGAGTACCGCGATGACCACAGTGACCATCCTGTCCAGCGGCGTCACAGCCGCCGACGTGCTCGCGGTGGCCCGCGGCACCGCCAAGGTCGTGCTCGACCCGGCCGCCACCGAGGCGATGGCGACCTCCCGGTCCATCGTGGACCGGATCGAGGCGGCCGGCCGCCCGGTGTACGGCGTCTCCACCGGCTTCGGCGCCCTCGCCAACACGTTCGTCGCCCCGGAGCGCCGGGCCGAGCTTCAGCACGCGCTGATCCGCTCGCACGCCGCCGGGGTGGGCGCGCCGATGCCGCGCGAGGTGGTACGCGCCATGATGCTGCTGCGGGTCCGCTCGCTGGCGCTCGGCCGCTCCGGGGTCCGTCCGCTGGTCGCCGAGGCGCTCGTGGACCTGCTCAACCACGAGGTCACCCCGTGGGTGCCCGAGCACGGCTCGCTCGGCGCGTCCGGCGACCTGGCGCCGCTGGCGCACTGCGCGCTGGTGCTGCTCGGTGAGGGCTGGGTGCTCGGCCCGGCCGGTGACCGCCTCCCGGCCGCCGACGCGCTGCGCCGGGTCGGGCTGAAGCCGGTGTCACTCGCCGCCAAGGAAGGGCTGGCGCTGATCAACGGCACCGACGGCATGCTCGGCATGCTGCTCCTCGCCGTGTCCGACGCCCGGCACCTGTTCGCCATGGCGGACGTGACGGCGGCGCTGGCCATCGAGGCGATGCTCGGCTCGGAGCGGCCGTTCCTGCCCGAGCTGCACGCGATCCGCCCGCATCCCGGTCAGGCCGCGTCGGCGGCGAACATCCACCGGCTGTTGCAGGGCTCGGCGGTGATGGACTCGCACCGCGACGACCTGGCGCACGCGGTGCAGGACGCGTACTCGATGCGCTGCGCCCCGCAGGTCGCCGGCGCGGCCCGGGACACGCTCGACTTCGTCGAGGTGGTGGCCGGCCGGGAGCTGCTGTCGGTGGTGGACAACCCGGTGGTGCTGCCGGACGGGCGGGTCGAGTCGACCGGGAACTTCCACGGCGCGCCGCTCGGCTTCGCCGCCGACTACCTCGCCATCGCCGCCGCCGAGGTGGGCGCCATCGCCGAGCGCCGGGTGGACCGGCTGCTGGACGTCACCCGTTCCCGGGAACTGCCCGCGTTCCTGTCGCCGGACGCCGGGGTGAACTCGGGCCTGATGATCGCCCAGTACACCGCCGCCGGGATCGTGGCGGAGAACCGCCGGCTGGCCGCGCCCGCCTCGGTCGACTCGCTGCCCACCAGTGGCATGCAGGAGGACCACGTCTCGATGGGCTGGGCGGCCACCAAGAAGCTGCGCACCGTGCTGGACAACCTGACCAGCCTGCTCGCGGTGGAGCTGCTGGCGGCCGTACGCGGACTCCAGCTCCGCGCGCCGCTGACGCCGTCACCGGCCGGACGGGCGGCGCTCGACACGCTCGGCCGCACGATCGGCGAGCCGGGACCGGACGTGTTCCTCGCGCCGCTGATGGAGGCCGCGCGCGAGGTGGTACGCGGCCCGGAGCTGCGCGCGGCGATCGAACGGGAGATCGGCCCGCTCGCCTGAGCGGACCGGTCCGGCGTTCTTCGGGTGCCCGGTCGGCGCTGCGGCCGGGTGCCCGGTGGGGGCGGGTCAGGCGGCGGGTGGGAGCACCTTCGCGACCAGCTTGGCCAGTTCCCGCAGCGCCTTGCCGCGGTGGCTGACCGCGTCCTTCTCCTCGGGCGTCAGCTCCGCGTTGGTGCGCTCCTGCCCGTCGCCCAGGAAGATCGGGTCGTAGCCGAAGCCGCCGTCGCCGCGCGGCGCGCGCAGCAGCCGGCCGGACTGGCGGCCGTCGACCAGGTGCTCCTTGCCGCCGGGCAGCACCAGCGCGACGGTGCAGACGAACGCGGCGCCCCGGTGCTCGTCCGGCACGTCGGCGACCTGGTCCAGCACGAGCTGGAGGTTGGCCCGGTCGTCGCCGTGCCCCCCGGACCAGCGGGCGCTGAACACACCCGGCATGCCGTTGAGGGCGTCCACCGCCAGCCCGGAGTCGTCGGCGATGGTCGGCAGGCCGGTACGCCGGCAGCCCTCCCGCGCCTTGATCAGCGCGTTCTCGCCGAACGTGAGGCCGGTCTCGGGCAGCTCCGGGTACTCCTCGACGTCGTCGAGGCCGAGCAGGGCGATCCGGTGCGCGCCGAGCGCGCCGTCCAGGATCCGCTGGAGTTCGACCAGCTTCTTCCGGTTCCGGGTGGCGAGCAGGACCTTGTTCATGACGAGAGCGCCTTCCGCTGCGCGTCGGCCAGTTCCAGGCAGCCCGCCACGCCCAGGTCGAGCAGCGCGTCGAGCTGGTCGCGGGCGAAGACGCCCGCCTCACCGGTGCCCTGCACCTCGACGAAGTCGCCGGTGCCGGTGCAGACCACGTTCATGTCGACCTCGGCGGTGACGTCCTCGGCGTAGCAGAGGTCGAGCATCGGCTCGCCGCCGATCACGCCGACGCTCACCGCGGCCACCGAGCGGTGCATCACCTTCTCCACCTTGCCGGCCAGCGCCTTGCGCTCGGCCAGCCAGGTCACCGCGTCGTGCAGCGCGACGTAGGCACCGGTGATCGCGGCGGTACGGGTGCCGCCGTCGGCCTGGAGCACGTCGCAGTCCAGCACGATCGAGTTCTCGCCGAGCGCCTTGAGATCGACGCAGGCGCGCAGGCTGCGGCCGATCAGCCGGGAGATCTCGTGGGTCCGGCCGCCGACCTTGCCGCGGACGCTCTCCCGGTCCGAGCGGGTGTTCGTGGCACGGGGCAGCATCGCGTACTCGGCGGTCACCCAGCCCAGCCCGGAGCCCTTGCGCCAGCGGGGCACGCCTTCGGTGACGCTCGCCGTGCAGAGGACCCGGGTCGCGCCGAACTCGACGAGCACCGAGCCCTCCGGGTGGGTGCTCCAGCCCCGGGTCAGGGTCACCGGTCGGAGTTGGTCGGGTTGCCGCCCGTCAGGTCGCGCCATGCCTGCACCCTATGCGGTGCGGTGATCGCACCGCCCGCGGGTGCCCGCCGACACGACAGGGCCGCCGCCGGGCTCAGACCTCGTAGCAGGCGCCGGGCCGGACCACGTCCAGCGGCCCGGCGTACGCCCCGGCCGCCGCCTCCACCGTCTGCGACTCGCTGCCCCAGGCGGGTACGAGATGGGTGAGCAGGAGGCGTCCCACCCCCGCCTTGGTGGCCGCCTCGCCGGCCTCCCGGCCGGTCAGGTGCAGATCCGGCGGGTTCTCCACGCCGTCCATGTAGCTCGCCTCGCAGAGGAACACGTCGGCGTCCTGGGCCAGGCGCAGCAGCGCCTCACAGGGCGCCGTGTCGGCGGAGTAGCAGAACACCCGGCCGCCGTGTTCCAGCCGCACCCCGTACGTCTCCACCGGGTGGTTCATCCGGTCGACCGTGACGGTGAACGGGCCGATCGGAAACGTGCCCGGCTGGAGGCCGTAGAACTGGTAGACGTCCTCCACCGAGCCCTCCTCCTGCCCGTACGCGGTGGCCAGCCGGTCGGGCGCGCCGGAGGGTGCGTACATCGGCAGGGGCGGGTACGGGCCGTCCGGCGCGTACCGGCGTACCACCACGTAGGACACGGCGTCGAACATGTGGTCGCAGTGCAGGTGGGTGAGGAGGATGGCGTCAGGGGCGTGCAACCCGACGTAGCGCTGGAGCGTGGAGAGCGAGCCCACGCCGAAGTCGATCAGAAGCCGGAAGCCCTCGGCTTCCATGAGATAGGCCGAACAGGGCGATTCGGGCCCCGGGAAGCTGCCCGCGCAGCCGAGGACGGTCAGTCTCATCCGGTGGCCTCGATCTCACCATGAGTAGTCGATGCGCCGGCGGCGGCTCCGCCGATGATCTCTACCGACGCGCTCGCCACGCTGCGCAGCCTACGCGTCGCCCCGGTCGAGCAAGAATCATCTGCCGGAAGTTGTCATCAACGTGACACCCATACACGTCCGCTCCGGACGAGACCGGCGGTCCGGCCGGCGGGCACGCCACCGACCGGACCGGCCATCGGTCCGTCAGGCCCAGAGCTGACCCTCCAGGGCCTCCTCCGCGTCGGCGAGGGTGCCGCCGTACGCGCCGGTCGACAGGTATTTCCAGCCGCCGTCGCAGACCACGAACGCCACGTCCGCGCGGCGGCCGTCGCGGACCGCCTCGTGCGCCACCGCGAGCGCGGCGTGCAGGATGGCCCCGGTGGAGAAGCCGGCGAAGATGCCCTCCACCTCGACGAGCTGCCGGGTACGCAGCACCGCGTCCCGGGTGCCCACGGAGAAGCGGCGGGACAGCACCCCGGCGTCGTACAGCTCGGGCACGTAGCCCTCGTCGATGTTGCGCAGACCGTAGACCAGCTCGCCGTAGCGCGGCTCGGCCGCCACGATCTGGATGCCCTCGACCTTCTCCCGCAGGTAGCGCCCGGTGCCCATGAGCGTTCCCGTGGTGCCCAGCCCGGCCACGAAGTGGGTGATGCCCGGCAGATCCTGGAGCAGCTCCGGCCCCGTCGTCTCGTAGTGCGCCCGGGCGTTCGCCTCGTTGCCGTACTGGTAGAGCATCACCCAGTCCGGGTGCTCGGCGGAGATCTGCTTCGCGGTCGCGACCGCCTGGTTCGAGCCGCCGGCCGCCGGCGAGAAGATGATCTCCGCGCCGTACATGCGGAGCAGTTGCACCCGCTCGGTGGAGACGTTCTCCGGCATCACGCAGACCAGCCGGTAGCCGCGCAGCTTCGCCACCATGGCCAGCGAGATGCCGGTGTTGCCGCTCGTCGGCTCCAGGATCGTGTCACCCGGACGCAGCCGGCCGGACTCCTCGGCCGCGCGCACCATGAACAGGGCCGCGCGGTCCTTGATGCTGCCGGTCGGGTTCCGGTCCTCCAGCTTGGCCCAGAGCCGCACCGGCGGCGCCCCGGCCGGAACCGTCGGCGAGAGCCGGGGCAACCCGACCAGCGGGGTGCCGCCGCAGGCGTCGAGCAGGCTGTCGTACCGCGCCATCGCGGACCCCTCAGCGGGCGGCGCGCGTGGAGACCGCGTGCGAGGCGATCGCCGCGGCGGCCGCGAAGCCGAACGCGCCGCCGGCGACGGCCGGCAGGATGGTCACGCTGTCGCCGTCGTTGAGCTTGGCGTCGAGCGCGCCGAGGAAGCGGACGTCCTCGTCGTTGACGTAGACGTTGACGAACCGGTGCAGCACGCCCGCCTCGGTGACCAGGCGGGCCTTCAGGCCGCCGTGCCGGGAGTCCAGGTCGGCGATCAGGTCGGCGAGCGTGTCGCCGCTGCCCTCGACGACCTTCGCGCCGCCGGTGTAGCTGCGCAGGATGGTGGGGATGCGAACCTCGATGGCCATGGTGTCTCGTGCTCCTCGTTCGGGATCGTGCCAGGTGACGGGAAAAGGAAGGTGCCGGCGCTGAAGGTCAGCGGTCGGAACACTCGTAGTCGACCGTCGCCGGGCTCTGCCCGAACATGTAGGACTGGACGGCGTTCGGATCCACGGCGGCATCCACGATCTCCACCGGTTCCTCGGTGACCACGCCGTCGACGATCCGGAAGGAGCGGATCTCCTCGGTGTCGGGCTCGCGGGTCGAGACGAGCAGGTAGTGCGCGCCCGGCTCGCCGGCGAAGGAGACGTCCGTACGCGACGGGTAGGCCTCCGTCGCGGTGTGCGAGTGGTAGATGACGACCGGTTCCTCGTCGCGGTCGTCCATCTCGCGCCACACCCGCAACTGCTCCATCGAGTCGAACTCGTAGAACGTCATGGAGCGGGCGGCGTTGTCCATCGGGATGTGCCGGGTCGGGGTGTCGCTGCCGACGGGACCGGCGACCACGCCGCACGCCTCGTCCGGGTGGTCCCGACGCGCGTGGGCGACGATCGCGTCGATGATCGACCGGTCGATGCTCAGCACGCCGCCAAGCCTAGCGCCTGGCCGGCCCGGGCGGCGAGGTGGCGACCGTCACCACTCAGTCGATCAGCGCGTTGAGCAGGGACTCCTGGAGATATCCGAGATAGGCGTAGACCGACAGTTGGAACACCCGGGACGAACCCGGGTCCGCGGCCACCGCGTCGTCGAGCTCCTCGCCCAGGTCGGTGCCGTCCTTGATCTCCAGGCGTACGCCCATCGCCAGCCGGGCGTCGTTCAGCGCCCGCAGCCACGCCTCGGCCGCCTCCGCGTCCAGCCGTACCTCGCCACCGGCGTCACCGTCGGGCAGCGCGGCGAGGACGGCGCCCGCCTGGTCGATCTTGCCGGTCTTCAGGTCGCCCTCGGTGTAGCGGCGGAACTCGGCGGTGCCGGCGTCGTCGTCCGGGTAGACGTCGGGGAAGAGCCGCCCGACCACCGGGTCACCGTGGTCGAAGCCGTCGGTCAGCAGGCCGACCACCTCGTTGGCGACCTTGCGCAGCACCCGGACCTCGTCGACCGCGAACGTGGCCACGTAGTGGTCGCCCCGGCGGCGGAACATGCTCATGACCGGTCCACCGTCGCCCAGAGCCCGTACGCATGCAGTTGCGCCGCGTCGTGCTCCATCCGCTCCCGCGCGCCGCTGGAGACCACGGCCTTGCCCTTGTGGTGCACGTCCAGCATGAGCCGCTCCGCCTTCTCCCGGCTGTACCCGAAGAGCTTCTGGAACACCCAGGTCACATACGTCATCAGGTTGACCGGATCGTCCCAGACGATGGTCACCCATGGCCGGTCGGAGACCGGCACCTCTTCGGTGTCCGGCGTCTCGACCGGCGCAACCTGTGGAGCCGCCATGCCCCCCATCGTGCCACCGGATCCGGGGAACCGATGAACCGGAACGGCGCGCGGGTCGTCGTCACCCGCCCGGGCCGCGTACGCGAGCCCGGGTCGCCGTGTGCCGGCGGCGTGGTCAGGCAAGCAGGATGCCGTGGTCGACCGCATCGGCGAGCACCGCGCCCAGCGAGAGACGGATCACCTCGAAGCGGCGGGACACCTCGCGGGACAGTTCGAGTTCGACCTCGCGCAGCGCGCGCTGGGCCCAGGAACGGGCGGCGTTCGGGTCGTTGTTGCCGGGCGCCCGCCAGTGCTGCCAGCAGCCGCCGTTGAGGGCGACACCGACCGGCGGGAGCACCTCGTCACGCTGCGCGCCGGGCAGCCCGGCCAGCGCGTCCAGGGCGCCCGCACCGGTCAGCCCGGCGACCCCGGCCGTGCTGGTCACCAGGAGCACCCGGTCCAGTTCGGGGCCGTCCGGGTGGTCGGCCAGGCCCCAGCGCACCGCGTGGGTGATCCGCCGGCGTACCCCCTCGGCCAGCGGCGCGCCGAACACCCGGGCGGCGGCCTCGTCGACCAGGCCGCGCACGGCCTCGTCGCACTGGGCGGTGGCGAGCAGCGACAGCGCCTCCAGCTCCCGGTCGAGCATCTGCGGCAGGCCGGCGCAGCCGACCCCGAAGACGATCTCCTGCACCACCCGCAGGTGGATGTTGGCCAGTTCCAGGGCGAGGTGCTGGCGGATCCGGCGGGCGCAGGCGCGGGCCTGGCGGTCGATCCGGTCGGCCAGCTCACCCGGCTCGACACCGGCGAGCACCGGCACCCGGCCGTGCGCGCCGGCCGGCACCGGCGGGCGGGCGCTGCCGCGACGCAGCACCTCGTCGGCCGCCCAGCCGACCAGCGCCCGGCGCAGCTGCGGCAGCTCGGCGCGGCGGGCCGGGAACCACCGGGCCGGGGTGAGCGCCGGCACCGCGGCCAGCAGCGCCGCGCGGTGCGCCTCGATCGAGACCGACACCGGGTCGAGCCGCCGGGTGGGCCCGGTCCGGCCGGACGCCGCCCGGTCCTGGGCCTGTGCGCCGTCGCCCGGCGTCGCCGGGCCGGTCACGCCGGGCGTGACGGCGAAGAACACCTCGACCGGGGTACGCGCCACCTCGGCGAGCAGGTGCAGCTCGGCCGCGCTGAACGCCTGGTCGGCGGAGATCACGAAGAGCAGCGCGCCGGCCCGGCCGACGGCGTCGCGCAGCACCCGGCCGCCTGCGACGCCGAGCGTGCCGGTATCAGGCGTGTCGACCACCGCGAAGTGCCGCAGCAGCGGATCGGGCAGGCTCAGTTCGACCCGGCGCGGCGGCCGGGCCAGTGCCGGGCCGGCGGCGAGCGGGTCGGCGCCGTAGGCGTGCGGCTGGCGGTAGCCCGGGACGTACGCGGCGCGGGTGGCGGTGGCGGCGTGCTGGACCAGCAGGTTGCTTCCCGGCGGTACGGCGAGCGTCGCGGCCTCGACCCCGAGCAGGCCGGCGATCAGCTCGCGCCGGTTCGCGCCGGCCGGACCGGCGACGACCACCGCCATCGGCTCGTCCGGGCCGGGCGCGGTCACCCCGAGCCGAGTCGGCAGCGGGGCACATCCGGGGGGCTCGGCCTGCCGGCGTGGGTCGGGCACGTCGACCGAAGGGAGCGGACCTGGCGTCATCAGGCGGGCCTCCCGGTCGGGCGACCGGGGTACCGGTCGCGGATTCTCCCTGGTTGCAGGGACTGCCGGAAGAGTACGGGTGTCGGCCATCCGACAACCAACACATCCGGTACTCACGGGTAATGAACAGATTACTCAACTTCACTGCGTGACGGTGCGTACGCGGACGGAACACGGTCGATATGCTGCATCGATGAGTAGGTGGGAGTTCGTCGGCCGTACTGATGAACTCAACCGTCTGTTGTCGGCGGTCGGTGGCCCGGAGGGGCGCGGGTTGCTCTTCAGCGGCGACGCCGGGGTCGGCAAGAGCCGGCTGCTGCGCGAGGGGGTGGCCGCGCTCTCCCCCGAGCGGTACGCGATCTGGTCCATCGCGGCCAGCGCCACCACAGCCGCGTTGCCGTTCGGCGGGCTGGTCCAGGTGCTGCCCGCCTCGCAGCCGCAGGGCCTGTCCCCCGCCGGGATCCTGCGCTGGGCCGTGGACGTGCTGCAGGAACAGGCCGCCGGGCGGCCCATCGTGCTCGCCATCGACGACGCGCATCTGCTCGACCCGCCCTCGGCGGCGCTCGTGCACCTGGTCGCCCGCTCGGAGAACGCCTACGTCATCGGGACGCTGCGCAACGGCGAGCAGGTCCCGCTGCCGATCCGCGCACTCTGGACCGACGACCTGGCCGACCTGGTCGAACTGCGCCCGCTGTGCCGCAGCGAGACCACCGGGCTGCTCGCCGCCATCCTGGGCGGCCCGGTCGACGCCGGCTCCTCCGACCGGCTGTTCCAGCTCTCCGCCGGCAACCCGCTGCTGCTGCGGGAGCTGGTGCTGGCCGCCGACGACGAGCTGAACCGCAGGTACGGCATCTGGACCTGGACCGGGCGGCTGGAGCTGGCACCCAGCCTCACCGAACTGATCGACACCCGGATCGGCCAGCTCACCGCCGGCGTCCGGGCGGTCGTCGAACTGGTCGCCTTCGGCGAGCCGCTGGGCCTGCAACTGCTGGAACGCGCGGCCGACCCGGCGGACGTGGAGACGGCCGAGGAACGCGGGCTCATCGCGCTGGTCCACGACGACCGGCGGCTCAACGTCCGCCTGGCGCACCCGCTCTACGGTGAGGTGATGCGCCGGCACTGCCCGGTCAGCCGCACCCGCCGGCTCCAGGCCACCCTCGCCGGACTGCTGGAACAGGTCGGCAAGCGCCGCCGGGAGGACCTGCTGCGCGTCGCGGTGTGGCGACTCGACTCGGGTACGGCGCAGGACGTGGCACTGCTGCTCGAAGCGGCGGTGCAGGCGTTCGGCCGGTACGACGTGCCGCTGGCCACCCGGCTGGCCCGGGCCGCGCTGGAAGCCGGCGGCGGCACTGACGCGGCGGAGCTGCTCGCCACCATCCTCATGTTCGGCGACCGGCCGGACGAGGCGATCGGCGTGCTCGACCAGGTCGCCGGTGAGATCCACGACGACCGGCGGCGCAGCCGGTGGCTGACCGTCCGGGGCATGGTCAGCTACTGGGGGCTCAACCGTGAGTCCACCGTGGAGGAGATCGCCGCGCGCGGCGAGGAGCTGAGCGACCCCGCCGACCGGGCCCGCGTACGCGCGTTCGAGGCCACCATGCGGCTGCACCGGCTCGACGTCGACGTCGCGGTACGGCTGGCCCAGGAGGTGCTGGACCGGCCCGCCGCCCCGATGGCCGCCCGGGAGCTGGCCCGCTGCACGCTCGCCCACCTCCAGGCGGCGCAGGGGCAATACCAGCTCAGCGCCACAGCGATCGCCCGCGTGCAGGCCGAGGCGGCGTGCTGGCGGGGCGACATGCCCTACCTCCAGCTCGCCATGGAACTGGCCCGGGGCACCCGGCTGACGCTCTCCGGCGACCTGCCCGGCATCGACGCGATCGTCGCCGACGAGTTCGCCGACCTGGCCGGAGCCGGCGACTTCCGGCTCGGCACCGGCTACCTGGCCATCCTCCAGGCGTACGCGGCGCGGCTGCGCGGGCGCGGCGACGAGGCGCTGCGGACCAGCCTGGAGGCGTGCGCGGTGCTCGCCACCAGCCGGGTGTACGCGGGCCTCGCGCACGCCGAGCGCGCCCAGGCCGCCGCGCTGCGCGGGGACGTGACGCACGCGGCCGACGCGATGGCCGAGGCGGACCGGACGCACGCGCCCGGCATGGCCGTGCTCTACCCGTGGCTGGAGCAGGCCCGGGGCGCGGTCCAGGCCGCCACCGGTGACCTGCCGGCGGCCACCAAGCACCTGTGCGCGCTCGCCGACCGGCTGCGCGAGGACGGCCTGGCCGGGCACGAGCTGCTCGTCCTGCTCGACCTGGTCCGGCTGGATCAGGCCGCCGCGCCGGTCGGCCCGACCTGCACCGACGGTGGCCGGCGCACCGTGGCGCAACGCCTGGCCGAACTCTCCGAGCAGGTCGACGGCGTGCTGCCGCCGCTGGTCGCCCGGTTCGGCCGGGCCGCCGTCGACGGCTCACCGGACGCGCTGCTGGCCGTCGCCGACGGCTTCGCCGACCGGGAGCTGATCGTGTACGCGGCCGAGGCGACCGCCCTGGCGCTGCACCGGACGCGACACGTCCGGGCCGGCGCCACCGGGCCGATCCGGGAACGCCTCGCCGACCTGCTGCGCCGCTGCGACGAGATCTCCACCCCGGCGCTGCGGCTGCTGCGCCCGACGCTCAGCGAGCGGGAGTGGGAGATCGCCCGCCTCGCGGCCGACGGCGTGACCAGCCGCGCCATCGCCGAGCGGCTGTTCCTGTCCACGCGCACGGTGGAGAACCACCTCCAGCGCGTCTACAGCAAGCTCGGCGTCGCCGGGCGCGGCGAGTTGCGGGCCGCACTACGGTCGATGCCGGGGCACGACGGCGCGGACCCGGGCTGAACTCTAGGCTGGGGCGGTGAGCACCCTTCGCCCCGCGCTGCTGACCGACCACTACGAGCTGACCATGGTCAGCGCGGCCCTGCGTGACGGCACGGCCGACCGACGCTGCGTCTTCGAGGTGTTCAGCCGGCGGCTGCCGGCCGGGCGCCGGTACGGCGTGGTCGCCGGGACCGGCCGGCTGATCGAGATGATCCGCGACTTCCGGTTCGACCCGGCGGAGATCGACTTCCTGCGCCGTACCGGAGTGGTGGACGACCGGGCCGCGCAGTGGCTGGCCGACTACCGGTTCACCGGCGACATCGACGGCTACGCCGAGGGCGAGCTGTTCTTCCCCGGCTCTCCGATCCTCACCGTGTCCGGCACGTTCGCCGAGTGCGTGGTGCTGGAGACGCTGGTGCTGTCAGTGCTCAACCACGACTGCGCCATCGCCGCCGCCGCGGCCCGGATGGTCACCGCGGCCCGGGGCCGGGCGCTGATCGAGATGGGCTCCCGGCGGGCGCACGAGGAGGCCGCCGTCGCCGCGGCGCGGGCCGCATACCTGGCCGGGTTCCGGTTCACCTCCAACCTGGCCGCCGGGCAGCGCTACGGCATCCCCACCGCGGGCACCGCCGCGCACGCCTTCACGCTGCTGCACGACGACGAGCGGGCCGCGTTCGCCTCCCAGGTCGCCACGCTGGGCAAGGACACCACGCTGCTCGTCGACACGTACGACATCGCCCAGGGCATCCGCAACGCGATCGCGGTGGCCGGGCCCGAGCTGCGCGCGGTCCGGATCGACTCCGGCGACCTCGCGGTGATCGCCCAGCAGTCCCGCGAGCTGCTCGACTCGCTCGGTGCCACCGAGACGAAGATCATCGTCTCCGGCGACCTCGACGAGTACGCCATCGCCGCGCTCGCCGCCGAACCGGTGGACATGTACGGTGCCGGCACCGCAGTGGTGACCGGCTCCGGTGCGCCCACCGCCGGCCTGGTCTACAAGCTGGTCGAGGTGGAGGGGCGGCCGGTGGTCAAACGCTCCGAGCACAAGGCCACCATCGGCGGCCGGAAGGTCGCGGTCCGCCGGCACAAGCCGACCGGCACCGCCACCGAGGAGGTCATCGTGCCGCAGGGCGTACCGGACCGGCAGCCCAACGACCGGCTGCTCCAGCACTCGTACGTGGTGTCGGGCGAACCGGAGACCCTGCCCACGCTGGAGGAGTCCCGGGACCACCTGCGCCAGTGCCTGATCTCGATCCCGTGGGAGGGGCTCAAGCTCTCCGCCGGGGATCCCGCCGTACCGGTGACCGTCGTACCCGCGAGCTGAGGAGGAACCCGTCAGATGGCGAACGCCCTGATCATCGTGGACGTGCAGAACGACTTCTGCGAGGGCGGCTCCCTCGCGGTCGGTGGCGGAGCCGGCGTGGCCGCCGGCATCTCCCGGCTGCTGGCCGCCGAGCCGGACCGGTGGGACCACGTGGTCGCGACCAAGGACTACCACGTCGACCCGGGCGCGCACTTCGGCGACCCGCCGGACTACGTCGACTCCTGGCCCCGGCACTGCGTGGTCGGCACCTCCGGTTCCGAGTTCCACCCCGAGCTGGTGACCGACCGGGTGGAGGTGATCTTCCACAAGGGCGAGCACGCGGCCGCGTACTCCGGTTTCGAAGGCCATGCGCCCGACGGCGAGTGCCTGGCCGACTGGCTGCGCCGCCACGACGTGGACCGGGTCGACGTGGTCGGCATCGCCACCGACCACTGCGTGCGCGCGACCGCCCTGGACGCCGCCCGGGAGGGCTTCCGGACCACTGTGCTGCTGGACCTGACCGCCGCTGTCGCGCCGGACACGCTCGACGTGGCGCTGCGGGCGCTCGACGGCGCCGGGGTGACAATGGTGGGCGAGCCTGTGATCACTGCCGCTTGACCGGGTAATCGCTTGCGGGTGTCGTACCCCGGCCCCAGGATGGCGCCGGAGGTACGGACCGTCGTGAACCTGAAGCCTTACCGGGAGGCGCTCGCCCTACCCGGTCTCCGATCGTTGCTGCTGGTGTCGGTGCTGGCCCGTGTGCCGCTGACCGCCACCGGGGTGACGCTCACCTTCTACGTGGTGCTCGACCTGGGCCGCGGCTACGGCGCCGCCGGCCTGGTCGGTGCCGCGTCGACGGTCGGCGCGGCGGTCGGCGCCCCGCTGCTCGGGCGGCTCATCGACCGCCGTGGGCTCCGCCCGGTGCTGGTGCTCACCACCGTCGCCGAGGCGCTGTTCTGGTCCGCCGCGCCCACGCTGCCGTACCCGGTGCTCCTACCGGCCGCGTTCTTCGCCGGGCTGCTCGCACTGCCGATCTTCTCGATGGTCCGCCAGTCGATCGCCGCGCTCGTGCCGGTGGAGAAGCGCCGCCCCGCGTACGCGCTGGACTCGATGGCCGTGGAGTTGTCGTTCATGGTCGGCCCGGCACTCGCCGTGGCACTGGCCACCGCCGTCACGCCGCGCCTGACGCTCTGGGCGGTCGGCGCCGGGATCGTCGCCTCCGGCATCTGCTTCTGGCTGCTCGACCCGCCGATCCGGGCCGCCGACGAGCCGGCCGGGCCCCCGCGCCCGGTGCACCGCCGCGAGTGGCTCACCCCGCGCCTGCTCGCCGTCCTGGCGGTCAGCCTCGCCGCCACGCTGGTGCTCGGCGGCACCGACGTCGCGGTGGTAGCCGTGCTCCGGTCCGGTGGCGAGGTCGGCTGGACCGGCGCCGTGCTGGCCGCCTGGGCGGTCGCCTCGCTGGCAGGTGGCTTCGCCTACGGCGCGGTACGCCGCTCGTTCTCCCCGCTGGCGCTGATGGCCGCGCTGAGCCTCACCACCATCCCGGTCGGGCTGGGCGGGTCGCACTGGTGGCTGCTCTGCCTGGCGCTGATCCCGGCCGGTGCGCTCTGCGCCCCCACCATCGCGTCCACCTCCGACGCGGTCAGCCGGCTGGCCCCGCCCTCCGTCCGAGGGCTGGCCATGGGCCTGCACGGCTCCGCCGTGACGGTCGGCATCGCGCTCGGCGCGCCGCTGGCCGGCGCGGTGATCGACGCCTCCGCGCCCGCGTGGGGCTTCGTGGTCACCGGCGCGATCGGCGCGCTGGTGGCGCTGGCGGTGCTCCCGATCGAGCTGCGCCACCGCCGCACCCCGGTCGACGCCCCGCCCGTGGACCCCGACCTGGCCCTCGCCTCCCGCTGACCCCCGCCCGGCGTGATCAAGGAGTCCGTGTCTCCCCGAGGCGGGGCCGAAGCCCGTACGGGGAAGTGGCTGCATCCACGCACCCCGGACACCCCCACTCCCCCGACCTGGTGCCGCACCCCGCCCCCCACCCCGGCGAACGGGCGGGGACGGGGCGGGCGGGGGCGGGGCGGGAGGGAAAAGGGCGGGCGCCGCACCCCCTGAGGGGTGCGGCGCCCGGCCTTGAACTACTGCGTCAGCGCTGGTCGAGGTTGCCTGCGGTGTCCTCCTGGTAGCTGGCGCCACCGTTGACCTCGCTGGTCAGCGGCTTCGCGCCACCCTCGGGCGGACCGGCCAGGCTCTGCCCGGCGGCCAGCTCGGGGAACTTCGCGTCGAACGCCGGCCGCTCGGAGCGGATGCGCGGCATCCGGTCGAAGTTGCGCAGCGGCGGCGGGGAGCTGGTGGCCCACTCGAGCGAGTTGCCGTGGCCCCACGGGTCGTCGACCTCGACGACCGGGCCGGTCTTGTACGACTTCCAGCAGTTCCAGATGAACGGCAGCGTCGAGATACCGGTGATGAACGCGCCGATCGTGGAGATCGTGTTCAGCGTGGTGAAGCCGTCGGCGGCCTGGTAGTCGGCGTACCGGCGCGGCATGCCCTCGTTGCCCAGCCAGTGCTGCACCAGGAACGTGGTGTGGAAGCCGATCATGGTCAGCCAGAAGTGAATCTTGCCGAGCCGCTCGTCGAGCATCCGGCCGAACATCTTCGGGAACCAGAAGTAGATGCCGGCGAACACCGCGAACACGATGGTGCCGAAGAGCACGTAGTGGAAGTGCGCCACCACGAAGTACGAGTCGTGCAGGTGGAAGTCGAGCGGCGGGCTGGCCAGCAGCACACCGGTGAGACCACCGAAGAGGAAGGTCACCAGGAAGCCGATCGAGAACAGCATCGGCGTCTCGAAGGTGATCTGGCCCCGCCACATGGTGCCGATCCAGTTGAAGAACTTCATACCGGTGGGCACGGCGATCAGGTAGCTCAGGAAGCTGAAGAACGGCAGCAGCACCTGGCCGGTGGCGAACATGTGGTGCGCCCAGACGCTCATCGACAGGGCGGCGATGGCGATGGTGGCGGCCACCAGGCCCTTGTAGCCGAAGATCGGCTTCCGGGAGAACACCGGGATGATCTCGCTGATGATGCCGAAGAACGGCAGCGCGATGATGTACACCTCGGGGTGACCGAAGAACCAGAACAGGTGCTGCCACAGCATCGGCCCGCCGGTCGCCGGGTCGTACACGTGGGCGCCCATCAGGCGGTCCGCGGCGAGCGCGAACAGCGCGGCGGCCAGCAGCGGGAAGACCAGGATCGCCAGCAGGCTGGTGACCAGCATGTTCCAGGTGAAGATCGGCATCCGGAACATGGTCATGCCGGGCGCGCGCAGGGTCAGGATCGTGGTGATCAGGTTGACCGCGCCGAGGATCGTGCCCAGACCGGAGATGGCCAGGCCGACGACCCACATGTTCGCGCCCACGCCCGGGGCGTGGTCGGCGGTGCTCAGCGGCGTGTACGCGGTCCAGCCGAAGTCGGCCGCGCCGCCCGGGGCGATGAAGCCCGCGGTGGCGAGCGTGCCACCGAACAGGTACAGCCAGTAGGCGAAGGCGTTGAGCCGGGGGAACGACACGTCCGGCGCGCCGATCTGCAGCGGCACCACGTAGTTCGCGAAGGCGAACACGATCGGCGTCGCGAAGAACAGCAGCATGATCGTGCCGTGCATCGTGAAGAGCTGGTTGTACTGCTCGGGCGACAGGAACTGCAGGCCCGGTCGCGCGAGTTCGGCGCGCATGATCAGGGCCATCAGGCCACCGATCATGAAGAACACGAACGCGGTGACCATGTACATGATCCCGATCTGCTTCGCGTCCGTGGTGCGCAGCAGCCGCGCGATGGCCGACCCCTTGACCGGCTCCCGGACCGGCCAGGGCCGGGTCACGACCGGCTTGGGTGCGACGGTGGTCACGAGTGGCCTCCGGTTCTGGTTGTCCCGCTCGGCGCGCTGGTCATCGGCGCAGCCGTCATCCGTAGGGAGGATAGTCCCCGGTAGGTGGCCTCGCCGCGTGGGGTGGGCGGCTACGATCTCCCGCCTTTCAGAGCGGGCCGGTCAGGAGCCGGTAGTGCTCCCGGAAGATCCGGCCGCCGCGTCCGCGCAGCAACGGGTCGCGCAGCGCCGGCGGCACGTCGCGGGTGCGGTTGCGGTCCCGGGTCCGGTCCCGCACCCAGCGGGTACGCGGCCGGCGACGACTCTCGTACGCGAGCAGCGCGGCATCGACGCTCCCGGCGGCCCGCAGCGACTCGGCGAGCACGACGGCGTCCTCCAGCGCCATCGCGGCGCCCTGGGACAGCGTCGGCGCGGTGGCGTGAGCGGCATCACCGACGAGCAGCACCCGGCCGTGGAACCAGCGTCCCAGCTCGACCTCCTCGGTGCGTTCCACTGACACGGTCTCCAGCGCGGCCAGCACCTCGGGCACCGGGCCGCCGTACGAGCCGAACAGCTCGTGCAGGCGGGCGAGCGGGTCGGCGGGCAGTTCGGTGCCGGCCTCGTCGGCGTAGCAGTAGAGCCGTCCGGCGCCGAGCGGCACGACCAGGAACCCGGCCCGCTGGCCGAGCAGGGCGGTCCAGTCCGCGATCCGGGGGCCGCCGCGCACCAGGGCGCGGTAGACCACCTGCCCGGCGGGGCGTGGTGGTCCGCCGAGCGCGGCGAGCGTCCGTACCGCCGAGCGGGGCCCGTCCGCGCCGACGACCAGGTCGTACTCGCCGCTGGTGCCGTCGGTGAAGCCGACGGCGACCCGGCCGGGCAGCAGGTCGACGGTGCTCACCTCGGCGCCGTGGCGCACCGCGCCGCCGGCGCCGGTGAGCAGCACCCGGTGCAGTTCGGCCCGGGGCAGCGCCCGGCACTCCCCCACGCCGGCCCAGAGCGCGTCGAGGTCGACCTCGCACAGCGGCGCTCCGGCGGCGTCCAGGAAGCGCTGCCGGTGGATCACCTGGCCGAGCGGGCGCAGCGGCCCGTCGAGGTCGAGCCGGCGCATCGCCCGGGCGGCGTTGCCGGGCAGGTAGAGGCCGGAGTCGATCGACTCGGTGGGTGGCAGCCGCTCGGTGACGTCGGGCCGGAACCCCGCCAGGCGCAGCGCCCGGGCCACGGCGAGGCCGGCGATGCCCGCGCCGACGACGAGGATGCGCAGGGGGGAACCACCCATCACGGGGTACGCCTCCGGAGGGGGATCGGAACGCGTTGGAGGCAAGACATTACTCGCCGCAACCAGGCGGCGGAAGTGCCCATGCGCCCTGGCGCGAGCCGCCGGTCGGCGGCACACCCCGTCCCACCGGCAGGAATCCCGCCTCCATCTGGGGGAAGGGGGCGGTCGCGGCTCTCCGCCGTGCCACCGGCCGGACGCGGAGCGTTAACGAGCCCGGCGCAATTGCGCAATGATTTGAGACATGTAAATGTATTCCTTGCATCGTGGGAGCGCTCCCGCCCGTATCACCGACCGAACCGGCGCCGTCCCGCGCCGAGCCAAGGAGCATCATGAAGCGTCCACTCAGGGCCCTCGCGGCAGCCGGACTGCTGGCCGCCGGCACCCTCGTCGCCGTCGCGCTCGGCGGCACCGCCTCCGCCGACACCCAGATCTGCGAGCAGTACGGCTCGACCACCATCGGCGGCAAGTACGTGGTGCAGAACAACCGCTGGGGCACCAGTGCCCAGCAGTGCATCAACGTCACCTCGACCGGCTTCTCGATCACCCGCGCGGACGGCTCCGCGCCGACCAACGGGGCACCGGTCGCGTACCCGTCGATCTTCGTGGGCTGCCACTACACCAACTGCTCGCCCGGCACGAACCTGCCGGTGCAGGTGAAGAACATCAGCAGCGCACCGTCCAGCATCAGCTACAACTACGTCAGCGGCGCGATCTTCAACGCGTCGTACGACATCTGGCTCGACCCGTCGCCCAAGCGCGACGGCGTGAACCAGATGGAGATCATGATCTGGCTCAACCGGCAGGGCTCGATCCAGCCCATCGGCTCCCCGGTCGGCACCGCCAGCATCGCCGGCCGCACCTGGGAGGTCTGGCGCGGCAGCAACGGCTCCAACAACGTCATCTCGTACCTGTCGCCGTCGGCCATCCCCAGCTTCAGCTTCGACGCGATGGCGTTCATCAACGACACCCGTAACCGGGGTGCGATCACCAACGACTGGTACCTGACCAGCATCCAGGCCGGCTTCGAGCCGTGGCAGGGCGGCGTCGGGCTCGCGGTGAACTCGTTCTCGCAGAGCGTCAACACCGGCTCGAACCCGCCGCCCACGTCGGCGCCGCCGACCACGTCGGCGCCGACCACGCCCCCGCCGTCGGGCGGCGCGTCGTGCACCGTCACCTACAAGGCGGCGAACGTGTGGAACAACGGCTTCACCGCCGACGTGACGGTCAAGAACACCGGCTCCGGCACGATCAACGGCTGGACGCTGAACTACAACCTGCCCTCCGGGCAGACAGTCACCAACGCGTGGAACGCCACCGTGAGCCAGAGCGGCTCGGCGGTGACCGCCCGCAACGCCGGCTACAACGGCACGCTGGCGCCCGGCGCGTCGACCAGCTTCGGCTACCAGGCGACGCTGAACGGCAGCTACTCCGCGCCGAGCAGCTTCACGCTCAACGGCTCCACCTGCGCCCGCGGCTGACCACCGCACGCGGAAAGGGGCGCGGTCCGCTGCGGACCGCGCCCCTCTCTGCGGGTACGTCTCAGCCGGCGAGCGCGTCGATGTCGCGCATCTCCTCGGCGGTGAGCGAGAACCCGAACACGTCGACGTTGGCACGGATGCGCTCCGGCGTGACCGACTTCGGGATGACCACGATCTCGTGGTCGATGTGCCAGCGCAGCACCACCTGGGCCGGTGACACGTCGTGCGCCTGGGCGATGCGGACCAGCACCGGGTCGGACAGGTCGCTGGCTTTGAACGGGCTGTACCCCTCCAGCGCCACGCCCCGGTCCCGGTGGGCGGCGTGCGTGTGCCTGTCGTACAGCGACGGGCTCCAGCGGATCTGGTTGACCGCCGGCGTCTCCTCGGTGGCCTGGATCAGCTCGTCGATCTGGCCGATCGAGTAGTTGCTCACCCCGACCGTGCGCGCCATGTTCTCGTCCCGCGCGGCGAGCATCTCCCGCCACACCGGGATGCTGTCGCCGGGCGCGGACGGCGGCCAGTGCACCAGCCACAGGTCGACGTAGTCGGTGTCCAGGGCGGCCAGGCTGGCCTCGATGGTCTCCCGCTCCCGGCCCACCCGGTCCGGCGGCAGCTTCGTGGTGATGAAGACGTCCTCCCGGCGCAGCCCGCTCTCCTTGACCGCCCGCCCGACCTCCTTCTCGTTGCCGTACATCGTGGCCGTGTCGATGTGGCGGTAGCCGGCGTCCAGCGCGGCGAGCACCGCCTGGCACCCGGCCTCGCCGGTGGCCTGCCACGTGCCGAAGCCGAGCAGCGGGATCCGGACGTCGCCGGCGAGCGGAAGGGTGGGCTGGTCGCTGTCCATGTCCCCCGTTCTACCCCGGTTCGCCGCACACACACCGGCATCCCGGCGCGCACGGCGCGTCTGGGGGAGGATGCGGGGATGGCGGACCGGCTGGAGGAGTACCGGCGGAAACGGGACGCCGCGCGTACCCCGGAACCGGTGCCCGAGCGGGCTCCCGGGCGGAAGCGGTCGGCGCGGCGCGCACCCCGCTTCGTCATCCAGCAGCACCACGCCCGGAGCCTGCACTGGGACCTGCGGCTGGAGCACGACGGCGTGCTGGCCTCCTGGGCCGTGCCGCGCGGCCTGCCCCGCGACCCGGGCCGCAACCATTTGGCCGTGCACACCGAGGACCACCCGATGGAGTACCTGACGTTCCACGGGGAGATCCCCGCCGGGGAGTACGGCGGCGGGCGGATGATCGTGCACGACACCGGCACCTACCGCGCGGAGAAGTGGCGCGACGACGAGGTGATCGTGGTGCTGGACGGCGAGCGCACGAAGGGCCGGTACGTGCTGTTCGCCACCGGCGGCCGGGGCCGGGACTGGATGATCAGGCGTACCGACCCGGCGCCGGAGGGCTGGACGCCGATGCCCGAGCTGGTCCGCCCGATGCTGCCCGCCGAGGGCGGGCGGCTGCCGCGCGACGCCGCCGCCTGGGGGTACGAGCTGCGCTGGGCGGGCGTGCGCGCGATGGCGTACGTCTCGGGCGGCCGGCTGCGGCTGCTCGACGGCGACGACACGGAGGTCACCGGGGATTACCCGTGGACGCGGGCGATGGCCGAGGCGCTGGCCCCGGCCGAGGCGGTGATCGACGGCGTGCTGGTAAGGATCGACCCGGCCGGGAGGGTCCGTCCGCCGACCCGGCGCGACGGGCAGTTCCTCGCCGTCGACCTGCTCTGGCTGGAGGGCGTGTCCAGCCTCGACGTGCCGTACGCGCAACGCCGTGACCTGCTCGACGGTCTGGCGCTCACCGGTCCGCACTGGCAGACTCCGCCGTGGTTCCCGGGAGTCGGCGCGGACGCCCTACGGGCCGCCCGTGAGCAGGGGCTCCCGGGAGTGGTGGCGAAACGCCTCGACTCCCCGTACGAGCCGGGCCGGCGCAGCCGGCACTGGCTGAGCATCGACGCGAGCTGAGGACCACCGTGCACCTGACGCACCTGGAGTGCCCGCGCTGCGGCAGTGAACACCCGGCCGACGTGTTGCAGAACCTGTGCGGCTGCGGCTCGCCGCTGCTGGCCCGCTACGACCTCGCCGCGGTGGCCGCCACGGTCGCCCCGGAGCAGTTCGGGCTGCGCCCGGCCGACCTGTGGCGCTACCGGGAGCTGCTGCCGGTGGCCGATCCCCGCTTCGTCACCACGCTGGGCGAGGGCTGGACGCCGATGTGGCGCGCGCCGGCGTACGGCCACGAGATCGGCATCGCGGACCTGATCGTCAAGGACGAGGGGCTGGCCCCGACCGGGTCGTTCAAGGCGCGCGGCGCGTCGGTGGGCGTGAGCCGGGCCCGGGAGCTGGGCGTGAAGCGGATCGCCATGCCCACGAACGGCAACGCCGGCGCGGCCTGGGCCACGTACGCGGCGCGGGCCGGGATGGGCGCGACGATCGCCATGCCGCTGGCCGCGCCGACGATCTGCCGCGAGGAGTGCCTCGCCGCCGGCGCCGACCTGCGGCTGATCGACGGCCTGATCAACGACGCGGGCCGGGACATCGCCGAGCTGATCGCCGGGTCGGACGGGGGGATCTTCGACGCCGGCACGCTGCGCGAGCCGTACCGCCTCGAAGGCAAGAAGACCATGGGGTACGAGATCGTCGAGCAGCTCGGCTGGCAGGTGCCCGACGTGATCGTCTATCCGACCGGCGGTGGCGTCGGGCTGATCGGCATCCACAAGGCGCTGCACGAGCTGCGCGAACTGGGCTGGGTGGAGGACCGGCTGCCCCGGCTGGTCGCGGTGCAGTCCACCGGGTGCGCGCCGATCGTGCGGGCGTTCGCGGCCGGGGAGGAGCGCGTCACCCCGTGGGAGGACGCGCACACCGTCGCGTTCGGCATCACCGTGCCCGCGCCGCTCGGCGACGAGCTGATCCTGTCCGCGCTGCGGGACAGCGCCGGCACCGCGATCGCGGTGGACGACGCGGAGATCCTCACCGACCTGCGTGACTTCGCCGCCCGGGAAGGGCTGCTGCTCTGCCCGGAGGGCGCGGCCTGCCTGACCGCCGCCCGGCACCTGCGCGCGGGCGGGTGGATCCGGCCCGGGGAGCGCGTGGTGGTGCTCAACACCGGCGCCGGCCTGAAATACCCCGGCCTGGTGCAAGGAGGGGCCCCTTCTTAACGTCTCCGGTAGAGCAGGGGCCCCCGCTTAACACGTGCGCACCGGGCGTCAGGACGTCGGCGGCTCGTCCTCGCCCGCCTCCTCGGCGGCGTCCGCCTCCTCCTTCGTCTTGTGCACCGCGCCGTCGGCGTGCTCCGGCGGACCGTAGACGGTGTAGAGGACCAGCGGGTTCGGCCCGGTGTTGACGAAGTTGTGCTTCGTGCCGGCCGGCACGACCACCAGGTCGCCGGAGACGACCTCCTTCTTCTCCCCGGCCACCCGCGCCTCGCCGGTGCCGCTGACGAACGTGAGGATCTGGTCGATGCCCTCGTGGACCTCCTCGCCGATCTCGCCGCCCGGCGGAATGGTCATGATGACCAGCTGGGTGTGCTCCCCGGTCCAGAGCACGCGGCGGAAGTCGGGACTCTTCTCGGCGACTGTCGCGATCGTGAAATGCTCCATGGTCCGCTCATACCCCGATCCCGCGCCCGCCACGCCGGGAGTCGCAGATGGTGGAATTCCCCACGCCGATCCGGTTTGGATCCCCTGAGAGGGGGCATGTGCTGCCGACAAGACCGGTGCGGGCTGGGCCGGTCGAGCCAGGTCCCCGCCGGCGTACCGCCGTACGGCTGCGGTGGTGGGAGACGGCCGGAGCGCGGCGACGTTACGACCGGAGGTCGTGCGGCGCCGTGCGCTCGTCTGCGCGTCCGGTCAGGCCAGCACGGCCAGGTGGAACGGGCGGTCCGCGTGCCCGCTCGTGCCGTGCGTCTCGACGAACACCGCGTTGGCGATGCCCGAGCGCGGCGCCACGGTGATGACACCCTGCGGGACCAGCCCGTTGGCGGTCGCGGGGCCGACCGTCCCGACGTACGCCGCTCCGGCCACGTCCTGGTCGAACGAGACCTGGTACATCCCGGCGGCGAGCCGGGTGGCCGAGGTGGCGCCGAGGCCGCGGACGAGCCTTCCGTTGGCGTCGACCACGGCGAACAGCATGCGTGCGGTGGCCGGCAACCCGACCGGCGAACACGAGTTGATCTCGGTGTCGGCGCGCGCGGCCTCCCGCATGCTCGGGATCGGCTGGCCGGTGGTTTCCCTCCTAGCTCTACGGCTGGGCATGGTGATCCTCTCTCCCGCCGGTACGCCGGCAGGAGGCGTTCGTACGCGTCCGGGCGATCGTCGGCGGTCCCCCTCGGTGATTCCGACGCTATGTCGGCGAGCCGCCCGGCAACCAGCCGGAGGACTGTCCGATCACTGACAGTGGACAGCTCTGAGCTGCGGAAACGTCGGTCCTACGGTCGATTCGCGACCGGCTCCGCCGACCCCTGCGACGCCCGCTCCGGCACCGGAGCCGACCGGAAGCCATGACGCAGCGCAATCGTCTGGCTACATTGAAGTATGGTGCCGCCGCTCCGAGGTCGATCTCCGGTCTACCGCCCGGTGCTGGCCGCACGGCGCGGGGAACTGGAGGCGCTGGCCCGGCTCGACGACGCCTCCGCCGCGCTGCTCGCACCGATCCTCGACGTCCCGGCGGACGCGACGTCCATCGTGGACTCCCTGATCCGGCTGCCCGCCGGGCTGCTGCCCGCCGTCGACGTGTCGGCGCTGCCGGATGCCACGGAACACGACCCGGTTCGCTGGGGCGTACCGCTGGTGCCGGTCATCGGTCTCGCGGACAGTGACCGGCGGCTGGCCGCGCACGGCGCGGCGGCCCGGGCCTGGGCACACCACGCGGTCGTCCGGTTGCGCGTCGGCCCGGACCGGGCCGGGCCGGACGCCGCAACCGCGGCCGCGGAACGGGTGTGGCGGGTGACCGGCCTGCTGCCCGAGCAGTGCGACCTGCTGCTCGACGCCGGGGACGTGTGCTGCCAGGCCGACGTCCGGCTGGCCGAGCCGAGGGTCCGGCGGGCGGCGCAGTGGGCCCGGCGGCACGCCTGGCGCTCGGTGACGGCGGCGGCCGGCGGGATGCCGCCGTCCCTGTCCCGGCTGCGGGTGGACGAACCGGTCCGCCTGGAACGGTACGACTGGTCGCTCTGGCGGCGCCTGGCTGATCTGCGCCTCGGGTACGGCGACTACGGCGTCGGCTGCGCGGTACGCGACGCGGACGAGCCGGGCGACCGGACACCGACGCTGCGCTGGGCAGCCGACGACGCGTGGTGGGTCTACCGCTGGTCGCGGCGGGGTGGGCGGGGCGACGAGCGCTTCGCCGACCTGTGCCGCACACTCACTGCCGCGCCGCACTGGTCTTCGGCCGGGGCCGGCTTCTCGTGGGGCGACCACGAGATCGTCCGGCGGGCCCGGCGGGGTGCCGGCGCGGGCTCACCCGCCAACTGGATCGCGTGGAGCACCTCGCACCACCTGGCGCACGTGCTGGCCGCGCTGGTCCGGCCGGAACCGGACCAGCGCGCCGGCTGAGCTCACTCCTTCTCGGTGAACCCGAACTGGACCACGCCCTCCTCGTCGACCATCGCGTCCACCGACGTGTCGTTGAGCAGCTCGGCCGCGTCCGAGTCGAGGAAGATGCGCGCACCCTCGGTGTCCACCACCTGGTCGCCCTGCACCGGCTGCGGCACCAGCTCGATCGAGAGCGAACCGGCGTCGGTGTCGGCGGCGATGCGCAGCCCGCCGGCGTCGGCGACGTCCTGCTGGGCGGCGAGGTCACGGATCACCAGGACGGCGTTGTCGGTCATGGTCAGCATGGCTGAACTCCTCATGGCTGGATGTCGGGTTTCGCGGGCGACACGGCCCACGCGGTCGGCTCGCGACCCGGAAGCGGGCGAGACACGATCTCGCCGCGCTGGAAGCAGGGCGGTTCCACCGCCCTCACCCCCACCGTGCCCGCTGCCAGGTCATCCGTCAAACGGAACCCGGCGATCGGCCGCTCCCCGGTGAACAGGTGTTTTCCCCGAGCCGTACCGGGAACACCGGGGGTTTGCGGTGACCGCATCGGCGGCCCGCAAATAACCTTTCGCGCCGGAGCCTTTCCCGCAGGAAATCTCCGTGGCAGCATCTTCCCATGCATCGTCGCCTATTCCCCCGGGCGCTCGCGGTGCTGGCGCTGGTCGCCACCGCGGCTGCCGCCGGCACCACCACCGCCACCGCCGAAGCGCCCACCCCCGCGCAGACCCGGCTGAACGCCACCATCGACGCCGTCCTCGCCGACAGCCGGCTCAACGGGGCACAGGCGGGCGTGGTCGTCGTGGACACCGCCACCGGCCGCACGCTCTACGACCGCAACGGCACCCGGCGGCTCATCCCCGCCTCCAACACGAAGCTGCTCACCTCGGCGGCGGCGATGGAACTCCTCGGTCCGGGCCACCGCTTCACCACCGAGGTGAGCGCCGACGGGCCGCGGCGCGCCGGGATGCTCTCCGGCGACCTCTACCTGCGCGGCGGCGGCGACCCCACCATCCTCGCCGCCGACTACGACCGGCTCGCCGAGCAGGTCGCCGCGGCCGGCGTACGCGTGGTCGCGGGCGATCTGATCGCCGACGACACCCGGTACGACAGGGGCCGCCTCGGTCCGGACTGGACCTGGGACGACGAGCCCTACTACTACGCCGCCCAGGTGTCGGCGCTGACAGTGGCCCCGGACACCGACTACGACGCCGGCACCGTGATCGTCCACGCCGCGCCGGGCACCCGGGCCGGCGCCCGGCCGAAGATCACCATGACGCCTGACAACGGCTGGCTGCGGATCGACAACCGGGCCGAGACGGTCGCCGACGGCGAGACCACCATCTCCTTCGAGCGCGAGCACGGCGGCAACACGGTGGTGGTGACCGGCCAGATCGCCGTCGGCCAGGCCGCCGAGAGCGACTGGGTCACCGTGTGGGAACCGACCGGGTACGCCGCCGACGTGTTCCGCTCCGCGCTGCGGCGGCACGGCGTACGGGTGCTCGGCCGGACCGTGCTCGGCACCGCCACCCCCGACACCGCCAAGCCGCTCGCCCGGCACGACTCGATGCCGCTGGCCGACCTGATGGTGCCGTTCCTCAAGCTCTCCAACAACGGTCACGCCGAGGTGCTGACCAAGGAACTGGGCCGGCAACTCTCCGGATCCGGCACCTGGGCCGCCGGGCTGTCAGCGATCAGCGGGTACGTGGGCGACGCCGGAGTGGACACCGGCACGCTGCGCCAACGCGACGGTTCCGGGCTGTCCCGGCGCAACCTCGTCCCGCCGGCCCAGTTCGTCACGCTGCTCTCGGCGGTCCGCGCCGAACCGTGGTTCGACACCTGGTACGCCGCGCTGCCGGTGGCCGGCAACCCGGACCGGTTCGTGGGCGGAACGCTGCGCAGCCGGATGGGCGGCACGGCAGCAGCGAACAACGTGCACGCCAAGACCGGCAGCCTGACCGGCGCGTCAGCGCTCTCCGGCTACGTCACCGACGCCGACGGGCGGCTGCTCGCCTTCTCGATCGTGCTGAACAACTACCTCACCTCGTCGGTGAAAAGGCTGGAGGACCAGATCGCCATCGCGCTGGCCTCGTACACCGAGAAGGAGACGGCGACCGCCCGGCGGACGGTGCCGGCCGCGCCCGAGTCGCCGCGCGTGCCGGAGGGCCGGGAGTGCTCCTGGGTGAAGCCCGCGCTCTGCTGACCGGCCCGTGCCGCCCCGGTGCTCAGGCACCGGGGCGGTACGGACGCGGGTCGGCCGCGGGATCGCCGCGCTCGACCAGCGCGTCGATCTCGGCCGACGGCAGCCCGCGCAGCGTGAGCACCCGGCGGCCCCACACGTGCAGGCGGCACGGGTGCGGGCTGGCGTCGTTGCGGCAGATGGTCCCGCCCGACCAGGCCCGCGGCGCGTGCACCACCACCGCCCGCACCGCGAACTGGACGTCCTCGACCGTCACGTACGGCGGCATCGGGATCTCGCGCAGCACGTCACAGTCGGTGCGCGGGCGGGCGGGGGCGACGGGGGCAGGGCCGGTCATCGGTCGGGCCTCCACAGAGGATGGTCGGACGGGACAACCGAAACGTACGACGCCCGGCCGGGTACGCGACGGACAAACTGTCCCCGCTCAGCGCAGCGCCACCGCCTGGAGACTGACGTTGCCGCAGTCGCCGAGCGACTCCTCCACCGTCCAGTTCATCAGCAGCTTCGCGCCGCGCGGGGCGCGGAACTTGATCGTGAACTCGGCGGTGAGCGCGGTGTGCGGATCCTCCATCCGCAGCGTGGTCACCGGGCCGCCGCTGGAGACGCGCACGTCGAGGCGGCCGCGGGCCATCCAGAGCCCGGCGTACAGACGCACCGTGCGCTGCTGCCCGTCGGCCGCAACCGCGAGGTTGAACCCGCTGCCCCGGTTGCAGGTGTAGACGCCGGACATGGTGCCGCTCGCCGACGCGACCGGGTTGCCGTCACGCCAGGCGTACGCCTCGGGGTTGTTGCTGAAGCTCTCCCGCCGCCCCCGGCCGCCCTCGTCGCGGATCTCGCCGGAGCCGCCCCGCTTGCGGACCGTCCGGTCGGCACCGGTGAGCCCCCAGTGGACCCAGTCGGTGGGGCCGGCGGCGGTGAGGTCGACAGTGGCGGGCACCTCGGCGCGGGTGACGGTGACGGTCGGCGGCAACGCCGGCGTCGGTGACGGGGACGGCGTGGACGGCGACGGGCTCGGCGAAGGCGGCCGCTGCCGGGGACGCAGCCCCGGGTTGACCACCGAGTCGCCGGCCTCGTTCGGCAGCCCGACCCGGCCGGGCGGCGCCACCGGCACCCCGGCGTGCTCCTCGCGTGGCGTGTCGTGCCGTTCGACGCCGAGGTAGACGGCCAGCGCCGCCAGGCAGAGGACCGCGGCCAGCCCTTCCAGCATCAGCCGCCTCCGGCGGCGCAGCCGGCGCAGCGCGGACCGGGTACGCGGAAGGCCGTGCCGGTGCGAGCCGGGGCCGGTACGCGGACGGTCCTCCTGGCCCACCACACCCTCCACTTCGGTCACGACACCGCCGGAAACGACAGGTGCGCGACGGGCTTCACGGTGTCACCGCACGGCTCTTTGCGCCATATGTCGAGTGACGGGCGTTTCCAGTTCGTTACCTGACGACCGCCCGCCGGACCGGCCGCTCAGCTTACCGTGATCGCCTGCAACGCCACCCCGTCGTTCTGCCCCCCGGTCACGGTCAGGGCGTGCCACCTGATCAGCAGCCGCTCCCCGGGGGCCGCCCGGAAGCGGATGACGTACTGGTAGAAGCGGTCGCCCGCCGCGAGGGCGACCTCGCGGACGGCGGGATCGCCACCGCTGGACAGCGACAGGTCGAGCCGCGCACCGGCCGAGAACGTGCCGACGAACAGGCGGACCGTACGCACATCCCCACTCCCGGCCACGCCGAGCGTGAAGCTCTTCCCGGCGCCGCGCTGGAAGACACCCGCCCGGGTGCCCTCCTGACGCGCCGTCGGCGTGCCGTCGGTCCACTGGAGATCACAAGCGCCCGCGTTGTGCTCCAGCCGCTCGCCACCCGGATCCTGGATCTCGCCCGTACCGCCCACCTTGCGATGGAAGCTGTCCGCGCCGGTCCCGCCCCAGTGCCGCCAGTCCCGCGTACCGAGGTCGGTGAGCGACAACGACCCCGGCAGCGGCGCCAGGTCCACGTCGAGCAGCGGCCCGCCGGGTGCGACCGGGTCGCCGGTGGCCGGCGCCTGGTCGCCCGGAGCTTGACCGCTGGGCGCTTGGCCGCTCGGTGCCTGGTTGCCGGGTGCCTGGTTGCCGGGTGCCGCCACGGGCGCGGTCTCCCGGGCCAGCGGGGGTGGCGTGGACGACCGGGCCGCGTACGCCAGCGCCGCCACCAGGCCGGTCACGGCCACGGCCGCCAGTACGGCGCGCCGGCGTCGACGCCGCGCCCGGGCCGCGGCGACGCGGGTGGCCGGGGCGTCGGGCGGGGGGCGCATCGGACCGGCGATCGGGGCGAGGGTCCGGCTCAGCCGGGTCCTCGCCGCTCGGGCGGCGGCGCGCAGCCGGGCGCCCATCCCGCCGGTCACGTCGGACAGGCCGCCGGTCAGGCCGGCGAGGCGCGCCGGGATGCTCTCCCGGGCGGAGTGCCGGCCCGGTCTCGCCTCCGCCTCCTGAGGCAGACCCGAGCCGGCCGGCTCGTCGGCGGCGCCCGGCCGGACCGGTGACGGGCCGGACAGGTGCAACCCGATCGGGGCCGGCCCGACCAGCGGAACCCGGCCGCCGGGCGGACTCGGACGCGGCTCGGGCGCCGACGCCGACCTCCCGGAGGCGAGCGGGCCTGGCCCGAGCGTCCGGGAGGTTGGCGGGCCTGGCCCGAGCGTCCGGGAGGCTGGCGGGCCGGAGCTGGGCGGAGTCGACGTAGGAGGGCCGGGCGCGGGAGGGCCTGCGGGGAGCGTGCCGGGCACGGGCATGTTGGCTGGAAGCGGGCCCGCGGCGGGAAGATCGGGAGTCGGCGGGCCGGCGGTACGCGGAGGCGGCCAGACAGCGGTACCCGGCGGTTCCAGGTCCCCCACGGAGACCCGATCGTCCGCGTCGGCCGCTGGGTGCTCGCCGTCCGGCGGGTTCACCGTCCGGGGCGTGGCGGGATCCGTGTCCCCAGGGAGGCGGCGTGGACCGGCGGGGCGCTCCGGCGCGTCGACCCCGTCGTCCGGTGTGGGCAGCCAGCCCCCGACCCGGATCCCGGTACGCGCGATGTCGTCCTCAGCCACCGACCCTCCCTCGGCCACCGGCGGCGAGCGGCCCGGCCCCGTGGCTCGCCGTAGGGAGGATGACACAGAACGCGATCTTGCAGAAGGCATCAGCCCTCGCAATTCCCACGCCTGCCCGGCGCCGACCACCCCAGCAGGACAGATCTTGGAGGATTTCCGCCCCCACAGGGGCCATTCCGTACCAAGATCTCCCGTACTCAGCCACGGTGGACCGCGCCCACCCGAGGCCGTCGGGTCGATCATGAAGTTGGCGGCGGCAAAACGGGCATCCAAGGCCGCTAACTTCATGATCGACGCGTGTCAGCGGGCCGGCGGGGCGGCGGGGCGGCGGGTCAGTGGCGGGTGCGGCGTTCGAGGCCTCGGGTGGGGTGCCAGCTCTCGATCACGAGGTGGTCGGGTGGGTCGCCCACCCGGGTGAGCACCACCTCGGTCAGCTCGATCCGGAAACTGTGCGAGCCGTCCTCGGCGGGCGGCTCCTCGTGCGCCCGGCCGGCGATCTTCGCGTCTCCGTCCCAGGTGGACGGGTCGTCCGGCGGGGCGTCCTCGGTTGGGCTGTGCAGCGCCACCCGGGGATCGCGGCGCAGGTCGAGCGCCTTGACCGCGCCGGCCATGCTGCCCAGCCGCAGCTGCCCGTCGTCACCGAAGTCGAACTCGGTGCCGCTGATCCGCGGCGAGCCGTCCCGCCGCAGTGTCGCCATCGTGCCGTGCTTGCGGACCGCGAATCGGGCGCGTACCCGCGCCGCGAACTCGGGCTCGGCCGCCACCAGGTCGGACCACCATGTCATGCGCCCGAGTGTGTCCGGAAAACCTGACAACCCGCGGCACATTTCCCAGCGGACTCAGCCCACCTGGAAACCGAGCGCCTGGGCCAGCATCACCGCCTGCTCGGCGTCGATCCGCGCGCCGGAACGCTGCACCGCCGTCGGGTCGAGCGCGGACAGGTCGCTGCCGCGCAGGTCGGCCCGGATCAGCTTGGCGGCGTGCAACTGGGCGCCGGAGAGGTCCACGCCAGTCAGCGTCGCGCCGGTCAGGTCGGCGCCGGTCAGGTCGACCTCCCGCATCCGTACGTCGGTGATCCGCGCCCCGCGCAGGTCGGCGCCGGCGAGCGTGACGAAGGACCAGTCGCCCCGGTCGACCCGCAGCGGGCGCAGGTCGCAGCGGTCGAACGTGCTGCCGACCAGCTTGCAGCCGGTGAACTCGGCCTCGAAGAGGTTGCACTTGCTGAACGAGCACCTGGTGAACGCCGAGTCGGTGTGCCGGGAGGCGTTGAACGCCACGTTGCCGAACACGCAGTCGGTGAAGACAGCGCCCCGGCTGACCGCCTCGGTCAGGTCGACGTGGAAGAACTCGCATCGCACGAAGTGCCGGTCGGCCAGCTCCTCGGCGTACCAGTCCTGCTGGCGGTAGGTGACGTCCTCGACCGGCTCGGGCATGCCACCGACCCTAATGACACTTCCGGGGCCGAGGTACCTGCGGGTAGGTTCGCGTCGTGAGTGTCACGGTGAGCACCGATCCCGGCCGCGTCGGTTTCGATCCCGCCCGGCTGGGGCGGATCGACGAGCACTTCGCCCGGTACGTCGACGACGGCCGGCTCGCCGGCTGGCAGATCGTCGTCAGCCGCCGGGGCGAGGTCGCCCACTCCTCGACGTACGGGCTGCGGGACCGGGAGGCCGGTACGCCGGTCGAGCCGGACACGCTGTGGCGCATCTACTCGATGACCAAGCCGATCACCTCGGTCGCGGCGATGATGCTCTGGGAGGAGGGCCGGTTCGAGCTGAACGACCCGGTCAGCCGCTGGCTGCCGGAGTTCGCCGACGTACGCGTCTACGACCGGGGTTCGGTGCTCAAGCCGTACACCGTGCCGGCGGTCGAGCCGATCCGGATCTGGCACCTGCTCACCCACACCGCCGGCCTGACGTACGGCTTCGCCCAGGTCTCGGTGGTCGACGGCCTGTACCGGGCGGCCGGCTTCGACCTGGGCGTGCCGGCGGGCGCGGACCTGGCGGCGGCCTCGGCCGGGCTGGCCCGGCTGCCGCTGCTGTTCCAGCCGGGCACGAGCTGGAACTACGGCGTCTCCACCGACGTGCTGGGCCGCCTGGTCGAGGTGATCTCCGGGCAGTCGCTGGACGCGTTCTTCGCCGAGCGCATCCTGGGCCCGCTGGGCATGACGGACACCCGCTGGTGGGTGGACGCGGCGGACTCCAAGCGCCTGGCCGCCCTCTACGCCCCGCACCCGGCCACCGGCCAGGCGGTACGCGCCGACGGGGTGGGCCGGGCCGCGCTGGCGGAGCCGACCTGGCACTCCGGCGGCGGCGGGCTGGTCTCCACGGCGGCCGACTACCACCGGTTCACCCAGTTTTTGCTGCGCGGCGGCGAGCTGGACGGGGTCCGCCTGCTCGGCCCGCGCACGGTGCGCTTCATGACCCGCAACCATCTGCCGGGCAACCGGGATCTGGCCTCGTTCTCGCCGGAGGGCTTCGCCGAGACGATCCTCGACGGGATCGGCTTCGGGCTGGGCTTCGCGGTGGTGCTGGACCCGGTGCCGTCGCGGGTGCCGAGCAGCGTCGGCGAGTTCTACTGGGGCGGCCTGGCCAGCACCGCGTTCTGGGTGGACCCGGTGGAGGAGGTCACCGCGCTGCTGTTCACCCAGCTGATGCCGTCGAGCACGTACCCGCTGCGCAGCCAGTTGCGCCAGCTCGTCTACTCGGCGATCGTCGACTGAGCCGGTTCGGCGGAACTCCCGCCGCCCGCCCGTGGGCTGCCTAGCCTGTGAGGCATGAGCGACATCGTCGTGTTCGGCGCCGGCGGGACGGCGGGCTCGCGGATCGCGGCTGAGGCGGTCGAGCGGGGGCATCGGGTGACAGCGGCGGTGCGGCGTCCGGAGGCGGTCGGCTATCTACCCCCCGGCGTACGCACGGTGACCGGCGACGCCACCTCGGCGCGGAGCGTACGCGAATTGGCCGAGGATGCGGACGTGCTGGTGGTGGCCATCGGCGGCGGCGAGCGCGAGTTGTGGCGCGACGCCGCGCGGACGCTGGTCGACACGCTGCGTGAGTTGCCCGACCCACCTCGGGTGATCCACGTCGGCGGCGGCTCGACGCTGCTCACGCCGAAGGGCACCCGTTACCTGGACGAGCCGGACTTCCCGGAGGAGTACCGGGACTCGGCGCACGGCCAGGCCGACGCGCTGGAGTTCTACCGCACCAGCGCGGACGGGGTGACCTGGACGTACGTCTCCCCACCGCCGCTGGAGTTCCACCCGGGTGAGCGGACCGGGCACTACCGCACCGGCACCGACCAGCCGGTGACCGACGCGCAGGGCCGGTCGGTGCTCACCTACGAGGACCTGGCGGTGGCGATCGTCGACGAGATCGAGAATCCCCGGTTCGGCAACGCCCGCTTCACCGTCGCGTACTGATCCGGCGCGTACTGATCCGGCGCGTACTGCTTCAGTCGGCCAGCCGGGCGGGGAAGCCGCCGGTGGCGATCGGACCCCAGGACTCGATCGTGACGCGGATCAGTGACTTGCCCTGCGCGACCATCGCCGACCGGTACTCGTCCCAGTCCGGGTGCTCGCCGGAGATGCTGCGGAAGTAGTCGACGAGCGGCTCCAGCGCCTCGGGCAGGTCGAGCACCTCGGCCACGCCGTCGACCTGCACCCACGGGCCGTTCCAGTCGTCGGAGAGCACGCACGCGGAGACGCGCGGGTCGCGGCGGATGTTGGCGACCTTGGCGCGTTCGGGATAGGTGGAGATGACCAGGCGGCCCTCGGCGTCCACGCCGCACGCCACCGGGGAGGACTGCGGGCGCCCGTCGGAGCGGGTGGTCATGAGCACGACGTGGTGGCGGGGGCGGAGGAACTCGATCAGGGCGTCCCGGTCGACCCGGGTGTTCTTCGCGATGCTGCGTGCCATGCCCTCGGTTCTACCAGGCCGGCCGGTCGATCTCAGCGCGGACGCCCGGCGGCCCGCTGCGCCGGGACCTGCTCCGGCACCCGCGGGCGGGCCGAGGGCCGCCAGGCACGGCCGTTGGCGTAGATCACCCGGAAACCGAGGTACGCGGCGAGCGGCGCCCAGTGCGCCGAGCGCATCCGCACCTCGGCGGCGTTGTGGCGCTGACCGTTGGCGAGCACGTCGAGCAGCACCGTCTCGAAGGCGGCCGACTCGACCCAGTCGACCTCGCGGGTGAAGCCGCAGATCAGCGCCGCGCCGGTGACGTCGAGGAACTCGCGCAGCGTGGCGTCGGAGGCGCGCAGCACCGAGCAGCTGCCGAAGTAGAGGCGGCGGCCCTCGCAGCGGCCGGCCATCCGCTCGGCCACGTCCGACAGCTCGACCGAGTCCCAGTCGGTGAGGCAGAGCCGGCTCGGCTCGCCGTGCATGGCGAAGAAGCCCACCCGGTGATCCGCGTACTGCTTGAGCAGCCACCTGTCGACGAAGTAGAACAGCTCGTCGCGGGTGGCCGCGTCCTTGTGGATGTAGCGGATGCGGCCGAGCCGTTCGAGCAGGTCGAGCGTGGGCAGGACGGATCCTCGTTCGTTGAGGTCGCGGTGCCACTGCCCCTCGACGCAGAACACGCCGCCACGCACCAACGCCCACCTCCCCGCCCGTCGAGGTCGCCGCCCGGGTCCGGGAGCAGACGTTACCGCCCACCTCCGACGGGCGACACCCGGCAGCGCATTCGCAAACAGGCACTATTCACAGCCGATATCCAGCAACCGCCCGATGTGAGAACAATTTCGGCTAATCACCACGAAGAATCCTCTCACCTGTCACGGTGAGAGAGACGGGACGTACCGGTCGATGTGCCCGTCCAACCCCAGTTCCGCTCTGACATCGGGAGGACTCTGTGCGCGTCAACACCCTGAAGCGGGCGGCGGTCGCGTTCGCGCTGGCCCTGCCCGGGGCCGCCGTGGCGACCGTCGTGGCCGCGCCACCGGCCCACGCCGACGGCTGCTACACCTGGAACCGCATGCTGTCCCAGGGACAGTCCGGCTCCGACGTACGGCAGCTCCAGATCCGGGTGGCCGGCTGGGCCGCGTACGGCGGCATCGTCCGGGTCGACGGCGTGTACGGCCCGGAGACGGCCGCCGCTGTCAAGCGGTTCCAGGCCGCGTACGGGCTGCGGGCCGACGGCGTGGCCGGACCGAAGACGTTCGCCAAGATCTACGACCTGCAGAAGGACAGCGACTGCACGCCGAAGCACTTCAGCTACGCCGAGCTGGACAACGGCTGCGGCAAGGGCGGGTGGGCCGGTGGCCCGCTCTCGTCGTCGGCCACCCGGGAGAACGCGCTGCGCACCATGTGGAAGCTGGAGGCGCTGCGGCGCAGCCTCGGCGACAAGCCGCTCTACGTGACCAGCGGGTTCCGCAGCATCGCCTGCAACCGGCAGGTCGGCGGCGCCGCGGACAGCCAGCACCTCTACGGCAACGCGGCCGACCTGATCGCCAAGCACCGCAGCCTCTGCGACATCGCCCGTTCCGCCCGCGACCAGGGCTTCAGCGGCATCTACGGCCCCGGCTACCCGGACCACGACGACCACACGCACGTGGACTCGCGGCGGGAGAACAACCGGGACAAGGTGGCGAACACCAGGGACTGGTCCGCCCCGGACTGCGGGGTCGAGTAACGCGGTGACGGCGGCCCGGCACGGGGGTGGGGGCTCCCCGGCCGGGCCGCCGTCGGCATGCTCCGGCACGACCGACGCCGCTCCGCGACGGGGCGTCGACGCGACCGGAACCGGGCGCCGGGCGTCGGCTCACCCCGGGCCGGAGGGGCCGGGTGAGCGGGCCCGGGGACCGGGCGAGGCGTGGCGTCACCTCGCCCGGACCGGGCGACGGGTCGGATCGCCCGGGGCCTGGCGACGGGGTCAGCTCGCCCGGGGCCAGCGGGGCCGGGCGGTGGGAGCCGACCGGGCGGCGACGGGCCGCAGACCGGGCCGGACCGGCGGCGCGGCGACCCGCGGGACCGGACCGCGCGCCGCCTGAGCCGCGGCGGCCGGGCGGACGGCCTGACCCGGCACCGCCCGCGCCGGCTGTCCCGGCACCGGACGTCCGGCCTGGCCGGCGGCCGGACGGGCGCCGGACGGGCCGGTCAGCACGAACGGGAAGGGTACGTGCACGAACGGGTTGCCGTGCCGGATCAGCGCGTCGATCTGGCGGTCGTTGAGACCGTGTGTCTCCAGCACGCGCCGGCCCCAGCGATGCAACCGGCAGGGGAACGACGAGCCGTCGTTGCGGCACTTCGGCCCCGCGGGCCACTCCTCGGCGGCGTGCACCACCACCGCCCGGACCGCGAGGCGGACGTCCTCGGGGGTCAACGGTGCCGGTACCGGCACCTCGCCCAGGATCTGGTCGATGGGATCCGTCGACTGCTCACCAACTCGCACGGCAGGCCTCCCGCAGCTCGGCAGCGGTGCGGCGGAACGGCCGCACCACATCCTCGACCACTGGTACGGCCGGGAAACGGCAGCAGTTCAATCCCGCCACGCGGCGAGCAGTTCGGCCGGCCCGATCGCCGTGACACCGTCAACCGCGCGGCCACTGCGCACCACCGCGACGACCGGCGTCTGGTCGTCGGCGCCCGGTAGCTGGGCGCGGTGGTGAAGCAGCCGGGCCAGGTCGTGACCGTCGAACGCGCCGTTCTCCAGCCACTTGACCGAGCCCACGAACGTGATCCGCTTGGCCACCGGGCTACGGTCACCGCCGACCAGGTCGATCTCGGGATCGTTGATACGCGTCCAGTACCCGCCCACCACCGCCGTCTCGAACGGCAGGTGCCCCGGCGGCAGCCGGCGCAGCGACTCCCGGATCACCGGTTCGACCGCACGTCCCCGCCATGAGGTCCAGGACGAGTGGATGCGGGCGAGGGTCAGATCCCCTCTGCCGCGCTCGATCTCGGCGAGGTAGGGATCGAGGAAGGCGAGCCAGAAGCGGAGATACGGATCGGCGACCACGTACCGGGTCTCGCGCGAAGGACGGGTGGACAGCGGGAGGGTGGCCTCCACGATCCGTTTGTCAGCCAGCAGTCGGAGCGCGCGGTGCAGCGAAGCCTGCGGGATTCCGCCGGCGGCCCGCGCGATGGAGGAGGCGGTGCGCTCCCCGGAGCCGATGGCGCGCAGCACCACGCCCGGCTGGGACTGCGGCGGAAACTCGGCAGCGAAGGCCCGTTCCCCGCTGACGATCAGTGCGGACGTGGGATCCGGGACAGCCTTGGCGAGGTAGTCGCCCACGGTCTCGCCGGGGGCCCAGTCGTCGAGGACGAGCGGCAGGCCGCCGGTGACGAGGTACGCATCGATGGCATCCGCCGACGGCAGCTGGAGCATCTCGCCCACGTCGCCGGGGCTCAGCGGCGGCACGACCATTTCGGTCGCGCGTTGGTGGAACGGCCGACCGTAGTCGTTGAGCGCCTCCATCATCGCCAGGTCCGAGCCGACGCAGATCAGCAGGACCGGCCTACGGGACAACTCCCGGTCGAAGACCTTCTGGAGGGTGCCCTCGAAACCTGGATCGGTGGCGATGAGGTAGGGCATCTCGTCGAGCACGACGACGCTGGTCTGGTCCGCGGGCAGCGCGGCGGCGAGGAGGGTGAGTGCCGCGTCCCAGGTGGCCGGTGCCTGCCCGGCGAACAGACCCGCTCCGGGAAGTGTCGAGCCGGCCGCCGCCGCAACGAAGAGCCGCAGGTCGGCGGCGGGTGTGGGTTGCGCCGAGGCGGTGAAGAAGAGGTGAGGTACGCCCGTACGCTCGACGAACTCCTCCACGAGGCGGGACTTGCCCACCCGGCGACGTCCTCGCATGAGCACTGCTCGTCCGGGCCGTCCTGCGCGTCAGACCAGGCCGGCGTCCTGGACCAGCAGGGCCACCTGCACGCGGTTGTTCAGGTCGAGCTTCGTCAGCAGGCGCGACACGTACGCCTTCACGGTCGCCACGCTCATGAACAACTCGGCGGAGATCTCCGCGTTGGTCCGGCCCCGGCCGAGCAGCACCGCGACCTCCCGCTCCCGCTCGGAGAGCCCGTCGAGCAGCCGTACCGCCCGCTCCCGCTTCGGGTCCGGGCTCGCCACCGGCGCGGTGCCGGTGACGTGCGCGATGAGCTTGCGGGTCACCGCCGGGGACAGCGTCGCCTCCCCCGCCGCGACCCGGCGTACCGCCGCCACGATCTCGGCCGGCGGGGTGTCCTTGAGCAGGAAGCCGCTCGCCCCGGCACGCAGCGCCCGCAGCACCTGCTCGTCGGCGTCGAACGTGGTGAGCACCAGCACCTCGGGCGGTTCCGGGGTGGCCCGCAGCGCCTCGGTGGCGGCCAGCCCGTCGACCCGGGGCATGCGGATGTCCATCAGCACCACGTCCGGGGCGTACGCGGCGACCGCCGCCGGCACCTCGGCGCCGTCGGTGGCCTCACCGACCACCGCCAGGTCGGGTACGCCGCCGAGGATCATCGACAGCGCGCCGCGGACCAGCGGGTCGTCGTCGACGATCAGCACCCGCACCGGCGCGCTCACCGGGCCGCCCAGGGCAGCCAGGCGGTCAGCCGGAAACCGCCGTCGGCGTCCCGCCCGTGTTCGAGGCGGCCACCGGCGAGCGTGACCCGTTCCGCGATCCCGACCAGCCCGGTACCGGCGCCGGGAATGGCGGTGGGCGACGCGCCGACCGGCCACGGGTTGTGGATCTCCACCGCCAGCCCGTCCCCCGGGCCGCCCGCCAGCCGGACCGTGACCACCGCGCCGGGCGCGTGCTTGCGGGCGTTGGTCAGCCCTTCCTGCACGATCCGGTACGCGCTGCGCCCGATCGCCGCGGGCACCGCCTCCGGCTCGATCACCTCGTCGACCACGGTGACCCGTACCCCGGCGTCGCGGCTCTCGGCGACCAGCGCGGGCACGTCGGCCAGCGTGGGCTGCGGCCGTTCCGGCGTGGCCTCGGAGCCGACCTCGGCCCGCAGCACGCCGATCACCTCGCGCAGGTCCTGGAGCGCGGCGTGCGCGCTGGCCCGGATCACCCCGGCCGCCCGCGCCACCTCCTCCGGCGGCGCGTCCGGCCGGAACTCCAGCGCGCCCGCGTGCAGGCTGAGCAGGGAGATCCGGTGGGCGAGCACGTCGTGCATCTCCCGGGCGATCCGGCCGCGTTCGAGCTGCCGGGCCTGGTCGAGCCGGAGCTGCTGCTCGGCCTCGGCCCGCTCGGCCCGGTCACGCAGGGACAGCACGAGCTGGCGGCGGGCGCGGACGAACAACGCCCACGCGACCACCACGCAGATGAACAGCCCGGTCCACACGGCGGAGGCCCAGACCGGCAGCGTCGGGTCGGGCCGGACCGCGAGGTAGACCGGCAGGCTCAACAGTTGCCAGGCCACCAGCGCCAAGCCCACCGGCAGCGGCCGGTGGACCAGCACGGTGAACACGATGACCAGCAGCGCGACACCGCCGGTGACCGAGAAGAGCGCCAGCGGCGCGGTCGCCACCGCGAGCCCGACCGGCCAGCGCCGGCGCAGCCAGAGCGCGCCGCTGACGAGCAGGCCGACGAGCAGGTCGACCTCCTCCAGCCAGGCCGGACCGGCGTTGAGGCCGAACTCCGGGGTGGCGCTGGTCACGTCGCCGTGCGCGATCAGCACCCAGAGCAGCGAGGCCACGAACAGCACGCCGTCCACGAACCAGTCGCGCGGTGTCCGCCGGGCGGCTCGGGCGGGCACCAGGGAGCCCGGCAGGAGCCAGGGATGATCGGGTACGGCGGCACTGGTCACCCGTCCATGCTAGGAAGCCCTCCGGACCGGCTACCAGCTACCAAAGTCGACGCCTGCGGTGAACCGAGGTCGACGGCGGCGCAGACCGCCGGCCGCAGCGCGTGACCGGTTGGCCCCGGCAGGCTCGACGGCATGATCGAAGTCGACCAGCTCACCAAGCGGTACGGTCCGCACACAGCCGTCGAGGACGTCACGTTCCGGTGCGAACCGGGTTCCGTGACCGGTTTCCTCGGGCCGAACGGCGCCGGGAAGTCCACCACGATGCGGATGATCTGTGCGATGACGCCGCCCACCTCGGGCGGCGCCACAGTCGGCGGACGCCCGTACCGGCACCTGCCCAACCCGGGACGGGAGATCGGCGTGCTGCTCGACGCCTCGGCGCAGCACGCCGGGCGCACCGGGCGGGAGACGCTCACGCTCGCCGCCCGCACCATGGGCGTGGACCGTGGGCGGGTGGCGGCGGTACTCGACCAGGTCGGGCTGAACGACACCGCGGCCCGGCGCCGCGTCGGCGCGTACTCCCTGGGCATGCGGCAGCGGCTCGGCCTGGCTCTGGCGCTGCTGGGCGACCCCCGGGTCCTGATCCTGGACGAGCCGGCCAACGGCCTCGACCCGGAGGGGATCTTCTGGATGCGCGGCCTGCTGCGCGACTTCGCCGACCGGGGCGGCACGGTGCTGCTCTCCTCGCACCTGCTGCGCGAGGTGGAGGCGGTGGCCGACCGGCTGGTGGTGATCGGCGGCGGCCGGGTGGTCGCCCAGGGCGGCAAGGACGAGCTGCTCGCCGGCGCCGGCACGCTCGTGCGCGCCCGCGACGCGCACGCCCTGCGCCTGACGCTGGACCGGGCCGCGCTGCCCGCCACCGCCGGCACCGACGGCGGCTTCGTGGTCCGGGCCGAGCCGGGCCAGGTCGGTCAGGCCGCGGCGGACGCCGGACTGGTCCTCACCGAACTGCGCCCGGCCGGCAGCGGTGGCCTGGAGCAGCTCTTCCTCACCCTCACCGCCGGCGCGTCGACCAAGGAGGCCGTCCGATGACCACCACTGCCGTTCCGACCGCCCCGCCGCGGCACGAGCCGGCCGTCGCCGGTCCCTCGCTGGCCCGGCTGACCGCCGTGGAGCTGCGCAAGCTCGCCGACACCCGGGCCGGACGCTGGCTGCTGATCACGATCGGGCTGATCGCCGCCGCGATCGTGGTGGTGCAGCTGTTCGTCGTCGACGCGCCGGACCAGACGTTCACCGCCTTCTTCACGCCGTCGCTGCTGCCGGTCGGGCTGCTGCTGCCGGTGCTCGGCATCCTCTCCATCACCGGCGAGTGGTCGCAGCGCAGCGCGCTCACCACGTTCGCGCTGGTGCCCCGCCGCGAGCGGGTGATCGTCGCCAAACTCGCAGCGGTGGTGCTCGCCGCGCTCGCCTCGGTGCTCGTCAGCCTGGCCGTCGCCGCCGCCGGCACGCTCGCCGCCCGCGCCAGCGGCGGGGCGGGCGCCTGGACGTTCGACTGGCAACTGCTGCCGCACGCGGCCGTGTTCCAGGTGGCGAGCGTGCTGATGGGCGCCGCCTTCGGCCTGCTGCTGCTGAACACGCCGCTGGCGATCGTCACCTACCTGCTGCTGCCCACGGTGTGGAGCCTGCTCGCCGCGATGATCTCCGCGCTGCGTGAGCCGGCCCGCTGGCTGGACACGTCGTACACGATGGAGCCGCTGCTCGGCGCCGAGATGAACGGCGGGCAGTGGGGCCGGCTCGGCGTCTCGCTCGCCGTCTGGGTGCTCCTGCCGCTGGTCGCCGGTCTGGTGCGCACCATGCGCCGGGAGGTGTCCTGACAGTGACCGCATGGCAACCCGGCGAGGACGTCGTGGTCGACGGCGGACGCGGCGAGCTGGTGCTGATGTGGGCGGGGTTCCCGCTGCTCGGGGCGGGGCTGGGCGCCGGGCTGACCGCGGTGTCCGGCTGGATCGCCGGGCTGGCCTGGTTCCCGTTCCAGGGCCTGTTCGAGTTGCTCGACCGGTGGCCGGACGATCGGGCGTACCCGATCGGGGCCGGGGTGGGCCTGCTCGGCGGCCTGTTCCTGGCGGTGGTGGCGGTCCGCGAGCGGCTGACCGTCACGGTCGGGCACCGGACGGTGCGGCTGCACCGCGACGGGCACGGGCGGGATCTGGCGCGCGCCGCCGTTGCGGGGGTGTTCGTCGACGGCAAGGCGCTGGTGCTGCTGGACACCGCCGGTGGCGAGCTGGCCCGGGAGAAGTCCGACCTGGACGCCGAGCGGCTGCAGGAGGCGTTCACCCGGCAGGGCTGGCCGTGGACCGGGCAGGACCCGCACCGGGACGCGTACCGGCGGTGGGTGGAAGGGCTGCCCGGCCTGCCGTCCGGCGCGGACGCCCTGCTGCGCGCCCGGCAGCGGGCGCTCGACGGCGGCCACGACGCCGAGACCCGGGAGCTGCACGGGGAGCTGGCCCGGCTCGGCGTCGTGGTCCGCGACGAGGGCAAGCGGCAGTACTGGCGGCTGGTCGCCGGCCCGCCGCCGGGGTGACCGCCGCCGCCGGGCTGCGATCTTCGCGCCGAGGATTTACGTTCGTCCATGCGGGTGCGGCTCGCCGGACGGCGGCGGCCCGGCCGGAGTACGTCGGTGCGACGGGAGGGACCGGCATGGCGGTTCGGCGCCTGGTTCCTGCTCGGCGCGCTCGTCTACGCGCTGTACGGCTACCGCCGTTCGGCGCTGGCCCGGCGCGACGAGGACACCGCCGACCGGGCGCGCTGACCGCGCGCCGCCCCGCCGGCCGACGTGACATGCCACATCCGCTGGCGCGTTTCCGGCATCAGAACGAACTGTTCGGGCATGTTCTCCGTACACACGTGTGGTTCGTGACGTCTACCTCGGAGGCATGGTGTCCGCACTTCGAACTGATCCATTCGCGGGGGCGATTCTCCAGGTCGGCGTACTCGCGGCCCTGGCCGGCACGGTCGGCCTGAGCGCGTACGGCTGGCTTGCCGGTCTGCTCTTCGGGGTGGTGACGGTCGCGGCGCTCGGATACGGGCTGCGCCGCTCGGGCGCGGACCGGCTCGGCCCGGCCGACTGGGTGACGCTCACCCGGGCGACGCTCACCGGCGGGGTTGCCGCGCTGACAGTCGACTCGTTCCGCGAGCCGATCGTGGTGCCGGTGCTCGTCGTCCTGAGCGCGGTGGCGCTGTCGCTGGACTGGGTCGACGGGCAGGTGGCCCGGCGTACCGGCACGGTGAGCGCGCTGGGCGCACGGTTCGACATGGAGGTCGACTCCTTCCTGGTCCTGGTCCTCTGCGGGTACGTCGCCGACCAGGTCGGTGCCTGGGTGCTGGTGATCGGCGCGATGCGGTACGTCTTCGTCGCCGCCGGCTGGGTGCTGCCGTGGATGCGCGGCTCGCTGCCTCCGCGCTACTGGCGCAAGGTGGTCGCCGCCACGCAGGGCATCGCGCTGGCGGTGGTGGCGGCAGGCGTCCTGCCCCGGCTGCTCGCGGTCGCGGTGCTTCTCGGCGCGCTCGCGATGCTCGTCGAGTCGTTCGGACGGGACGTCGCCTGGTTGTGGCGGCACCGCGTACCGTCGCGGCGGCGCCCGGTGGCGCTCCCGGCCGCGCCGGTGTCCCCCGCGCCCGCCGGTCACCGCTCCGAGTGGGCGCCGGGCGCGCGGATCGCGCGCGAGCCCGCCGAGGTCGGCGGGCGGCGCCCGTGACCGACCTGTCCCGCCGGGCGGACGGCGACGACGACGCCCCGAACGGCACCGCGAACAACGGCCTCACGACCGACGGCACGACGGCCGAGAGCGACCGCGCCACGAGCGACCCGGGCGACAGTGCCGCGTCCGACGCCGGCCCGGTCGACCGCACCCCCGGCCACACAGGGGCCGGGGACGACGGCGTCGCGACGCCCGGCCGACCGCGCGCCCGGCGGCTGCTCGCCGCGACGGTCACCGCGCTGGCCGCCGCACTCGTGCTGGTGGCGCTCGTCGCCCCGAGCGACGTCAACGGGTTCAGCCCTGGCGCGTTCCTGCGCATCCCGGTGGAAGGGCTGGTCGCCGTCGCCCTGCTGCTGGTCCTTCCGGCACGTCCGCGCCGGGTGGTGGCCACGATCCTCGGCGCGCTGCTCGGCCTGGTCCTCGTCCTCAAGGTCGCCGACCTCGGGTTCTCGCTGGTCCTGGACCGCCCCTTCGACCTGATCGCCGACTGGACGTTCCTCGGCGCGGGCGCGGAGTTCCTGTCCGAGTCGTACGGCCCGGCCGCCGAGGTGGGTGCGGTGGCGCTGGCAGTGGTCGCCGTTCTCGCCGTACCGCTGCTGGTGACGCTGTCGGCACGGCGGCTGGCCCGGGTCGTGGCCGGCCACCGGGTGGTCTCCGCGCGCGCGACCACCGCGCTCGCCGCCGCCTGGGTGGTCTGCGCCGTGCTCGGCGCGCAGATCGTGCCGGGCGTCCCGGTCGCCGCCGACACGGTGGCGGCCGGTCTCTACGACCGGGCCCGGCAGGTACGGGCGGGCCTCAACGACCAGGAGACACTGAACACGCAGCTCGCCGGCGACCCGTTCCAGAACGTGCCGGGCGACGAGATGCTGACCGCGCTGCGCGGCAAGGACGTGCTGTTCACGTTCGTGGAGAGCTACGGCCGGGTCGCGCTGGAGGATCCGGACCTCGCACCGGAGGTGGACGCCGTCCTGGACGAGGGAACCCGGCAGTTGCGCGCGGCCGGATACGGCAGCCGCAGCGCGTTCCTCACCTCGTCCACCACCGGCGGCGGGAGCTGGCTCGCGCACGCCACGCTGATGAGCGGCATCCGGGCGGACAACCAGTTGCGCTACACCAATTTGGTGCGCAGCGACCACCTGACCCTCAACGGCGCGTTCAAGCGCGCCGGCTGGCGCACCACGCTGGTCATGCCGGCGCTCACCCGGGCCTGGCCGGAGGCCGACTTCTTCTCCCCCGACCAGGTGTACGGCGTGAAGGAACTCGGCTACCGGGGTCCGCTGTTCAGCTTCTCCTCACCGCCGGACCAGTACACGCTGTCGACGTTCCAGCGCCGCGAGCGCGGACCCGGGCACGCACCCGTGATGGCCGAGATCCCGCTGCTGTCCAGCCACATCCCGTGGACGCCGGTGCCGCCGCTGGTGGACTGGGACGACGTCGGCGACGGCTCGGTCTACAAGGGGACCGCGCGCGCCGACCGCGCCAAGGAGGGCACCCGGGAGGCGTACCGGCAGTCGGTGGTCTACACGCTGCGCACGCTCATCTCCTACGTGCAGCGGTACGGTGACGAGAACCTGGTGCTCGTGTTCCTCGGCGACCACCAGCCGGCACGGGCGGTCACCGGTGAGGGCGCCGGCAAGGACGTGCCGATCACAGTCGTCGCCAAGGACCCGGCAGTGCTCGACCGCATCGCCGGGTGGGGCTGGCAGGACGGCCTCAACCCCGACCCGCAGGCCCCGGTCTGGCCGATGGAGTCGTTCCGTGACCGGTTCCTGCACGCGTTCGGACCGAAGTCCACCACTCACAGTTAGGGATGTCGTGACGATGCTCGCGCGGGCCTGGGGGATCACCCGTTCCCTGGCCGTCTACCACGGTCAGCCGGCCAAGCACCGGCGTGCCCGGCAGCTCTACGGGCAGTTCCTCTCCCCCGGCGACCTCGGCTTCGACATCGGCGCCCACGTCGGCGGCCGGGTGCGTACCTGGCGGCGGCTGGGCGCGCGGGTGGTCGCCGTGGAGCCGCAGCCGGACTGCCTGCGGGTGCTGCGCCTGGGCTTCGGGCGGGACCCCGACGTGACGATCGAGCCGACGGCGGTCGGTGCGCGGTCCGGGAGCGCGCGGCTGGAGCTGTCCAGCGCGACGCCGACGGTGTCCACCATGTCGTCGTCGTGGATCGAGTCGGTCACAGCCGATCCGAGCTTCGCCGGGGTCCGCTGGGACCGGTCGGTCGAGGTGCCTGTGGTGACGCTGGACGACCTGATCGCGCGGCACGGCGTACCGGCGTTCTGCAAGGTCGACGTCGAGGGCTTCGAGGTCGACGTGCTGGCCGGGCTGAGTCGTCCGGTGCGCGGGCTGTCGTTCGAGTACCTGCCGCCCGCGCACGACGCCGCGCTGGCCGCGTTGGAGCTGGTGGAACGGCTGGGCGCGACGGCGGGCGGCTACCGCTACAACTACTCGCCAGTGGAGACCATGCGGTTCGCCGGCGACCGGTGGCTGGACGCGGCCGGGCTGGTACGCCTGCTGGAGACGTACCGCCCGGCCGGTCGCTCCGGCGACGTCTACGCCCGGCTGGCGGCCTCCTGAGCGGCGCCGTCAGAATCGGTAGGCGGTGTGGTACTCCGGCACCAGCACGCGGCTGCGCGGCGAGACCCGACGCACCTCGGCGACGAGGGCGTCGAGGCGTTCCCGGTCGCTGTCGGCGACAGTCGGCGGGTTGGTGAGCGGCGTCTCGAAGTTGTCCCAGTGCACCGGAACCACGACCTTCGGACGGTCCAGCGCGGCCATCAGCCGGGGCACGTAGTCGGCGGTCGCCGTGGTGGCGGCGGAGGCGACCATCGCGACGTCCGGGGCGAGCCCGCTGAGCTTGCGCTCGTCGAAGTCGCTGGCACCCATGAAGAACACGGCCGGGCCGCCGTCGATCCGGATCTGGTACGCCAGCGTGTCGCCCTCGGGCAGGTCGGCGATCGTCTCCGGACGGGGCGGCCGGCTGACCCGTACCCCGGGGAAGGCCATCGACCAGGTGGGGTTCCGGCTGTGCAGCGAGCCGACCACCTCCACCGTGTACCCGTCGAAGTCGAGCACCTCGCCGCCCTTGACCGGGGCCAGTTGCCCGGTCGGCAGCCCGTACGCCAGGCCGAGGTGATACGCGGTGAGCGTGCCGAAGACCCGGGCACCGGTCCGGGTGGCGATGTGCGGCACGTCGTTGAAGTGGTCCCAGTGGGTGTGGGTGACGAAGATGTTCTCCGCCCGGTCGGCGAGCCGGTCGACCACGTCGGCGGCCACTGTCAGCCGGGTGTCGGGGTTGAACGGCTTCCGGAACAGCCCGGTGTCGTACCGGCTCAGGTACGGGTCGACGAGCACCGTCCGGTCCCCGATGTCGATCCGCCAGCCGGAGGTCCCCCACCAGCGGAAGCTCACCGCGCCGCCGCGTCGCGTACCGCCGGCGGCGCGGCTCGGCGCGGCGACCGGGCTCGGCCCGGCGGCGCGGGCCGGGGCGCCGGCGACGAGTCCGGCGGTGGTGACGGCGGCGGCGCCGACCGCTGTGTCGCGTAGCAGTCGACGGCGGGCGTAGCCGGACGGCCGGTTCTCGGGCATGTGTCGTCCTCCCCGTTCGGGATCGGTGATCGGTAGGCCCAGACCACCACCCCGCCGGCGTCGATGTCCAAGATCGACGAGCGCAACGACCGATATCCGGACCGATATCACCGCAGGCCAGGCCGGTGGCCCGGCCTGGATCAACGCAATGAATCGACGGCTGTCCGGGCCGCCTCCCCCATCGCCAGGTCCACGTCGATCCGGCGGGCGGCCAGCCGTTCGGTACGTACCGCCACCGCGATCGCGTACCTGCGGCCGTCGGGGTACTCCGCGACGCCCGCTTCGAGGTGCAGTCCCGGCAGGGTGCCGGTCTTCCCGGCGACCCGGACCCCGGGTGGGAAGCCGGCGGCCAGCCGGGTCCAGAAGAGCTGCCGTGCCATCAGCTCCCGGACCATGGCGCACGCGGGCGCCGGGCCGGCCTCGTCCCGCCACACCAGACGGAGCAGCCGGGTCAGCTCGCGGGCGGTGCTGGAGCTGGTGTGCTCGGGGTCGAAGACCCGCATCGCGCGGACCCGTTCGGGCGACAGGGTGGGGAAGATCCGCGCGAAGTCCGCCTCGGTGCGTGCGCCCACGTCGGAGAGCATCGTCTCGACGAGTTGCCGGGGGCCGCCGACGATCCGGGTACGCGGCAGGTCCAGCTCCGCGGCCAGCATCGGCAGCACGTCCGCCCCGATCCGGCGCAGGAGCAGGTCGGCCGCCGTGTTGTCACTCACCGACATGGCCAGGTACGCGAGGTCGCGCAGGGAGACCTCCACGTCGTCGGCGCAGCCGGCCACGCCCCAGCCGCCGAGCCGGTCGGCGGCACCGACGAGCACCCGTTCGGTCGGGTCGAGCTGGCCGGCGGCCGCCTGCCGGGCGAACTCCAGCACCACCATGATCTTGAAGACGGAGGCGATGACGATCTGCTCGTCGGCGCGCAGCGCCACCTCACCGCCGGCCGGGTCGTCCACGTCCACGACGTGCAGGCAACCCCGCACCCCGGCCGGCCCGAAGATCTCCCCGATCCGTTCCGCCACATCCACGCCGACACGGTAACCAGCGGCGACGCTAGGGTGCCCGGATGGACCTGCTGCGGCACCTGCGGCATTTCGTGGTGGTCGCCCGGGAACTGCACTTCGGCCGGGCCGCCGAGACGCTGGGCATGGCACAGCCGCCGCTGAGCCAGTCGATCCAGCGGTTGGAGCGGGAGCTGGGCGTCACCCTGTTCGACAGGTCACAGCGCCAGGTCGGCCTCACCACCGCCGGCCAGTTGCTGCTCGGCGAGGCCGACGAGCTGCTGGCCGGTGAACGCCGGCTGCGTCACCTCGCCGAGCGGGTCCGCCGGGGCGCGCTCGGGGTGCTGCGCGCCGGCGTACCCCCGGAGACCCCGGCCGTGACGTTGCGCGCGCTGCTCGACGCGCTCGCGGCCCGCGCGCCCGGGCTCGCCCTCGATCTGCACGAACTGACGAGCGCCGAGCAGCACCGGATGCTCGCGGACGGGCGGCTGGACGTCGGCCTGCTGCACCATCCGGTCGACGGGGCCGGGCTGCGCTTCGGTGAGCCGGTGGACGTACCGGTGGGTGTGCTGCTGCCCCGGGCCTCGCCGCTGGCCCGGCCGCGGGAGATCGCGCTCGCCGATCTGGCCGGCATGGATCTGGTCACCGCGCCACCGGTCACCGCGCCCGGCTGGCACGAGCATCTGCTGACCGTGTGCCGGCAGCACGGTTTCGCCCCGGCCCGGGTCCGCCCCGCGCGCAACCCGGAGTTCCTGTTCGGTCTGCTCCTGGCCGGCGGCGCGGTCGCCGTCGAGCCCGCCGCGCTGGCCCGCCGGGAACCACGTGTCGCGTGGCGACCGATCACCGGTACGCCGCTGGTCCGGCGGATCTCCGCGGCCTGGCCGATCCGGGCGGCGCACCCGGCCGCGCCGATGTTCGGCCACCTCGCCACCGAGACGCTCGCCGCGCCCGACGAACCGGGCGGGCCGACGCTCCTCGCCCCGGCGGCCCGGCCGTGGCCGGTGCTGTTCGAGGCCGGCCGGGACGAAAAGTTGGCCCGCTGACCTCCCGCAGTTCACCTTGATCCGACTAACATCGCTGATCATGAATATGAAGCGTGTCACCCGCTCGCGCCCCGGGCGGTTGATCGCGGCGGTCGTGCTCGCCGTCGCGGTCGGTATCCCGCTCGGCGTGACCGGCGCCGCGTCGGCCGCGACACCCCTGACCGTGGCGCAGGCGCTCGCCGCCCAGGACGGCCGGACGGCCACCGTCACCGGCTACGTCATCGGCCAGCCCACCGCCACCAACACGGTGCTCACGTCCGGCTTCACCGCCGACACCGCGATCGCCCTCGCCGACCAGGCCGGCGAGACCGGCACCGGCCGGATGCTGTACGTGCAGGTGACGGCCGCCTGGCGGAGCACCTTCGGGCTGCTCACCAACCCGTCGCTGCGAGGGCGGCAGGTGACCGCGACCGGCGCGCTCACCGCGTACTTCAGCCACGGCGGGCTGAAGAACCCGACCGCGATGAGCCTCGGCGGCGGCGCCACGCCGAGCCCCACGCCGACCCCGAGCCCGACCGGCACCGCCGGGCCGGACGCGTACTACGCGAGCGCGGCCGGCAAGACCGGGCCGGCGCTGCGCACCGCGCTGCACGGCATCATCAAGGTGCAGACGAAGCTCAGCTACGACCAGGTGTGGGACGCGCTCAAGGACACCGACCAGGATCCGGCCAACCCGGCGAACGTGGTCCTGCTCTACAGCGGACGGTCGCAGAGCAAGACGAGCAACGGCGGCGGCGCGAACGACTGGAACCGGGAGCACGTCTGGGCCAAGTCGCACGGCGACTTCGGCACCGCCACCGGGCCCGGCACCGACGTGCACCACCTGCGCCCGGAGGACGTGTCGGTCAACTCGTCGCGCGGCAACAAGGACTTCGACTCGGGCGGCGGCACGGTGGCCGAGGCGCCCGGCTGCTACACCGACGCCGACTCGTTCGAGCCGCGCGACGCGGTCAAGGGCGACGTGGCCCGCATGATCCTCTACATGGCGATCCGGTACGAGGGTGGCGACGGCTGGCCGGACCTGGAACCGAACGACTCGGTCTCCAACGGCTCCGCGCCCCGGCTCGGGCGGCTGTCGAAGCTGCTGGCCTGGAACGACCAGGATCCGCCGGACGCCTTCGAGAAGCGCCGCAACCAGCGCATCTACGAGCGCTGGCAGGGCAACCGCAACCCGTTCGTCGACCACCCCGAGTGGGCACGGTCGATCTGGGGTTGACGCTCGTCCCCGATGTGAGGAAGCGTCGCGAGCGGGTAGAGACATCCGGTTGGCACGGCCGGGGGCGGTCGGCACGGACGCGCCCCCGGGCACCGCACGATCGGAGATGAGGCTCTCATGGCCCAGAACGACATTCCGGACATCGCACTCAACGACGGCAACACCATCCCGCAGCTCGGCTTCGGCGTCTTCCAGATCGAGCCGAAGGACACCGCGCGAGCCGTCGGCACCGCGCTGGAGGTCGGCTACCGGCACATCGACACCGCCCAGATGTACGGCAACGAGGCCGAGGTGGGTCAGGCGCTGCGTGCCTCCGGGCTGGACCGCGGCGAGGTCTTCGTCACCAGCAAGCTGAACAACGGCTTCCACCGCCCGGACGACGCCCGCAAGGCGTTCGAGCAGTCGCTGCGGGAGCTGAAGTTCGACTACCTGGACCTGTTCCTGATCCACTGGCCGCTGCCCACCCGCTACGACGGCGACTTCGTCTCCACCTGGAAGGTGCTGGAGGAGCTGCGTGACGCGGGCACGGTCCGGTCGATCGGCGTGTCCAACTTCCAGGTCGCCCACCTGGAGCGGCTGGCCGCCGAGGCGGACGTGGTGCCGGCGGTCAACCAGATCGAGGCGCACCCCTACCTCGGCAACGAGGAGGTGCGGGCGTACGACAAGGCGCACGGCATCCTCACCGAGGCGTGGTCGCCGATCGCGCAGGGCAAGGTGCTCGACGACCCGACAGTCGTCGACGTGGCCGAGCAGGTCGACCGGACCCCGGCCCAGGTGGTGCTGCGCTGGCACGTGCAGCGCGGCGACATCGTCTTTCCGAAGTCGACCACGCCGAAGCGGATCGAGGAGAACTTCGCGATCTTCGACTTCACGCTCGACGACACCGCGATGGAGCGGCTCACCTCGCTGGACCGGGGCGAGGCCGGCCGGACGGGCCCGAACCCGGACGAGTTCGACTACATCCCGAGCTGAGCGTCACGCGTCGGAGGGGCCCCGGAATCCCGGGGCCCCTCCGTTGTTGACTTCGCGCGCACTCGAAGGGGCAGGGTGACCGGCAGAGCTCCGACGGGGAGGAAGACATGCGCTACCGCACCATCGGCACGGACCCGGCCACGCGTCGCGAGGTCAGTGTGCTGAGCCTCGGCGCGATGCTGTTCGGCACCGCCACCGACGAGGCCACCTCGTTCGCCATCCTCGACCGGTACGTCGAGGCGGGCGGCACCTTCATCGACACCTCGGACAACTACGCCTTCTGGCACAACGGGGGCCAGGGTGGCGAGAGCGAGGAGCTGCTCGGCCGCTGGCGGCGCAGCCGCGGAATCGGCGGCGAGGTGGTCATCGCCACGAAGCTCGGCGCCCGTCCGCTCGCGCCCGGCACCAGCTATGTGGACAACCCGGAAGGGCTGTCGGCCAAGGTGATCCGCGAGTCCGCCGAGCGCAGCCGGGAGCGCCTCGGCGTCGAGCGGATCGACCTGCTCTACGCCCACATCGAGGACCGGACGATCCCGATGCGGGAGACCGTGGAGGGCTTCGCCGAGTTGGTCGCCGAGGGCACGGTGGGGCTGCTGGGCGCCAGCAACCACCGCGCCTGGCGGGTCGAGCGGGCCCGTGCGCTCGCCGCCGCGGCCGGCCTGCCCGGGTACGAGGTGCTCCAGTACCACCGCAGCTACCTGCCCCGGCGGCTGGACGTGCCGAGCGAGCTGGACCCGGACGGCGACGTCGGCTGGGTCGGCCCCGACCTGCTCAGCTACCTGCGCACGGAGCCGCAGCTCACGCTGGTCGCGTACTCGCCGCTGCTGAAGGGCGCGTACGTCCGGCCGGAGCGGCTCGGCGAGGAGTACGTGGTGCCCGCCACCCCGGCCCGGCTGGCGGCGTTGCGGGCGGTGGCCGCCGAGACCGGTGCCACAGTCAACCAGGTGGTGCTGGCCTGGCTGACGGGCGGGGACATCCCGTCGATCCCGCTCGTCGGTCTCTCCTCGGTGGCGCAGCTGGAGGAGAGCCTTGCCGCCGTCGACCTGGAGCTGACCGCCGAGCAGCGGACCCGGCTGGACTCGGTGCGCTGACCGGCGCCGGGCCGGGTGGCTCGCACGCCACCCGGCCCGTGCCGCTCAACCGGCGGGGAACCGGTCGACAGCGACGTCGAGTCGCAGGGTGCCGGTGCCCGGCAGGGTCACCTCGGTGGCGTCGGCCGGGCGGGCCGCGCCGTCGTACCAGCCGGCGTACAGGACGTAGGGCGGCGTCCACAGCCACGCCACGGTGACCGGCTGGGGGCCGAGCACGCGCAGCGCGTACTCGCCGTCGCGATCCAGATCCAACGAATAGCCGATGACCTCACGGGTACGCGCGTTGCGCACCGTCAGCTCGGCGACCACCGGGCGGCCCTCCGGGTCGACGAGCCGGCCGGTGACCAGGACGCCACGCCGCACGGCGAGGTTGTAGACGGTGGTGGCGCCGGCCCGGACCGTGACCGGCACGGCCTTGCCCCGCAGGGCGAACCCGCCGGACCACTGGGCGGCGTTGTCGGCGGTGCTGAACAGCAGCGGCCAGGCGTACGGGCCGAGCCAGTCGATCCGGTAGCGGCCCTGCGCGTCCAGCTTCACACCCCAGTCCAGGAAGGAGCCCGACTCGGGCGCGAGCGTCACGGCGCCGGAGGTCGCCGGCCTGCCGGTGGCCGCGCTGGTCACGGTGCCGGTGACGACACCGGCGCGGTCGAGCCGGATCGGGGGCACGGTGACCGTCTGCCCGGCCCGGAGAGTGACCACCCGGGCCTGCTTCGCGTCGCCGGTGCCGCCGGTCGCGCCGACCCACTGCGCGCCGTACGCCGATCCGCCGGCGGGGCGGGCGAACAGGTTCCAGGAGCCGGCCGCGACCAGGCCGACGCGGACGTTCCCGGAGGCGTCGGAGCAGTACCGTCCCGGGTTGTCGGGGAGCTCGCCGGTACCGGCGGGCGTCGGCGTCACACAGGCCCCGGCGACGGGCGCGCCGGTCGCCGCGTCGACCACCCGGGAGACCACGTTCGCGGCCGGGGTCAGGACGACCACGGCGGTGCCGCTGCCGTCGGCCAGGACGTTCACCGTGGCGTAGCGGGGCAGGTGGGTGTCGTCGCGGGTGTAGACCCACACCTCCTGCGGGCCGGGGATCAGCGGCGGGACGGTCACCCGGGTGTCGCCGCACGGATTGCGCCGGGGTCGAGGAACACGCACAGCCCGTCGACCGCGGCGCCGGTGACCGCGTCGAGCGCCCGCAGGGTCGACCCGCTGGGCGCGAGCAGGCGCTCGGAGACCTCCGTCGTGTCCCCCGCGGACACCCGGACCGTTCCGGCCTGCGCCCAGCTGGTCCGGCCCGGCACCCACTGCCTGAGTACCTCGTCGTCCTGGCCGTCGCTGTACACCGGGGTGACAGCGATCTTGTAGTCGCCGGCCGGCACCTCCACGCTGAGCTGCCCGGACTCGTCCAGCGGCAGGAGGTCCTTGTCGTAGCTGCTGTCGGCGGCCGTCACGGCGACGTTACCGGCGGCCGGGCTGCCGTCGAGCCTGCTGACGGTCAGGTGGAGCACGCCTGCCGGATCCGCCGCCGCACCGGCGGCGGTGGGTGCGGCGGTGACGGCCAGGGCCGCCACGGCGAGTGCGCCGAGCACTCTTCGGACGATGGACACGGTGGACCCCTCTCGGTTTCAATGCGCAGAGAGGCGTCCGCGTAACCACAACCGGGACGCGCCCCCGTGCGTCGGATGCCGGCGCAGCATATGGCAGGCGATCGATCAAGCACTGTCCACGATCGGTCATCCGGCGGGCTGCTGCGGGAACGGTCATAACCCCGCCTTCCTCCCGTAGCGGCCGTCGTCGGCCGGGAATCGCCACCGCCAGATCGGATCTGGCGGGCCGTCTGGCGCCTTCGGGGTGAGGCCGGCACAACACCACAGCTTCCCGGCCTCGTTGAAACAGGCGATCGGTCGGGCGGCACACCCGTACGGCTGTCGAGAACACCGACGAGGAGAGGTAGCGATTCATGAGCAACCGGAACACCGGCCTGGCCGTCGAGGCCGAGGGCCTGGTCCGGTCCTTCGGTTCGACCCGGGCACTCGACGGGCTGGACCTGCGGGTTCCCGCCGGCACCGTCTACGGAGTGCTGGGCCCGAACGGCGCCGGGAAGACCACCGCCGTACGGGTGCTGGCAACTCTGTTGCGCCCGGACGGCGGCACGGCCCGGGTCTTCGGACACGACGTGGTGCGTGACGCCGACGCGGTGCGCTCCCGGGTGAGCCTGACCGGCCAGTACGCCTCGCTGGACGAGGACCTGACCGGGGCGGAGAACCTGGTCCTGCTGGGCCGGCTGCTCGGGCTGGGCCGGTCCGGCGCCCGGGACCGGGCCGAGCAGCTGCTCGCCGCGTTCGGGCTGACCGAGGCGGCGGGACGGCAGGTGAAGAAGTACTCCGGCGGGATGCGGCGGCGCATCGACATCGCCGCGAGCATCCTCAACACCCCGGACCTGCTGTTCCTCGACGAGCCGACCACCGGGCTGGACCCGCGCAGCCGCAACCAGGTGTGGGCGATCGTGCGGGCTGTGGTGGCGTACGGCACGACGGTGCTGCTGACCACGCAGTACCTGGACGAGGCGGACCAGCTCGCCGGCCGGATCGCTGTGGTCGACCACGGCCGGGTGATCGCGGAGGGCACCCCGGGCGAGTTGAAGGCGTCGATCGGCGCGGGCAGCGTCCACATCCGGCTGCGCGATCCGGGGCAGCGGCCGCAGGCCGAGCAGGTGCTGCGGGCGTCGCTCGGCGTACCGGTGCAGCTCGCCGCGGACCCGGCGGCGCTGACCGCCCGCGTCGGCGAGCACGGCACCGACCTGGAGGCGGGTACGCAGGCGGCGCGGGCGCTCGGCGAGCTGGCCGCCGCCGGCATCGTGGTGGACGACTTCTCCCTCGGCCAGCCCAGCCTGGACGAGGTCTTCCTGGCCCTGACCGACCACCCGGCCGTCCCGGCGGACGAGCGGGACGACGAATTGGAGACGGCGCGATGAGCGACACCGCGATCACCACCGGGCGGGCGCCGTCCGTCTACATGCCGTCCGCCGAGGCGCTGGCCACTGTGCTCGCCCCGGCCGAGCGGCCGGCCCGGCCCGGCGCGCTGTCGGCGTCGCTGACGTTCGGCTGGCGCGCGCTGCTGAAGATCAAGCACGTGCCCGAGCAGCTGTTCGACGTGACCGCGTTCCCGATCATCATGGTGCTGATGTTCACGTACCTGTTCGGTGGCGCGCTCGCCGACAGCCCGCGTGCGTACCTCCAGTTCTTCCTGCCCGGCATCATGGTCACGAGCGTCGTGATGATCACCATGTACACCGGGGTCGGGCTCAACAGCGACATCGAGAAGGGCGTCTTCGACCGGATCCGTACGCTGCCGGTCTGGCGGCCGTCGGCGCTCGTCGGGATGATCTTCGGCGACGTGCTGCGCTACGTCCTGGCCGCCGTGGTCATCCTCACCGTGGGCGTGGTGCTCGGCTTCCGTCCCGACGGCGGGCTGCTCGGGGTGCTGGCCGGAATCGGGCTGCTGGTGGTCTTCTCGTTCGCGTTCTCCTGGGTGTGGACGTTCTTCGGCCTGGTGCTGCGCAGCGAGAAGTCGGTGATGGGGACCAGCATGATGGTGCTGTTCCCGCTGACGTTCCTGAGCAACGTGTTCGTCGACCCGTCCACCATGCCCGGTTGGCTGCAGGCGTTCGTCAAGGTCAACCCGATCACCCAGCTCGTCACCTCGGTCCGAGCGGCGATGGCCGGCTCGATGGACGGCCCGAGCACCATGTGGATGCTGCTCTGGAGCGCCCTCTTCGTGGTCGTGTTCGGCACGCTGACGATGTACCGCTACAACCGTCGCTGACGTGACACCGGTGGCGGGGTCCACACGGCCCCGCCACCTCGCCGGTCAGAGCCGCCAGGGCACCGGCTCGGCCGGCTGGTACCGGCAGGCGCCGCCGGTGGTGACCGACTCGCGCAGGTGGGCGGCGAGCGCCGGATGCCGCTCGCCGATGCGGCGCAGGGTGTCCCGGATCCGCCCGGTCACCGCCTTGCGCGCCCGTTCCGCCTGGTCACCGAGACGCCGGCTGCGCCCGGCCAGCCCGGCGGCGGCACGCAACTGGTCGAGCAGCGCCGCGCGCTCGGCGTCCAGCTCGGCCAGCCGCCGCCCGTCGTCGCGCGTCGCAGCCCGGTCGATCTCGTCGTCGAGCCGCCGCAGGTGCCGTCGGTAGCGGGCCTTCGCCTCGTCGTCGAGCACCGGATCGGCGCCGAGGCGGCGCGCGGCGGCGAGTTCCGGGCCGGCCGCCGGGTCGAGCAGTTCGACGGCGGGCACGTCCGTGCCGGGCCGGCTCAGCAGCAGCCGCAGGTCGTGCAGCCCTTTGGCGTCGGGCAGGTGCACCACGACGCCGTCGTACGCGAGGCGCCACACCGGCCCGTCCGGCCGGAACTCGGGCCGGATCACGTCCGCGCCGCCCGCGCCGGGGTCGGGCGGCCGTGCGTTGCCGTGGACGGCACCCGCCCGGGACAGACCCGACGCGGCGCGGCGGCCGGGCGACGACGACGACGCGACCAGAGCCGGGGCGCCCGCGCCGAGCCGGACCGCCACCGGCGCGACCACGGCGGAGGCCGCCGCCGGGGCGGGAGCCGTCGCGCCCAGCCGGTCCACCACCTGGACCATGCCCAGCGTCCGCGCCTCGGCCACCGTCTCGGCCCGCAGCCGCCACGCCTCGGCCGCGTCGCCCGGCCCGTCGCGCCCGGCGAGCGCGTCCACCAGCCCGGCCCGGGCCAGCACCGACCAGGGCCGGGCGCCCAGCCGGTCCGCGGCGTCCCGGGCCGCCCGGTAACAGTCGATCGCGTCGTCCCACCGGCCCTCGGCCGCGTCCGCCATGGCCAGCCACAGGTCGACCGGGCCACCGATGTCGCACCCGAACAGCGCCGCCGTCCACTGCCCGCGGTGCGGGGCCAGGGCGGCCCGCACCTCCGCGCACCGGGCCGGGTCGCCGTCCACGGCCGCCGCCTGCGCCCGCAGGCGCAGCCACAGCGGCGACACCGACCGGGGGTACGCGGTGCCCGCGGCCTCGATCGCGGCGGTGAGCCGAAGCACGGTGGCCGCGTCGCCGCGCTCGGCGGCGGTGATCGCCCGGAGCAGCTCGGCCTGCGGGTGCGCGGCGCCCACCCGGTCGAGCACCGCCTCGGCCTCGGTGAGGCGGCCGTACAGCAGCAGCACCGACCAGCGCATGTGGTGCGTCATGAACGCGTGGTCGGAGTGCGCCGACTCGCGGTAGCTCTCCGCCTCGGCGAAGCACGCCTCGGCGGTGGCGAGGTCACCCCGGAACGCGGCGATGATCGCGCTGTCCGCGGTCGCCGCCACCCGCTGCCGGGCCACGTCGCCGCGTCGCGCGCCGGTCACGAACGCGGTCAGCTCGTGCCGGTAGCCCGGATCGCCCAGCTCCAGCAACGCGACCCAGCGCAGCGCCGTGGCCCACAGCTCGGTCTCCCGGTCGCCGCTACGACGGGCCACCTCGCGGATCTCAGCGGTCACCACGGCTCGTTCGTGCGCGGTGCCGAGCCCCCAGGTGGTGTCGTGGCGGGCCCACAGGCTGAAGGTGAGCGCCTCGTCGTCGCGGCCGTGCCGGGCGAGCGTCTCGGTGGCCGTGATCAGGTCGGTGACCAGCGCGCGTACCGGCCGCTCCGGCTCCGGTTCCGCGATCAACCGCCGGTACGCCTCCCGGACCAGCTCGGCGGCGTCGAGCCTGCGGCGGGTGGCGGAGTGCTGCCGGTGCGCGATGAGCGCCACCCGGGTCAGCACGCCGGGATCGGGCAGTTCCCGGGCCAGCGCGGCGGCCTCGGCCAGCAGCCGCTCGACCTCGGCCGGTGGGCCGGCGTGGTGCAACAGCCCGGCCAGTTCCAGCAGCACCCGGACCCGCCGGCCGGGCTCGCCGGTCAGTTCCAGCGCGCGCCGGTAGTGCCGTACCGACTCGTCCACAGCGATCCGGCCCCCGGCGTCGCGGGCGGCGGCCAGCAGCAGGTCACCGGCGCGTTCCGGCTCCAGCTCGGCGCCGGCCAGCCAGGCGTGCCGGGCCAGGTGGGCCGGGCTGAGCACGCCGGCGAGCGCGTCCGACCGGTCGACGGCCCGGACCACAGCCGCGTGCCGGGCCCGCCGATCGTCGTCGGCCAGTCCGTCGTAGAGCGTCTCGCGGACCAGGTCGTGCACGAAGACGAAGCGTCCGTCGCTCCGGGGCAGCACCAGCCGGGCCGCGGCGGCGCGGCCGAGCAACCGGTCGACCTGCGCGACCGGGGCGGGTACGCAGGCGGCGAGCGTCAGCCTGTCGAACTCGCGGCCGAGCACCGCGGCCACCGTGAGCGCCTCGACCACCGGGGCGGGCAGCTGGTCGAGCCGGCGGCGCACCACCTCCCGTACGCCGGGGGCGACGGTGTCGGTGAGGCCGTGGGTGTGCCAGAGCCGGGCGGTCTGCTCCACGAAGAACGGGTTCCCGCCGGTGCGCCGGTGCACCTCGGCGACCAGGCTCGCGTCGGGCTCCCGGCTGGCGGTGCGGGCCATCAGCGCGGCCACCTCGGCGCGATCGAGCCCGGCGAGCGTGACTGTGGTCGCCTTGGCGGTGAGCGGCAGCAGCCACGGCCGCAGCGGGTGCTCGACGGATTCGACTTCGGCGTCCCGGTAGGTGCCGATCAGCAGCAACCGCTCGAACCAGGCGTGCTGGGTGACGAACTGGAGCAGCCGCAGCGACGCCGGGTCGGCCCAGTGCAGGTCGTCGAAGACCACGGCGACCGGGCGGTGCTGGGCGACTGCGACCAGGGCGGCGGTCACCGCGTCGTGCCTGTCGAACTCGGCCCGGCCCGCGTCGCCCGGCTCGGCCACGTGCGTGTCGCCGGGCTCGGTCGGGTCGCCCGGCTCGGTCGCCTCCGCGGTGTCACCCGCCGCGTGCTCGCCGAGCAGTGCCGCCAGGCCCGCGTCGGCCGCCTCCCGCACCCCGCGCCGGTCGTCGGCGGACCGGGCCAGCCGCCGCAGGACCTGCACCCACGGCCAGTAGTCGGGTGCGGTGTCGGAGTCCCAGCAGGCGGCGCCGAGCACCAGCGCCCCGCTGCGACGGGCCTCGTCGGCGGCGGCCGAGACCAGTGTGGTCTTGCCGATGCCCGGCTCGCCGGTGACCAGGACGAGACCGCCGTGGCTGTCGACCAGCCGGGCCACCTCGGCGCGCAGCAGCGCAGCGGGATGCTCCCGCCCGATGATGTGTTGGCCGAACCTCGGCTCCATGACCTCACGACGCTAGTCGAAGGGTCCGACAAACCGGGGAGCGTTCAGATCCGCGCGTCGGTGACGACGTGCGCGCACGCCGGACAGGCGGCCGGTCCCTGTTCGGCGAACCACCGGCAGGTACGCCGGATCGCACACTTCGGCAGCGTCTCCTCCGCGGGCGGGGCGGTCTCGGCGTACGAGGCGGCCATCCGGGCGCCCAGCCCGCAGTGCGAGCCGGTCCAGAAGCCGCAGGACGAGGTGACGCACGGGCCGGCGAGCCGGGCCCGCGACTCGATCGGCTCGTCGGAGTCACCGAGCCCGGCGAGCGCCACCTCGGCCGGTACGGCCGGGGTCACGTAGGCCACCCGGCCCGCCGGAGTGATCATGCCGAGGAACACGGTGGCGTTCGACGCCGGGGTGCTCGGGCACATCCGCTCCGGCGTGCCGGCCGGCCGGGCGGCGTCGGTCACCGCTGGATCCAGAACCCGATGTCGTTGATCTTCTGCCCGAGGTCCTGGGCGAACGGGCCGTCGATGACCCAGAGGCCGTACCACTCGGGACGCAGCTTGATGTTGCCGTGACCGACGGTCAGCGGGTTGGTCAGCTTGGCGTCGGCGGTACGCAGGGCGGCCAGGCCGGCCTTCTGGATCTCCGCGGCGATCAGGGTCTGCTGCTCGGGGCTCAGGTCGACGCCGTCGACCACGAAGCGGAACTCGTTGCGGGCCATGTGCTACCTCCGGTCACTCGTACGATTCGGTGCCCAGCCCGCGACGCAGGCTGGTGCGGGTGAAGGCCGCCCAGCCGGCGTGCGAGGCGGCGTCGGTGCGGTGCCCGGCGCGGGCGAGCACCCGGGCGGCGTGCTCCGCCCAGCGGTGGACGGTCGCCGCCGCGTCGCCCCACAGTTCGCGGCAGGCCGCGACCGCGAAGGCGACCTGTTCCGGCGCGCCGGTGAACCCGGCGGGTCCGTCGGCGACCCGGATCGTGCCGTCCGGGCGGACCCGCACGCTCGGGAAGTGGTGGTGCAGGCTGGCCAGCGTGGCCAGGTGGGTGGCGTCCCGCCGGCCGGCGGCGAAGCCGGCGCGCAGCTCGTCGTCGCGGCGGTGCCGGATCCCGTGCAGCACCAGCGCGTCGCCGGCCGCCTCGATCCGGGCGACCACCTGCACCGGCACGCTCCAGGCCGACGGCGAGTTCGCCGACCAGAACGCCAGCCAGGCGGCGAGCCGGGCGTGGAAGTCGGCCTGGACGGCGACCGCGAGCGCGGACCCGTCGGGCGCGCGCAGCGCGGCGGTGGCGATGCGGTCCCTGGTGATGAGCGGCGTCGCGGGGCGGCTCGGAGCGGCCGCCGCGGCGCCGGTGGTGGAGGCGACGGCCAGGCCGGTCACTGTGACCGCCGAGGCCGCCGCCGCGCCGGCGAGCAGTCGCCGACGGTCGAATGGGTGTCCGTTGTCGTTCATCGTCGGCCCTTCGTCGACGGCAGTGGCCCGACGTTATCGACCGGAAGCGATCAGGAAAACACCCTGTGTGACGGGAGGTCGACAGGAAAACCGGGGATACCCGGCGGCGTGAACGACTGTTCCTGTGCCGCATTCACGCGACCCGCCGTCGCTCAGGCCCGGAGCAACCCGGCGACGGCCCGCTGCGCGTCGACGACCGTCGCCGCCGGCAGATCGAGCGCCCAGAGCGCGGCGGCCAGGTAGTCCAGGACGCGCCAGCGCTGCTCCCCGGTCAGCGGCGGGCGCCGCGATCCACCGAGGGCCGGTCCGCCGGCGTCCGCGGGGTCGCCGTCCGGACCCCGCCGCACCCCGCCGAGCGCCGCGCCCAGCCGGGCGGTGAACAGCGCGGCGAGCCGCTGGCGGTCCACCCCGATCAGGTACGGCGCCAACTCCGCGTCGGCCGCGATCAGCCGCAGCCAGCGGTGCACCGCCGCGCGCACGGCGACCGGGCCGAGCCGGTCGCGGGGCTCGCGGGAACAGGTCGCCACCTCCGTGGTCCGCACGACCAGGGGTACGGATGATCGAGTCCGGTCAGTTCACCGCAACCCTTGATATCGATGAATACCTATCTATAGGCTTGCGGCGTTCCGCTCACCCCCCATCCCAAGGAGTGTGAACCATGCGTAAGCCCAAGCTGTCCCGGATCCTCGCCACCCTCGCGGCCGCGACGCTGGCAGCGCTCGGCGCGGTAGCCGTCAACCCGGCTCCGGCCTCCGCCGCCGTCCGCAACGTCTGCTACAACATCAGCCAGGCCGGCCCGTTCGCCAACACGGCGGTGCAGGCGGCGGCGATCTGGAACAACTACACGAACAACATCAACATGGCCCAGTGCGGGTCCAACCTGCGGATCACCTACACCTACGGCGGCGGCTCGTACGCCCAGCGCACCAGCCTCGGCAACGGCCGCGTGGTGATCGACTACTACCAGGCCCAGCAGTACTCGCCGCTGCGCATCATGACGCACGAGATCGGCCACATCCTCGGCCTGCCGGACAACTACAACGGCAACTGCGCCATCCTGATGTCCGGTGGCAGCGCCGGCACGAGCTGCACCAACCCGTACCCCAGCTCCACCGAGGCCGCCCGGGTCGACTCGCTGTTCGGCTTCGCCGCCCGCAGCGCGACGCCCGCCCAGGTCTTCACCGGCAGCTGGCCGGCCGCCTCGACGGTGGGCGCCCAGCGCTGACGACGCAGTGACGACGGGGTCGGCGGGTCACCGCCGGCCCCGTCCGCGCGTCCCGCGCCGACCCGACGCGGCGTCGTCGGCGAGATCCGCCGCGCGGCGGCTCAGCCCTTCGACCCGCTCCCGGAGCCGGCGCAGCGCCTCGGCGTTCCCGTCCACGTCGGACACCTCGTCGAGCAGGCCGACGTAGTCGGCGGCTAGCCGCCGGTGCGCCGGGGCGACCGGCCCGGCGTACCGGTCCAGGTCGATGATCTGCTGGGCGAGAACCGCGGTGGCGGCGCCGAGCGCGGCCCGCTCGTCGGCGCGTGCGTCCCGCCCGGCCCGGCGCGCGTCGGCCAGGCGTCCGGCCCGCCGGCCGCCCAGCCAGAGCACCGCCGCACCGGCCACGACCCCGGCCACCGCGCCGCCGGCCAGCAGATACCGGGGCAGCGACGGGCTGATGGTACGGGCGCCGTCAGGCACCAGACCGGCCCGGACCAGCCGGTCGTAGTTGAGCACGATCACCTTCAGCGCCTCGACCGGCCGGTCCACGAACGCGTCGGCGCCCCGGCTGATCGTGGTCTCGGCGACCATGGCCCGCCCGAGGTCACGCGGGCCGTCGCCGCCGAGGCGGGAGCAGCCGTACGTGTCCCAGTCCTCGCCGTCGCGGCTCATCGCCAGCACCAGCGTGCCCTGGGTGGCGCGTTCGGTGTCGTCGCACGCCTCCCGCAGGTCGGCGCCCGGCTCCATGATCAGCACCACCAGCCGCCGGTTGCCGATGACCCGTTCGGCGGCGGCCCGGTCCAGGTCCACTCCGGGCGCCGCGTAGACCGAGGAGCCGCGTACCTGCCGGGCGGCCGGACCGTCCAGGACGCCTCCGGTCCACAGCGCCCAGCCGGCCAGCGCCAGGCAGGCGAGCACCGCACGGCCGAACGCGGTGCCGACCAGGCGGCCGAGCAGCCGGCGCGGGCCGGTCGCCGCCACGCCACGACGGGTCGCCGTCCGCTCGGGACGGGTCGCGACGCGGCTCACGACAGCCTCGCCCGCAGGTAGACGTCCGGCCGGTAGCCGGGCATCCGCACGTCCCGGGCCACGTCGTCCAGCTCGGCCGCCGCGTCGGCGAGCAGTTCGCGTACGTGCCGGTCGGGCAACCCCTCGTCGAACGCGTCCCGGGCCGCCCGCAACCGGCCCACCCCCCGGACCAGCGCCGGGTCGCTGCGCGCATCGGTGAGCAGCGACAACTCCACAGCCAGCGCGGAGAGCCCGGCCAGCCGGGCCGGCGTGCCACCCGGACCGACGTCGGCCGGACGGCGGCCGGACCCCCGCACGGTACGGATCGACAGCACCACGAAACCCGCCACGCACCCGGCGAAGATCCAGGGCAGCGCCGGCAACGCCACCCGCAGCGGGTCGAACGGCCGGTACGGCAGCGGACGGTCGAACAGCCCCGCGTACCGCACGTCGGTGACCTGGGCCAGATACGCGCCGAGCACGTTCTGCTGGGGATAGGCGTAACGGCCGAGCCGTCCGCCGAACTGGGCGTAGAAGCTCGCGCCGGCCACCTCGGCGAACGACGCCGCACCCGGACCGTGGTACTCGATCCAGTCGCCGTACATCACCACCAGCGGCTGGTCCGGGGCGAGCCGGTGCAGCGCCGGCCCGTACGCGGGCAGCGGTTCCCCGTACGGCTGGGCGGGCAGCACCACGAACCAGGCACCGTCCGGGAACGCGGCGCTCGCCGCCTTCTCCGGCAGCTCGGGCAGCGTGGCGCCGGTGCCCACGTACCGGCCGGTGGCGCGCAGCGCGGCGACCACCGGGGCCAGTTCCGGGCCGGTCGGCTCCCGCCAGCGCAGGTCGTCGCCGTCCGGCGGGGTCGGCTGGTCGTGCAGCGCGGCCAGCAGCGCGAGCACCGAGCCGGTCACGTCGCCGGTGGCGAACCGGGCCCGCCAGCCCGGCAGGTCGTCCGGCGAGGCCACGTAGAGCCCGCCGCTGACCTCGGTGCCGACGATCCGGATCTCGGCGTTCTCCACGTCCTTCACCCGCCGGCGTTCGGCCTCGTCCAGACCGGGCGGGGCGACCAGGATGCGGGTGCCCCGGTCACCGACGGCGGCCCGGACCCGCTGCTCGTCCCAGCGCGCGACCGCGCCCGGCAGCCGGACCACCGGATCGGCGGCCACGAGCGCCGTCATCTCCTCGACCGAGGGCACGCTCGCGTCGCTCAACTCCCCGGCCGAGCCCTCGGGCAGCGCGGCCGTCGACGGGGAACGCCCGTAGCTGACCTCCACGCTCTGCCGCTGCGCCACCAGGAACACCACGAGCACCGCCGCCGCGGCGGCCAGCAGCGACCAGCGCAGCAGCTCCCGGCGTACCCTCGTCACCGCCCGGCCCGCCACAGCTCGTCGGCGCGGCGGGCGTGCTCGGCCGCCGCGCGGGCCGCGTCGGCGCCGCCGCGGGCGGCGGCGAGCATCTCGGCGTGGGCCAGCAGCCGCTCGGCCTCCGGCACCGTCGCCGGGGACGCGTCCCGGCTCACTGTGGCGTCGTGGATCGCCGCCCGCGCCGACGACCAGGCGATCCGCCGGCCCTCGGCCCGGACGCGGCGCCGGGGCAGCGACACGGCGAGGAAACCGGCGGCCACCGCCACCACTCCCCCGCCCAGCCAGGGCAGCACGCTCGCGGTCATGATCCCTGTCTAACGCACCGCCGCCAGCGCCGCGCGCCGAGGGCCGCGGCTCAGCCGGCGCCCGCGTTCTCGTGGACCACGTGCGGGCACCCCTCCACCCGGCAGGTGTCCTCCAGCAACGCGCGGATGGCCGGCGTCACCCGCAGGTTCTGCGCAAAGCCCACCATGTCCGCGTAGAGCTGGTTGTGGGTGCGCTCGTAGCGGCGACGCTTCGGGATGGCGGTGAGGAAACCGGCCCGCACCGCGCCGTTGAGCACCGAGGCCGGGTCGACGATGCGACGGCCCGACAGCAGGCCCTTCTCGTCGAGCGAATCGCGCCGGTAGTGCCCGTCCGGCCGAACGAACTTCAGGAACAGGAACCGCAGTTGCAGCGCGGTGGGGCAGGGACCGACGAAGTGGCGCTCCCGGCGGCCGTCACCGCCGAGCAGGCGGACGAAGTCGTTGACGTCCTCGATCGCCGGACGGCTGTCGATCTCGACCGAGACGAAGCCGGTGAGCTGCCCGAAGTCGGCCTCGGCCAGACTCGGCAGGCAGGCGTCGAAGCGAGTGCCGTGCAGCGTCGCGTCGGACAGGTCACAACCGGCCATCTCGCAGTTCTGGAAGCGGGTCGACTCCAGGTTCGCGCCGCGGAAGCTGACCTCGGCCAGCGACAGGTTCGCGAAGGTCAGCCCGGACAGGTTCTGCCGTTCCAGCGGAGCGTGCGGCAGCAGCCGGTCGCAGTCGGGAAGCCCGAGCAGCACCTGGAGCATGTTGCGGAACGCGGTCGGCGCCGTGGTCGCGCTCGCCAGCCGGGTGAGCAGTTCCTCGCCAGCGGCGAGTTCCCTGATCCGCGCGCACAACACGCGGATGGCGAAGGAGTCCGGCGGGAAGGGCCGGCAGTCCAGCAGTTGCGCGAATCGCACCGGGTTCACCGCGAAGTACCGGGCGGCCCGGTCGCCGATCTGATGCTCGAAGATGACGTCCTGGGCGAAGCGCACCCGCTGCCGCTCCGACGCGGCACGGAAGACCGGCAGGCGGCAGATGGCGTCGGTGCAGCGTTCCCGCTCCATGTCGGAGAGGTCGGCCGGGAGCACGAAGGCGGCGAGTTCGCCGATCTCGTGGACCGGCACACCCCGGTTGTCGTTCTCCAGCTCGGCGACCGCGACGTCGCTGATGATGTCGAGGAGATCCGCCCGGTTGACGACGTTCTCCTGCAACTGCTCCTTCTTGTACTCCCGGTCCATAATCGCGTCCACCGCGTCATGGACCAGGTCCATCTCCGAGTAGTCGTCCGGAATGCCGTCGGTCTGGCCGAGCGCGACCCGCTCGGCCAGCAGTTCGGCGTAGTACGGGGTACCGCAGAGCCGCATCAGCTGCGGCTTCGCGTCGACGATGTCGAGCAGGCGTTGGTCGTCGTCCTGAAGGCGGATCCGCGCGAACGTGCGGATCGACTCGGGTCGCCAGGGCAGCAGGCGGAACTCCTCGACGTACTCGTGCGCCACCGCGAGGAAGTCACGCAGTGCCTGATTGGAGCTGAGCAGCGAGTCCCGGACGCAGAGCAGGATGCGCGGCGTGGTCGGGTTGTCCGGCCGGGCCACGATCTCACGGATGTACTCGAAGAAGTCGGGGTCCTGGGCGATGACCTCGTCCAGCCCGTCCAGCAGCCAGCTCGCGAAGCCCCGGGTGAGCATCCACTGGAAGGTGGGCTGCTTGACCGGGCGGGCGACCTCGGTCTGCAACAGGGCGTCGACCATCGGGCCCAACGCCGGCGCGCTCGCCAGCGCGGCGTAGTCGGGCAGCAGCGGCAACGGCCGGTAGGCACGGCGGAGCTGCTTCTTCGCCTTCTGGAAGTTGGCGTAGAGCGTCGCGAACAGCGACTGGAACAGCACGCTCTTGCCGAAACCGGCGGGCGCGGTCACCAGGACGATCGGACGGTCCCATCCGCTCTGGCTGTCGAACCGGCGGGCCAGCTCGGTCAGCAGGTCGTCGCCGACCGCGCCGGTACCCACCGCCCGGAAGGGCTGCGGTGTCCGCCGGCGAGCCGCCGACTCCCCGTCCCGGGACAGTTGCTGCGCGGCGGTGCCGGCCATCGCCGACATCGGTGAGTCGTCCCACTTGAACCGGGCGTCGAAAAACTGGATCGGCACCCGGATGTCCACGTTGAACTCGTGCTTGGCAAGCCTGCGGAACTCCGTCGACAGGCCCTGGGTGGACTCCACGAGCAGGAACTTCGCCCCCGGCGTACGAGCCTCCTCGGCGAAGCGTTGCAGAAGGCTCGCCTCCCGCCGGTGCAGGTCGTCGGCGTCCGGGACCGCGGGGCACCAGACGGTCATGTGCTCGCTGTTGTCCGCGTACGCCGCACGGCGGGCCCGGACCACCTCGGCCCGCGTCTGCACGGGAACCGACCACCCCTCCGACTCGAGGAACGTCACCGCCTCGTCGTAGAGCGTCATCGATCATCCTCCATCAGGAATCGGAAGGGTTCCCATCTGTCGTGACCGCCGACGACGTGCAGGAACGCGCAGGCCCGGCTGACCGCGATGTAGCTGGTCGTCCAGTCCTCGTCCCCGTCGTCGGCGTAGACCACGGCCGGGGCCTCGCACCCGTGGAACTGACGCACCGTGCACACCGCCAGGCCGTCACCGCGCAGTCCGGGGCTGACCCGCACGCCCTGGCCGGCCAGTGCCCGGCGGATCGCGGCATGGCTGCCCTGCGTCGCGGTCACCAGGACCGCCTGGCTGGTCGCCAGGTCCTTCACGATCTCCACGATCGCGTCCACGCAGGCCCCGACGAGATCCGCCGTGCCGTCGGTGAACCGGGGCCGCCGGCCGTCCGGGCCGGTGAACGGCGTGTGCGCCCCGGAGACGCGTGCCACCAACTTGGCGATGGGCAGCGTGTTACGGCAGTTCTCGGTCAGCCAGAACTCGTTGAACGCCCCGTCCGGACGCCACGTGCCGGACCGGTCCCGCTGGTACGGGTCGGCGAACAGCACGACCGAGCCGTCCGGCCGGACGAGTTCGCGCAACGCCACCAGCAGGTCCTCGTCGTGGCTCTGCGCCTCGTCCACGATGAGGCAGTCCAGCGGTCGCCCGTACGCCTCGACCAGGCTCAGCACGGTGGCCCACAACGGCTCGCCCTCGTACCCGCCGATCCGGTCGGCCCCGAACAGGTCGCACAGGACGTCCTGCGGATCGCCGGAGCTCACCCCCGGTACCCGCAACTGGCGGCGGATCTCCAGGCGCAGGTCACGCTGCTGCCCGATCACCGCCACGCGCAGCCCGCGGGCCGCCAGCTCCCGCGCCCGTTCCTGGGCCAGCAGGGTCTTGCCGGTGCCCGCCGCGCCGAGTACGAGCGACGCCGGGCGGCGGGACGTGCCCGCCAGCACCTCCAACTGCCGCCCGGTGAGCTGGATCTGGCGCCGGGTCAGGCGGTCCAGGTCGTCAGCGGCCAGGTCGACGTCGTAGCGCAGGGTGCGCGCGACCACCGCGCTCGGCGCCAGCGCCGCCAACGCCTGCTCGAAGTCCGACCGGCTGGTCCATCCGCGCTGGTCCCAGTGGGCCATGACGCGTTCCACCAGGACCGGCGCATGCTCCAGCGAGGCTGCGGTCAGCACGATCGTGTCCGGGGCGTGCGGACCGAGGTTGCCCGACGGCCGCCCGTCGGTGAACACGACGCAGTGCCCGGCCGGCACCTGCCGGATACCCGTGCTGCGGCGCAGCCAGTTGGCCAGCGCGTACCGGTTGCGCACCGCCTGGTCGAACGGATCGCCGAGCGGCACGTCGGCGCCGCGCCGGGAGGCGAACCACTGCCGGTCGGTGACCCGGTAGCCGCCGTCCTTGACCTCCATGATCAGCAGCCCGTGCCGGGGATGGAGCAGGACGAAGTCGGTCTCACCGATCCGGAGCCGGGCCTGGCCGGAGTCGACGTACGCCAGGTTGTGCAGCACGCACCACGAGTCGTTCAGGGAGCGGAGACGCTCGAAGACGACCCGCTCGCCGCGCGTGGCGTTCGTTCGCTGATGCCGCGGGAAGAAGCGCGCCAAGACCGCCTCCGGGCGGAAGACGAACAGGAAACCTCATTGTCGGTGGGCGGCAGCCAGGCATTCCACCACCTGAATTACCGTCTTCTGTAGACGATCGGTCACCTTGAGGTCACGCACCGCACACCGAACTGACAGGCATCGTGCCCGAACGGATGAAGCGGCAACGGCAGGACGGGGGGCCAGAATTCGGATACAAGCACCTCGATCAGCTCGGGGAGGAATGCGCATGCCGGTCGGGAACACGGGCGTCCTGCTCGTCGACTGGGACAACCTGGCCGGCGCCGTCATCGGTCGTGGCCACCTGGTCGAGCGGGGCATCGTCGACGCGCTCTGGAGCGACGCGACCACCAGGTGCGGTGGCCACCTCCAGTACAAGCACATGGCGGCGGTGCGGTTCGACGGCAGCATCACCACCGCCATGACGGAGCACCTCATCGACGCCGAGGTGGTGGTCAGCCTGAAGGAACAGGCCGACATCCACCTCACCGTGCTCGCCATGGACTACCTCCACCAGGGCTGCGGTCAGTTCGTGCTGGTCACCGGTGACCAGGACTTCATCCCGTTGATCCGCCGCCTGCTGCGGGACGGCTGCCGGGTGACGGTCGTCTACGGCGATCCGGACCGGCTCTCCCCGCAGTTCCGGAGCATCCTGACGCTGCCGGGGCTCGACTCGATCTGCATCGACGACATCTACTCGCTCCGGCAGCCGCCCGCCGCCGACTGCAAGGCCCTGCTCGGCCTGGTCGAACTGCAACGACGCGGTGTCATCCTCGGCGGACGGGAACAGGCCGAGCGCACCGCGACGCTGGCGCAGTGGGGCGTCCTGCCCGACGAGGACGAACTGCGGTACTGGGCGCTCATCGAGTCCATCGGGCAGAAGGTCACCCGCACCGACGCGGCGGTACGCGCCAAGGACGGTTTCCTGCCCCGCCCGATGACCCGCGTCTACGTCGACCTGAACGCCGGCCGGTTCACCGATCTCGTCGCCGTCGACTACGCCGTGCGGCGCCTGGCGGCCCGGCCGAAAGGGCTGACCGCCACCCAGCTCCGCAGCGGGCCGTTCCAGTCCGACGACGGATCGCGGCTGTTGCGCGTGCTCGACGCGCTCACCGCCGTGCGGCTGGTGCGCAGGGGCGCCGACGACACGTACTCGGTGACCACCGACGATCTCGCACTGGGCTATCTGGAGCCGCTGTGGCGGGTGCACGCGGCCCTGACCATGGAGTCCTTCCGGCAGCAGCGGCGTTCCATCCCGTACCGGAAGCTGTCCGGGCTGATCGGCGCCGGCGGTGTCGGACAGGGGCCGAACCGACGCGCCGCCGGCGCGGTCAGCCAGGCCATCCGGTACGCCGCCACGGCCGGCGTGATCGACGCGGTCGCGGTCGACGGCGACCGTCACGCGATCGCCACCGACTCGGCGTTCGTCCGGCCGATCGAGAACGCCTACCACGAGCTGTACCGCGCGTTCGCCGATCGCGGCCCGAGCCCGGTGCCGGAGAACGAGATCCTGGAGTTCATGACGGTGCGGGACCGGACCCGGGCGGAGCCGGTGTTCGGCTACGACTCCCGCGACCGGCACCGGATCCTGCGGGTTCTCGCCCAGTCCCGGGCGCTCACCTGGCGGGACGAGAAGGTCACCGTTCCGCGTACCCGATGGGGCGACGCCGGATCGTCGTTCGCCTAGGGGCCGTCGTGCTCCGCCGGGTCCGGGCCCGCCTCAACGCCGTCGGACGCCACGGGCTGGTGTTCGCCGGGGCGGTGGCGACCTGCGCCGCAGTGGCCGCCGTGGTGGTGGCGGTCGCCGGCCCCGGTCAGCGGGCCGCCCCGATCGTCGGCTCCTTCGCCGTCATCGCCTCCACGGTCGGCGCGCTCGCGGCGATCCACCTCTCCCGGCAGGCGCTGGCCCGCACCGACCGGCAGCTGGAGGAGACCCGCCGCTCACTGGTGCTGAGCCGGTACCCGCTGCTGCTCCCGGTACACCAGGCGGTGGCCTTTCCGGACTCCGGCGGCATGGTGACGCACCACCCGCCCGCCGAGGACCGGTTCGCGCTCGCCTCGGCGCCGGAGCCGGCGTACGCATTCCTCGCGATCACGAAGAACCGCCTGGTCGTCCCGGTGGAGAACGTCGGCGAGGGGCCGGCGCTGCGGGTCAGCGGGACGCTGTGGTGCTCGGACGGCCGCAGCGGCCCGGTCACCGGGGTGTCCGCGCTCGGCGCGGGCCGGAGCGGCGTGCTGGCGGCCGTGCTGAGCCACGACGGGCGACCGACACCGGAGCGGTTGCGGGCGATGGTGGCGCGGGACACCGGGCCGGCCATCGCCTACCAGCTCGACCTGCACTACGTCGACGTCTTCGCCAACGCCCGCCGGACGACCGCATTGTTCGACCCGCGGGGACGCGGCGCGTGGCAGCACTCCTACGACGACGAATAGCCCTCGTTGAAGCCCTCCACGAACCCGCCCGCGAACCCGGAGAGGACACATCCGGCACAACACAGGATCACCAGCAGCGCCGGCACCGCGACCCAGAGGACTATCGCCCACCTGCCGTTCTCCTGGGCCGGCGGCGGCTGCACGAACGCCTGCGGCGGGTACTGCGGCGGCGGGTAGTGCGCCTGCTGCTGGTACGGATCCGGCTGGTACGGATCCTGGTAGTACGGGTCGTGAGGGTGCATCCGGCCATCGTGCCCACCGACCGCAATCGCCGGAACACCCGAACGGCCGGAAAGGGGAAAGCCCCAGCACGAGGCTGGGGCCGGGTATTGAGACGGCTCGGACAACGACTACATGTCAGCTCATCGTCGCCAGCCACCATCTCCCCTATGAGCAAGGTTAGGGTCACCCTCCGCAAGCGTCAACTCGGTCACCCGTACGAGTTGGGACGCCGATCATGCCATCCGAACAACCCCTCGTCCGGCCCGGTGGGCATCGAGGTGGGTCAGCACCGTCTGGTTGGCCTCCCAGCCGTCCGGGAACTTCACCGGCACGTCCAGGTGCACCCGCTCGGTCGACGGATACGCGTCGAGCAGCTCACCGATCCCGGCCCGCGCCACCACCACGCACGCGTGCCGGTGCCGTGACGCCAGCACGCACAGCCGCCCCGACTCCAGGTGGAACGCGGTGGCGTCGCGCCGGCCGGAGAGCGGGTGCAGCACGATCGTCACGTCGTACTCCCGGCCCTGGAGCCGGTTGGCGGTGTCGACTGTGATGCCCGCCCCGGCCGCGCCCAGCCGGGACCGGATGGCCGCGACCTGGTCGCGGTGCGCGGCCCCGACGGCGATCCGGTCCGCGGTGACCGGCGCGCCGCCCGGCGCGGCCTCGCTCACCGCGACCGCGCCGCGCCGCAGCACCCGCAACGCCAGCTCCGCGCAGGCCGCGGCAGCCTCCCCGTCGGTACGCACGGTGTGCCGGGCCGGCAGCTCGTGCAACGCCCAGCCGGTGGCGGCGGCCACCTCGACCGAGGCGTCGTAGGCGTCACCCGCACCGGGCTCGGTGAACGTCAGCGCGCGGTCGGACGGCCCGGTCCCGGCGCGGAACCCGGTGAACGGGTAGAACGCGGCGGACACCACCGGGGCGGCCGAGTCGGGCAGCCGCCACGACACCGGCAGCCGGTGCACCGGCAGCTCCGGGTTGTGCCGCAGCAGCGTGGCCACCGCCGACTGCATCGGATCCCAGGTCAGGCCGGTCCAGCGGAACGTCTCGACGGTGCTGAACGGATCGAGCTGACCGGGGTCGCCGACGAACAGCGCCCGCTCGAACCGCCCCGCCACGCGCAGCAGCGCGTCCGCGCGCATCTGGTACGCCTCGTCCACGATCGCCCACGGCCATCTCCCCTCGGTGACAGTGGCCCACTTGGCCGCCGTACCGATGGTGACCGCCGGGCCGCCCAGGTCGGCGACCTTCGCTGCGACCCGGACCGCCGGATGGGCGGTGACCCGCTCGGTGGGCCGGTAGTCGGTGGCGGAGAGCCGCCCGACGCGCAGCTCCGGCGCCCTGCGACCGAGCCGGTCGATGAGGTCGTCCACCTGCTCGTTGGTCTGCGCCACGATCATCAGCGGATCGCCGGTGGCGGCGGTCTCGACGGCGGCGCGGACGACGAGGGTGGACTTCCCGGCGCCGGGTGGCGAGTCCACGACGACGCCGCGGTGCGTGCCGTCGCGCAGATCCCGCAGCACACGCTGGATCACCTGCTCGGCTTCGTGCAAGGAAGGGCCCCCTATTAACGTCTCCGGTAGAGGCGGGGCCCCTTCTTAACACGCCACGGGGTAGGACTGCGCGGCGACGCCAGGGAGTTCATCACCCATCGATCACCTTGCACCCGGCTGCCACACTCGCCGTCAGGGACGACGGGGGAATCGCAGGTGAGACGATGGACCTTCACCGCAGTCGCATCGGTTGTGTCATCGCTTTCGTCCTGCTGCCGTTCGGTCTCTGCATGGTGCTGTTCGGGCTGGGCGGGAGCACCCTTCGACTGATCGGCGGGCTGATCCTCGGCGGACTCGTCATGCTCGCCGGCGTCGCGGGCGTCGTCGAGGCGGTCCGGCCGTTCCGGTTCCACATCAGCCTCGAAGGATTGACCGTCCGGACGGCCGAGCTGAACCGGCTGCTGCCCTGGGCGGAGATCGACCACCTGGTCCTGTACCAGCCACCTCCGGTGCTGGCCGGCAAGCGGATGCCGTCGCCGTTGCTGCTGCTCGTACCCGCACCCGGGTCGACCCTCGACGTCCCGCTGACCCACCGCAGCCCGTTGGACGACCGGCCCTGCCTGCTCCTGCTCGAAGTGCACGACGTCCGGGAGAAGACGGACCAGGTGGCCGACGCCCTCGCCCGGTACGGCGGCAGCCGTTTCACCGACCACCGCCAGCTCGTCCGGCAGCGTTTCGACTCAGCCCGCTTCCCGGTCGAAGCGCGCGGATACGACCGGGCTGCCGTCGACGCCCTCGTGCAGAAGGGCCGGGAGGCGCTGCGGTCGGAGGATTTCCTGGGGCGGCTGGGGGCGAAGGCAGAGGTGGAACTCGCCCTGGCCGAGTTGCCGCTCGTCGCGCACGGTTACGACCGCGTCCGGGTCGACGCGTTCCTGCGGGACCTGTCCGCCGCGTTGGGACGGTTCGAGGAGGGCGAGGAGGAGTCCGGTTGACGTGTCCGCACCCACTTACCGCCTCGTACCGCCTATGGTTTGCGGGCGAGCAGCCCGACGAAGGTGTGGTAGGTGTCGGTCTGCTGCGGGGCCGGCGCGTCCGGGTCCGGACGCCACTCGGCCAGCGGCACCAGGCCCGGCTCCAGCGGCGTCAGCCCGTCGGCGAAGGCGAGGATCTCCTCGTCGGTACGCCAACGACCGGTGCCGAGCGACTCGTTGAACACCCGCTCGACCTCGCGGGCCTTGCGGGAACCCTCCGGATCCCGCTCACCCGGGTCACGGAAGTGCGAGATCGCGACGTAACTGCCGGACGGCAGCGCGTCGATCAACGCCGCCGCGACCGATCGCGGGTCCTCGTCGTCGCCGATGTGGTGCAGGATCGCGAATAGCAGCAGCCCGATCGGGCGGTCGAAGTCGAGGAACCGGCGGACGTCCGGGTCGTTGAGGATCTCCTCCGGCTCGCGGATGTCGGCCTGGATCACCGTCGCGGTGCCCTCCGCGGCGAGCAGCGCCCGCCCGTGCGCCAGGACGATCGGGTCGTTGTCCACGTACACGACACGGGCAGCCGGGTTGTGCTCGACGGCGACCTCGTGCACGTTGCCCTGGGTGGGCAGCCCCGACCCGATGTCGAGGAACTGGTCGATGCCCGCCTCGGTCACGAGGTGGCGGATCACCCGGCGAAGGAATGCCCGGTTCGCCTGACCGGCGGCCGGCCCGTCCGGCGTGATCCGCAGGGCGTGCTCGGCGACCTTCCGGTCGACCTCGAAGTTGTCCTTCCCGCCCAGGAAGTAGTCGTAGACCCGGGCCACGCTGGGAACGGTGACGTCGATTCCGGGCGGTGCGGCCTTGTCGCGGGTCACAGGCGTCTCCAGGCTCCGTGGGCGGTTCCGGGCGTTTTCGGGGAGTGTAGCGACCGTACAGGGTGGATGGTCGCCCCGTCTGGGATCGCTCCCACCGGTCCGGCCCGCCACCAGGACGTTCATCGATCGACACGCCGAGGTCATCGCAGCTCCGCCGCCTCGCACCACCCGTCGTGACCATCCCGGTGTCCGCAGCGCCCGCTGCCGGGCAGCCGCACGTCACACCAGACCCGGTACCGCAGGTGCTGCGCGTCCTCCTCGCTGAGCGTCGTCTCACCGAAGTCGACGGCATCCAGGTGCCCGAGCGACCGGGCGAGCGCGGCGGCCAGCTCGACGGCGGCGTCCCGGCACGTCAGCGTGGTCGGCAGGTGGATTATCCAGCGCGGCTCAGTCATCGTGGCCGCGCCGCCGGCAGCCGTTGTGGCGGGACTGCCACTGCCGCAGCGCCTGGCGAATCCGCTCCGACTCGGTGCGCGCCGTGGTGAGCTCCCGGTGCAGGCGGTCCATCTCGTCGGCGACCCGGCACAGGTAGTCGTGCACCTGCGCCGGGTCCAGCCCACGCCAGCGGGTGTCGAAGAATGCGCTGCGCACCTGGTACGCCTGCACCCGCTCCCCGGTCACGTAGATCACGACGCCACCGTCCCGTCCGCCACGGCCTCGTCGGGCAGCCCGGCCGCGGCGAGCGTCGCCCTCCCCCACCGGGCCAGCCGGCAGGGGTACGGGACGCGCTCGCTACGGCACAGCGGCCCCTGCGGCCGATGCTCGGGCACGTGTACGCGCACGGCCAGCGCGGCGACGAGCAGATCCTCGTCGGTGACCGGGGTGAGGACGGGGAAGTCGGCGAGTACGGCGGACATCGGCGGGCGCCTCCGGGTCGAGGTCTCGTGGAGTGGCGCCGGGGCGGGCGGGGACGGCGGGAGCCGCGATCGGGGGACGCGGTGCCACCGGAGCCCGGCACCCGCCCCGGGCCATGCGCTGACCCTCAGTCCTCCTCGGCAAGAGACGCATGCCCTGCTGATCGTGGCCGCCACACACACTGCATACGCTCGGTCACCATCACGAGACGCCGTGCGATATGCACGGCGCGTATACCGGGCCGCTCCGGAACGGGTTGAATGGTTAGGCTCGACTTCGGACACAGGTTCTCCGCGAACGGCGAGGTTGCCGGTGACACCTGCGAACTGCCCCCGTTGCGGCGGCCGCCTGGCGCGCGACAACGGCACGGGACGCTGCGCGCCCTGCCAGGCCGCCGAACGCAACCGCCTCAGCACGCCGCCCGCCGTACCCGATTCGTTCTGGGACCGTGAACCGGTACGAACGGCGCTGGCCCGGCGGCATCTCGGGCAGGTGATCCGGGCGTACCGTCACCACCCGTACCACGGGCGGAGCCCGCTGCCGCAGAGCGTCGTCGCGGGGTGGCTGGGGATCACGCAGGCGCAGTTGAGCCGGATCGAGAACGGGCCAGCCCTGGTGCATCTCGACCGGTTGACGCATTGGGCGACCGTGCTCCGCATCCCGCCGGGGTCTCTCTGGTTCTCAGTCGGTCCAGACTCCCCGGCCAGCGCTTCGGCCGACGGGATCGGCGCAACACCAGACCTGGGTCGGCGAACCCTCCTGGCCGGCATCGCCGCGGTGTCGGCAGGAGCCGGGCTGGTCGGGGTTGCCGAGCAGCCCCGGCCCCGGCCTATCGGCAGTGCGGACGTCTCTCGGCTGAACGCGGTCTTGGAGCTCTACCGGTCGGTCGACTACGAATGCGGTGGCGGCCTGCTCTATCGGGAGGTCGCGCGGTTCGCGGAGTCGGTGTACGGGATGCTCGACTGGTCACACGCGCCCGGGCTGACACCCCGCCTCGTCGCGGCGGTCGCGGCGGCGCGTCAGTTGGCCGGCTGGACCGCGCTGGACGCCGGCTGGCACGCGGACGCTCAGCGGCATTTCGCCGCCGGCGAGCGAGCCGCGATGTCCGCTGACGATGCCCCGCTGGCGGCCCTGATCCGCTACTCGCAAGCCAAGCAGCTACAACACCTTCGGCACAACCACGATGCTCTGGCCGCGCTGAGGCTGGCCCACTCAGAGCTGGGATCGCGGGCGACCCCGGCGGTGAGGGCACTGCTCTGGGGCGCGGAGGCCGCCTCGACAGCCGCACTCGGCGACCACCGAAGCGCGCTGACCCTCCTCGGTCGCGCGAGTGATCAGTTCGAGCGTGTGGATCCCGAACGCGAGCCGACCTGGATGGCCTTCTACGACCGTGGCGAACTGCTAGCCCAGCACGGCCGCGTGTACCGCGACATGGCCCGGCAGACCGGGACACAGGCGACTCAGGCCGTACGGAGCGTCGAGGAAGCGATCATTGCCTTCGGCCCGGCGAACGTGCGCAGCATGGTCCTGAACGAGGTCGGCTTGTGTAGTGCGCTCTTCCTCGCCGATGAGCCCGAGCGGGCGGTCGCTGTCGGCACGCGCGTGGTCGAGCAGTCGCGTGCGCTGAGTTCCAGTCGAGTGGTTGATCGAGTGCTCAACCTGCGGCGCGATCTCGGACGGCACCGCCACCTTCCTGTCGTTGCCGAATTCGATCGGACACTCACCGCACGAGCTGCGGCCACGGTATGAGCGGACGGTTCTCGGAAGAAGCGATGACCCGCGCTATGCGGGAGATCGCCAGCGGGCTTGAGGTGCCGACCGAGGATGCCCGCCTCCTGCGGCTGACGAACAACGCCGTGTTCGCGTTGCCGGATTCCGGGCTCGTCATCCGCATCGCGCGGACGCACCGGCTCCGGGATCGGGTGACGAAGGTCGTTCAGCTCGCGCGATGGTTCGCCGAGCTGGACGCGCCCACGATCCGGCTGGCGCCTGGCGTGGCGCAGCCGGTTGCGGTCGGTGACTTGGCCGCCTCGGTATGGGCCTACGTGCCACCCACTGGGCCTACTCCGACGGTGGATGACCTCGGCTCGGCGCTGCGGCGGTTTCATGCGCTCGGACCCCCGCCCTTCCCGCTGGCCGTCTGGGATCCGATCGGGGATGCGCGTCGACGCCTGGCGGATGCCGACGGCTTGAGCGCAGAGGACCACGACTATCTGATGACGTGGTGCGACCGCTTGGAGCCGCAGGTCGCCGATCTCAACCGACGCGTGGAGCAGTCGCTCATCCACGGGGACGCACACGTCGGCAACCTGCTCCGGGATGCGTCCGGCGGCATCCTGCTCTGCGACTTCGACGCCACTTGTCTTGGCCTTTGGCAGGTGGACCTGGCGGCGGTCGCTGTGGGCGAGGCTCGGTTCGGAAAGACCGGGGCGCATCGGGCGCTCGCAGAGGCGTACGGGTACAACGTGATGTCCGACCGCAACTGGTCGCTTCTGCGGGAAGCCCGCGAGCTCAAAATGATCGCTGCCGCCACGCCGCTTCTCGCGAGTTCGGCGAGCGTCGCGGCCGAATTTGCCAAGCGATTGCAGTCAGTTTCCCAAGGCGACCACGGTCTACGTTGGAAGCCATTCGCCGATCTCGCCTGAGAGCCTCTCGGCGAGCGACTGCCGCCCCGGTGGGATCCTGTGCTCGTGCTGGAGAATCTGCGACTACGGCACCAGACCGCAGCGGAGGCCGACGGTCTGGTGGAGCAGCTTGTGGACGTATACCTCGACGCACACGCCGACGACGGCCCGCGCTACGCGGCCGCGCGGTACGAACAGCAGCTCGCCGCGCACATGCCCCGGGAAGGCTGGGAGCTGGTGGCGGCCAGGGTCGATGACGATCTGGTCGGCTACGTGTACGGCTTCCCGCTCGGATCCGATTCGCATTGGTGGGACGGCATCCACGAGCCGGTACCGGACGGCTTCACGGACGAAGACGGGCAACGGACATACGCGGTCTGCGAACTGCTGGTGCGGCGATCGTGGCAACGCCGGGGTATCGCGCGGGCGCTCCACGATCGGCTCCTGAGCACGCGGCGGGAGGAAAGGGCCACGCTGCTCGTACGACCCGACAACGTTGCCGCCCAGCAGGCGTATGACTCCTGGGGTTGGCAACCGGCCGGATGGCTCCGGCCCACGTGGGAGGGAGCACCGCTGTTCGAGGTCCGCATCAAAGCCATTGCGTCGAGCCGGTGATGGACAACGCGTCGACCTTCACCTCTAGGTGTCAATGATCTGACAGGCCACAGGACAAGGCTCCTAACACCTATCGCACCGGCTTCCGCCCGGCGTTCATCGCGGCTAGCTTGCCATCGTGGGGGATCTTGAGAAGGGCATCTACGAACACCTGATCACGGAGAAGCTGGCGACGCAGCTCAGGCATGTCGATAGCGCCCTCGTCCGGGATGCGAAGCTGGATGCCGCCGACGCGCACGACGTCCTGGCCCGGCACATCGCGGGCCTCGCGCGGCGGGCGCTCCTCGGCGTCGGTGGCGGGGAGAACAAGCTGGCCCGGCAGGTTGACCTGGCAAACCGCATCGCCGCGCACATCGCTCAGGCCGAGCCCCGCGCCGTCACCGCCGACGACCAGGTGGCAGACGCCCAACGTCTGTTGCACGCCATCGCCTCACCGCCCACCCCACCGGCCGCACCGGTCTTCCCGATCCGCCCCTCGACGCCGCTTTCCACCGGCGCGCTCCTGGTCAACGGCCGGCACCAGCCGCGCATCGGCCACGAGGTCAGCCACGAGATGGCGTCGGCGGACGAGGTGGACCTGCTCTGCGCCTTCATCAAGTGGCACGGGCTGCGCATCATCGAGCCCGCGATCACCGAGCTGGTCGGCAGAGGCGGTCGGGTACGGGTCATCACGACGACGTACATGGGCGCCACCGATCAGCGGGCGCTCGATCGGCTCGCCGAGCTGGGTGCCGAGATCAAGGTGTCCTACGAGACGCGGACCACCCGCCTGCACGCCAAGGCATGGCTGTTCCGGCGGAACAACGGCACCACCACCGCGTACGTCGGCTCGTCGAACCTCTCCAAGGCCGCGCTCGTCGACGGCGTGGAGTGGAACGTGCGCATCTCGAACCTGGAGCAGCCGCACATCATCGACACGTTCGAGGCGACGTTCGCCGACTACTGGAACGACTCGGCGTTCGAGACCTACGACCCGGCAGCCGATGGCGAGCGCCTACGTGTCGCGTTGCGCGGGGAACGCGCCGACGACGCACCGACTGAGATCGCGAACCTGGACGTGCGGCCGTTCCCGTACCAGCAGGAAGTTCTTGACGACCTCGACGCCGAACGCCTGGTGCACGGCCGCTGGCGCAACCTGGTGGTGATGGCGACCGGCACCGGCAAGACGGTGGTGGCGGCGCTCGACTATCGCCGGCTCCGGCGAGCCGGCCGCGTCGACTCGCTGCTCTTCGTCGCACATCAGGAGCAGATCCTGCGGCAGAGCCGGTCGGTGTTCCGCCAGGTCATGGGCGACGGCACGTTTGGCGAGACGCTTGTGGGCGGCGATCGGCCGCAGGGGTGGAAGCACGTCTTCGCGTCGATCCAGTCGTTGCGCCAGCGGGAGATCGACCCCGAGGCGTACGACATGGTGATCGTCGACGAGTTCCACCACGCCGAGGCGGCCACCTACACGGCGCTGCTGGAACGGCTTCGGCCGCGCGTACTCCTGGGTCTGACCGCGACGCCCGAGCGGAGCGACGGCCGTGACGTGCGCCGGTGGTTCGACGGCCGCGCGTCGGTGGAGTTGCACCTGTGGGAGGCCCTCGAACGGCAGTTGCTGGCGCCGTTTCAGTATTTCGGCCTGCACGACGACGTGGACCTGACGCGGGTGCGGTGGAAGCGCGGACAGGGGTACGACAAGGGCGAGCTCGACGGCGTCTACACCGGCAATCACGCACGGGCGCGGCTCATCCTGCACGCGGTCCGGCGGATCGCTGACGTCGGGCGGATGCGCGCGCTCGGCTTCTGCGTCAGCATCGGGCACGCGGAGTTCATGGCCGACTGGTTCACCCGGCACGGTGTACCGGCGGCGGCCGTGACATCGCAGGTCAACCGGCCGGAGCAGCACACGCTGATCGACCGCTTCCGCAAGCGCGAGGTGAAGGTGCTCTTCACTGTCGACCTGTTCAACGAGGGCGTCGACCTACCGATGGTCGACACCATCCTCATGCTGCGCCCTACCGAGAGCGCGACGATTTTCCTACAACAGCTCGGCCGCGGTCTGCGGCTGGACGACGACAAGCCGTGCCTGACGGTGCTCGACTTCATCGGCGGTCAGCACGCGAACTTCCGGTTCGACATGCGCTGGCGGGCGCTCGCCGGGGTCAGCCGGCGGGCGGTCGAAGCGGCCGTCCGGGAGGACTTCCCCTCGCTACCCAGCGGCTGCCACATCGAGCTGGACCGGGTGGCGAAGGAGATCGTCCTCGCCAACCTCAAGTCGGCGCTCCCGACGTCGAAGAACGCGCTTGTGGCCGAGCTGCGGCAGCTCGGTGACGTCAGTCTGTCCGACTTCCTGCGCGAGACCGGCCTGGAAATCGAGGACGTCTACCGATCGGCGAGCATCGGCGGCTGGGCCGGGCTGCGGCGCCTCGCCGGTCTCGACCCGGACGAAGGCGGCCCGGACGACCGTGACCTGAGCCGGGCCATCGGCCGGATGCTCCACACCGATGATGTCGACAGGTTGGATCTGATCGCTCAGGTCGCCGCCGGACAGCGCCCCACCGCCGGGCGGCTGCTCGACATGATGCACTTCAGCCTGTGGGGGTCGTCGGTGCCGCTGGCCGAACGCGACGCCCGGCTCAGGAGGCTGTGGGCGGAACCGGCGCGCTGTGCCGAGCTGCCGCAGGTAGTCGACGTGCTCCGTGACCGCATCCATCGGGTCACCGAGCCACCTGCCCCGGGCCGGGTGCCGCTGCGGGTACACGCCCGCTACAGCCGCAACGAGGCGTGCGCAGCATTCGGCATGACCAACCCCGGCTCGCTGCGCGAGGGCGTGAAGTGGCTGCCCGACGAGCGCGCGGATCTGTTCTTCGTCACGCTCGTGAAGTCCGAGGAGCACTACTCCCCCACCACCATGTACGCCGACCGCGCCATCACGGACAAGCTGTTCCAGTGGGAGTCGCAGAGCACCACCTCATCAGGCTCGGCCACCGGCCAGCGGTACGTCAACCACGTCGCGCAGGGCTCGACGGTGCACCTGTTCGTCCGCGAGACCAAGATCGCCGATCGCGACCTGGGCGCACCGCCGTACCTGTACGCGGGTCCGATGACGTACCGGGAGCACAGCGGCGACCGGCCCATGCGGATCCTCTGGGAGCTGCGGCATCCGCTGCCCGCCGACATGTACGCCGCCGCCCGGGCGATCGCTGCCTGACCTGGGATCTCGCCCACTCACCGAGTCAGGCGAGCGGGCGAGAAGCGTCGGCCTGCTCACGACGTCGGGCCGGCGCTGGCAGCACTCGGGACAACAGCACCGCGACCGCACCCGCGACCACTCCGACCATGGTCCCGGTGACCAGGCTCGACATCACCGCCGCACCCCGCAACAACGCCTCCCGCGCCCCCGGCTCCAGCCCGGCCAGCCCCGGCGCGTCCATCCCCAGCGACGAGTCCCAGAACACCTGGTGACCGGCCGCCAGGAACACCCCGTACAGCGCCCCGATCACCACGATCGTCAGGAACGGGCGCGGTGGCCGCCGCCACAGCACGGCGGCCACCCAGCACAGCGGCGGCCCGACCGCCAGCAGCGCGGCCACGACCGTGCCCTCCGGCACGACGTCCAGGTCGTGCAGCGCCACGCGCGGGGCGGCCAACGCGGCGAGCGCAACCAACGCCGGCCAGGAGAACCCGAGGGTACGGCGACCCGCGCTCATCGCGCCACCTGCGACGAGACCGAAGCCGACGTCGGTGCGGGAGCCGACGCCGAGCCCGGCGCGGTCGAGCGCACGAACTTCAGCAGCGCGACGAACGCGAGTACGGCCGTCACCGCACCTCCGGCGAAGCGCACCCAGTGACCGGCGACGAATTCGGCCGCGACCTGGCGCAGGTACTCCGGCGAATGCGTTCCCACCGGGTCCACGAACATGATCTCGTTACGCGGCCAGAAGAAGACAGCGGAGAACACGAACTCGCAGACGACGAACACGGCCGTGGCGCCGGCGACCCACCAGCGCAGCCGGCGGTCGCGCCAGGTGAGCAGCGTCGCGGCGACGCTGCTGAGGATCACCGACGCGCCGAGCGGCGGGAAGTAGTCGTGCGGGCCGCCGTGGACGAGGAACTCGCGGGCCCGGTCGAGCGAGGCGGGCGCGTCGCTGAAGATGTTCGGGTAGAGCATGACGGTCTCGGCGGCGACCCCGCCGAACGACATCATTGCCGCCCAGACCATGACAATAAGGGCGAGCCAGGTCAGTCTTGTGCGTACCACGAGGGTTCTCCTCACGTTTCGGGGACGCCATCGACGCTAGGTCGGCCTTCCCCGGCCGTCGTCCGCGTGGCCGCGCGACCGGATGTCGCTTCTCGGCGTACGCCTCGGGGTCGTCCCTGACGCCTGCGGACGACAGCGGTGAGGGTCCGCGCGGACCTAGGCTCGAAGGCGTGCCCGACACCTCGCCCACCCGCGCCGATGTGCTGCTCGCGGCGGCCACGCTCGGCCTGGTCGCGGTGGCCGTGGCGGCCGACCGGCCCTCGCCCGGCGGCGCGGCGCTCGCCGTCGTGGTCGGCGCGGTGCTCGGCGGGCTGGTGCTGTGCGCCAGGCGGTGGCCGCTGCCGGCGCTGGTCGCCACGGCGGTCGTGATCCTCGGGTACTACGCGCTGGACCTGCCGCCCGTCGGAGTGGCCGCCCCGGCCGCCGCCGTCCTCTACCGGGTGTCCGAGCGCGGGCGTGTCGTCCCGGCCGCCGTGGTGGCCGGGAGCCTGCTGGCCGTGTCCGTGGTCGCCCGGCTGGCCGAGGGCGACGACATCGCGGTGGTCGTCGGTACGGAACTCGGCTCCGAGGCGGCGTTGCTGCTCGCCGTCATCGCCCTCGGTGACGCGGTACGCAACCGCAGGTCGCTGCGGGCGGCGCTGGTCCGGCAGGCGGTCGCGGCCGACGAGGAGCGCCACCGGGAGGCGGCCCGTCAGGTCGAGGCGGAACGGCTGCGCATCGCCCGGGAGGTGCACGACACGCTCGGGCACACCATGTCGGTGATCACGTTGCAGTCCGCCGTCGCCCGGGAGGCGCTCGCCGACAGCGATCCGGCGCAGGCGGAGAGCGCGCTGGCCGCCATCCGGTCGGTGAGCGGCAGCGCGATGGCGGAGCTGCGGGCGACGCTCGGCACGCTGCGCCGGGAACCCGGTCCACGGGAACCGGCCCCCGGCTTCGACCGGCTCCCGGCGCTCGTGGACGGCGTACGCCGGGGTGGGCTGACTGTCGACCTGCGGATCGAAGGTCCGGTGGACACGCTGCCGGCAGTCGTGGGCAGCACCGTCTACCGGGTCGTGCAGGAGGCGTTGACGAACGTCCTGCGCCACGCCGAGGCCACCCGGGTCACCGTCACGGTCCGCGCCACGCCCGGCCGGCTCGCGCTGGAGGTGGTGGACGACGGCCGCGGCGGCCCGCCCGCGGGGCGCAGGGACGGGACGGGCCAGGGCCTGCGCGGCATGGCCGAGCGGGTAGCCCTGCTCGGCGGCACCGTAGAAACCGGCACCATCCAAACCGGCAGCACCGGAGCAACCGCCGCAACCGGCACGGGCGGCACCGCCGGCTTCCGGGTGTCGGTCTACCTGCCACTGACGGGAGTCGCCGCGTGAACCCGATCCGCGTCGTGCTCGTCGACGACCAGCACCTCGTACGCACCGGCCTGCGCGCGCTGCTCGACCGGGCGCCGGACATCGAGGTGGTGGGCGAGGCCGGCGACGGCGGCAGCGCCCTCTCGGTGGTACGGGAGCAGCGGCCCGACATCGTGCTGATGGACGTACGGATGCCCGGCGGGGACGGACTGGAGGCGACCCGGCGGATCCTGACCGACTCGATGCTGGACGGCGTGCAGGTCGTCATGCTCACCACGTTCGACGACGACGAGTACCTGTTCGAGGCGATCCGCGCCGGGGCAGCGGGTTTCCTGCTCAAGGACACCCCGCCCGACGCGCTGCGGGACGCGGTCCGGACCGTCGCCGGTGGCGACGCGCTGCTCTCCCCCGCCGTCACCCGGCGGGTGCTCGCCGCGGCGGCCCGTTCACCGGTGGCCGACCCGGGGCGGCTGGCCGGACTGACCGCACGGGAACGGGACGTGCTGGCGCAGGTGGGCGCCGGACGGTCCAACGCGGAGATCGGGCAGGCGTTGTTCCTGAGCCCCGACACCGCCCGCACCTACGTGAGCCGGCTGCTCCAGAAGCTGAACGCCCGCGACCGGGCGCAGCTCGTCGTGATCGCGTACGAGAGCGGGCTGGTCCGCCCCGGCGAGGGCTGAGCCGCGCCGGGGCGGGTCACAGTCAGGTCGACGCCGCGTCCGCAGGTTCCGGTGCCGCGTGCCGGCCGCCGCCGTTGCGCCGTTCGTCGCCGTGCCCCGGCCACCACGCCTTGTGGCCGATCAGCCCGGTCAGCGCCGGCACGAAGAACATCGACATGACGAACGCGGACAGCACGATCCCGATCGCCACCGCGAAGCCCATCTGCTGGAGGAACGAGATCGGCGCGAGCATCAGCACCCCGAACGTGCCGGCCAGGATCAGCCCGGCCGCGGCGACTGTCGGCCCGGCGTGTTCCACCCCGATCGCGGCGGCCTGGTGCGGTTCGTGGCCCTCGCGCGCCTCCTCGCGTAGTCGGGCGATCATCAGGATGTTGTAGTCGGTGCCGATCGCCACCACGAACAGGTAGAGGATGATCGGCAGCTGGAACGTCACGCCCGGGTTGCCCTGGAGCCCCTGGAACACGTAGACGGTGGCGCCGAGCGTGGCGGCGAAGTTGAGCAGCACGGCGATCACCAGATAGACCGGCGCGACGAGGCTGCGCAGGAGCAGCGCCAGGATGATCGCGATCAGGAGTGCGGCCACCGGCAGGATCACCGACAGGTCCCTGTTGTTCGCCGAGTTGATGTCCGCGAAGATCGCCGTGGTGCCGCCGACGAGTGCCCTGGTGCCCGGCGGAGCCGCCTCGTGCAGGGACTTCCGCAGGTCGTCGCGTACGAGCGTGATCGCCTCGTTGGACATCGGGTTCTCGTTCAGCAGCAGGTTGATCCGGACGACGCTCGGGTCGGTGGCGCTGCGCTCCGGCGGCTGCGCCTGCCCGACGCCGGGTGCGCGCGCCGACGCGGCGGCGAAGTCGTTCACCTGCTGCTCGGTGAGCGGGGTGCCGTTGCCGGTGGTCAGGTAGACCTCGGTGGGCGCGAGCGCCCCGGCGGCGAACCCGCGCTGGAGGTCCTGGGCGGCCCGCGCCGACTCGGTGTCCTGCGGGAAGCCGGCGCCGAAGTCGTAGTCGGCCTTGTAGCCGAGCACACCGGCGGCGAGCGCGACGAGCAGCGCGCCCGAAGCGGCGGCCACCACGGCCGGGCGGCGGCCGACGACGGCGCCGAGCCGCCGGGACAGGGTCGCCTTGGGCGGGCGCTGCCACGCCTTCGACGGCCAGAACACCCACCGGCCGAGCAGCGACACGAGCGCCGGGATCAGGGTCAGCGAGGTGACGAGCATGACGCCGACGGCGATGGCGAGCGCCGGGCCGAGCGACCCGAAGAAGCCGAGTGAGGCGAGCAGCAGCACCAGGAACGCCACGATGACCGCACCGGCGGCGGAGGTGATGACCTCGCCGACCCGCTGCACCGAGACGATCATGGCGGTGCGCTTGTCGTCTCCGGCGCGCAGGCGCTCGCGGTAGCGGAACAGCAGGAACAGGATGTAGTCGGTGCCGATGCCGAACAGCACGATCAGCAGGATGGTCTGGAGGTCCTGGCTGACGTTGAGGTCGAACGCCTTGCCGGCGGCGGCGACCAGCCCGGTGGTGACGGACATGACGACGCTGATGACCACGACCGGCAGCAGCGCGGCGATCGGGCTGCGGAAGATGATCAGGATCAGCCCGATGATGAGGACGATGGTGGCGACGCCGACGACGGCGAACGCGTCGTTGAACGTGTCCTCGTTGTCGACGAAGCTCGCCACGTCGCCCGCCACCCCGGCGGTCAGGCCGCTGCCGGCCAGGTCCGGCCCGAGGGCGGCGCGCAGGTCGCGTACCGCGTCGAGCAGGCCCGGGTCGTCGGGGCTGTCGGCGTCGAGACCGACGGTGACCACCTGCACGGACTTGTCCGGCGCGACGGCCTGCGGGCCGGTGAGGTAGCCGGAGGTCTGCGGGATGTTCCGGGCCTTGAGCGCGGCGGCCAGCTGCCCCACGCGCGCCTCGTCGGCCGCGGTCAGCGGTTTGCCGTCGCTGCGTTTGACGACGACGGTGGCGGTGGCGGTGGCGGCCTGCGGGAACGACTTCGCGCCCAGCTCGGTGGCCTGCACGGACTCGTAGGTGCGCGGCAGGAAGCTTTCCTGGTCCGCGGAGGTGATGTCGCTCAGTGAAGGACTGGCGGCGATGATCGCGATCGCGGCGACGACCCAGCCGCCGATCACCCACCAGGCCTTGCCCACGACGAATCTGCCCAGGCGCTCGAACATCGTTTCCCCCGTGTGTTCGGCTGTGTCGCACGCGATCCTACGCTGCGTGAGCAATCCCTTTCGGACGGCTCGCGGACTTTCGTCGATGATCCGGGTGGTCGAGGATCGACGGATGAGCGCGACGCTGCCCGGTCCCGGAGTGCTGACGGCCTGGTTGGCGGCGACGGTGCCGGCTCCGCTGGTCTTCTTCGAGTGGACCCACAGATGGGAGGAGGACCAGCCGGTCTCGACCGCACTGTGGTGGCCCGTGCTCGCGTCACCGGTGCTCGCCGCCGTGCTGGCGGCCCGGCAGCCCCGGCGGCCCGGGGTGGCCCTGGGCGTGTCCACGCTGGTCGCGACGGCGCTTCTCGCGTTGTCACTGGCGTTCTTCCGGTGGGTCGTGCCGCTGACCGGCGAGGCCCGCTGGGGGCGGGCTCTGCTCGGCGGCGCGGCGCTCGCGGTGGCCGGAGCGCTGACCGGGTACGCCGCCGGCGGGCGCCTGCCCCACCGGGCCCGCCCGGCGTCGCGGCGCGGCTATCTGATCGGCGGGCTCGCCATGGTGTTCGGCGCGCTGCTGGCCCAGTCCGCGGTACGGCTCGGCGCCGAGGACAGCACGACCGGGCAACCCCCGCATGAGTACGGCGGCGTCGGCCCCTACTCGACGTCGGCGGGCCGGTTCACGGCACCGGCCGCCGGGGCGTACGCGATCTTCGCGGTGGGCTTCTCCCCGACGGACCCGGACTGCCGCGTCACCGGCGGCGGCGCGGAGGTCCGGACGGCCGAGCCGGTCTCCGTCCCGCCGGGCGACTACGGCAGCGACGCCGCCGCCTATTCCTGGGTGGCCACAGTGCGGGTGCCGACGCCCGGTAGGTGGACGCTCGACTGCCGCGCGGACGACCCGGAGGCGTCCTACGTGGTGGGTGCCGTACCGGAGATCCGGGGCGCGGTCGGCGAGGTGATCCACTGGCAGGTGGGCGTGATCTGGCTGCTCGGCGCGGCGCCCGGCCTGCTGATCGTCGCGGACACCGCCAGGCGACGGCGAGCCGGTCCGATGGTCGCGGTGTCCGGCAGGATGACCGCGTGAACGACGACGAATGGTACGAGCGGCACGGACTGCGTCCGGCAGACGTCGAGCCGGTGCGGTCGATGCTGCGCGAGCAGATCCGTCTCGGTGCCGATAACGACAGCGCCCTCATCCACCTGGGCTGCGAGCAGTTGTTCCTGCACGGTGACCTGGCCGACGTACTGCTGATCTGGCAGGCCAAGCACTCCAGCTTCGACGCCGCGTGCTCCGTGGAGTGGCAGTTGCTGTGCGGGGCGGGGCGGGGCGGGAGCAGACGCTCGCTCACCTGCGGACGCTCGGCACGGCGGAGGCGGCCGAGGTTCTCGCCTACCTGTCGGCTGTCGATCCCGAGGACGTAGCAGCGTTCGACGTGGCCGAGCAGTCTCACTGGTACGTCGAATACCACGGCGGATTGTCGTAGGGGTCTCGTAGCCTGGCGCGGTCATCGACGATCGCAGGGAGGCGACGTGCTCGACCACTTCTCCGTAGCGGTACGCGACCTGGAGGCGAGCGGCGCCTTCTACGACGCGGTCCTCGCCCCGCTGGGCGGGCGGCGGCTGATGGAGCCCGGCCCGATCGGCTACGGCGTCGACGCGCCCGACTTCTGGGTGGAGCCCGCGCCGTCCGGCGCCACGCCGGTGCCGGTGCACATCGCGTTCACCGCCGCCGACCGCGCGACGGTGCGCGCGTTCCACGACGCGGCGGTGGCAGCGGGCGCGGAGGTGCTGCACGCGCCGAAGGAGTGGCCGGAATACCACGCCGCCTACTACGGCGCGTTCGTCCGCGACCCGGACGGCAACAACGTCGAGGCGGTCTGCCACCGCCCGGAGTGACTCCCGGCGCATCCGGGAGGCAGGATGGACCGGTGGAGATCGAGCCGGTCGAGCACGCTCCCGTACGCGCCATCCGCCGGGCCTGGCTGGCGCAGCGCTGGCACGATCTCGCCTTCCTGCACTGGGCGGTCCCGCCGGAACGGGTGGCGCCGCTGCTGCCCGCCGGCACCCGGCCGGACACGCTCGACGGGCTCACCTACGTCGGGCTGATCGGGTTCCGGATGGTCGGGCTGGGGCTCGGCCGTGGCCCGGGCGTGCCGTACTTCGGCACGTTCTGGGAGACGAACGTCCGGCTCTACTCGGTCGACGGCTCGGGGCGGCGCGCTGTCGTGTTCCGCTCGCTCGACGCGTCCCGCCTGGTGCCGGTGCTGGTGGCCCAGGTGAGCCTGCGTCTGCCGTACAAGTGGTCGGCGATGCGGCTGGACCGGACCGGTGACACGCTCACCTACCGCTGCCGCCGCCGCTGGCCCGGTCCGGCCGGCTCGATCAGCCGGATGGCGGTACGCGTCGGCGCGCCCATCCCCGAGCCGACGCCGCTGGAACACTTCCTGACCGCCCGCTGGGGCCTGCACACCCGGGCGTACGGCCGCACCCGCCACCTGCCGAACTGGCATCCACAGTGGCCGCTGCACCGCGCCGAACTGCTGCACCTCGACGACGAGCTGGTCACCGCCGCGGGCCTGCCCGCACCGGACGGGCCGCCGGTGAGCGTGCTCTACTCCCCCGGCGTACCTGTCGTCTTCGGCGGCCCCACGTCGGTCGGGTGACCGCCACGTTGATCGACGCCAGGTCGCCGCAGTGGCGGCATCCGGCACACCGGAACACCGCCACTTCCCCGAGGTGGCGCCGGCACGTCCGCGCGGCGCGGAGGCGAGCGGGTCAGTGCAGCGGGTCGTGGGTGCCGTGCGGGACATCGGGACGGCATCGGCGTACCCGGTCCGCGGCCATCCGGCCACCCACCGCCAGCCCGTACCGCTCCACCGCGGCGAGCCCGTACGCGCTGCACGTCGGCGTGTAGCGGCAGGTCGCCGGCCAGCGGTGCGACAGCCAGCGCCGGTAACCGAGGATGGCGGCCCGGCCGGCCCGGTCCACGGCGGGCCGCCGGACGACGCCCGCGGTCACCGAGCCGAGGGTGAGCAGCATCGAGAAGAGTCCCAGGTCGCAGCAGCCCGGCCCGTCGCAGGTGGGCACGTCGCAGTTGCACCAGTCCCGGCTCTTCTTTTTCTTGTGGTGCCGCTTCCGGAAGATCACCACGCCATGATGCGACACGCCCGCCACTGTCGATGAGGCGACCGGACCGGGTCCGGTGTGATCGGGTCGGTGGGCGGCGGGGAACCTAGCGTCGAAGGCGTCACCAGGAGGGAAGACCGGGTGCTGGATCGGCTCAACGCCGCGCTGGACCACCTCGAACAGCGGCTCGACCAGCCGCTCGACGTGGCCGCGCTGGCCCGGATCGCGGGCGTGTCGGAGCACCACTTCGGCCGGCTGTTCTCGGCGCTGGCCGGGCTGCCGCTGTCGGAGTACGTACGCCGACGCCGGATGACGCTGGCGGGCGCCGACGTGCTCGCCGGCCGGGAGTCGCTGCTCGACGTGGCGGTCCGCTGGGGGTACGGCTCGAACGAGGCGTTCGCCCGCGCGTTCCGGGCCGTGCACGGCGTCGGGCCGACGCAGGCCCGGCAGGCCGGTGCGGTGCTGCGGTCCCAGCCCCGGATGTCCTTCCGGCTCGTCGTCGAAGGGAACACCAGCATGGACTACCGGATCGTGACCAAGGACGCCTTCCGGCTCGCCGGGTTGACGGCGCGGGTGCCGCTCGTGCACGAGGGGATGAACCCGCACATCGTGGCGTTCGTCAGGGGCATCGACCCGGCTACCGTCCGCCGCATCGAGGCGCTGTCCGACCAGGAGCCGCACGGGATCGTCAACGTCAGCGCCGAGCTGGCCGGTTCCCGGGACGAGGGCACCGAGCTGGACTACTGGTACGCGGCGGTCACCGGCGCGGACGTGCCGGACGACCTGCGCAGTCTGCCGGTCGAGGCCGGCGAGTGGGCGGTGTTCTCCAGTTCCGGGGCGTTCCCGGTGGCGGTGCAGCACCTGTGGCGGGCCGTGTTCACGTCGTGGTTCCCGTCCAACCCGTACGAGACCCGCCCGGGGCCGGAGATCTCGCGGGTGCGGGTCGCCGAGGACGGCGGCACCGCCGACGCGGAGCTGTGGATCCCGGTCCGCCGCATCTAGGGTCGCGCCACCGCCGCCGCTCGCGCCAGCGCGGCCGGCACGTCGTGCACGTGGTACGGATGCTCGCCCGGCTCGATCGCGGCGAGGAACATCGCGTACACGGCGGCCAGCCGCAGCGGTGCGACCGGCCGGAGCAGGTCGACGGCCCGGTGCGGGTCGCTGCCGGGCACGTCGGCCCGCCACCGTCGCGCCCACGCGTCGACCAGCCGGGCGGCGGCGTCCGCGTCGACGTCCTCGGTGAGACGCAGGATGTCGAAGGCGGGGTGGCCGGCGAACGAGTCCGCCCAGTCGATCACCACCCGCCGCCGCCCGTCGCCGCGGACGTTGCCGGGGTGCAGGTCGCCGTGCACGAGCGTGTCCGGCAGGCCGCAGCCGGCGACCTGCCGGAGCCGCCGGTCGAGCCCGGCGAGCAGGCCGGCTGCGGCCGACACGTCGTGCCCGGCGAGTCGTTCCCGGATCCAGCCCGCCAGCCGCGCCCCGCGCAGGTCCGGCACCCCCGCCGCGACCAGCTCGCCGACGACCCCGCACGCCCACCGCTGCACCGGGTGATGTCCGGCCGCGACGGCGGCCCGCTCCCCCTCTCCGGCCCCGTACCGGTCCTCCCCCGGCACGTCGTCCAGCAGCATCCGCCCCTCCCCGTCGGCGGCGAGCACCACCGGCACGCCGATCAGGGAGTTCGTGTCACCGGGAAGACCGGCCACCGAGGGGAGCCGGCCGAGGACCTCGGGCTCGTGGCGGGCGAAGGACGGTAGCTGCTTCAGCCACGCCGGGCCCTGGTCGGTGTCCAGGCGCCAGATGGCGGAGAGGTTCCAGGTGCGCTGCTGCGCCACCGCCGTCACCCGGCGGCCGAGCCGGCTCAGCTCGCCGGTCGCCCACGCGACGCTGCGAGCCGGACCGCCGGCCTCCGCCCACGGCTGGCGCAGCGGGTGCGGCGCGAGGTCCACGGTCGCCGGTTCCAGGGGTACGGCCGGTGCGTCGACTACCTGCGCCAGGTAGCGGACATGGCCGCCGGGAGGCGCGGAACGGTCGGCGTCGAGCAGCCGCAGCACCGTCACCTCCAGACCGTGGCGCTGCCGGACGGTGTCGACGATCGAGTGGACCTCCTGCCACCACGGCTCCGGCACGTCGAACGGCGGCAGCGCGCCGAGCGGACGGCCGGTGGCGTCGAGCAGGACCAGCGAGACGGTGCGGGACACGGCCGGACGGTATCCGGGCACCCCTACGGGAGGCGAGCGGATTGATCCGGGTCAGGTTCGGGACCGCTCCCCGATGTCCCGGGCACGGGCGCCCGGAACGCTGAGGCGATGAGCCTCCTCGATTCCCGCACACGTCCCACGCACCAGTGGATACGCCCGGTCGCCGTGGCGTCTGCGGTGCTGCTGCTCGGCTACGGCCTGCTGCGCCTGCTCGACCGCCTGGACGGGCACAGCGACAAGGGCGCCTGGGCCTGGAACACCGGGCACACGCTGTTCCTGCTCGGCGTCCTCGGCTTCGCCGCGCTGATCGTCGGGCTGCACGGCCTGCTGCGTACCCGGTCGTCGCGGTTGCGGACGCTCGACGACGTGGCCGCGCCGGCCGGCCTGGTCGGCGCCGCCGCCTTCGTCTGGGTGATCCTCGGTGACCTGTTCCCGCGCTTCGCCGACGCGGTGCCCACGCCCGGCCTTGTGCTGTACGGCGGACCGCTGCTGTTCGAGGTGGGCCTGCTGGTGCTGCTGTACCGGGCGGCGGCGGCCCGGCTGCTGCCGGTGTGGGCGCCGGTGCTGGTGCTGGCCGGGTTCCTGGCGATCGCGGTGAACCTGAACCTGCTGCCCGTGGGCGCCGCGCTGGTGCTGGCCGGGCTGCTGCCGCTGCGCGTCACGTCCCGCCCGGTGGCCTGACCGGCGTCACCGCCAGACGGTCCGGCGGAACCCCTTGTGACCGGCGCACACGTCGCGCTGGCCGCCGGTGCGGCTGATCGAGCCGTCGCGGCACTGCACCAGCCAGCCGCGGTCGGACCAGAACCCGGGTACGCACTCGAACCAGTCGCACACCCCGGCAGCCGGCCGGCGGATGCGCTGGCCGTCGCAGAAGTCGTACCCGAAGGGGTTCGCCGGTGCGCCGCAGCGACGCTCGACCGGCGGCTGCGGCGTGCCGCGCGGCGGTGCGGGACGGACGCGGGACGGCTCGGGGCTCGTGCTGGGCCGGACCTGGACGGCGGGCGCGACGTGCGGCGGCGCGGGCGTGCCGGTGGCCCCCGGGGTCGCGGCGGCGGCGCGCTCCGAGCCGGCCCGGGTGGGCGGGTTGGACTCGATGAGCATCGCCGGCACGATCAGCGCGAGCGCCGCGCCGACCGCCACCGTCCGCCGGCCGCCGGGCACCAGCGCGGTGACGCGGGCCTGGGCGGGGGTGAGCACTGCGGGGCGTTCCGGCCGCGCCGCGGTGTGCTCCGCGATCAGCTCGTCCAGCTCGGCCACGACTGCGGCGCGCTGCTCGATCGCGTCGGCGAACGCCAGCGTGAGCGTGAACCGGAAGTCGGCCGCCGCGCCGGTGGGCAGCAGCAACCCGGAGGTACGCCGCCGGTCCAGCACCTGGATCAGGGTGACCGGCGCGCCGGGGTCGTGGGACAGGCCGGTCATCCGGCCGTACGCCCAGTCGCGCCGGCCGCGTCCGCCGAGCAGGACCAGGCGCCGGTTGGTGAGCACGGCGAGCCCGGCGTCGACCACCTTGACGCCCTCGGGGCGGCGGGGGCGCAGCGCGGGCGGGTCGGGGTCGACTGTCAGTTCGGGGGCGGGCAGCACGGCTGTGTGCCGGACCTCGACCAGTTGCGCGGCCGGGAGTGTCCAGAAGACCACCTCGCCGGGGGCCAGCTCCATCGGCAGGCCGACGCCCGCCTGAGCCGAGCCGTGGAAGGACACCGCGAGGGTACGCAGGCGGCGCAGCTCGTCGTCGCGGCGTCGCCACGCCTCGTCGGCGGCGCGGAAGGCCCGCTGACGCCGCTCGTTCTGCCGGTGCGCCCACCGGTACCGCCATGTGGAACCCGTCGAATCAGTCTTCGTCACGCCGACTCCTCCGCCGCGCGAGCCCACCAATCGGGGTGTCATTCATGTCAACTGTGCGGCAGGGGTACGAAGACACGCGAAAGTCGCCAATTAGACCGATCGGCTGATTGACCTACACAATCGGCGGAAACTCCCGCGTCGATTCACGTTCCGTGCCACCGGCTCCCGGCGGTCCCGCTTCGTCATGCGCGCGCGTGGACACGTCGGTAACGTCAGCCGCAACGGCGGGGCGGAGCGCGGCCCCCGGGCGGCGAGGAGGTGCACCGGTGGGCGACCCGGCCATGGTGGTGGGAGTGGACATCGGCACCACCAGTTCCAAGGCCGTCGCGTTCGACACCACCGGCCGGCAACTGGCCAGCCACTCGATCGGCTACCCCCTGGAGGAGCCGAACCCGGGCTGGGCCGAGCAGGACCCGGACCTCATCCACGAAGCCGTGATCGGCGTGATCCGCGCGGTGGTGGACGAGCTGCGCGTACCGGTTGCGGGCCTGTCGTTCAGCACCGCCATGCACAGCCTGATCGGGCTGGACGCCGACGGCACCCCGCTGACCCCGTCGATCACCTGGGCCGACTCCCGCGCGAGCGCGCAGGCCGAACGCCTGCGGGCCGCGCCCTCCGGGCTCGCCCTGCACCGGCGCACCGGCACCCCGGTCCACCCGATGGCGCCGCTGCCCAAGCTGGTCTGGTTCGCCGAGCAGGAACCGAAGCTGCACGAGCGGGTCGCGCACTGGGTCGGCATCAAGGATCTCGTGCTGCGGCGGCTCGCCGACGCGCTCGTCACCGACCACTCGGTGGCGTCCGCCACCGGCCTGATGGACATCCACCGGCTGGCCTGGGACACCGAGGCGCTCCGCCTCGCCGGCATCACCGAGGAGCAGCTCCCCCAGCTCGTACCCACCACCCACGTGCTGCCCGGGCTCACCCCCGAGGCGGCCCGCGCCACCGGGCTGCTGGCGGACACGCCGCTCGTGGTGGGCGCCGGCGACGGGCCACTGGCGAACCTCGGGCTCGGCGCGGTACGCCCCGGCGTGGTGGCCTGCTCGATCGGCACCAGCGGCGCGATGCGGGTGATGGTGGAACGCCCCGGCGTGGACCCGCTCGGCGGCGTGTTCTGCTACGCGCTCACCGAGGACCGCTGGGTGGTCGGCGGCGCCATCAACAACGGCGGCATCGTCCTCCAGTGGGCGAACGACGCGCTCGCCCCCGAGCTGGGCGAGCACGCCGAGGAGGAGCTGCTCGACCTGGCCGCCACGGCGCCGGTCGGCTCCGGCGGGCTGATCATGCTGCCGTACCTGCTCAGCGAACGGGCGCCGCACTGGAGCGCGCTGCCCCGCGGCGCGTACGTCGGGCTGACCCACGGCCACGGCCGGGCACACCTGGTCCGGGCCGCGCTGGAGGGCGTCTGCCAGCAGCTCGCCCTGGTCCTCGCCTCGGTCCGGGCCGCCGGAAACGAGGTACGCGAGGTCCGCGCCAGCGGCGGGTTCGCCCGCAGCGCGCTGTGGCGGCAGATCCTCGCCGACGCGCTCGGCATGCCGGTGCGGTTCCCCGCCGGGCACGAGGGGTCCGGCTTCGGCGCGGCGCTGCTCGGCATGCAGGCGCTCGGCCTGATCGAATCGATCGAGGTCGCCGCCGATCTGGTCCGGATCGAGGAGACGATCCGCCCGGATCCCGCCTCCGCCGCCACGTACGCCGCACTGCTCCCCCTCTTCTCCGAGCTGTACGACGCCCTCGTACCCACGTTCGCGTCCCTGCGGCGGATGGCGCCGAGCCTGCCGCCGGAACCACCACCCACCGCACCACCCCGCTGACCGACCGAAGGGCGTGATAGCCGTGGTCACACTGCTCGCCGCACCCGCGGAACCGCTCACGAACGCCGGTGACACCCAACTCGTCCTCGCGGCCCTGCTGGGCATCGCCGCGGTGGTGCTGCTCATCGCGTGGGGCAAGGTGCACCCGTTCCTCGCGCTGATCCTCGGCGCGGCGGTCCTCGGCGTGGTCGCCGCCGTACCCGTCGACAAGATCGTCACCTCGTTCAGCGGCGGCGTCGGCTCCACTGTGGGCGGCGTGGGCCTGCTGATCGCGCTCGGCGCGATGATCGGCGGCCTGCTGGCCGAGTCCGGCGGGGCGGACGGCATCGTGGAGCGGGTGGTCGGCCGGGTCTCCGGGACCGCGCTGCCCTGGGCGATGGCCGGTGTGGCCGCGCTCATCGGCCTGCCGCTGTTCTTCGAGGTCGGCGTGGTGCTGCTGGTGCCGATCGTGCTGCTGGTCTCGCTGCGGGTGAACGTGCCGCTGATGAAGATCGGCATTCCCGCGCTCGCCGGCCTGTCGGTGCTGCACGGCCTGGTGCCGCCGCACCCCGGCCCGCTGGTGGCGATCGACGCGCTCGGCGCCAACCTCGGTCAGACGCTCGCGCTGGGCCTGCTGGTGGCGATCCCCACGGTGATCATCGCCGGCCCGGTCTTCGGCAACTTCATCGCCCGGTACGTGCCGGCCACCGCACCGGCCGAGCTGCTGCCGACCCGGCGCGACGCGGCCGTCGACCGCAGCCCGACCCGGCCCGGTGACGGCCGGCTCGACGCCGACGGCGACCTGGTTACCGCGGACGACCTGGTCAACCCGGGCACCGGACGGCCCGGCGGCGCGATCGACGAGCCGGTCGGGCGGCGATCGCGCCGGGCCCCGGCGCTCTGGGCGGCTGTGGTGACGGTGCTGCTGCCGGTGGTGCTGATGCTGCTGCGGGCGATCGGCGAGCTGACGCTCGGCGAGGACACCGCAGGCCGCAAGGCGCTGGACATCGCCGGCACCCCGATCATCGCCCTGCTGGCAGGCGTCATCTTCGCCATGATCTTCCTGGGCTACCGGTCCGGCTTCAGCCGTACCCAGGTCTCCGGTTTCCTCGGCGGCTCGCTGCCGCCGATCGCCGGCATCCTGCTGATCGTCGCCGCCGGTGGCGGCTTCAAGCAGGTACTCGTCGACGCCGGCGTGGGTGACCTGGTCGCGAACGCCGCCGACGGTGCGAACCTCTCGCCGCTGCTGCTCGGCTGGCTGGTAGCGGTCGGCATCCGGGTCGCCACCGGCTCGGCCACCGTCGCCACCATCACCGCCGCCGGCATCGTCGCGCCGCTGGCCGCCACGCTCCAGGGCCCCGAGGTGGCGCTGCTGGCGCTGGCCATCGGCTGCGGGTCACTGTTCTTCTCCCACGTCAACGACGCCGGCTTCTGGCTGGTGAAGGAGTACTTCGGGTTGACAGTCGGGCAGACCATCAAGAGCTGGTCGGTGATGGAGACCATCATCTCGGTGGTCGGCTTCCTCGGCGTCCTGCTTCTCGACGTCTTCATCTAGCGACGGTCACGGAGCCTCGACGCCGGAGATGCGGAACTTGTGCACCTCGGCGCCGAGGATCTCCGTCACCTGCTCGGCCTCCGGGCCGGAGCCCCGGAACGCCAGCAACTGCTCGTCGGACTCCCACCGCTCGTAGACGTTGATCCGGCCCGGCTCGACCAGGTCCGCGCTGACCGCGAAGTCGACGCAGCCGGGCGCTTCCCGGGCCGCGCGGACGGCGGCCTCACAGGACGCCAGGTAGGCGTCCCGCCGGGCCGGATCGACGTAGAGGGTGCCGGCGACGATGAGCATGCCGGCCATCCTGCCACCCGCTCCCGGTCAGGACCGGGTGATCGCGTTGGCGTGGATCGCCTCGTTCAGGTACGCGGCCATCCCGGGCCGCAGCGTCTCGAAGTACGCGGTGAACCGCGGATCCGCCACGTACATGTCGGCCAGGCCGGTGTGGATCTCGTACGAGCAGTCGTACCACCACTTGGTGATGAGCTGCCGGTGCTCCTCGGCCAGCGCCATCGCCTCCGGGCCGTCGGCCGGCGCGCCCGAGTCCATCAGCGCGACGAACCGCCGCCCCCAGTCCTCGTTCTCCGCCTTGTTGCGCAGCCAGTCCTCCTTCGAGTAGCGGCCCGCGCGCTCCTGCGACTGCCGGTACGCCTCGGTGCCGCCCCAGCGCTGCTCCGCCTCCTCGGCGTGCTCGTCCGGGTCGAAGTCACCGAACACCTCGAACCGCTCCTCCGGGGTCAACTGGATCCCCAACGTCCTCGCCTCCATCGCGTGTTCGATCGCCGCGACCATCTCCTGGAGCTTCCCGATCCGCCCGGACAGCAGCTCGTGCTGCCGGCGCAGGTGCGCCACCGGGTCGGAGTCCGGATCGTCCAGGATCTCGGCGATCTCCTCCAGCGGGAACCCCAGCTCGCGGTAGTACCGGATGAGCTGCAACCGGTCCAGGTCGGCCTCGTCGTAGCGGCGGTAGCCCGCCGGCGTGCGCCCGCTGGGCCGCAGCAGCCCGATCTCGTCGTAGTGGTGCAGCGTCCGGACCGTCACCCGGGCCGCCCGCGCCACCTGTCCCACCGTGTACGGCATGGTTCCCTCCCTTCCGCGACCAAGACTCCCGCCTCCCGCTGCGTGAGGGTCAAGCCGGACAGCACGACGCCCCCGACCAGGATCGGCCGGGGGCGTCGTCGGTGCGGTCAGTTGGTGACCTTCTCCTTCTCGGGAGCGGCGAAGGTCGCGTTGGCCGGGGTGCGGAAGGCGTGCACCAGACCGGCGATCGAGAGCAGCAGGAGCAGACCCGCGCCGAGGTACAGGGCCAGGGCGCCCTGCTCGGCCTTGCGGCCGAACTCGCTGAAGCCGTACGAGGTGAGCAGCAGGCCGCGCAGCGTCTCGCCCTTGAACACGGTCTCCCGCTGGGCGCTCACCTCGGCGAGCTGCTTCTGAAGGTCGGCCAGGTTGGCGGCGTTGCTCTGCTCGGCCTGGGCCACCTGCTCGCGCAGCGCGCTCTGCGGCTCGCCCAGGTCGGCGTAGGTCTTGCCACCGGCCATGTTCTTCAGGTGCAGGCCGATGTACTCGTTGGCGTAGCACTCGGCCTGCTTGCCGGTGGTCATCTTCTGGCCGGCGTACTCGCGCAGGCAGTCCGACTTCTTCTCCTCGTCGGACAGCTTGTCCGCCGGGGTGAAGGTGATGTGCTGCGCGCCGAGCTGGTCGCGTACGTAGTCGTTGGCGAAGTTGGCGTTCGTCGTCAGGACGACGCCGACGACGAGCAGCAGGACCGCCAGGCCCAGCCCACCGATGCTGAACAGCAGATCGAGCGTCCGTCGCTTCATATCAAACTCCCGTGTGGAGGGTGTGTTCGTCTTGTTGACGAGAACCATCATGGCGGTGCCGGACCGCCGGTGAGCAGGGTCGAATCCCCTGTCCCGTCCGGGACCTTCGGCCCCCGTGGACCCGGGCCGGTCAGCGCTCGGCGCCGGCCCCGGACAGCGCGGGGAGCAGGTCCGGCAGGGCGGCCGGACGGCCGTACCGCCAGCCCTGGCCCTGCCGGCAGCCGATCGCGGTGACCGCCGCGTGCTGCGCGACAGTCTCCACACCCTCGGCCACCACGGCCAGGTCGAACGCGCCGGCCAGCCGGTTCACCATCTCGACGGTGGCGTACGCGCGGGCGTCGCCGGCGTCCAGCCGGGACACGAACGACCTGTCGATCTTCAGCTCGGTGGCCGGGATACGGTGCAGGTAGCTCAGCGAGGAGTACCCGGTGCCGAAGTCGTCGATGGCGATGCGGATGCCGAGGTCGCGCAGCTGGGACAGCCGGTCGAGCACCGACTCGCTGCCCTCGATCAGCGCCGACTCGGTCAGCTCCAGGGTGAGCGCGCGGGGCGGCAGGCCGGCCGCGCCGACCGCGCCGGTGACAGTCGCGATCAGGTCCGGCCGGCACAGGTGGGCGGCGGCGATGTTCACCGCCACAGTCACGTCCGGCGCGTGCTCGCGCCAGGTGGCCGCGGCCCGGCACGCCTCGTGGATGACCCACCTGTCGATGGCCACGATCAGCCCGGTCTCCTCGGCCAGCGGCAGGAACCGCGCCGGGGTCAGCACACCCAGCCGGGGATGCCGCCAGCGCACCAGCGCCTCGGCGCTGCGTACCGTGCCGGTGTCCAGGTCGACGATGGGCTGGAACTCCATCAGCAACTGGCCCTCGTCCACCGCGCGGCGCAGGTCGGCGATCAGTTCGGCCCGGCTGACCGCCGACTCGCGCAGCTCCGGCGTGCACGTCCGGTACGCGGCCTTGCCCGCCGCCTTCGCCGCGTACATGGCGATGTCGGCGTCCCGGAGCAGGTCGGTGTGCGAAGTGTGCTGCGGCCCGTACTCGGCGATGCCGATGCTCGCCGACGGGTGGACGCCGAGATCCTCCTCGCCGGGCAGCGGTTCCAGGGCTGCCAGCAGCCGGACCGCGAGCCCTTCGGGTGACACCGGGCGCTCCCCTGCGACGAGCACTGCGAACTCGTCGCCGCCGAGACGGGCGATCATCCCGTCCGGGCCGACCGCGTCCCGCATGCGCTCCGCGGTGGTGGTCAGCAGCCGGTCCCCGGCGGCGTGCCCGAACCTGTCGTTCACCTGCTTGAAGCCGTCCAGGTCGAGCAGCACCACGGCGACCGGCCCACCCCCGCGCAACGCCCGCCGCAGCCGCCGGACGAACGTCAGCCGGTTGGGCAGGCCGGTGAGCTGGTCGGAGTACGCGAGCCGGCGCAGCCGCCCGACCAGCCGCAGGTTCTCGTTCGCGGCCAGCCCCTGGCGCAGCGCCAGCACCCCGAGCAGGCCCATCATGCCGACGAAGACGACCTGCGGGGTCTGCCCGCTGGGTTGCCGCGACAGCAGGACCGCGACGATCGCACCGCCCACCGGCAGGTACGGCAGCGCGACCCGCCACCACGGCGGCAGCGGCGAGTCGACCACGTCGTCCTCGCCCTCCCCGTCGTTCGGCGGCGGATAGCGGGTGGCCAGGCCGACCAGCAGGTAGCTCAGCGGCCAGCAGACGTCGACCGGGTGCCCCGGCGTGTAGTCGCCGCGCGCGACCAGGGAGACGTAGACGGCGTCCGCGCCGGACCGGATCGCCAGGCCCGCACCGATCACCGTGAGCGCCCGCCACATCGGCCGGCCCGGACCGGCGACCGCCACGAGGATGGTGAGCTGCATCAGGTCGAACATCGGGTAGAGCAGCCCGAACGTCCGCATCGGGTCGGCCAGCTCGGCGTCGGTGATCCGGTGGAACACCACCACCCAGCCGATCGGGATGAGGGCCAGCCCGACGATGACCCCGTCGAGCAGGGTGCGGGCCCGGCCGATCACGCTGCGCGGGCCGGTGCGGGAGCAGAGCAGCGCGGCGGTGCCGGTGACGATGCCGGCGGCGAACAGGCCCCCCACCAGCGGCGTGTGGGGCAGGCCGAGCCCGCCGAGCCGTTCCACCGTCCACACCGCACGGCCGAGCGCGGCGAGGGCCATGGTGGCGGCGAGCAGTTCCCAGAACCGGCGCAACACGGCCGGCTGACGTCGCGCCGCGCCGGCGCAGAGCACTGCCGCCCAGCTCGACACCGCCATCGCGCCGAGGTCGCTCACCAGCGCCGCGCCCGGCAGACGGGCGGCCAGCCAGGCCATCTCCCCGAGTACGACGACAGCGGCCGCGACAAGTCCGACACGGCCGACGAGCGGATGACGGGCCGGCGCCGCGACGGCGAGGCTCACGTCGTGCTGGGATACAACGATGCGCTCCGGCTCTCTTCCAGACGTGCACCCTCGACGACGAGGACCGGACGACGGACGGCGCAAGCCTAGCCAGCGCCGGGGACTGCCGCCAGAGTCGACGACTGTCGGTCAGCGGACCGCAGGCGGGTGCCGGTAGAGGGAGACCAGCACGCCGTAGCGCGGCTGCCCCGGCGGCGCCTCCTCGGCCTCGCCCACGAGTTCGTCCAGCGTGGACCGCAGGCGCCGGGCCTGGGCCGGCGTGAGCCGCAGGTGTCGCAGGTGCACGAGCGGGTCGGGGTCACCGGCGAGTTCCTCGGCGTACGCCCCGAGCAGCGCGGCGGTGGCGCCCGCGTCGGTGTCGGCGCCGACGAGCCGGCGGAACGTGCGTTCGTGGTAGCGCTCGGTGCCGCCCCGGACCTGACGGCTGTGCGCCGGGCGGACCATGCCGGCCTCGGTCAGCACCGCGAGATGGTGGGCCACCGTGCCCTTCGCCGCGCCGAGACGGGCGGCGAGCTGGCTGAGCGTGGCGGGACCGGCTCCGAGCGCGAACAGCAGCCGGTGCCGGAACGGGTGGGCCAGCGCCTTGAACTGGGCCGGGTCGCGGATCTCCAGCGGATCGTCGGTCACCGCGAAAGCGTCTAGTTCTCTTGACGCTTTGTCAACCGGCTGCTCTACTTCTCCCCCACCGCGAGAACGGGGACTCGATGGATCCGGACCAGATCACCGCCATCGTCGAACGGGCCGCCGCGCTGGTGGCCGACGAGTACGTCCTGCCCGACGTCGCCGACCGGGTCGCCGGCCACCTGCGCGAGCGCCTGCGCGCCGGGGCGTACGCCGGGGCGGGCGACCCCGCCACGCTCGGCGCGCTCGTCACCGCCGACCTCCAGTCGGCGAACCGCGACCTGCACCTGCGGCTCAAGCACCACGACCAGCCGCTGTCCGACAGGGCCGACGACCCGACCGGGGAACACTTCGCGCGCCTCGCCGCGCTCGGCATGGGCGGCGTGACCCGGGTGCAACGGCTGCCGGGAAACGTCGGGCTACTGGAGATCCAGCCGTACGTGTTCCCGCCCGACCTGGCTGGCGACGCGCTGACCGCCGCGCTGCGGCTGCTCGCCGGCACCGACGCGCTCCTGCTCGACCTGCGCCGCACCGAGGGCGGCAGCCCGGACGGGGTGGCGCTGCTCTGCGGCTGGTTCTTCGCCGAGCCGACGCACCTGCACACCATGCACGAGCGCTCCGGCGTCACCCGCCAGTTCTGGAGCGCCGCCTGGCTGCCGGTCCCCCGCTACGCGCCGGAGAAGCCGGTCCACGTGCTCACCGGTCCGGCGACCTTCTCCGGCGGCGAGGAACTGGCGTACGACCTTCAGCAGTTCGGCCGGGCCACAGTGGTCGGTGAGCCCACCCGGGGCGGCGCGCATCCCCGCGTCGGGCACCGGCTGCACCCGCACCTGGAACTGACGGTGCCGGTGGCCCGGCCCGTGCACGCGGCGAGCGGCACCAACTGGGAGGGCTGCGGCGTCACCCCGGACCTGGCGAGCCCGGCCGACGGGGCGCGCGACGTCGCGTACCGCCGGAGCCTGGAGGCGCTGCTCGCGGCGGACCCGGACCGGCCGACGGCGGCCGAGGCGCGGACGGCTCTCGCCGCCCTGGGCTGAGCCGCGCGGGTCAGGACCAGTCCTCCGCCGAAGCCGGGTCCTGCGGCGCGACGGCCGTGCCGGGCGGCCCGCCGTGCGTCCACGGCGTCTCCTCCGGCGCCGGGAACGCGCCGCCCGGCAGGAAGCCGTCGGACAGACTGGTCAGGCAGATCCGCTCGCCCACCTCGGGCACGCTGCCCGGAGGCGCGGTCAGCCCCCGGCCCATCCCGCCGGACAGTTCCAGCACCACCTCGGTCTTGCCGTCGGCACCGGGCGTCACGAACACGACCTTCGCCTTCTGCCCCGGGCGGGCCGGGGAGTACAGCGTCGCGCCCACCGGCATCGGCACCGGCTCGGTGGTGACCACCTGGATGCGCGGGCGCAGCACCGGCCGCTTGCCGGAGTCGTCCACCCGCGCCGGGTCGGCGAGCGTCACCTCGCCGACGAACGCCTCCCCGGACAGCCGGTGCTCGGCCATCACCAGCGGATCGTCGTAGGCGCGCTGCACCGCCCACGCGGTCGACGCCCGTTCCAGCCGCTGCAACCGCAGCGCCGCCGCCACCGCGCCGTCGCGCCGCGGCTGCGGGCCGCCCCCGGCGTCGACGTGCTCGGCGTGCGCGGTGAACGCGTCCCGGTCACCGGCCCACCGGCCCGCCACCCGCGCGCCGGCCGACAGCGCCCGCAACAGCCCGACGCCGCGCCACATCAGCTCCCAGGTGGGCGCGAGCTGGTCGCGCAGCAGGCCGGCGAGCTCGTCGTACGCGGCCGCGCGGGCCGCCGGGTCGTCCTCGGCCCGGGTGTACGCCTCGATCGCCGGGGCGAGCCGGCGGTTGTCGAAGTCCGGGTCGGTGGCCGGACCGGCCGGCGGGCAGTGTGCCGGGTCCTCGGCACGGGCCGCCGCCTCGGCGCCGGTCAGCCCGGCCGGCGGGTCGAGCCAGCCCAGCACCGCCGGCAGGTGCAGGTCCTCCACCACGCTCTGCCCGGTCGCCCAGTGCAACGTCAGCGCCTCGGTGAGCGCCAGCAACGCCGACGAGCCGGGCTGCTCGGCACGCTCGGCGAAGAACGTCAGCCAGCGGCCGAGCAGCGGCACCGACTGATGCACCGGATAGTCGCCGTCGGTACGGCGGAACCGGGTGGAACGGCCGAACAGCCGCAGGAACGTGATCCCGGCCGGGTTCGGCACCAGCAGTTGCGGCGCGTCGACGTACCGGTGGCGGACGTCGCGGCCCCGGTCCACCGGCACCGCCTCGGTCAGGTCGCGGAACTCGTCCAGGTACGGCAGCACGATCGCGGCCAGCTCGGCGGCGAACGCGAACCGCTGGTCCCGGTTGCGCGGCTGCGGCACCACGAGCAGCCGGGCCTCGTCGGGCGCGGCGCCGACCATCGCCGCCAGCGGGGCGTTCGCCTCACCGGCCAGCGCGAGCGGCACCAGCACCAGCGGCCGGTCGGACAGGTGCAGGTGGCGGACCGTGGCGACAGGCTGGGCCCGCCCGGTGGCGACCGCCTGGGCTCGGGCGAGTGCGCGGAGCGTACTCACGCGGGGTGTCCGGCGAGGGCGTCGGCGCGCAGGCGCGCGGCGGCCCGCAGCAGCGCGGCGGCCTCCGCCTGCTCCGGCTCGGGCGCGGTTACGCCCTCGGCGAGCGCCAGCACGTCGGCGACGTCCTCGACGCCGCCCAGCGCCTCACGGACCGGCCGGCCCAGCGCGCCGGTCTGCCCGCGCGCCTCGTGCCGGCAGAAGTACGCCAGCTCGCAGGCGGCCAGGCAGTCGGGTGCGTAGCGCGCGGGCACCTGGTGCAGCGCGGCGGCGAGCGTGGCCGGATCGGCCGCCGGGTCGACCGTGAAGCCGGCCGGTACGGCGGCGAGCAACTCCTCGACCCGGGCCATCCGGGCCAGTTGGCGGCGCAGCACCAGCAGTTGCCGGCGCACGTCGAGCAGGCTGGCCACCGGCTGGTTGGCGAAGTCGCGCGGGCAGACCAGCACCACCTCGTGCGACACCAGCTCCGGGTCGCGTCCCTCGGCGGCGAGCAACTCGCGCAGCGCCAGCACGTAGACGGCGGACTGGATCGCGGCGGCGGCGACCTTGCCCGGGTCGGCCTGCCCGTCGATCACCGGGAACGACTTGATCTCCACGACGTGGAACCGGCCGGCCAGCCGCGCGGCGACCAGGTCCGGTTCCAGGTGCACCCGGGTGCCGGCCACGTCCAGGCCGAGCAGCGGGTGGTCGAACAGCGCCGGGCCGTCGCCGCTCGCGGTCAGCGCCGCCCGGGACCGTTCCGGCCGGTCGTCGTCGGCGCCGAGGTCGGTCCAGGTCGCGGCCTCCGGCACCGGTACGCCGAGCCGCTCCGCGACCAGGCGCAGCAGTTCCGCCCCGCCGTCGGCCTTGACCTGCGCCTCGAACGCGTTGCCCCGGGTGATCGCGAAACGGGACTGCCCGAACCGGGCCGGGAAGCCGAGCCGCTCGGCGAGCGCCGGCTTGTCCGCGCCCGCGCTGTCCAGCACGGCGCGGCGGGTGCAGCCGGGGTTGCCGGTCAACGCGGCGATGGTACGGGCGTTGTGCCGCCGGGGCGGCCCACCACCCCGGATCTGCGCCAGCCGCTCCTCCATCCGATGAAGTGTAAGGAAGGGCCCCTTGTTAACGCCTCCGGTAGAGGAAGGGCCCCTTGTTAACACGGCGGTCAGATCTCCCTCAGGCGTCGCCACCCCCAGCCCCGCTCCCAGTCGTTGACCGGCCAGGGCACCGGCACGGTACGGCGACGGAATTCCCGGTCGAGGGGCTCGACGACGCGCAGCAGGTCGGCTCGGGCGGCCGGCGGCCGGTGCAGCACTGAGCGAGCAGCTCGCGATGGTTCTCCGGTTCGATGCCGCGGTCGGGCCACCCCGTCAGCGGTCGGCGGAGCGGTTCCAGGGCGAGCGCGGGGACTGCGCTCCCGCCACCGGACGACGCCGGCGGCGGTGCCGGCGCCCGGGCGTGCAGGGTGGACGGGCAGCGGTGTGCACCGGCGGGGCGATCGGAGTGGCGGGCTGCCGGCCGATCAGCCAGCAGAGGAAGCGGGTCACCGGTCAGCCGACCGGGAGGCGCTCGGCCTCGGCGCGGGAGATGTCGTACTGGGCGCCGCAGAACGTGCACTGCTGCCCGTACCGGGTGCGCAGCGGGATCAGCGGGATGAAGAAGAGGCTGAACTTGGTGACCCGGCGGGTGATCACCTGGGCGGCCTGGTTGCCGCAGTTGCGGCAGACAGCGGTGACGACGCCGGACCGGACGACCTTGGTCCGCAGCCCGAAGATGAAGAACATCGCCCGGCATTACCCAGCCAGCGCCCGTGTTAAAAGGGGCCCCCTCCTCTACCGGAGGCGTTAAGAGGGGGCCCTTCCTTACAGCCAGATGGGCTTCCAGTCCGGCACCTCGTGGAAGCGTCGCAGCTCGGCGAACCCGGAGACGATGCCGGTCCAGGCGCCGTACGGCGGGTTGCCCTCGTCGAAGCCGGACTGCACGAACGTCAGCTTCGTCCGGCCCTCGGACTCGTCCAGCTCCCAGGAGGTCACGCCGGTCGGTCCCCAGTCGATTGACAGCGCCCGCCCCGGCGTCACGTCGAACACCTTCGCGGCCTCACCGGCGTCGAAGCCGCCCATCGCGTACCGGCCGCCCTCCCAGGGCTCGATGCCGATCGGGTAGCCGAACCAGGCGCCGGCCTGCTCGGAGTCGGTGAGCGACGTCCACACCTTGTCCATCGGGGCGTCGATCAGCAGTTCGCCGCGCAGGTCGGCGGAGGTGAAGTCGGTACGCGGCAGCAGCGGCCGGCCGTCGAGGTGGTCGTTGAGGTTGGCGATCGCCAGGTACCAGAACGTCTGGAGCACGCCCCGGATGCTGCTGCCGCTCATCGCCTCCTCGAAGCTGAAGTGGCTCTGCCGCAGCGTGAGTACGGTGGCGTCGCCGTCGGGCTCCAGCTCGAACTCGGTGGTGGTCTCCACCCCGTCGAGCGTCCACGCGAAGCGCAGCGTCCGGTCGTCGGCGTGCAGCAGCCGCTGGTGTGGCGCGTCGCCCTCGGGCGTGTAGCGGCCCCAGAACTCGTACCGCCGGGGCAGCTCGACCTCGGCGTGCTCGGCCAGCCAGACGCGCAGCTCGGCGGCGTCGGTCAGGGCGCGGCGGACGGTCGCCACCGGGGCGGCGAGGCGGGCGCGGATGATCATCGGCTCAGTCATGCGTGTCGCCTTTCGGGTAGCAGGCCACGGCGAGCTTGAAGGCGTCTCCCTCGGCGCCGCCGTAGCGCGTGAACAGGTCCTGCAGCGTCGTCTGCAGGTCGTGCAGGAACTCCTGCCGCCGCTCGGCGGGCACCCGGATCTCGCCGGAGACGCCGATGGACGGCAGTTCGGGGGCGGTGCGGTCGAGCGCCGCGATGTCGGCCTGGACCTCCTCCATGAGGTCGAGCAGGTAGCCCAGGCTCAGCTCGTCGCGGGCCCGGCGGGTGCCGCCGATGCGGCCGACCAGGCGGGGCGAGAGCCAGTACGACCGGGCGACGGCCTGGTAGATGCCCTCGGTGATGCCGCGCACCTGCCGCTGCGCCACCTGCTCGGCCAGCCCGGCCGCGACGAGCTGCTTGACGTGGTAGTAGACGCGCTGCGGCGTCTGCTCCAGCCGGGCCGCGACCTCGGTGCAGGTGCGGGGCTCGGCGAGTTGCCGCAGCACCTCGATGCGCTGCGGCTTGAGCAGGACTTCGGCCTGCTCGCGCTGTTCCAGGTACAGGACGTCTCTCATGGCAAAATCAGTTTGTACGTACAAAACTTCTTTGTCAATAGCTTCGACGAAAGGCCGCGCGGTCCGCGCGGCCTTTCGTCGGTACGTCGCGTCAGGGCGTCCAGTCCGGACGCAGCGGGTACCCGTTCACCCCTTCCGGGCCGTTGTGCGTGGCGAGCACGTGGTGCAACTGGATGCCGTTGCGCTCGAACGCCAGCCGGGAGCCGGCCATGTAGAGCCCCCACACCTTCGCGGTGCCCGGCCCGACCTCGCCGACGCAGAAGTCCCAGTGCTCGACCAGGTTGCGGCACCAGCCGGCGAGCGTCAGCGCGTAGTGCTGGCGCAGGTTCTCCTCGTGGTGCACCTCGAACCCGGCGTCGTGGATCTCGCTGATCAGCCGGCCCGGACCGGCCAGCTCACCGTCCGGGAAGACGTACCTGTCGATGAACGCGCCGGAGCGGTGCGGCGCCCGGTTGTCGGCCCGGGTGATGCAGTGGTTCAGCAGCCGCCCGCCGGGCTTGAGCCGGGAGCGCAGCGCGCCGAAGTAGGCCGGGTAGTTGCGCACCCCGATGTGCTCGGTCAGGCCGATCGAGGAGATCGCGTCGAACTGCTCGCGCGGCGCGTCCCGGTAGTCCAGGTGACGCACCTCGGCCAGCTCGCTCAGCCCTTCCCGCTCGATCGCGGCCCGCGCCCAGTCGGCCTGCGCCTTCGACAGCGTCACACCGAGCGCCTTGACGCCGTACTCGCGGGCCGCGTGCCGGACCATGCCGCCCCAGCCGCAGCCGACGTCCAGCAGCCGCATCCCCGGCTTGAGCGCCAGCTTGCCGGCGACCAGGTCGTACTTGTTGCGCTGCGCCTCCTCCAGGGTGTCGCCGGGGCTGCGGAAGACCGCGCAGGTGTACGTCATGGACGGCCCGAGCACCTTCTCGTAGAAGGCGTTCGACACGTCGTAGTGGTGCGAGATCGCGGTGCTGTCCCGGATGCGCGAGTGACGCAGGCCGGTCATCAGCCGCCGCCAGCGCGGCGCCGCCTCCTGCGGCGGGGGCGGCGGCGGGCGCAGCCGTTCCCAGCCCAGGCCCCGGACCAGCGCGAGCGCCTCGCTCATCGCCGGGATCCGCAGCGGCACCTCGTCCTTGATCACCCGCAGCGCCTCGTACGGGTCGCCCGGGTGCACGCCCTCCAGCGCCAGGTCGCCGCTGACGTAGGCCCGGGCCATGCCCAGGTCGCCCGGCGCGGTGAGCAGGTAGGACAGGCCCCGCTCGGTGCGGATCGCCAGGGTGATCCCGGCGTCGGCCGGGCCCACCGCGCTGCCGTCGTAGCCGGTGACCCGGACGGGCAGGTCGCCGGTGGTGACCGCGCGGACCACGTCCGCGACTGTGGGTCCGGTACGCCGCCCGCCCGCCGGCGGGCCGGCCGGGGCGCTCGCCGCCCCCGGTGTTCGGTCGGTCAGACTCATGCTCGGGATACCGCCTTCTCGTACAGTCCGGTGAGTCGGTGGTCCGGGTCGTAGCGGTCCTTCACGGCACGCCAGGTGTCCCCGCCGTAGAGGCGGTCGAACTCCCCCCGGTCGTAGTACGCGTCGGAGTAGAGCGACTTGTGACCGCCCACCTCCGACACCATGCGCTCGATCTGGCGGTTGACGTCGCCGTCGGCGGCGCCCGCCGCGATGGCGACGCTTCCCCAGAAGCCGATGTTCACATACGTTTCGCCCGGTCGGAGCGGATATAGCGGCCACGCCTTCGCCGACCCGGGACCGGACGGTTCCCGCAGCCGCAGCGGGCACAGCCACACCGGCGTCATGCCCACGTTGGCGGCGAACCAGCGCAGGAACTCGGGCGTGCGGTCGAGCGGGACCTCCACGTCCTGCACCACCCGCTCGCGGGCCGGGCGGCCCCGCCACCTGTCGACCCGGGCGGCCACCTGGTGCCGGTGCTCCAGCCGCACGATCCGGTGGTAGACGTCGCTGCGCCGGTAGCGCCGCGGCCACAGCCGCCGCACCACCGGGTGCTGCACCCCGAACGCCGCCGAACACCAGAACCAGTCGGTGTCCCAGCGCCAGAGATAGTCGTACGCGGTGAGCGCGTCCCGGGTGCGCCGGCGCAGCGAGCGGTAGTAGATCTCCTGGCCGGTGTAGTCGGACGGGCCGTCGTCGGCCTCGTCGGTGAACGTGCCGAGCACGAGGTACGCCTCGCCGGGGCTGAACACCACCCCGTCCATGGCGTCGACCGGCTCACCGCCCCAGGCGCCCTTGGCGACCACCTCGCCGATCGCGTCGACCAGCTCCTCCAGCCGGGTGAACCGGATGTTGCGCAGTGACACGTACCGGCGGACCGGTTGCAGCTCGATGCGCAGCCGGGTCGCGTAGCCGAGGCTGCCGAGCGAGTTGGGGAAGGCGCGGTGCAGGTCGGCGTGCTCGCCCCGGGGCCGGGTCGTGACGATCTCCCCCGCGCCGGTGAGGACGTCCATCTCCAGCACCGACTCGTGCGGCAGGCCGTTGCGGAAGGAGGTGGACTCGATGCCCAGCCCGGTCACCGCCCCGCCCAGCGTGATGGTGCGCAACTGCGGCACGACAAGCGGCATCAGGCCGTGCGGCAGCGTCGCGTCGACCAGATCCTCGTAGGTGCACATGCCCTGCACGTCGGCGGTGCGGGCCGCCGGGTCCACGGCGAGCACCCCGGTCAGGCCGCTCACGTCCAGGCCGGGCGTACGCGGCGCGGAGCGGGGCCGGAACAGGTTCGAGGTCTGCTTGGCCAGCCGTACGGGTTCCCCGGCGGGCACCGCGGCGTAGGAGCGCCGCAGCGTGTCCACCGCCCGTTCATGATCACGGACAGCGTGCATGAGATCACCTTACGCTCGGGTACGACAATTCGTGGGATGTCCACGGTGGCCATTCCGCGACCGGCCGACGACGCGCGCGTTACCGTGACCGCCATGCCGAATCCCGCGCTCACCGCACTCGACGACGCCGGCCTGCCGTACCGGGTGATCCGCCACGGCCCGGTCGCGAGCCTCGCCGAGGCGGCTGCGGCGCGCGGCGTCGAGGTGCCCGACGTGGTCAAGACGATCGTGGTCCGCCGCGGCGAGGGCGACCTGCTGTTCGTGCTGACGCCCGGCGGCCGGGTGATCTCCTGGCCGAAGCTGCGCGCCCTGCTCGGGGTGAGCCGGCTGTCGATGCCCGACGCCGAGGCGGCGAAGGCCGCCACCGGGTACGCGCGCGGCACCATCACGCCGTTCGGCGCCACCACCGCCTGGCCGGTGGTCGCCGACGAGCGGCTGCGCGGCCGGGAGATCACGCTCGGCGCGGGCGAGCACGGCCTCGCCGTCGCGGTCGACGCGGACACCGCGCTGGCCGCGCTCGGCGCGACGGTGGCCGACGTGACGGACGAGGAGCCGACGCGCTGAGCGGTGGCCGGCACGCGCCCACCGGCATAGCGTGGAGGACATGCCGAAAGCCGTCTGGAACGACCTCGTCGTCGCCGAGAGCGACGACACAGTGGTGGTCGAGGGCAACCACTACTTCCCCCGTGCCGCGCTGCGCGACGACCTGATCCGGGAGTCCGACACCCACACGGTCTGCCCGTGGAAGGGCACGGCCTCCTACTACACGCTCGAACACGGCGGCGCCACCAGCCCGGACGCCGTCTGGTACTACCCCGATCCCAAGCCGGACGCGGAGATGGTCCGCGACCGGGTGGCGTTCTGGAAGGACGTCCGGGTCGTCGACTGAGTCACCGTGCCGCCGGGGCGACTGGCACCCGGCGGCCCCGGTGGGTCACTATGCCCCCATGGCCGACCCGCACTCCGACCCGTCCGGCACCGTCTACGGCGCCCGCCGCGCCCGTGGCGCCCGTGGTGTCCGGCTGCCCCAGGACCCGCTGATGCGGATCGCGCTGGGCGTCGGCGTGGCGGGCGTACTCCTCGGGGTCTTCTTCGCCACCGGCGTGCTCGGCGGCGGCGACGACCGGCCGGTGGTGCCGGCGGCGGCAGTGCCCACAGCGGAGCCGAGCGAGCCGAGCGCGGAACCGACGGCGGAGCCCACGCCGTCGTCGTCGCCCTCGCCGAGCGCGGCGCCGAGCACACCCGCCGCGCCTGTGGCCACGCCGAAGGTGATCCGGGGCGTGCCGTCCGGACGCTGCCTCGGCGTGACGGGCGACGAGGCCGAGGGCGCGCAGGCGGCGCTGGCCGACTGCACCGGCGGGCCGGAGCAGCAGTGGGTGGTCACGCCGGTCACGAACGACACCTACCTGCTCGTCAACGCGGCGAGCGGCAAGTGCCTGGACGTCAACGAGGCGAAGACCGACGACGGCGTCGACGTGCAGCAGTGGTCGTGCAACGGGCAGGCCAACCAGCAGTGGCGGTTCCAGCAGGCCGGTGACGGTGCGGCGCTGCTTGTGGCAGTGCACAGCGGCAAGTGCGCGCAGGTCGACGACGCGGGCACCGAGCCCGGCCGCGAGCTGGAGCAGGCGCCGTGCAGCGGCGCTCCCGAGCAGCAGTGGGCGGCCGGCTGACCGGTCGGCCCCGGTGGCGCCGCCCCGCCGGCCCCGGTAGCGCCGACCCGTCAGCCGCGGTAGCTCCAGGCCCGCCGGCCCGCCGCCACGGGCAGCGCGAGCGCGGGCTCGTCGGCGGCACGGCGCCGCATCAGCAGCGACAGCCCGGCCGCGCCGATCGACAACGCGCCGGCCACGTACCAGGCCAGCGCGTAGTCGCCGAGCCGGTCCCGGACCAGACCGGCGCCGGTGGCCGCCAGCGCGGCGCCGAACTGGTGCGCGGCGAACACCCAGCCGAACACCACGGCACCGGACGCGCCGAACCACTCCCGGCACAGCGCCACGGTCGGCGGGACCGTCGCCACCCAGTCCAGCCCGTAGAAGACGATGAAGACGAGCATGCTCGGCTCGGCCGTACCGGCGAACAGGCTCGGCAGCACCAGCAGCGACGCCCCGCGCAACGCGTAGTAGGCGCCGAGCAGCAGCCGGGCGTCGACCCGGTCGGTGAGCCAGCCGGAGGCGATCGAGCCGGCGATGTCGAAGAGCCCGACCACGGCGAGCAGCCCGGCGGCTGTGGTCTCCGGCATGCCGTGGTCGTGCGCGGCGGGCACGAAGTGCGTACCGACCAGGCCGTTCGTGGTCGCGCCGCAGATCGCGAACCCGCCGGCGAGCAGCCAGAACGGCCGCGTCCGCGCGGCGGCGGCGAGCGCGCCGACCGCCCGCGCCGCCGCGCCGCCCTCCGGCCGGGCCGGCGGCACGACCTCGGTCGCGCCGTAGGCGGGCCGCCCCAGGTCCGCCGGATGCTCCCGCAACAACCACACCACAAGGGGTACGACCGCCAGCGCGGCCCCGGCGACGACGAGTGCCGCCGTGCGCCAGCCGTGGTCGCGCACCAGCACCGCGAGCAGCGGAAGGAAGACGAGCTGCCCGGCCGCGCCCCCGGCGGTGAGCACACCCGTCACCAGTCCCCGCCGCTTGACGAACCAGCGCCCGGTCACCGTCGCCACGAACGCCAGCGCCATCGAGCCGGTGCCCAGCCCGACGAGGACGCCCCAGCACAGCAGGAGCTGCCAGCTCTCGGTCATCCCCACGGTCAGGCCGCTGCCGGCGGCCACCAGCACCAACGCACCGGCCACCACCCGGCGGATGCCGAACCGGTCCATCAGCGCGGCGGCGAACGGCGCGGTGAGGCCGTACAGCAGCAGGTTGACCGACACGGCGGCGGAGATGGTCGCCAGCGGCCAGCCGAACTCGGCGTGCAGCGGGTGCAGCAGCACGCCCGGGGTGGCGCGGAAACCTGCGGCACCGACGAGCGCGACGAAGGCCACGGCGGCGACGAGCCAGGCCGGGTGCAGGCGGGATCGTGTCACCAATCGAGTCTCGGACCTGGCGGTTCCTGCGACGAGTGGCCGGAAAGCCATCGTGCGCAATAATCGGGCCATGTCCGTACCGCACCGGGTCGCCGTCCTCGCCCTCGACGGCGTGGTCGCGCTCGACCTCGGCACCCCCGCCCAGGTCCTCGGCGCCGCCCGCGCCGACGACAGCACCCCGCTGTACGCGGTGGCGACCTGCACCCCCGGCGGCCTGCCGATACGCAGCAGCGCCGGCTTCCAGGTCCTCCCCGACCACGGGCTGGAACTGCTGGACAGCGCCGACACCGTGATCGTCCCCGGCATCCACTCGGGCTCGCCGCTGCACGACGGCACGGTGGCCGCCGAGGTGGCCCAGGCGCTGCGGGCCGCGTACGACCGGGGCGCCCGCGTCATGTCCATCTGCACCGGCGCGTTCGTGCTCGCCGCCGCCGGCCTGCTCGACGGCCGCCCGGCCACCACGCACTGGGCGTACGCGTCGCGCTTCCGCCGCCTGCACCCCGGCGTACGGCTCGACCCCGACGTACTCTTCGTCGACGACGGCCGCGTGCTCACCTCGGCCGGGGTGGCCGCCGGAATCGACCTGTGCCTGCACGTCGTCCGCACGGACCACGGCAGCGCGGTGGCCAACCGGGCCGCCCGGCGCTGCGTGGTGCCGCCGTGGCGCGACGGTGGGCAGGCCCAGTACATCGAGCGGCCGGTGCCCCGCGGCGCTGACAACGGCACAGCGGCCACCCGCGAGTGGGCGCGGCAGCGGCTGCACGAGCCGGTGGCGCTGCGCGAGATGGCGGCGCACGCGCGGATGAGCGTCCGTACGTTCACCCGGCACTTCCGGTCCGAGACCGGGCTCAGCCCGGCCCAGTGGCTGCTCCAGCAGCGCACCGAGCACGCCCGGGTGCTGCTGGAGACGACGGATCTGAGCGTCGACCGGATCGCCCGGGACGCGGGTTTCGGCACCACCGCCGCGCTGCGACAGCACTTCCACGCGCGGGTAGGCGTATCCCCCACCGCCTACCGCCGCACGTTCCGCCATCCGCCCCCTGCGACGTCCCCCGCCCCGCCCGCGCCCGCTTCCGTCGATCTTGGAGTTGTGGCGCCTGGAAGGCCAGGCATGTCGGAGTTGTCCACTGCCACAACTCCATGATCGATTATCTGCCGGTCAGGCGAGGTGGGGCTGGCGGCGCAGGGCGCGGAGCTGGGCCAGGTGCAGCGGCAGGTGCACGCGGATGTGCAGGTCCAGCGCCCTGCCCCAGGGCAGCGAGTCGTCCACGTCCAGGTCGAAGCCCTCGCGCAGCACGGTGTCCACCGGCGTCTCCGCCGCCGGGCCGAGCCGCTCCGCCAACGCGCACAACTTCTGGCTGGTGGCCCGGAACAGCGCGGCCAGACCGTCCAGCCCGCCGCACTCGGAGACGAGCGCGTCCAGTTGCGGCCGGTGGATGGTGTCCAGGTCGTAGTACGCGAACGGCGAGCCGGCCAGCACCGCCTCGGTCGCCTCGCTCATCAGCTCGTCGTTGGCGGCGAGGTGCGCGACGATCTGCTCGGCGCTCAGCTGACCTTCGGGCGGCGGCCCGAACCCGCCCGCGTCGATCTCCGCGAACAACTCCTCGTACGCCTGCCGCAGTGCCGGGGCGTCCACCTCGTCCATGCCCCGCATCCAACCCTCGCAGCCGCTGCGGGCACCCCGGCTACCGTGCCCGGTTCACCCAGACGCGTGAAGGCCGGCACCCCGTTGGTTCGGGGTGCCGGCCTTCAGCTTGGTCTCACTTGTTGGTCTTAGCTGTTCCAGTGCTGGGCGACGAGGTCGGCGGCCTGCTGCTCCCACTGGGCGTAGTGGTCCGGGTAGGCCGACACCTGGACGGTCTGGGCGGCCTTGGTCAGCGGCATGTCCTGCCAGCCGTCGACCTGCTTCAGACCCTTCAGGAACGCCGTCGTGGAGTACTCGGGGTCGGTGATCTGCTCCACCGTGCCCCAACCACTGGACGGGCGCTGCTGGAACAGGCCCTGCGAGTCGTGGTCGTTACGGTCACCGAGGTGGCCGAGGTTCTCCAGCTTCGACTCCTGCAACGCCGTCGCGATCGACACGACCGCGGCACGCTCGTCCATACCGGCCTTCTTCGTCGCCGCGATGATCGCCTTCACGTTCTTGGTCTGCTCGTCGTTCAGGTCGATACGCGACTGCTCACCCTGCACACCGTGCGGGATCAGCTTGTCACCCTGCACGCTCACACTGACCGGCTTCGCCACGTGCGTGGTCTCCGCCGCGTGCGCAGCCACCGGACCGGCGAACACGCCACCGGTGAAAGCCAGACCAGCAACACCCAGAATGCTCTTACGCAGAATCGTGTTCATCAGAAGTGCTCCATTCGGGGGTCGACACACCCCGCGGGGGAACGGGGATGCGTGGGCACCGTCAGGCGCTCAAGAAAGTCTTCGGGGGATCCGGCTGCTCGCGAGGGCAGGGGGATGCCTCGTCGCGGCGCCGGAAGCATGTTCAACGACCCGCCACCCGCCACCATTCCCGGAGGCTCAACACGCCACCAGAAAGCGGCGCGGGTTCACGTCGTCGGAACCGTGTCCAACGACCAGCCGGCCAGGATGATTCCCCGCGGCTCACGTCGCCGGAACCTCACTCAACGACCAGCCGCCCCGGGATGATTCCCAAGGCCTTGCAGATACCACCCCACTCGCGGGGCGAGCCTTGCTCGGCCGTTCACCCGGATACAACGCCACCCACCCGCCCGCGATTCCACCCCCAGAGTGCCACCCACCACCCCCGAACCAGACACACCCGCCCAGGTCAGCACGGATCGCACCACACGCACCCGCCCCCGCGCCGTCGATCATGAAGTTGACGCCGACAAACCGGACACCAAACACCGTCAACTTCATGATCGACCCGAGCCAGGCAGGGCTGACCCGGGCGAGAGGACGGCACCCCGGATCACCTGCGCGATCTTGCGGTTCGAGCCCTTCGGGTGCCCCATTCGCGCGGTTTGCGGGGTACGAAAGTGCAAGATCGCGGATGCCCCGGGGGATCCTGGGCGGCTCTTGTGCCCGAGCTGGCGAGGACTCGCCAAGGCTCTAGGAGAGGCCCGCCGATTTTGGAGTCGTGGCACCTCGCGAACGCCGCAAGACGGGCATCATGGGCACCACAACTCCAAGATCGACGAGAGCGCGAGCGCGAGAGCGCGGGCGAGAGGACGCGCGGGCGCAGGCGCGCGGGCGCAAGCTCAGCGGCGGCCGTGGCGGGCGCGTAGGTAGTCGGAGACGACGTACTCGCCCAGGTCGTCCAGGTCCGGGGTGAACATCCGGCCACCCGAACGCCGCGCCACCGCATCCACGAACCGGCGCAGCCCCGGATCGTCGCCCAGCATGAACAGGTTGAGCGTCGCGCCGTACCGGGTCAGCCGGTCCACCTCCCGGATCGTCGCCGAGATCGTCTCCGGCAGCGGCGGCCAGTGGAAGTACGCCTCGCCGTCCTCCGGGTCCAGGTGTGCTGTCGGCTCGCCGTCGGTGACCACCAGCACCACCGGCTCGGCACCCGGGTGGCGGCGCAGGTGCCGGCCGGCGATCCGCAGCGCGTGCTGGAGGTTGGTGCCCTGCTGCATGTCCGGCTCCACCGCCGCCAGCTCCTGCTGGGTGAGCGGCATCGCCTCCCGGCCGAAGCCGACGATCTGCAGCGCGTCCTGCGGGAACCGGGTCGCCATCAGGTGTGACAGGGCCAGCGCGGTCTGCTTCATCGGACCCCACCGGCCCTGCGAGATCATCGAGTACGACAGGTCGACGCACAGCACCACCGCCGCCGACGCCCGCCGTTCGGTCTCCACCACCTCGAAGTCCTCGACAGCGAGCGGCACCGGCACTCCGGGACCGGCCCGTCGTACCGCCCGGGTGAGCGTGCGCACCACGTCCAGCGGCTGTTCGTCGCCGTACTCCCAGGGGCGTGACGCCCCGCTCACCTCGCCTGCGGCGCCCGCCGTGCGCAGGTCGTGCTGGCCGCGCGGGCCGGCGGTCAGGTCGGAGAAGACGCGCCGCAGCGCAGTGCTCGCGAGCCGGCGCAGCGCCTTGGGGCTGAGCGTCAGCCCGTCCGCGTCGCGGGTGACCCAGCCCTGGCGGCGCAGTTCGCGCTCCAGCTCCTGCAACCGGCGTACGTCGTCGGCGGCGTCCCGGCCCAGCGTACGGGCGACGGCCTCCACGTCGACGTCGTCGAGCGTGGCGCCGGGCTGGTCCTGGTCGAGGGAGTCCAGCAGCTCGTCGAGTTCGGCGATCTCGTCCAGCGCGCCGGTGGCCTCGCCGTAGCCGAGGGGCTGGTCGCCGCGGACCCGCTCGCCGCGCTGCCAGTTCATGTCCGGCCGCAGCGACCGCAGGTGCGCGTCGAGCTGGGACAGTTCACCGGAGAGCCGGTCGCCGAGCGACTGACGCATCAGCCCGGCGAGTTCCTCACGTTGCCGGTCCGACAGCGACCGCATGAGCCGCTCACCTGCGGCGGCCCGCCGGGCCAGTACGTCGATCAGCTCGTCGACGTCCCTGGGGCGTTCCGGGAAGAACTCGCCGTGGCGGCGCATGAACTCGGCGAACGCGTCGGTGGTGTCCTCGGAGCGGGCGTGCCGGGCGAGCAGGTCGTTGAGGTCGCGCATCATCTCGGCGAGCTGCCGCTGGACGGCCGGGTCGGCCGTGGCCCGTGCCGCGTCGCGCAGCCCGGCGAATCGCTGCTCCAGCACGTCGCCGCGCAGCCCGTCGAGGATCCGCTGGTACGTCTGCCGCGCCTCGGCGCTGGCCCAGTCGTACTCGGAAAGCTCCGACACCGCGCGGGCGGTGGAGCGGGGCAGGTTGTCGAGCACGGCCTCGGCGAACCGGGCGTCGTCGCCGTCGCGGCCGCGCAGCTCGTCGCGTTCGGCGGCGAGCGCCTGGTCGAGCAGTGCCCGGGCCCGGGTGACGGCGCCGTCGAGGTCGCCCCGGCGCAGCGCCTCCCGGCGCAGGCGGCGGGCGCGGGCGGCCAGGTCGTCGAGCCCGCCACGCCCCTGCGGGCCGCGTCGCAGCAGCTCGCGCAGCGATTCGCGCAGGCTGCCGCCGGCGAGCACGTCCGAGCCGACCGCGTCCACAGCGGCGCGTACGTCGTACGGCGGGGCGAGCGGGTCGGGTCCGCCGCGCCACTGCCCGTACCGGAAGCGGTTGCCGCCGGCCACTGTCAGTCCCGGTCCCCGTAGACGGTGCGCCCGGAGTCGGTGACGTCCTTGCCGAGCCGGCGGGTCAGGTGCAGCCCTTCCAGCACGAACTCGATGCCGGCGGCCGCCTCCTCCGGGCTGGGCGCGTCGCCGAGCCCGAGCCGGTCGAGCACCTTGGCCAGCCCCGGCACGGTGCCGACCTGGCGCAGCAGCTCGGACGAGGAGACCAGCTCGCCGGTCTCGACGGCGCCGCCCTCGGCGACGATCGCGGTGAAGCCGGACAGGTCGAGCCCGGCGAGCCGGGCGCGGAACGTCTCGGCGGTGGCGGTACGCAGCAGGTGCGCGAGCACCTCGATCTCGCGTCCCTCCTCGCCGCTCTCGAACTCGACCTTGCCGCGCAGCGTGGAGGTCACCGACACGGTGTCCCCGATCCGGGCCACAGGCGCCTCCGGCCGGGACGCCGCCCCAGCCGCCCCACCCGAGGCACCGACGCCGGCACCAGCGCCGGCAGAAGCACCGGCCAGCAGACCCGAACGGCGCAGCGCGGCGGCGGCCACCGTCTCCGCGGCGGCGATGGCGAACCGGGCGGACACACCGGAGCGCGGGTCCACCGACGGCGACTCCCGCACGTCGCGGGCGAACCGGGCCAGCACCTCCAGCACGTGCTCCGGCACGACGGCGACCAGGTCGGCCTCCTGCCGGATCAGCGCCAGCTCCAGGTCCAGGTCGAGCGGGTAGTGGGTACGGATCTCCGCGCCGAACCGGTCCTTCAGCGGCGTGATGATCCGGCCCCGGTTGGTGTAGTCCTCCGGGTTGGCACTGGCCACCAGCAGCAGGTCCAGCGGCAGCCGTAGCTGGTAGCCGCGGACCTGGATGTCGCGTTCCTCCAGCACGTTGAGCAGCGCCACCTGGATGCGTTCGGCCAGGTCGGGCAGCTCGTTGACGGCGAAGACGCCCCGGTTGGTACGCGGTACGAGCCCGAAGTGGATGGTCTCCGGGTCGCCGAGCGTGCGCCCCTGGGCGAGGCGGATCGGGTCGACGTCGCCGATCAGGTCACCGACGCTGGTGTCCGGCGTGGCGAGCTTCTCGCCGTACCGCATCGAGCGGTGCAGCCACCCGATCGCCAGGTCGTCGCCGGCCGAGTCGACGAGCGCCTGGGACGCCGGGGTGAGCGGGTGCATCGGGTGCTCGTTGAGTACCGAGCCGGGGATCACCGGGGTCCACTCGTCCAGCAGCGCGCCGAGCGAACGGATCAGCCGGGTCTTGCCTTGCCCGCGCTCGCCGAGCAGCACCATGTCGTGCCCGGCGAGCAGCGCGCGCTCGACCTCGGGCAGCACCGTGTCCTCGTAGCCCACGATGCCGGGGAAGCGGTCCTCGCCGGAGCCCATCCGGGCGAGGAGGTTGTCTCGGAGTTCCTGTTTGACCGTGCGGTAGCGGTGGCCGGTAGCGCGCAACTCGCCGAGCGTGCTCGGCAGGTCGGCGGGCGGGACCGGGGAAACCTGGTTGGGAGCGGTCACCCGATCCACGCTAGCTCAGAATTCGCGTACCGCCCGGGGGTCGGTCCCGCCCCGTGCCGGGACCGATCCTCCGGGCGGCGTCTCAGGCGCGACGTCGCAGGTGGTACGCGTACGCGGCACCGGCCAGCGTGACCGCCCAGACCGGCCACAGCACCATCGGCAGGGCGGCGGCGTTGCCCTCCCTGATCAGCTCGGCGAACTGCGGCGCGGCGAGCAGGTCGAGGCTGGCCGCCAGCACGGCGAGCGCGACCAGCCCGGCCGGGATCACCGCGAGGAGCACCGGCACCCGCCGGCCCGCCAGCCCGGGCATCCAGCGCGGGAACCGCTCTCCCCAGCGGGCCACCAGTCCGAGCGTGAGCACCGCGCCGACCACGGCGAACGCGCCCAGCCCCGCGCCGGCCCAGATCGCACCGTCGGCCCGCATCTCGGCGAGCGTCTCCCGGGACATTCCCAGCGGGACACCGGCCAGCCAGGCGAACCGGGTGAACGCGTAGAGCACCGGGACGACGGCCGCCGTCCACGTCGCCCACCGGCCCCACCGGGCGGCCGCAGCGGGCGCGGTCCAGCCCGGAGCGGACCCGTCGGCGATCCGGCGACGCCAGCGCAGCAGCGCGCCGGCCAGCAGCATCCCCCCGGCCAGGGCAGCCAGCCGGGCGAACAGCGGCCAGGTGAAGACGTCGGCGTAGTCCACCGAGGGCCAGCCGAACGGCGCCCCGATGATCAGCATCGGCGCGTAGCCGAGCAGGGCGAGCACCCGCATCCCGGGCACCACCACCGCCAACGCGAGGGCGACGATCGAGGCGTACCCGGTGATCAGCAGGCGCACCGGGCGGGACTGCAGCCGGGCCGGGCCGGTCATGGCCAGGGCGGCGACGGCGCCGGTCAGCAGGACCACCGCGAACAGCGGCGGGCCGACGGCGTCCGGCAGCAACTGGAGCAGGCCGGCGGCGTCCCCGCCGTGCGGGTCGTTCGTGCCGAACGGGTAGCCGGCGCCGGTGAGCGCCGACAGCAGGGCGAGCACGCCCCAGCCGCCGAGCCAGGCGGCGGCGAGCGGGGCGGCCGGGTCCAGCCGGGTGCGGGTGTCCCGGGGAGGTGCGGAGGTGGTGGTCGTCGTCATGCCCTCAGCCTGGACCGGCCGGGCGCACGTTCCCTCCCGCCACGGGGTGGACCCGCTCCCCCACGGGAGGGACCGGTCAGCCGGCCGGGATCACGAAGCCCGACTCGTAGGCGGCGACCACCGCCTGGGTCCGGTCCCGGACCCCGAGCTTGGCCAGCACGTTCCCGACGTGCGTCTTCACCGTCTCGACGCCGACGACCAGCCGGGCGGCGATCTCCGGATTGGACAGGCCGGCGGCCATCAGCCGCAGCACCTCGGCCTCGCGCTCGGTCAGGCGCGCGGCGCGAAGCCGGTCGCCGTCGCGCCGCCCGTACGTGTCGACGAGCTGCCGGATGGCGGCCGGGAACAGCAGCGAATCCCCGGCCGCCACTACCCGGATCGCCTGCACCACCTCGGCCGGGCGGGCCCGTTTGAGGAGGAAACCGGCTGCCCCGGCGCGCAGCGCCTCGTAGACGTACTCGTCGTTGGCGAACGTGGTGACCACCAGGACCCGGGGCGGGTCGGCGGAGGCGGCGAGCAACCGGCGGGTGGCCTGGATGCCGTCGATGGCCGGCATCCGCACGTCCATCAGCACCACCCGCGGTCGCAGCTTCGCGACCAGCGGCGGCACCTGGGCCCCGTCCGCCGCCTCGCCGACGACACGCAGGTCCGGCTGGGCGTCCACGATCGCCCGCAGGCCGACCCGGATCAGTTCGTCGTCATCGACGATCAGCACGTCGATGGTCACCGGACATCCCCTCTCGGCACCGGCAGGGTGGCCCGGACGCGCCAGCGATCCCCGTCGGGGCCGGCGTCCAGCCGGCCGCCCAGCAGCAGCACCCGCTCCCGCATGCCGTCGAGCCCGCGCCCGCCGCGGGCCGGCCCGGCGGCGCCGCGCACGCTGTTGACGAGCTCGATCGCCAGCCCTTCCGGGGGTACGGCGACTCGCAGCGCGACCGGTCCGCGGCCGTGCCGGGCCGCGTTCGTCAGCCCTTCCTGGACGATGCGGTAGCCCTCGCGGGACACCACGGCGGGCAGCGCGTCGAGCGCTCCGTCGACCCGGGACTCGACGTCCAGCCCGGCGGCGCGGGCCGCGGCGACCAGCCGGTCGAGTCCGGCGAGCGTTGAGTGCGGCGCGGGTGCCGTCACGGCACCGGCCTCGCGGAGCAACCCGAGGACGTGGTCCAGGTCGTCCATGGCGCGCCGGCTGGTCTCCTCGATGGCCGTCAGGGCCCGCCGGCTGAACTCGGGGTCGGTGTCGAGCAGTTCCCGCGCGGCGCCGGCCTGGAGGGTCGCCACGGTCAGGGCGTGGCCGACCGAGTCGTGCAGTTCCCGGGCCAGCCGGTTGCGTTCGGCCAGCCGTACCGCGTGGGCCTCCAGCGCGGCGATCCGCTCGGCCTGGGCCGGGCCGAGCAGCACCGGCGCCATCGAGGCGGCGAGCGCGCCCAGGCCGGCCACGGCGTAGCCGAGCCCGGCCAGCACGGCCAGGCCGGCCAGCCCGGCCTGGACCGGGTGCGCCGGGTCGACGGGGCCGAACCGCTGGTCCGCCACGGCGCCGGTGTCCATCCCGGCCAGGCCGGCGACGAAGACCAGCGCCATCGGGAACGCGCTGATCGCGGCGAACCACACCACCGCGCCGGTGCCCAGGTGCAGGGCGATCCAGAGCGCGGCGCGCAGCCGGGTCTCCCGGTCGATCCGGTGCCCGGGCGCGGGCTCCGGCAGGTCGACGGCGAGCAGCGCCCGGGCGGCGGCGATCTCCAGCGCCCGGCTGCCGGCCAGGAACACCGGCACCACGGCGAGCCCGGCAGCCACCAGCAGCAGGCCGAGCACGAGCGGGCGGGGCGCTGTCGCGTTCCCCAGCATCTGCGCGAAGACCACCGCCAGCAAGGCGTACGGCAGGGCGAGCACGCCACCGAGGAGCAGGAACACGGCACGGCGCCAGGTGCTGGCGCGCACCAGCGGCGCGAACACCCCCCGGACCGTCACCCGGTCATTGTCCGCCCCGTCGTACCGGTCCGGCTCCCCCGTGCCGGGGAGATTCCGGCCGGCTCACCCGCCCAGGCGGGCGCGGACCATCCGGGGTACGGCGGCCAGCCCGGTGACCGGGCGGAACGCGTGTGCGGCGGCGACGAGTGCGGCGTACTCGTCGTCGGCGAGGTCGATCTCGGCGGCGGCCGCGTTGCGTTCCATCTGCTCGACCCCGGAGGCACCCGGGATGGCCACCACGTTCGGGTGCCGCAGCACGTACGCGAGCGCGATCTGGCTCGGCGTCGCGTCGTGCGCGTCGGCGACCTCGCGCAGCGTGGCGATCAGCGCGGTGCCGCGTTCCAGATTCTCCGGCAGGAAGTACGGGTTGGCCCGGCGTACCGCCCCGGCGGGCGGGTTCGTGGCGTCGTAGCGGCCGGAGAGGAAACCCTGCGCCAGCGGGGAGTACGCGATGACGATCCGGCCGGCCTGCTCCGCGTACGGGATGAGGTCTTCCTCGGGGCCGCGGTCGATCATGCTGTAGCGGACCTGGTTGCTCAGCACCCGGCGGCCCAGCGCGGCCTCGGCGAACCGCCACCGGCGCAGGCCGTAGTTGCTGACGCCGACCTCGCCGACCAGCCCGACGTCCTGCAACGAGCGCATGCCGCGCATGGTGGTGGTGTCGGCGACCACCGGGTTGGCCTGGTGCACCTGGTAGAGGTCGATGCCGTCGACGCCGAGCCGGGCGGCGGAGGCGACAGCGCGCTGCTGCACCACCGGCGCGACCGGCAGCAACGGGAAGATCTTGGTGGCGACCACGACCTTGGCCCGGTCGTCGCCCAGGGCCGCGCCGAGGATGCGCTCGCTGCGGCCGAAGCCGTACAGCTCGGCGGTGTCGAACAGGGTGACGCCCAGGTCGAGCGCCCGCCGGACGATCTCGGCGGCGCGGCGCTCGTACTCGGGGCCGTAGCCCCACTCCTTGGAGCCGAACTGCCAGGTGCCGAGGCCGATCTTGGAGATGGGCTTGGGGGTGTCGAGCCGCACGTAACGCATGAGGCCGAACGTACCCGCGCCGCTGCGTGCGCACTCCGGTCCGGACAGAATGGCCTGGTGACCTACCTCGCCAGCGACGACCGTTACCACGAGATGATCTACCGGCGCACCGGCCGCAGCGGGCTGAAGCTGCCTGTCATCTCCCTCGGCCTGTGGCACAACTTCGGACCGGACCGCCCCTTCGAGCGGCAGCGCGACATCGTCCGCCGCGCCTTCGACCTCGGCATCACCCACTTCGACCTGGCGAACAACTACGGCCCGCCGCCCGGTTCGGCGGAGGAGAACTTCGGCCGGCTGCTCGCCACCGACCTGAAGCCGTACCGGGACGAGCTGGTGATCTCCAGCAAGGCCGGGTACCTGATGTGGCCCGGCCCGTACGGCGAGTGGGGTTCGCGCAAGTACCTGATCTCGTCGCTGGACCAGTCGCTGCGCCGCCTCGGGCTGGACTACGTCGACGTCTTCTACTCGCACCGGTTCGACCCGGAGACTCCGCTGGAGGAGACGATGGGCGCGCTCGACGCGATCGTCCGCTCCGGCAAGGCACTCTACGTGGGCATCTCCAACTACGACTCGGAGCAGACCGAGCGGGCCGCGGCGATCCTCCGCGACCTGGGCACGCCGCTGCTGATCAACCAGCCGTCGTACTCGATGATGAACCGCTGGACGGAGAGCGACGGCCTGCTGGACACGCTGGAGAGCGTCGGCGCCGGCTGCATCGCGTACAGCCCGCTCGCCCAGGGCCTGCTCACCGACCGTTACCTGAAGGGCATCCCGGCCGACTCCCGGGTGCGCACGAGCGTCTTCCTGAACGAGAGCGACCTCGACGACGAGACGATGGCGACGGTCCGAGGGCTCGCCGCGGTGGCGCAGCGGCGCGGGCAGACCCTGGCCCAGCTCGCCCTGGCGTGGGCGCTGCGCGACCCGCGCATGACCAGCCTCATCATCGGCGCGAGCAGCGTCGGGCAGCTGGAGGGCAACGTGGCCGCGCTGAACAACCTCGACCTCGCCGGGGACGACCTGGCCGAGATCGAGCGCCTGCTCGGCTGAGTCACCAGATGCGGCGCCGCCCGGCGCGGTGGTTGCGGACACCGCACGGCCGCCCGGGCGGCGGCCCGCCGGTCCGTCGCAGTCCGACCACCGCCGCCGCGAGCAGCGCGACGACGAGCGCCGCCGCGCCGACCAGGAGCGGCCGGGACAGCGGTCCGCCGTCGGTCACCGTCGCGACCGGCACCGCCGGCTCGTCGTCGGCCGCCGGAACGGCGAGGGTACGCGGGGGCGACGCGCTCGCCTTCGGCGCTGCCGACGGCGGGTCCGACGCACCGCGTGCCGCCCGGAAGATCACGTCCGAGCAGGAGTAGTACGTGTCCTGGGTGTCCGAGTTCTGCCAGATCACATAGACGATGTGCCGGCCGCTACGGTCGGCCGGCAGCCGCCCCCGCATCTCGTACGCGCCCGCGCGGATCGGCGGGTCGGTGACCTGAAGGAACGGCTTCTCCTCCAGATCCGCCCAGGTCAGCGAGCGCCGAGGCGAGTACGAGCCGGTGGTGACGTAGTACCGGAACGTGCCCCGGTGCGGAATGGTGGTGCGGTAACGGAACGTGTGCCGGGCACCGGCCGTGAGCGTGGTGGCGGGCCAGTCGGCGCGCGCCAGGTCCAGTCCCCGGTACGCGGACAGCCCGCCGCTGCACAGCTCCCCGTCCGGGATGCGTTCCCGGTCCCGCCCGTCGATCCGCGCCACCCGGATGTTGTCCCACTCGCGTACCGCCGCTCCGGCGGCGACCGCGGCCCGGCAGGCGGGCGTCTGCGCCCGGCCACCCTCGGGCCCGCACGCGGCGGCCCGGCTCAGCGGGCTGGTCGGCGCACCGTGCGCCGCGGCCGGCGCGGCGGTCAGCGGCACCGTCGCGGCGACGGCGGCGAGCGCGGCGAGCGCGCGACGTGCGGCCATGTGATCGACCTCCCGCGCACTGGTACGGCCGCGAGCCGCCAAAGGTTCGATCCACGCCGATCGGCCGGGGCGGCATGACCGAACGGACAACCGGGGCGGCGACGGACACCTGATGGGCCCTACAGTGACGAAACCCTGTGATCGAGGAGCGTCCCTTGTCCGAGCCGGCCCCGTCCCCCGAGCCGTCCCGCGCCGCCCCCGCGGCCGGGCCCGCGCCGGGCGACGTCCCCGCCCCCGCACAGCCGTACCTGCTGGTCCTGCCCACGATGGAGGGCGCTCCCGCGCCGGTGCCCTGGCCGGGCGCCGAGGGGCAGCCCGGCTGGGCGATTCCGGTCACCGTGCCACCCGGCACCCAGGGGTACGCGTTGTTCCTCCCGCTGGTCCCGGCGACCGGCCAGCAAACGGCGACCGGCCAGCCTGCGGCGGCGGTGCCCGCCCAGGCCACAGCGCCCGCCGCCGAGCGCTCCCCGCAGGAGGGCGCTGCGACGGCAGCGACAGGTAGTGGAAAGCCCGCCGCCGCACCGGCCGACCGGCCGACGGGCGGAGAGGCCGTCGCCGCCCCGCCGGACGCCGCTCCGGGCACCACCCAGGCGGCCGGCTCGAAGCCGTCCGTCGCGAGCGCCGACGCAGCGGGGGCGGCCACGGCCGGCTCCGGTGAGGCCGGCGCGCGTCCCGGCGACGGCGCTCCGCAGACGGCCACTTCCGCGACCTCAGACCCGGCGAGGGCCTCGCAGACGCCTGCCGCTCCCGTGGGCACGCAGCCGGCCTCCGGGTCATCGGCAGCGCCGGGCACGCAGCCGGGCTCCGGGCCGCCGTCCGCGCCGGGTGCGCAACGTGCTCCGGGCACGCCGCCTCCGCACGGCGGTGGGCCGGTGCCCGCGCCGCCGTACCCCGGAATGGGGTGGAGCGGGCACCCGCAGGCGCCGACGTGGGCGCCGCGACCTCAGGTGCCGCGGACCTCGTTCCTCGGCGCGCGGTGGCCGGGCCCGAAGGCAGCGACCGGGCGGGCCGTGCCGCTCGCGGTGCTGGCCGCCGCGGTCGGCAGCGCGGTCTTCGTGCCGCTGGGCCGCGTCGGCGTCGGCTGGTTCCTGGGGTGGCTCACGCTCACGCTCGCGGTGGTGCTGGCGGTCCGGTCGAAGACCGCGGAGCTGCCGCGCGCCGACAAGCTCATCCGGGCCGGGTGGGCGGCGGCCGCGCTGGCCCTGATCGCCGTGCCGGCGTTCCGCAACGCCTGGTGGCTCGTGACGTTCTGCGTGCTCGGCGCGCTCGGCTGCGCCACCCTCGCGATCATCGGCGGGCGGCTGGTGCGCTCGGTCCTGTTCGGCCTGGTGGCGACGCCGTTCGCGGCGTTGCGCGGCCTGCCATGGGTACGCCGGCACATCACCGCCTCGCCGCAGGAGGCGACGGTACGCAAGGTGACCGTCTCGGTGGTCGCCACGGTCGTGGTGCTCGTGGTCTTCGGCAGCCTGCTCGCGTCGGCCGACGCGGCGTTCTCCGAGGCGCTCGGCTCGCTCGTCCCCGAGATCAACCTCGGTACGGTGTTCGGCTGGCTGTTCCTCGCAGTGGTGGGCGGGCTGATCGCTGTCGCCGCGCTCTACACGCTCGCCGCGCCACCCGACCTGTCCACGTTGGATCGCGAGGGTGAGCGCCGTCTCGGCCTGCTGGAGTGGGCCCCGGCCATCGGCGCGCTCACGCTGCTGTTCGCCGGGTTCGTGGTGGTGCAGTTCACCACGCTCTTCGGCGGGCAGCAGCACGTGCAGCGGGTCGCCGGGCTCAGCTACGCCGAGTACGCGCGTAGCGGCTTCTGGCAGCTGCTCTTCGTCACGCTGCTGACCGTGGCGGTGCTCGGCGGGGTGAGCCGCTGGGCACGCCGGGAGCGGCCGGTCGAGCGGATCATGCTGCGCGTGCTGCTCGGGCTGATCAGCGCGCTGAGCGTGGTGATCGTGGCGTCGGCGCTGTCCCGGATGTGGACGTACCAGAAGGTCTACAGCTTCACCGGCGAGCGGATCTTCGTGATGGCGTTCGAGATGCTGCTCGGCACGGTCTTCCTGATGATCATCGCGGCCGGCGTCAAGTGGCGGGGCCGGTGGATTCCCGGCACCACGCTCGCGCTGGCCGTGGCGATGCTGCTCGGCCTGGCCGTGCTCAACCCGGAGGACTACGTCGCCCGCCGCAACACGCTGCGGTACGAACAGACCGGCAAGATCGACGCCTGGTACCTGCGGGCGTTGTCCGCCGACGCCACCCCGGCGCTTGCCAAGCTCCCCGACCCGGTACGCCGGTGCACGCTGAGCTGGATCGCCGACGACCTCGCCGAGCCCGACCCCTGGTACGCCTGGAACCTGGGCCGCCAGCGCGCCCGTAAGGCCCTCGACGAGGTTGGCCCGCAGGCGATCGGCGGTCCGAAGGACTGCCGACGGGCTGACCAGTTCGACCTGCCGAAGACGCGGCGTCCCCGCTGACGTCGCAGGCCGGGCCGCGGACGACCGCGGCCCGGCCCACCGGCAGCCGTCCGGCGACCGTTCATCCGCTCCTCACCTCGACGCCACGGCGGGCACCGACTCCGCACCTAGCTTCGGCTGCGCGAACGACAACCGAGGTAGCGGAGGTTTCTCCATGTCCACCCGTCAGCTCGTGACGGCACTCGTCGCCGGCGCGGTGCTCGCCGTGCCGGGCGTCGCCCACGCAGGTCCGGCCGACCGTCCCGGCGTACCGCCGCAGCGGACCCACTTCGACCTTCAGGCCCACCGTGGCGGCATCGGGATGACCACCGAGGAGACACTCGCCGGGTTCGCCAAGGCGATGCGCCTCGGCGTCACCACGTTGGAGCTGGACACCCAGGTCACCCGGGACGAGAAGGTGGTAGTCACGCACGACCGGCAGGTCAGCGCGCAGAAGTGCCGCGACACCGCCCCGGTGCGGCCCGGCGACCCGGCCTACCCGTACGTCGGGAAGTACATCAAGGACCTCACGCTCGCGCAGATCAAGACCATGGACTGCGGCTACCAGCAGTTGCCCGGCTTCCCCGAGCAGGAGCAGATCGCCGGTGTCCGGATGGCCGAGCTGCGCGACGTGCTCGACCTGGTGAAGCGCTACCGCGCGCACGGGATCACGCTCAACATCGAGACCAAGGTGGAGGCGGGCGCGCCCGAGCAGACCGCGCCGCGTGAGCTGTTCGTCCGGCGGGTCTTCGAGGAGATCCGGCGCTCGGGCATCGAGCGGCAGGTCACCATCCAGTCCTTCGACTGGGGCGCGCTGCGGGAGATGCACCGGCTCGCACCGCGCTGGCCGCTCGTGGCGCTGACGAACTACGACTTCCTCCAGGTCGGCAAGCCGGGCGCGTCGCCGTGGCTGGGCGGGCTGGACGTGGACGACTTCGGTGGCGACTTCGTCCGGGCCGCCGCCGCGACCCCCGGCGTGACCGCGCTGTCCCCGAACTACGGGTTCCCGCAGAACGGCACGATCGCCGACCCGAACTTCCGCTTCTACCCGGACCGCCGGATGATCGCCGACGCGCACGCGCGGGGGCTCAAGGTCATCCCCTGGACCTGCGACGACATGCCCACAGTGGCGGCGCTCATGGACATGGGCGTCGACGGGATCATCACCGACTACCCGAACCGGGTGCGGCAGCTCATGGCCGAGCGCGGGATGCGGTTGCCGAAGGCGTACCGGGCGCGCTGAGGTCCGGCGGCGGCCCGGTCAGGCCGGGCCGCCGCCGAAGCCGATCTCGTTGCCGTCCGGGTCATGGAAGATCACCTTCCGGACCCCGTTGTCGTAGGTCTCCTGCGCTGTCGGCGTCAGACCACGGGCGGTGATCGCCGCGACGCGGGAGTCGAGGTCGTCGACGAAGACCGTCTGCATGGCGTGACCGGCGTGCTCGGGCCGCACGTCGACGTAGAGGTAGCGGTGCTCGGCCAGCTCCCACACCGCCTCGCTGTCGTTTGGCCGGAACTGCGGCGGTGCGCCGAACAGCCGCTCGTACCAGTCCGTCGCCACCGCGAGATCGCGCACCGGGACGCCGGCGAACAGGTCGACAGTCATCCGGCCAATCTATCCGGGTCGACGTGCCGGCGCGGGCTCACGCCGTACCGGCGTTTGAACGCCGCACTCAGGGCGAACGAACTGCCGTAGCCGACCCGCCGGGCCACCGCGCCGACTGTGGCGCCGGGCTCGCGGAGCAGATCGGCCGCGAGCGCCAGCCGCCAGCCCGTCAGGTACGCCATGGGCGGCTCGCCGGCCAGCGCGGTGAACCGCCGGGCCACCGCCGCCCGGGACATCCCCACCTCCGCGGCGAGCGATGCCACCGTCCACGGCCGGGCCGGGTCGTCGTGCAGCATGCGCAGCGCGCGGCCGACCACCGGATCGGCGTACGCCCGGTACCAGGCAGGTGCGGCGGCGCCCGGCCGGGCGAACCACTCCCGCAGCGCGGCGATGAGCAGCAGGTCGAGCAGGCGGTCCAGCACCGCCTCCTGGCCGGGATCGTCCTTGACGATCTCGGCGGCCAGCAGCGGCACCAGCGGCGTGTCCCAGGACTCGCGCCGCACCACCGCGAGCGGCGGCAGCGCGTCCAGCAGCCGCCGCCCGACGGTGCCCCGCACCGGGTACGTGCCGGTGAGCAGCACGGTCCGGCCGTCCGGCCCGTTGCCCCAGGTGCGTACGCCCCACCGCGTCATCGCGAACAGCTCGCGCCCGTCGGGAGTGGTGCAGCGCTGGCCCGGGTGCACGACCACCTGCGGCGCCGTGGCCGGGTCGTCCGCCACCGTGTACGGGCCCGGCCCGCGCACGATCGCCACGTCACCCTCGGTCAGCCGCGCGGCCCGGCCCTCCTCCGGCACGATCCAGCCGTCGCCCCGCACCACGGCGACGAGCGTGAGCGGCGCCTCGTCCCGGATCAGCATCGACCAGGGCGGGGTGAGGATCGAACGCAGCAGGAAGGCGCCCCGCGCACGGGGACCGTCGAGCAGACCGGAAACGGCGTCCACGAGACGATTGAACACAGGATCGCGCGTCCTGGCCATGGGCCGTCTCACCGCGCGGCGGTTCGATGAGGACATGCGACTCGTACAACAACTGACGCTGGCCGGCGCCACAGTCGGGGCCGGGCTGATGGCGGGCCTGTTCGCCGCATTCGCGTACGCCGTGATGCCGGCGCTGCGCGGCGCTGAGGACCGCACGTTCGTGGACGCCATGCAGCGCATCAACGTCACCATCGTCAACGGCTGGTTCCTGCTGGCGTTCCTGGGTACGCCGGTGCTGGCCGCGCTCGCGGCGGTGCTGGCGTGGCGCGGAGCGGCCCGGCCGGCGCTGCCGTGGATCGTCGCCGGGCTCGCGCTGTACCTGGTGATGTTGGTCGTCACCGTGGCGGTGAACGTGCCGTTGAACGATGCGCTCGCGGCGGCTGGTTCCGCCGATCTCGCTGCGGCTCGGGAGCGCTTCGAGTCCGCCTGGGTCACCTGGAACGTGGTGCGGACGCTGGCGAGCACGGCCGGGTTCGGCGCGCTGTGCTGGGCGTTGGTGCTCGCGGGCCGCGCCGCTTGAGCGCCGTTTGCCTGCGAGATGCTAGGAGATGAACCTGTCCGCGTACTCCTCCGCAGGTTCCACGTTGGTGATGACGTCGATCAGGACACCGTCCGGGCCGGCGAGGATGAAGTGCCGCTGTCCGAACTCTTCGGTCCGGACGGGAAGCACGACCTCCAGGTGCCGCAGGCGCTCCCACTCGGCGTCGACATCGTCCACCTCCAGGTTGAGCAGCATCCCACTGGCGACCGGCCCGCGGTAGGCCGCCGGGATGGTCTCGTGGCTGCTGTCCAGCACCGCCAGTTCCCAGTTGTCGCGGCGCAGGCTCACGTACCACTCCGTCTCGAAGGTCGGCTGGAACCCGAAGTGCTCGCGGTAGAAGGCCGCAGCCGAGGTCACGTCGGTCGTCATGAGGACCGGGTACGAGCTGGCGAGTGTCATGGCGAACTCCTTTACATACACTGTGCAGGTAAAGGAATATACATACACGGAGCATGTAAAGGAAGAGTGCGGCATGGCGCGAGCCACCAAGGAGCAGAGCGAGATCACCGGCCGGCGCATCCGGGACGTCGCGACTGCCCTGTTCGCCGAACGCGGCTACACGGCCGTCCGCTTGGAGGAGGTGGCCGCCGCAGCCCAGGTGACCAGGGGTGCGGTCTACCATCACTACCGCAACAAGCAGCACCTGTTCGAAGCCGTCGCAGCCGCCGCGCAACAGCGGGTCGCCGCTGCGGTCGCCAGCGCTGCCGAAGCGGTCGCCGATCCATGGGACGGCCTGGTCGCCGGCTGCCGGGCGTTCCTCACCGCCAGTGTCGACGACACACACCGGCGGATCCTGCTGGTCGACGCGCCCGCGGTGATGGGTTGGCGCACGTGGCGCAGCCAGGACGCGGCCGCTTCCGGGCACCACCTGGCCGAGGCGGTGGCCACGCTGGCAGCAGCCGGGCACCTTGAGGTCAACTCGCCCGAGGCAACTGCCACCTTGCTCTCCGGCGCGATGAACGAGGCAGTGCTACGGATCGCCGAAGCCCCGGACCGGGACGCCGCATTGGTCGAGACGTGGCCCGATCTGCTGCGCCTGCTTCAGTGCCTCCGCGGGCCGCGCACCGCACCCGTCCGGCACGGTTAGCTGGTGGTGCGGCCTTCGAAGGTGACACCGGCAGCACATGGTCAGCACAGAGCCGCGCGACGCTCAAAGAACTGATGGCGCGCATCGGCCATTCGAGCACCCGGGCAGCGATCATCTACCAGCACGCGACCCGTGACCGCGATCACGCCATCGCCGCCGCGTTGGACGCCCTGATCGAAGAGGCGCGAGGCAAGCTCAGCGCCTGATCTGGCACGGGTCTGGCACATTGCGACCCGAGAAATCGACGAATGACAAAAGCCCTGGTGGGAGGCATTATCTCTCACCAGGGCTTTTCGCTTGGGTGGAGCCGAGGGGACTCGAACCCCTGACCCCCACACTGCCAGTGTGGTGCGCTACCAGCTGCGCCACGGCCCCTTGCGGTCGTCCCCGGTCGCCCGGGCACGGACAGAACTATACACACGCCGCCCGGCATGGTCATCTCGCGGGGTCACCCGCACCCGGCTCAGTTCAGCGCCACGTCCGGCGGGAAGTGGGCCACCGCGGCCAGCATGCCGCCCTGCCGGCGCAGCACCATCGGCCAGAGATCATCCGGCCGGTCGACGAAGGCGTCGCCGGGCAGCGCGTCGAACACGAACCAGGAGCCCTCCTCGATCTCGCGCTCCACCTGCCCGGCACCCCAGCCGGAGTAGCCGGCGAACACCCGGATGCCGCCGATGGCCTCGCGCAGCTTCTCCGGGTCGACCGAGAGGTCGATGGTGCCGACCGCGCCGGAGACGCGGTGGAAGCCTTTGACCGGCCGGACGGGGTGCCGCATCCGGGCCAGGCAGATGGCGGAGTCGGGCTGCACCGGGCCGCCCTCGAACAGCACTGCCGGGTCGCGGGCGAGGTCGCTCCAGTCGCCGAGCACGTCGGCCACGGAGACCTCGGTGGCCCGGTTCAGCACCACCCCGAGGGCGCCGCCGGGTTCGTGGGCGACGAGCAGCACGACCGTACGGTCGAAGTTCGGATCCTTGAGCCCCGGTGTCGCGACCAGCAGTCGTCCGGTCATCGACTCCATGGCTCGGCCACCGATCGCCTGCCCCTCACTCTGCATGTCCGACACCCGTCAGCCGCGCGCCCGTACGGGCCCGAGGCCGTCGACCGTCCACCCTGTCAACGCCATGTCACGCACCATAGCCTGCGTCCGGCCCGCTGGTTAAGGTCTGACGGGCGGGTGATCACGACGGATCGAGGGAGGGCCGGATGGCGGCGCAGGCCGAACTGGCGGTGATCGGCGGGTCGGGGCTCTACGCCCTGCTCGACGGGGTGGAACACGTGGTGGACACTCCGTACGGCGAGCCGTCGGGCCCGATCACGGTCGCCGAGGTGGGCGGTCGCCGGGTGGCGTTCCTGCCCCGGCACGGGCGCGATCACCGGTACCCGCCGCACCTGATCCCGTACCGGGCCAACCTGTGGGCGCTGCGGTCGCTCGGCGTACGCCAGGTGCTGGCGCCCTGTGCGGTGGGTGGCCTGCGGCCGGAGCTGGGGCCGGGGACGTTCGTGGTGCCGGATCAGTTGATCGACCGCACCAGCGGGCGCGCGCAGACCTACTACGACAGGGGCGCGGTGCACGTGTCGTTCGCCGACCCGTACTGCCCGGCCGGGCGGCGCACGCTGCTGGACACGGCGGCCGGTCGGGGCGTGCCGGCGGTGGACGGCGGGACCGTCGTCGTGGTCGAGGGTCCGCGCTTCTCGACCCGGGCGGAGTCGCGCTGGTTCGCCTCGATGGGCGGCACGATCGTCAACATGACCGGCCACCCGGAGGCGGTGCTGGCCCGCGAGCTGGCGCTCTGCTACACGTCGATCGCGCTGGTGACGGACCTGGACGCGGGGGTCGAGGCGGGCGAGTCGGTCACCCACGAGGAGGTGTTCCGCGTCTTCGCGGAGAACACGGACCGGCTGCGCGGGCTGCTGCTGGACGCCGTCGCCGCGCTGCCCACCGAGCGGGAGTGCGAGTGCGGAAGCGCCCTGGACGGGATCAAGCTGCCGTTCCCGCTGCCCTGAGCGCGGGAAGCACCCGAAAAGTCGCCTTCGGCCCGATAGATTCGGCTGGTCGGGAGACTGGGCACCGGGCCGGCTCCGGCATCCGCGTGCGGAACGGAGGCAGCCGGCGATGGCGACGGTGCGGGAGGCGACCTACGACCTGCTGCGCGCGCTCGGCCTGACCACCGTCTTCGGCAACCCCGGCTCGACCGAGGAGCCGTTCCTCCAGCACTTCCCGGACGACTTCCACTACGTGCACGCGCTCCAGGAGGCGTCGGCGGTCGCGATGGCCGACGGCTACGCCCAGGGCACCGGCCGGCCCGCGCACGTCAACCTGCACACCGCGCCGGGCACCGGCAACGGCATGGGCAACCTGGTCACCGCCTGGCACAACCGGACCCCGCTGATCGTCAGCGCCGGCCAGCAGACCCGCGAGATGCTGCTGATCGAGCCACGCCTGGCCAGCCCCCGGGCGGTCGAGCTGGCCCAGCCGTACGTCAAGTGGGCCCACGAGCCGGCCCGCGCGCAGGACATCCCGGCGGCCTTCATGCGGGCGTACGCCTCGGCGGTGCAACCACCCGCCGGGCCGGTCTTCCTCTCCCTGCCGATGGACGACTGGGACCGTCCGGCCGACCCGCCGCCGCAGGTGCGTACCGTCGCCACCCGGATCGCGCCGGACCCGGACCGGCTGCGGAGCTTCGCCGGCGCGCTGGCCGCCGCCCGCGCCCCGGCGCTGGTGCTCGGCGCGGCGGTGGACCGGTCGGACGCCTGGCCGGACGCGGTCGCGCTGGCCGAACACCTGGCCGCCCCGGTCTGGGCCGCCCCGGCGCCGGAGCGCGCCGTGTTCCCGGAGCGCCACCCGCACTTCCGGGGCGTGCTGCCGTACGCGATCGGGCCGCTGTCGGAGGCGCTGCGCGGCCACGACGTGGTGCTGGTGGTGGGCGCGCCGGTGTTCCGCTACTACCCGCACGTGCCGGGCGACTACCTGCCCGGTGACGCGCGGCTGCTGCACGTCACCGACGACCCGGACGAGGCGGCCCGCGCTCCGGTCGGGGAGAGCCTGCTCGGCGACGCCGGGCTGACCATGGCCGCGCTGTGCGAGCTGCTGCCGCCGACCGACCGGGCGGCGCCGTCACCGCGCCCGCAGCCGGCCCTGCCGGAGCCGGCCGACCCGCCGAGCGCCGACACGTTGTTCGCCGCGCTCGCCGCCGCGTGGCCGGCGGACGGGGTGCTGGTGCAGGAGTCGCCGTCCAACCTGGCCGCGCTGCGCCGCCGGCTGCCGATCGAGCGGCCCCGCTCGTACCTGACGATGGCCAGCGGCGGTCTCGGCTTCGGGCTGCCGGCGGCGGTCGGCATGGCGCTCGCCGAACGCGACACCGGGCGTGGCCGCCCGGTCGTCGCGGTGGTCGGCGACGGCTCGTTCCACTACTCGGTCCAGGCTCTGTGGACGGCGGCGCGGCTGCGCCTGCCGCTCGCCGTCGTGGTCCCGGTGAATCAGCAGTACGCGATCCTCAAGGCGTTCGCCGAGCTGAAGCACACGCCTGGTGTGCCGGCGCTGGACCTGCCCGGGCTGGATGTGACGGCGGTGGCGCACGGCTACGGCTGCGCCGGTGAGGTGACCACGCCGGACGGGCTCGGTGCGGCGCTCGCCGCCGCGCTCGGCGCGGACCGGCCGACGGTGCTGCCGGTGCCGATCAGCACCGACGTGCCGCGGATCCTGTGAGCCTCAGCCGGGCCGGACGGTCAGCGGCGCGCCGCTGGCGGCATCCAGCACGGCCCGGCCGCCGAGCGGGGCGGTGAGCGTGACGCTCACCGGCTTCATCACGAGCTGGGCGGTGCAGGGGCCGGTGGGCGTAACGACGGCGCCGCCGATCACCACCACGTCCGGCCGTTCCAGCACCAGCGGGGTGGGCGGGCCGTCGCAGGCGCCGACGCCGAGCAGGTAGTCGATGCGGTCGCCGTCGACCGCCCGCAGCTGCTGCGCGGACACCAGGCCCGCCGGGAGCGGCCGGGCAGGCACCGTGCCGCCGGGGGCCCGGCCGGTCACGCGCGGTGCGACAGCGATCCGCGCCACGGGTACGGCCAGCTCGTCCACTGTGAACAGCCAGGCGGGCACCTCGGCACGCCCTCGGCTGGTCCAGACCGGTGCGGTGCCCAGCCGTACCCCGGTCACGGTGAGCGCCACGCACGCGCCCGGCGCCGAGGTCGACACCGGGTCGTTCGGGCCGGGCCGCCCGGTCGGTGCCGGGTCCGGTGCGGCCGGGCGCCCGTCGCAGGGCGGCGGGTCGCCCTGGTGGAGTTCGGCGTACGCGTCGGCGGCGCTCACCAGCGGCACCCGCAGCGTGCCGTCGGGGAACCGGATCGTGCCGTCCTTCGGCACGTCGGCCGGCATCGGGATCTGGTCCCGGTACCAGCCGGCGCCGAACGCCGTCTTCGTCTCCTCGGTGAAGCCCGGGTCGCCGGTGAGCACTGTGGCGTCCTGGAGCGGCACGTACCCGTCGCGCCAGCCCGGCCCGGGCCGCCAGCCCGCCGCCACCTCCTCGGCCCGCTCGGTGAACGCGGGCCGCTGGTCCGGGCCGGCGGGCGGGGCCGTCCCCGGATCGGCGCCGGGCGTGGCGCAGGCGGAGAGGGCCAGCAACGGGATCCCGAGCAGGGCGAGCACGCGACGCATACGGGTTGGACGCCTGCCCGTCCCGACCGGTTCCCCCGGCTCAGTCCTCGCCGCCGAGGTCGGCCTGGTACGCCTCCCAGAGCAGGTCGGCGCCGTGCCGCCGGTGCCGGTCGAGCGCGCGCACCAGGTCGCGGGTGCGGGCCCGCACCTCCGCGGCGGACACCCCGGGCAGGCGTACGGCGTGCTGGAGCGCGGCCAGCGCCGCACTGATCGCGGCGTGCTCGCCGACCAGCAGGCGTACGCCCCGGTCCAGCCGTGGCGCGGCGCGCACCAGGTCGGCGTAGTGCCCACCCACTCCCTCGGTGACGCGGACGTGTTCGGTGAAGCCCCGCCGGACGGGGTCCAGATCGGTGAGAAGTCGCTCCCGCCAGCGCGGCCCGGTGGCCGGTGCCCGCCCGAGGGCGCGCAGGTCACCGACGGCGCTCGGGAGCACGGCGGTCGGCTGCTGGATCGGACTGGTGACCATGGGACACCTCCCGCTGCTGGGTGCGAACCCGTATGGCGATGGTGGACCTGGTTCGAGGGCCTGTCCAGCGGTCGGCGCCGCCTCATCTGCCTCTCGGGCCTCACCGGCCCCAGCCGCCCCGCAGGCCCCAGAGACGGCGGCCCCAGAGACGACTGTGCGCCCCGGTCCGGGTGGACCGGGGCGCACAGGCCGTGTGGTGGAGGTGCCGGGAATCGAACCCGGGTCCTTCGCCGGTTTGTCAGGGCTTCTCCGAGCGCAGCTCGCTATGCCTCTACTCGGCCCCACCGCTCACGCGAGCAAGTTGGTGTGACGGGCCCAGTCGCTGATTGATCTCGCCGCACGGACCCCGCGACCGGGTCCGATTGGCCAGCCTTCTAGCTGATGCCGGCTAACTGGGTCGAAGGCGCTCCCAGGCCGACAGACTTGCTACTCGCCTCAGGCGGCGAGAGCGAAGTCAGCGCGATTGTTCTTGGCGCTTATTGGTTTCCGACGACCGATTCTCGAGACGACGTCGGCTTCCTCGGCTCGCTTCCCCTGTCGCTGCGTACGAAGTCGAAACCAGTCACCCCCTCGAAGCGCTGCCCCTGTCGGCAGCACACCAAGCCTAACGCCTGGCGCAACCGGTTTCATCCCGAGGCCCGCTCGACGCGGGCTACCGGACGAACCGGACGTATCACTCAGCCATGCCCTTGCCGCGCCGGCCCACCGCCCGGGCGATCTCCCGGTCGGCGTCCCGCTTGGCGAGGTCCTGGCGCTTGTCGTACGACTTCTTACCCCGCGCCAGGCCGATCTCCACCTTGGCCCAGCCGTCGGAGAAGTAGACCTGCAACGGCACCAGCGTCAGGCCGCTCTCCTTGAGCTTGCCCAGCAGCCGATCGATCTCCAGCCGGTTCAGCAGCAGCTTCCGGGTACGCCGGGGCTCATGATTTGTCCAGGTGCCCTGGGCGTACTCCGGGATGTGCATGGCGTGCAGGTAGATCTCGCCGTCACGCTCCTGGGCGAACGCGTCCACGAGCGACGCCCGCCCGGCCCGCAGCGACTTGACCTCGGTGCCGGTGAGCGCCATGCCCGCCTCGTACGTGTCGAGGATGGCGTAGTCGTGGCGCGCCTTCTTGTTGGAGGCGACCACCTTGCGACCCTTTTCCCGTGGCATCGGCGCCACCCCCTTCCTGATCGACTCACCGGCCACCGGCCGGCGAGCGGAGATCATGCTACCGGAACCACAAGGGCCCTCCCGCGCCGTTTATTCCGGCGCGGAAGGGCCCTCGGTGAGCCGTACGAGGTGACTAGACCCGCAGGTAGAAGCGGAGCGTGACCCAGGCGGTGACCGCGCTGACCACGCCACCGACGGCGGCCATCAGCGGGAAGGTCAGGAAGATCTCGGACCAGGAGATCGGGGTGATGAGGCCCTCCAGGGCCGCCATCGAACTGCCGGCCGACAGCAGCTTCACCCCGACCAACGCGAGCAGGCCCAGGATGGAGCCGAACAGACCGGCCACCACCGCCTCCAGCACGAACGGCGCCTGGATGAACCAGTTCGACGCGCCGACGAGCTTCATGACCGCCACCTCACGCCGCTTGCTGTACGCGGCCACCTGGATGGTGTTCGCGACGAGCAGCAGGGCGGCGATGGCCATCACGGTGGCGATCGCGAGGGCGCCGTTCTGGAACCCGCTGAGCACGCCGAAGACCTTGTCGAGCAGCTTGCTCTGGTCGACGATCGTGTCGATGCCCTCGGTGGCCTTGTACTTGTCGTAGATCGCCTTGTACTGCTCCGGATCGTTCAGCTTCACCCGGTACGACTCGGGAAGCTGGTCCGGCTTGACGGCGCTGACCAGGTCCGGGGCGTCGGCGTACATCTGCTGGAAGCGCTCGTACGCCTGCTCCTTGTTGACGTACGTCGAGTCCTTGACCAGCGGGTCCTGGCCGAGCTGCTGGCCCAGCGCGTCGACCTGTTCCTTGGTGGCATCGGTCTTCAGGAAGATCGAGACCTCGACGTTCTCGTAGTAGAGGTCCTTCATGTCGCCGACCTTCTGGTAGAGAAGGCCGCTGCCGCCCAGCATGAACAGCGACACCGCCATAGTGATGATCATGGCGATGGTCATGGTGACGTTGCGCCACAGCCCGACCAGTACTTCGGACAGGACGTACTTCATCCGCATCGGGATATCCTCCGGCTCTCCGGCGTGAGGTTTCGTCGTCAGGGTCTACGGAACGTCGGCCGGCTCAGCCGTAGACGCCCCGGGCCTGGTCGCGCACGATGCGGCCGCTCTCGATCTCGATGACCCGGCGCCGCATCTGGTTCACGATGTTGGAGTCGTGCGTGACCATCACGACGGTCGTACCGGTGCGGTTGATCCGGTCCAGCAGGCGCATGATCTCGATCGAGGTGTCCGGGTCCAGGTTTCCGGTCGGCTCGTCGGCCAGCAGGATCAGCGGCCGGTTGACGAACGCCCGGGCCACCGCGACACGCTGCTGCTCACCACCGGACAGCTCGTGCGGGTAGCGGTGCTCCTTGCCGCCGAGACCGACCAGCTCCAGCACCTCCGGCACGACCCGGCGGGCGACCGCCTTCGTCTTACCGATCACCTCCAGCGCGAACGCCACGTTCTCGTACGCGGTGCGGTTCGGCAGCAACCGGAAGTCCTGGAAGACGCAGCCGATGGAACGCCGGAAGTGGGGTCGCTTCCAGGAACGCATCGACGTGACGTCCTTGCCGTTGACGACGACCCGGCCCTTGTTGGGCGTGACCTCGTGCAGCAGCAACTTGATGATGGTGGACTTGCCGGAGCCGGATGGACCGATGAAGAAGACGAACTCGCCCTTCTCGATCGAGACGGACACGTTGTCGAGCGAAGGCCGGGACGCCTTCGGGTACGTCTTCGTCACTTGCTCAAGCTGAATCACGGGTCGGTAGTCTACGCGGTGTAACCGCAGAGCCAAGCCCCACGCCCCGCCGAAGCGGTGCGCGTCATCGATTTACCCGGTCAGACCGAGATCGATGACGCGCTGCGTCCAACCGTGATCACGCACTGTCAGCGCTGAGCTGCTGCTGCTTCCGCCAGCGGATTCCCGCCTCGATGAAGCTGTCCAGGTCACCGTCGAAGACCGAGGACGGATTGCCCGTCTCCTGCTCGGTACGCAGATCCTTCACCATCTGATACGGGTGCAGGACGTACGAGCGCATCTGGTCGCCCCAGGAGCTGGTGCTGCCGGTCTTCAGGCCGGCCAGCTTCTCCTCCTCCTCCTGCCGCTTGCGCTCCAGCAGCCGGGCCTGGAGCACCCGCATCGCGGACGCCTTGTTCTGGAGCTGGGACTTCTCGTTCTGGCAGGTCACCACGATGCCGGTGGGGATGTGGGTCAGCCGCACCGCCGAGTCGGTGGTGTTGACGCTCTGCCCACCCGGCCCGGACGACCGGTAGACGTCCACCCGGACCTCGTTCTCCGGGATGTCGATGTGGTCGGTCTGCTCGGTGACCGGCAGCACCTCGACCCCGGCGAAGCTGGTCTGCCGGCGGCCCTGGTTGTCGAACGGGCTGATCCGCACCAGCCGGTGCGTGCCGGACTCCACGCTGAGCGTGCCGTAGGCGTAGGGCACCTTCACCGTGAAGGTGGCCGACTTCAGGCCCGCCTCCTCGGCGTACGAGGTCTCGTAGACCTCGGTCGGGTAGCCGTGCCGCTCGGCCCAGCGCAGGTACATCCGCAGCAGCATCTCGGCGAAGTCGGCGGCGTCCACGCCACCGGCGCCGGCCCGGATCGCGACGAGCGCCTCCCGCGAGTCGTACTCGCCGGAGAGCAGCGTCCGGACCTCCATCTCCTGGATGGCCTTGGTCAGCCCGGTGATCTCCGACTCGACCTCGGTCAGCGCGCCCGGGTCGTCCTCGGCCTGGGCGAGTTCCAGCAGAACCCCGGCGTCGTCGAGCCGGGAGCGCAGGTCACCGAGCTTGGTGATCTCGCCGTTGACGTACGACAGCTGCGACGTCACCTGCTGCGCCTTGGCCTGGTCGTCCCAGAGGTCGGGGGCGGAGGCCTCCTGCTCCAGCCGGGCCTTCTGCTCGCGCAGCTTGTCGAGGTCGAGCACAGCCTCGATGTTGCGCAGCGTGGCGTCGAGGTCCTTGAGCTGTTCGGCGTAATCGGCAGCGGTCACGACAGACAAGACTACTGCCTGGTCGACGCAGGTGGTCAGCCGACGGGCGCGGTCTTCAGCCAGGACAGCGCCGCCTTGTGGTAGGCGACGGCGAACTCCAGCGCGCTGGCGTCGTAGCTGTCGCCTTCCTTCTTGGCGTTCTTGACCTGCTCCCGCACCGCCGCCAGCGCCTCGGTGTGGTACTCGTTCGCCGTCGCGTACAGGTTCTTGAGCTGGCTCGACGAGTGCAGGTCACCGAACGCGATCCGTAGCGCTATCGGGTTACGGATGGTGTCCTTGCCGGGATTCTCCGCCAGCCAGCGGGAGAATGTCCGTTTCCCGGCCGCCGTCAGCGCGTACGGCTGGCTCATCCGCGGCCCGGGCTTGCCGAGACGCACCAGACCCTTCTCGGCCAGGACCGGCAGCTCCCGGTAGACCTGACTGCGGGTCATCGACCAGTACGGCGCCAGCCGGCGCTCAGCGGCGGCCATCAACTGGCCGCCAGTCATCGGGCCGTCGTGCAGCAGACCGAGCAGAGCTGCTGCCGTCGGGTTGACTCCGGATTCCGCCATGCCCTCTAAGCTGCCACTTTGTCGGCTCTGGCGTCCAGGATTTGCTCATTTCGGCACCCGATGACGGGTCCGATGTGCACTGTCGGATGAGGAAGAGGGCCCGCCCCGGCCGGGACGGGCCCTCTCGGAGCGCCTCAGCCCATGTGCGGGTAGACGTGATCGGTCGGCGGGACGAACGTCTCCTTGATCGTCCGCGGCGACATCCAGCGGACCAGGTTGTGCCAGGAGCCCGCCTTGTCGTTGGTGCCGCTGGCCCGGGCTCCGCCGAACGGCTGCTGCCCGACCACCGCGCCGGTCGGCTTGTCGTTGATGTAGAAGTTGCCGGCGGCGTACCGCATCTTCTCCGCCACCTGGTCGACCACCCGGCGGTCGGTCGCGAAGATCGACCCGGTCAGCGCGTACGGCGCGATCGACTCGGCCTGGGTGACCACGTCGTCGAAGCGGGCGTCGTCGAAGACGTGCACGCCGAGGATCGGCCCGAAGTACTCGGTGGTGAACGTCTCGTGCGCGGCGTCGGAGCACTCGAACAGCGTCGGCCGGACGAAGTAGCCGACCGAGTCGTCGGCGGTGCCGCCGGCCAGGATGCGGCAGGAGTCGTCGCCCTTGATCAGCTCCAGCGCGGCGGTGTGCCGGCCGAACGCCTTGTCGTCGATCACCGCGCCGCCGAAGTTGCTGAAGTCGGTCACGTCGCCGTAGGTCAGCGAGTCGGCGGTGGCGGCGAGCCGGTCGCGCAGCCCGCCCTCCCAGATCGATCGCGGGACGTACGCCCGCGAGGCGGCCGAGCACTTCTGGCCCTGGTACTCGTAGGCGCCCCGGATCAGCGCGGTGTGCAGCGCGTCCACGTCGGCGCTGGGGTGCGCGACGACGAAGTCCTTGCCGCCGGTCTCGCCGACCAGCCGGGGGTAGCCCCGGTAGCGGGCGATGTTGTCGCCGACGGTCTTCCACAGGTGCTGGAACACCTTGGTCGAGCCGGTGAAGTGGATACCTGCGAGGTCCGGGTCGGCCAGCGCCACCTCGGAGACCTCCTCACCGCGCCCGGTGACCATGTTGATCACACCGGGCGGTAGGCCGGCGGCCTCGAACAGGCGCATGGTGAAATGCGCCGCGAACTGCTGCGTCGGGGACGGCTTCCAGACCACAGTGTTGCCGAGCATGGCCGGCGCGGACGGCAGGTTGCCGGCGATCGCGGTGAAGTTGAACGGGGTGATCGCGTAGACGAACCCCTCCAGCGGCCGGTGGTCGAGGCGGTTCCAGACCCCGGGCGAGGACAGCGGCTGCTCGGCCAGGAGCCGCCGGGCGAAGTGCACGTTGAACCGGAGGAAGTCGATCAGCTCGCACGCCGCGTCGATCTCGGCCTGGACGGCGGTCTTGGACTGGCCGAGCATGGTGGCCGCGTTGAGCGTGTCCCGCCAGGGGCCGGCGAGCAGGTCGGCGGCGCGCAGGAAGATCGCGGCCCGCTCCTCGAACGGCAGCGCCCGCCACATCGGAGCGGCGTCCTTGGCGGCCCGGACCGCGGCGCGGGCGTCGTCGTGGGTGGCGTGCCCGGTGACGCCGAGGACGTGCGCGTGCTTGTGCGGCTGCACCACGTCGATCGACGCGCCGCCGGCCATCCGGCGCTCGCCCGCGATCGTCATCGGCAGCTCGATCCGCTCGGCGGCCAGTTCGGCCAGCCGCCGCTGGAGCCGTTCCCGGTCGGCACTGCCGGGCTCGTAGGTGTGTACCGGCTCGTTGAGCGGCTCGGGTACGGAGAACACGGCGTCCATCACAGGCTCCTGGCGATCTCGACGGCGACGGCGAAACCGGACCCGCTGGCGCCGGCCGGCGGCCGGACGCCGGACACCGCGGGGTCAGCGGCGGCGGGACCTGGCCCGATTCTGTCACGAGACGCCCCCGCGGGCCGCGCCTCCCCGCCACACCGGACAGCCGGATCATCTCGGGACCGTCGGCTCAACCCACTCACATCCGACGAAACATCGGATCGCAACCCCCGTTCATCGACGATTCGTCGGCACCCGCGCGGACCGCTTGATCGACTCCACCTCGGGGGGACGGCGGCATCCGAGCCCTCGGGATGCCGCCACATCGGCGCACTGCAGTCGATCAAGGCGCGGACGGCACACGGCCCGCCCGGGGAGCGGCGGCACGCCGCGTACGCTGGATGACCGGTGACCTGCCCCGCCCGGCGCGGGAAGATCCGGCGACCGTCGAAGGGAAGACGATGAGCAACCAGCCCGGCAGCTCCACGGCCGCGGAGACGGATCAGCCCGAGGCCGTCGAGCCCACCACGGGCGACGGGACCGCCGTCGAGACGTCCTCCGGCGAGGAAGCAGCCGGGCACGCGGACGAGGGCACTGTCACCGGTGGGCGGCCGGAGTTCGCGCCGGGCGCGATCGTGCTCGCCCTGATCTCGGCCGGGTGGCTGGCCGCCATGCTCTGGTCCACCCGCGAGGCGATCCACTCCACGGCGGCAGGCGTCACCGCGATCAGCCTCTCCGCGTACGCGCTGCCCGGCGTCATCACCGCGGCGCTGGTCACCGGCGCCACGGTGGCCCTGCTCGCGACCAACCGGCTGGGCCGCGCCACGCTGCGCTTCCTGGCCGCCGTCGGCACCGGCCTCCTGGTCGGGCTCGTCACCGCGGTGGCGATCAACCTGACGTACGCGGACAACGCCACCACGAACACGATCGCCGGTACCGCGGCGGCGGCAGCGATCATCGGCGGGGCGATGGCCGGTGCGCGCCAGGCCCGGGTGGTGGGGGCGGTCACCCTCGCCACGCTCACCGCGCAGATCTTCGTGGTGCTGTTCAGCCGCGCCCGCGACCCGCTCTCCGACCTGTTCGGCGCCGGGGAGACCCAGCAGTCGGTGCTCGACGCCGCGAAGTGGGTCTCGCGTACCGAGTCGCTGCTCGCCGGGCTGCTCGCCGGCCTGGCCGCGTACCTCTATCTCACCTGGTCCCGGCGCCGGGCGGAGCGCCGCGACGGCGCCGCGTCGCCGCTGCGCTGGCCGGCCTACCTGGTCGCCGGGGCGGGCGCGGGCCTGCTCCTGCTGCTCACCGAGGTGATCATCCGGATCGGCGGCCGTGGGCTGCTCGACCTGGCCGCGGCGCTCAGCGAGGCCGACGAGGTGGCGCAGACCGCGCTGGGCACCTCGCGGGTGGACAACGGGATCTGGGTGCTCTTCGTGGGCGCGCTGACCACGCTCATCGTCTTCGGGCGCACGCTCGGGCCGCGCCCGGTGGACGACGACGAGGACGAGCCCGCGGCCTGAACCGCGCGCCGTCAGCCCGCTTCGCGCAGCAGCAGGTCCAGCTCGGTCACGTCGTACCACTCCAGTTCGTGGTCCTCGGCGCCGTCGACTGTGAACTGGGCGTCCGGGTCACCGGCCTGGGCCTCCACCACCACGTCGACGGCGGCGGCCACGTCCTCGACCGCGTCCGCGCCGTCCACGTGCAGCGCGGCGACCGACTTCACGGGTACCGGTCCGACCGGCCGGACCACGCTCGACCCCAGCTCGCCGCCGACCCGCTCGACCGCACGGGCCGGCAGGTCGGCCGAGACCACCACCCGTCGCCGGGGCGCGGCGGGGTCGTGCCGGAGCAGGAGCAACGCGTCCTGGGCGGCCCGGGTGAAGGCCACGTACTCCAGCTCCTCCTCGTCACCCTCGGCGTACCACTCGCGCAGCTCCGGGGTCACCGCGTGCGCCGCCTCGGCGCTCAGCCCCTCCTCGCGCAGCCGGGCGAGCATGGGAACGGTCGCCGGCAGGTACACCCGGACAAGCTCGTCGGTCACCGGTCACTCCCACACTCAGGCCGATCGTCGGCGGACGCCGACTCCGGGCGCCGATCATGCCGTACGCCGAGACCGTCATACACCCGGCACCCGCGCGGGTGAAGTCTCCCGCCGGTGTGTCTCCCCAACGGGCGCGCGGCGATGTCACCAGGTAGTGGCAAACTGAAGCAAACGCAATCAACCCCGGGAGTCACACCGTGGAGTCGAGGTTCCTGCTGCTGTCCGACGTCGCCGCCGAGCTGAACGTCTCGGACTCGCAGGTCTACCACATGGTCCGCAGCGGCGAACTGCCCGCGATCAAGATCGGTGGCCGGGGCCAGTGGCGGGTCGAGCGCACCCGGCTGGAGGAATACATCGAGCGCAAGTACGCCGAGACCGCCGAATGGGTACGCGGCAACCCGCTCGGCGAGCGCGACGAGGAGTGACCGCCCGGGGACCGTGGGCCATTGACGGCGATCGTCCACGTCCGGGAAGATGAGATCCTGTCGGAGGCAAACGAAGGCAAACGCAAGGATTCGAGATGGTCGACACCCGCCGTCCCCGCGCACCCCGCCCGCCGGTCCGTCTCCGGCCCGCCCCGCCGCTCGACCCGCCGTGCACCGACGAGGAACCGCTCTGGAGTCCCGTCGGTCAGCTCACGCTCGACCTGGCCGACCCACGCCGCCGTGCCGCCACACGCCCCGCCGGTCGAGCACCGGACCCGGCGACCGCCTGGCCCCGCTGGTCCGGGGCGCAGGCGTCAGCCCTCGCCTCCGCCACACCCGAGGGAGCGCGAGCCGCGCACCTGTTCGTGCGCACCTTCCTGGAGATCGTCAACGGCTTCCGCCCACCCGGTCAGCTCCGGCCGCTCTGCCTGCCCGAGTCGGCCGGCCCGGTGGCAGCCGAGCTGACCCGCGCGGCCCGCCGGGTGACACCGGTCCGCCGCCGTACCGCCCGGCCGGCGCTGCTGCTGCGGCGCCTGCGCGTGTGCGAACCGCGCGCGGGTGCGGTCGAGGCCACCGCCGTGTTCGCGGGCGCCGGCGGCGCGAGCTGGGCGGTGGCGATACGCCTGGAACGCCGTCGAGGCACCTGGCTGTGCCAGGTCCTGGACGTCCTTTGAGCCCGGCCATCGCCTCCCCGACCTGGCCCGACGCGCGCGGCCACCCGGGCCGATCGGTGTGCGGACGCCCGGCACCCGGAGCGATCTTGGTACCAAACGGCCCTCATAGGGGCCCTTTCCTACCAAGATCTCCACCGCTCCCACCAAGCGGAACGCCAATCTCGCTCAACGGGAGGTTCGCCGCAACAACCAGCCAAACGAGGATCTCCACCCCACCCCACCCCACCCCACCAAACCCCCGCGATCTTGCACTTTCGTACCCCCGATTCCGGCATGAATCGGTCACAACAGGGGCCGCAATTGCAAGATCGACCGAGTGAGGGCGCGAGGGAGGACGGGGGGGACGGCGACGGGCCCCGGCCTTGGTGGCCGGGGCCCGTCGTGGGTGTTCGGGGTCAGTTGCCGCCGTTGGGCGAGCCGTGGCAGCGCTTGTACTTGCGGCCGGAGCCACACGGGCAGGGCGCGTTACGGGACGGGCCCTCGCCACCGTCGACCTGGCCGGGCGCGGCCCGCCGGGCGGTGCTGGCGGCCACAGCCTGGCCGCTCGCCCCGGCCGGCGCACGGCGCGGCGTGGTGGCGGCCGGGCGCTCCGAGGACTGCTGGCCGATGCCGAGCGCCGGCGCCTGCTGCTCCGGCCGCTCGATCACCGGGGCACCCCGGCCGGCCTCGCCGTCCACGGCGGGCGCGGAGTATTGCAGGCCCTGCTGCTGCGGCGCGCGGTTGAGACCCTTGGCCCGGATCTCCACCGGCTTCTCCAGCAGCTGCACCTCCTCGGCCTCCGGCTCCGCCTCCTCGACCTGGACGTCCAGGTTGTAGAGGAAGCCGACCGTCTCCTCCTTGATGCCGTCCATCATGGAGGCGAACATGTCGAAGCCCTCGCGCTGGTACTCGATGACCGGGTCGCGCTGGGCGTACGCCCGCAGGCTGATGCCCTCCTGGAGGTAGTCCATCTCGTAGAGGTGCTCGCGCCACTTACGGTCGATCACCTGGAGTAGGACCATGCGCTCGAGCTGACGCACCGCCTCCTCGCCGAGGCTCTCCTCACGCCTGTCGTACGCGGCGTGCGCGTCCTCCTTCAGGCGGGCGAGCAGGAAGTCCTGGTCGATGCCCGAGCGGGAACCGACCTCCTCTTCCAGCTCCTCGACGGTGATCCCCACCGGGTAGAGCTGCTTCAGGCTCGACCAGAGCTGGTCGAGGTCCCAGTCCTCGGCGTAGCCGTCGCTCGTCGCGCCGACCACGTACGCGGTCACCACGTCGTCGATCATGTTGCGGACCTGGTCGGACAGGTCCTCGCCGTTGAGCACCCGGAGGCGCTCGGCGTAGATCACCTGGCGCTGCTTGTTCAGCACCTCGTCGTACTTGAGGACGTTCTTGCGGATCTCGGCGTTCTGGCCCTCGATCTGGGCCTGGGCGCTCCTGATCTGGCGGGTGACCATCTTCGACTCGATGGGCACGTCCTCCGGGATGTTGAAGCGGTCCATCACGGCCTCGACCGCGCCGGCCCGGAAGCGCTTCATCAGCTCGTCCTGGAGCGACAGGTAGAAGCGGGACTCGCCCGGGTCACCCTGCCGGCCGGCGCGACCGCGCAGCTGGTTGTCGATCCGGCGGGACTCGTGCCGCTCGGTGCCCAGCACGTAGAGCCCACCGGCGGCGGCGACCTCCTCCGCCTCGACGTCGCACGCCTGCTTCCAGGTCGGGAGGATCTCCTCCATCGCCTTGGCGTACTCCTCCGGCTGCTCGACCGGGTCGAGCCCGCGCTGGCGCAGCTCGTTCGCGGCGAGGAACTCGGGGTTGCCGCCGAGCAGGATGTCCGTACCGCGGCCGGCCATGTTGGTGGCGACGGTGACCGCGCCCTTGCGCCCGGCCTGCGCGACGATCTCCGCCTCCTTGGCGTGGAACTTCGCGTTCAGCACCGAGTGCGGGATGCCGCGGCGGCGCAGCATGTGCGACAGGATCTCGGAGTTCTCCACCGAGACGGTGCCGACCAGCACCGGCTGGCCCTGCACGTGCCGCTCGGCGATGTCCTCGACGACGGCGTTGAACTTGGCCTTCTCGGTCTTGTAGATGACGTCGGGCCGGTCGAGCCGGACCATCGGCCGGTGCGTCGGGATGGTCACGACGCCGACCTTGTAGACCTTGTTGAACTCGCCCGCCTCGGTCTGGGCGGTACCGGTCATGCCGGAGAGCTTCTCGTAGAGGCGGAAGTAGTTCTGGAGGGTGATGGTGGCGAGCGTCTGGTTCTCCTGCTTGATCTCCACCCCCTCCTTGGCCTCGATCGCCTGGTGCATGCCTTCGTTGTAGCGGCGGCCGTGCAGGATGCGGCCGGTGAACTCGTCGACGATCAGGACCTCACCGTCGTTGACGATGTAGTCCTTGTCGCGCTTGTAGAGCTCCTTGGCCTTGATCGCGTTGTTCAGGTAGCCGACCAGCGGGGTGTTCACCGACTCGTACAGGTTGTCGATGCCCAGGCGGTCCTCCACCTTGGCCACGCCGCGCTCGGTGATCGCGATGGTGCGCTTGGCGTAGTCGACCTCGTAGTCGCCCTCGCCGTCGGTGCCGGGCTGGAGCCGGGCCACCACGGCGGCGAACTCCTGGTACCACCGGGCGGAGTGCTCGGCCGGACCGGAGATGATCAGCGGGGTACGCGCCTCGTCGATCAGGATCGAGTCGACCTCGTCGACCACGGCGAAGAAGTGGCCGCGCTGGACCAGCTCGTCCTTCGACCAGGCCATGTTGTCGCGCAGGTAGTCGAAGCCGAACTCGTTGTTGGTGCCGTAGGTGATGTCGCACTCGTAGGCCGCGCGGTGCTCGCTGGCGGGCCGGTTGGGCAGCACCACGCCGACCTGCAGGCCGAGGAACTCGTGGACGCGGCCCATCCAGGCGGCGTCGCGCTCGGCCAGGTAGTCGTTCACCGTGATCACGTGCACGCCCTTGCCGGCGAGCGCGTTCAGGTAGACCGGCATGACCGAGGTGAGCGTCTTGCCCTCACCGGTCTTCATCTCGGCGATGTTGCCGAAGTGCAGCGCCGCGCCACCCATCACCTGGACGTCGTAGGGGCGCTGGCCGAGCACCCGCGAGGCGGCTTCCCGGCACACCGCGAACGCCTCGGGCAGCAGGTCGTCGAGGGTCTCGCCATCCTCGAGCCGCTCCTTGAACTGGTCGGTCATGGCGCGCAGCTCGTCGTCGCTGAGGTTGACGTAGTCGTCCTCGATCGAGTTGACGGCGGCAGCGATGGCCTTCAGCCGACGCACCATGCGGCCCTCGCCGGCGCGAAGGAACTTTTCCAGAATCGACACGGATCAACGCTCCCCTAGACGGTCTCGAACCATCGTAGGCGCTCCGACGCGACGATGGTCACTGGTGGCGGCGGTCCGGGCTCCGGAACCCGACATAACGCCGCGACCGTGCGCCACCGGCCGCTAATCGGGTTACGCCGTGCGCGAACGATCCGGCACGATGGCTCGAATGGAGCCTGTGGAGATCATCGAGGACGGCCTGCTGCTGCGCCCGTGGCGCGCGGAGGACGCCGACGCGGTGCACCGTGCCTGCCAGGATCCGGACATCCAGCGCTGGACCACCGTACCTCGCCCGTACCTTCCGGAGCACGCGAGCGAGTACGTCACCACGATCAGCGCCACCGCCTGGGCCGAGGGCACCGGTGCGCTCTTCGCGGTCTGCGACGCCGGCACCGGTGAGCTGCTCGCCTCCTTCGGCCTGGTCTCCGTCGACCGCGCGCGGGAGTCGGCCGAGGTGGGCTACTGGACCGCGCCGTGGGCCCGGGGCCGGGGCGTCGCGGTCCGCGCCACCCGCGCGCTCGCCCGCTGGGCGTTCGACGCGCTCAAGCTGCGCCGGCTCACCTGGCAGGCCGAGATCGGCAACCACGCCTCCCGGCTGGTCGCGCTGCGCGCCGGCTTCCGGATCGAGGGTGAGCTGCGGCTTGCCGACCCCAGCCCCGGCGGCCGGCCCGAGGGCTGGATCGGCTCGCTGCTCCCCGGGGAGGTCGCCGCCGCCGGCGACCCGGTCCCCTACGGCCCGGACACGCTCCAGGCCCGCCGCGCGGCGGTCTTCGGCCGGCCGCAGCCGGTCCTGTTCGCCACCGCAGGCGACACCGAACTGCGGCTGCGCGCGCTGGAGGAACGCGACCTGGCCGCGGTGACCCGCACCTGCCAGGACGAGCAGACGATCCGCTGGACCACGGTGCCGCACCCGTACCGGCCGGAGCACGCCGAGGGCTTCCTGCGCGACCTGGTGCGCCCGGCCTGGGCGCGGGGAACGGCAGTGACGTTCGCCGTGGCCGATCCGGACGACCGCTACGTCGCGTCGATCGACCTGCGCCTGCTGCCGAACGACCCGCTGGTGGCCGACGTGGGCTACATGACCGCGCCGCACGCCCGCGGCCGGGGCTACCTGCCGGCCGCGCTCGCCGCGGTGTGCGCCTGGGGTTTCACCACGCTCGGCCTGGCCCGGATCGAGTGGCGGGCGAACGTGGGCAACACCGCCTCGCGGCGGGCCGCCGAGAAGGCCGGGTTCACCGTCGAGGGCACGCTGCGTGGCGGCGTCCAGCACCGCGGCGAGCGGCAGGACGCGTGGATCGGCGGCCTGCTGCCGGGCGACCTGGCATGACGCCGGAGACGATCGAGGGGTACGGCGTACGGCTGCGGCCGTGCCACCTCGCGGACGTGCCCGAGATGGTGGCCGGGTGCGCCGATCCGGAGATCCGCCGGTTCATGCCCTTGCTGCCCGACCCGTACGACTCCGACGCCGCTCGCTGGTGGGTCACCGAGGGCGCGCCCGCGGCGTGGGCGGCGGGCGGTGCGGCGTACACGATCGCCGACCCGGCGAGCGACCGGCTGCTCGGCAGCATCGGGCTGACCCGGCTCAGCGCGGAGCGGGCGACGTACGAGATCGGTTACTGGGTGGGAGCGGCGGCGCGCGGCCGGGGCGTGGCCACCGCCGCCACCCGGCTGCTGACCGAGCAGGCGTTCGCCGCCGGGGCGGCCCGGTTGGAGTTGCTCACCCGCACGGAGAACGTGGCGAGCCAGCGCATCGCGCTCGCCTGCGGTTACCGGCACGAGGGCGTACGCCGGGCGGCGGGCGCGGACGGCGACGGCGTACGCCAGGATCTGATCGCCTGGGTGCGGCTGGCCGACGACCCGCCCGGGCCGCTCGCCCGGTTGCTGCCGGACCTGCCGGACGGCCGGCTCACCGACGGCGTGGTGACGCTGCGCCCGGTGGAGCCGGCGGACACGGACGCGCTGTACCGGCTGCACTCGCTGCCGGAGGTGGTGGCGAACCGGGTGCCGCCGGTGGCGCCGGAGCGGGCGGCGCTCGCGCGCCGCTGCCGGCTGGCGGCGAGCCGCTGGCTCGCCGGCGAGGCCGCCGACCTGGCGATCGTCGACGCGGTCACCGGCGCTGTCGTCGGCGGCTGCGCGCTGTTCTACGACGAGCCGGCCACCGGGCAGGCCATGATCGGCTACAGCCTGCTGCCCGAGGCGCGCGGGCGCGGGCTGGCGGCCCGGACGGTCCAGCTGGTCGCGGGGTGGGCGTTCGGCATCGGGGTGGCCCGGCTGTGGGCCGGCACGCGGCCGGACAACGTCGCCTCGCAGCGGGTGCTGGAACGGGCCGGCTTCCGGCGGGAGGGTCTGTTGCGCGGCCGGCTGCCCGGCCCGGACGGCGCCCGTGTCGACTCGGTGGTCTACGGCCGGCTGGCCACCGACGAGAACTGAGTACGGGCCCCCGCGCGGGGGCCCGTACTCACCGGTCAAGGGGTCACGTGTCGAGCTGGATGATCCCGTAGTCGTACGCGTGCCGCCGGTAGACCACGCTCGGGCGGCCGGACTCCTTGTCCTGGAACAGGTAGAAGTCGTGGCCGACCAGTTCCATCTGGAACAGCGCGTCGTCGACGGTCATCGGTTCGGCGGGGTGGACCTTCGCCCGGGCGATGTGCCACGGCTGGTCGTCGGGTTCGGTGTGGCCGCTCTCGTCGGGGCGTTCCGCGACCGCTATGGCGGTGCCGTGGCCGTCGAGCGCCGCCAGTCCGGGCCCGTCGAGGTCGGCAACCGGCAGGCCGGCGGTCGCGGCGGCCACGGAGATCGGCGCATGCCGTCCGCGGTGTACCCGGCGACGGTCCGCCGCGCGGCGGAATCGCGTGTCCAGCTTGGCGATGGCGGCGTCGAGCGCGCTGTAGAAGTCGTTCGTGCAGGCCTCGGCCCGGATCACCGGGCCGCGCGTCACGCACGTGATCTCCACCCGCTGGCAGGTGTCCGCCTGGCGTGGATTGCGCTCGTGGAACAACTCGACGTCCACGCGAATGAGCTTCTGGTCGTAGCGTTCGATCTTCGCGAGCTTCTCGGCTACGTGCACCCGGTAATGGTCCGGCACTTCGACGTTACGGCCCTTGACCACGATGTCCACGTGACCTCCCTTGTTCGGACGGTCGTTCGGTCCGGATCATCCGGTCGACGCACCCGGGAGGGCCCCGCTCGGCGTCGACCGGTGTTGTTCGGCTACGCCTCCTTCCAGTGCCGGGGGAAGGTTTGACCCTCACTACCCCCGACACCGAAACGCTAACTCCTGTACGGCCAACCGTCACCCCTGGTTGCCGAAGGCGGTCGCGAAATTTAACAGCTCATACACCATGGGGTGAAACGGATACACGAAGCGTCACCGACGGTGCCGCTTTTGCGTTGCGGCGAGCACGGCCGCGGCCTTTGGCGTCATTCCCGCGCGGTGCAACATCCGGCTCACCGCCGCCAGCGTGGCGCCGGTGGTGACGATGTCGTCGAGCAGCACGACCGTCTCCCCCGGCCGGTGGCCGGCCGACGGGCGGCGCAACCGGAACGCCTCCTCGGCCGCGGCGGCCCGCCCGGCGCTGTCCAGCGCCACCGAGTCGGTCCGGGGCAGCGCCCGCAGCGGGCGCAGCACGCGTACCGGCCAGCCGGCCGCGCGTAACCGGGCCGCCGCCGGCCGGACGAGCCGGTCGAGGTGGTCGCCGTAGCGGGCCCGGGCGGCGCGAGCGGTGTCGGGCACCGCCACGAGCGTGACCGGGCCGGGTTGCCCTGCCGCCACCGCGACCACCTCGGCGAGCAGCGCGCCCAACGGCCGGGCCAGCCCGTGCCGGCCCCGTTCCTTGTACGCCAGCAGACCCTCGCGCAGCGCGCCGCCGTACGGGCCGAGCGCGACGCAGGGCGGCAGGCCGGGCGGAGCTGGATCGGGCCGGGCAGGTGCGGGACGCAGCGACTCCAGCTCCCGCACGCAGCCGGGGCAGAAGCCGTGCCGCAGCCGTACCGATCCCGCGCCGCAGCCCGCGCACCCGGCGGGCAGCACCAGGTCGGCCAGGTCCGACCAGAGCCCGCCCAGGTCACGCACGGACGGCTCAGTAGAGGAAGAACGGCGCGGTCGGGTTGGTCGCCCGGCTGCCCGACGGGACGTCGAGCACCTGCTCCCGCTTCACGTAGTCGAACGGGTTGTTCCGCCAGGCCGCGCCGTCCGTCTCGAACATGAACGAGAACGCGGCCAGGCCGCGGTCGCCGCCGCCCGGATAGCCGGCGAGCTGGGTCACCGGGGCGCCGATCTCCACCGCCAGCGGGGTCTCCCAGGCACCGTCGACGCTGAGCTGGTGGATCGCCGAACGCCGGTCCGCCTCGTTGCCGGCGAGCGCCAGCTCGTTCTCCGCCACCCAGTCCACCACTGTCACGCCGGTGAGCAGCGTGGTCACCCGGCGGGGCTGTCCGAGGCTGACCACGCCACCGTCGACGCTCACCGCGGCGACGAAGACCGCGCCGCCGGAGGCCAGCGCGATCCGGTGGCCGTCGAGGGAACCGGCCACAGCCGTCACCGGCCCGGGAACGGACAGCGGGATCTCGCTCATCCTGCCCGCGCCGTCGAACCGGTAGAGCCGGCCGTCCGCCGCCACCAGACCGGCCGGGCGGGCCTTGTTCAGCGACCGCAGCCAGGTGGGACGGCTCATCGCCCGGAACGTACGGTCGCCGGGGCTGAGCATCGCGACCGGTTCCGGACCGGTGCCCACCTTGAGCCGCCTGCGGTTGTCCGACCCAGTCACCACGAGCGCGGCGAGCACCTGGTCGTCGGCGCGGGCGAGCGACGCGGAGACCACGTTGCGGTTCTCCGCGGGCGGCAGCGGAACGGCGGCACGCGACTCGTTGCCGAACGCCAGGGGGCGGACGGCGCCGTCGTAGACGGCGAACCGCATCGGATCGCCGCCGCGTGGATAGGCGGCGGTGGAGACGCGCTCCCGCCGCAGGTCGACGGTGAGCCGCTTCTGGTTCTGGATCTTCAGGTCGACCTGGCCGTCGAGGTCCGACAGCGACCATGCCAGCTGAGTGCCGAGCCGGGTCAGCCGCTGCTCGTTGGCGCCCGGCATGTTCAGGTTTATCTCCCAGTGGCCGTCGGCGCCGGTCGCATTGTTGATCAGCTGGGTGCCGTCGGGCAGCCCGGTCACGCCGGGGGCCAGCCAGTCCGACGGGCGGTCGGCCAGCCACTTCATCACCTCGGTGATCCGGCGCTCGGTCGGCGCCGACGAGGGCAGGTAGCGCTGGTCCGGCACCAGCCGGGTCAGGTCGGTGTTCCAGAAGTAGACGGTGCGGGGACGGTAGTACTCGCGCATCGCCGAGTCGCTGGCCAGCAGCACGTTCGGCAGCTCGGTGATCAGCAGGCCGGTACCGGCCTGCTCGGCCCGGCGCAGCTCGAAGGCGTACTGCGTCTCGCTCGCCACCGGCGGGCCGAGCGTGCCGTCGGCGCGCAGCACGCCCACCTGCTGCACCTTGAGCGTCACGGTGCTGGTGCCCTGGTTGTTGGGCGGCGTGCTCTCCGGCTTCTCCCGCAGCCGCACCACTGTCAGTTCGACCTCGCTGGTCTGCGGCTTGCCGGGAAGCAGGTCGCGGGCCTCCGCGGCGAGGAACTTCCGGGCCCGGGCGTACGCCTGGTCGCGCTCCCCTGCCGCGGCGGCCCGCAGGTAGTTCTCGATGAAGGGCACCGGCTCGCTGCTGTCGGCCGGCTCGGGCGGCCGGGCCGGGCTGCCGTTGAGCGCCCCGGACTCGGCGGCCGGCACCGAGCCGTCCACCTGCACGTCCGTCTGGTCCGGGATGCCGCACCCGGCGAGCGCGGCCGGCAGCAGCGCGCCGGTCAGCAGCAGGGCCAGGACGCGGCGGTTCACGGCCGCGCCTCCGCGTGGTCGCTTCCGCCGGCCGGTCCGGCGGTCAGCGCCGCGACGCCGCCGCCGGGCCCGACGGCGGGCAGCCCGCCGTCGCGGGGGCCGCCGAACGGCACCGTGGCGTCGGCCGGCACCAGCCGCAGCGGGGAGGTGGTGAGCCGGTCCCCGGCCCGGGCCGGCAGGGTGAGGCGGAACTGCGCGCCCTGCCCCGGCGCGCCCCACGCCTCCAGCCAGCCGCCGTGCAGGCGGGCGTCCTCCAGGCTGATCGACAGGCCCAGCCCGGTGCCGCCGGTCTGCCGGGCGCGCGACGGGTCGGCCCGCCAGAAGCGGTTGAACACCAGCTTCTCCTCCCCCGGCTTGAGGCCGACCCCGTGGTCCCGCACGGTGATCGCCACCGCGCTCTGGTCCTGGCCCAGGGTGATCCGTACCGGCTTGGCCTCGCCGTGCTCGACCGCGTTGCCGACCAGGTTGCGCAGCACCCGCTCGACGCGGCGCGGGTCGACCTCGGCGATCACCGGAGTGTCCGGCAGGTCCAGCTCGATGGTCACCCCGACCCGCTCGGCCAGCCCGGCCAGCCGCTCGGTCACCCGGTGCACCACCGGCACCAGGTCGGTCGGCTCGCTGTCCAGCACCGCGAAGCCGGCGTCGAACCGGCTGATCTCCAGCAGGTCGGTGAGCAGTTCCTCGAACCGGTCCAGCTCGGCCTGGAGCAGCTCGGCGCTGCGGGCCACCGCCGGGTCGAACTCGTCGCGCTCGGCGAAGATCAGGTCGGCTGCCATCCGTACCGTCGTCAGCGGTGTCCGCAGCTCGTGCGAGACGTCTGAGGTGAACCGGCGTTGCAGCCGGGACATCTCCTCCAGCCGGAGGATCTGCCGTTGCAGGTTCGTCGCCATCTGGTTGAACGAGGCGGCCAGCAGGGCGAGGTCGTCCTCGCCGGAGACCACCATGCGCTGGTCGAGCAGGCCGGCGGAGAGCCGCTGCGCGGTGCGCGCGGCCACCCGTACCGGCGTCACCACCAGGCGGGTGACAAGGGCGGCCAGCAGGCCGAGCAGCAGCACCAGCGCGACGCCGGTGGCGACCACCGTGGCCCGGGCGTCGGCCGCCGTCGCGTCCTGCCGGGCCAGCGGTACGAGGTAGTAGAGCTCGACCTGCCCGAACTTGGTGGGCACCGGGGAGCCGTAGACCAGGTATTTCGTCCGCTCGCCGCCGAGCGAGCCGGTACGGATCTGGTGTGCGACCTTGCCGGAGGCGACTGTGGCCCGCAGCTCGTCGCCGATCACCGCGCCCACCGGCACGTCGGGCGTCGTACGCGGCTCGATGAACTCGGCGAAGTTGTCGGCGGTGATCGCCACCACCACGCCGCTGGTCTGGGTGGGGTCTCCGCCGGCCAGGTAGTTGACGGTGCCGTCGATGGTGTTCTGGAGCTGCGCCTCCTGCGGCTGGCTGTAGAGGTTGAACTGCTTGGCCGCGTACTCGCTGCCGTTGCTCAACCGCAGCCGCACGTCGGTCTCGGCGTTCTCCAGCAGGATGCTCGTGATCTTGTCAGCGATCAGATAGGCGAAACCGCCCACCAGCAGGCTCGACGCCACCAGCGTGATGGTGACCACACGGACCTGGAGCGACCGCCGCCACGCCTGGTGCACCGCGGCCACCAGCCGGGCGACCCGGCCGGTCAGGGCGAGCCAGATCGCCCGCACGGCGTGGAGCCGGCGGGGCGCGGCGGTCGGCGGGTCGGGCATCGGGGTGGTCACCACAGTGCTGACCAGGCTATCCGGTACCCGCCTTGTAGCCCACGCCCCGCACGGTGAGGATGATTTCGGGTCGCTCCGGATCCGGCTCGATCTTGGCGCGCAGCCGCTGGACGTGCACGTTGACCAGGCGGGTGTCCGCCGCGTGGCGGTAGCCCCAGACCTGCTCCAGCAGCACCTCGCGGGTGAAGACCTGACGCGGCTTGCGGGCGAGCGCGACCAGCAGGTCGAACTCCAGCGGCGTCAGCTTCACCTCCTCGCCGTCGCGGCTGACCGTGTGGGCCGGCACGTCGATGGTGATCTGGTTGCCGGGCGGGCCGATGGTCAGCATCTCCGGCGCCACGTCCTCGCCGCGGCGCAGCCGGGCCCGCATCCGGGCCACCAGCTCCTTGGGCTTGAACGGCTTGACCACGTAGTCGTCGGCGCCGGACTCCAGCCCGAGCACCACGTCGACTGTGTCGCTCTTGGCGGTCAGCATCACGATCGGCACGCCGGACTCGCCCCGGATGGCGCGGGCCACGTCGATGCCGCTCATGCCCGGCAGCATCAGGTCGAGCAGGACGATGTCGGGTCGGTTGTCGCGGAACGCGGCCAGCGCCCGTTCGCCGTCCGCGACGAAGGACGGCACGAAGCCCTCGCTGCGCAGCACGATGCCGAGCATCTCGGCGAGGGCGGGGTCGTCGTCGACCACGAGTACCCGGGCTCTCATGGGGTTTATCGTTCCATCCCCGTTCGTCTGGAGTGTTCGGCGTCTCCACGAGACCGTAGCGCCGAGCGGCCCCGCGCACCACAGCAAGTCGGCGTGGCCGCCCAGCGTGGCGCGCCGGGGCGGACGGGTCCACCGGATGCGGACCCGCCGTGCAACCATGATCCCCCGGGCGTCGCCCCGCCCGCCACCTCCGCTCGCCCCGCCCAGGAGTACGCGTGCCCGACGCCGGCCCGACCGCGGTGCTGCCGCGCCGTCCGCTGACCGTCGGCGAGCTGCTCGACGCGGCCGTGCTGCTGCTGCGCGACCAGGCCCGGGTGCTCGTCCCGCTCGCCCTGCTGCTGGCCCTCGCCGAACAGGCGGTGCTTCACCCGCTGCGGATGCTCGCCGGGACCGAACCGCCGTTCTGGTGGCCGGCGGAGTTCGGCGACTCCCTCCCCGCGTACTGGCTGCTGCTGGCGGCCGGCGCGGGCACCGAGGCCGCGATCGTCGCGCTGCTCGGCGCCCCTGCGGCTCGCGGCGCCGGCGCGGCGCTTCTGGGGCGCCGTCCCGCACCGTCGGAGCTGCTGCGCGGCGCCCGGCTCGGCGCGGCACTGCCGGCCGCCGTCCTGGTCGGGCTGACCGTCGCCGCCGCCGGGCTGACCGGGCCGGGCTGGTTCCCGGCGTACGCGCTGCTCGGCCTGGTGGTGCCGGTCCTGGTGCTGGACGGGGTGCCCGCGCACCTGGTGCCCTGGCGGGCGCTACGCCTGGCCGGCCGGGTCAGCGCGCGGGCCGCCGCGATACGGCTGCTGGGTTACCTGGGCTGGTGGCTGATCCGGCTCGGCATCGGGCTGGGTCTCTACCAGGGCCTCACCATGCTGGGCCTGTTCGACGTCTCGGCCTGGGCGCTGCCGGTGACGATCGCCGCGTTCACCGCTGTGAACGCGCTGGCGTACCCGGCGCTCGCCTGCCTGGACGCGGTGCTGCACCTGGAGACCCGGGTCCGCACCGAAGGGCTGGACATCCGGCTCTCCCGCGCGCCGGCCGACGTGCCCGAGCCGGTCCTGCTGGCGGCGCACCGGTGAGCCGGTGGTGGACCGAGACGGTCGCGGCCCTCGGTGACGTGGTGCCGCTGCCGCTGGTCGCGCTGATCCTGCTGGCGGTCGCGCTGCTGGCGGCGCTGGGCTGGTACTTCTTCCCGGCCTGGGTGCCCCGCCGGCTGCCCCGGTTCAGTCTCCCCCGGTGGCGGCGTCCACGGCTGCCCCGGTTCCGCCTACCCCGGTTCCGCCTGCCTCGGTTCCGGCGGCGCAGCCGGAAGCGCACCGATCCGCCGCCGGTACGCCTGCCCGCGCCCCGGACCCCGGAACCCGTGCCGGCCGGCGGGCTCGGGCCGGCCGACCGGCTGGCGGCCGAGGGCCGGTACGCCGAGGCGGTCCGGGAGCGCCTGCGCGAGATGGTCCGGCTGCTGGTCGTCCGGCAGGTGGTGGAACCCCGCCCCGGGCTCACCGTCGTCGAGCTGACCGAGGCGGCGGCCCGTAACCGGCCGCAGGTCCGGCCGACGCTGCACGCGGCCGGGGCGATCTTCTCCGACCTCTGGTACGCCCAGCGTCCCGCGACCGCCGCGCACGACCGGCGGATGCGTGAACTCGCCACCGACCTGAGCCGCGAGCTGACCGGGGAGGAGCCGCGGTGACGGCCACAGTCGTACCGGAGACCGTGACGGCGGCGGCCACGGCGGCGCCACGCCGGCGTCCGTACCGGTTGATCGTCCCGCTCGGGCTCGCAGTGCTGTTGATCGTGACCACGCTCGTGCTGCGCGCGGTCGACCGGCCCGACGCCGACGAGCCCGGTTTCCTGTCCCCGGTCGCCACCGACGACGACGGCGCCAGCCGGCTCGCCGAGGCGCTGCGGACGCAGGGCGTGCCGGTACGCCGGGAGACGGATCTGGCGGCGGCGCTGCGTACCGCCGGGGCCGGGCCGAGCACGCTGTTCGTGCCCGCGCCCGGCCTGGTGCACCCGGACCTGCTCGACGGGCTGACCACCCTGCCGCCCGGCAGCCGGCTGGTGCTCGTCGAGCCGTCCCGGCGGGTGCTCGCCGAGTTGGACACCCCTGTCGAACCGGCCGGCGGGCGCTGGGCCGCCCGCGCGGTGCCGCCGGACGCCGACGGCACGCCCTGCCCGCTGCCCGAGGCGGTCCGGGCCGGCACGGCGGCGATCGACCTCCAGCGGTACGCCGGACCGGCCGAGGTGGACCACTGCTACGGCGGCGCGCTGCTGCGCGTCCCCGGCCGGGTCGAGGTGGTGCTGGCCGGCGCCAGCGACCCGTTCCGCAACGACCGGATCGGCGAGTGGGGCAACGAGGCCCTCGCCACCGGCCTGCTCGGCGGCGACCGCCCGCTGGTCTGGCTCGACCTGCCCGAGCCGGCGTCGGCCCCGACCGGTCCGAGCTGGTCCCCGGAGCCGTTCACCGAGGAGCCCGCCCCGGCCGGCAGCGGCAGGTCGGAACGGCCCGACCCGCCCGACCGCGCCGACCCGCCGCGGGAGAACCCGCTCTGGGGCGCCTTCCCGCAGTGGTTCTGGGCCCTCATGGTGCAGCTCGCCCTGGCCGGCCTGCTCGTGGTGCTCTGGCGGGCCCGCCGGCTCGGGCCGCCGGTGTCGGAGCCGCTGCCGGTGACCGTCCGGTCCGCCGAGACGGTACGCGGCCGGGCGCGGCTCTACCGCCGGGCGGGCGCCCGGGACACCGTCGCCGCGACGCTGCGCGACGCCGCGCTGGACCGGCTGACGACCCGGCTCAACCTGCCCCCGGGCACGCCCGACGACGAGGTGGCCGCCCGGGTCGCCGAGCGCGCCGGCGCCGACCCGGAACGGGTGGCCGACCTGCTCCACGGCCCCGCCCCGGAGAAGGACCGCGAGCTGCTGGAGCTGGCCCGCGAACTGGACGTCCTGACCCGTACCCTGGCCCCGCATCCCAGCGAAGGAGACACCCGGTGACCGGACCCGTCACGACCACCGCCCCGTCCGGCGCCCGCGCCGCCCTGCACCGGCTGCGCGCCGAGGTCGCCAAGGCCGTCGTCGGGCAGGACGCCGTGGTGACCGGCCTGGTGATCGCCCTGCTCTGCCGGGGGCACGTGCTGCTGGAGGGCGTACCGGGAGTGGCCAAGACGCTGCTGGTGCGGACGCTGGCGGCCGCGCTCGACCTGGACGCCAAGCGGGTGCAGTTCACCCCCGACCTGATGCCCGGCGACGTCACCGGCTCGCTGATCTTCGACCAGCGCACCGCCGCGTTCACGTTCCGGGAGGGGCCGGTCTTCACCAACCTGCTGCTCGCCGACGAGATCAACCGCACCCCGCCCAAGACGCAGTCGGCGCTGCTGGAGGTGATGGAGGAGCGGCAGGTCTCCGTCGAGGGCGAGCGCCGCCCGCTGCCCGACCCGTTCATCGTCGCGGCCACCCAGAACCCGGTCGAGTACGAGGGCACCTACCCGCTGCCCGAGGCGCAGCTCGACCGTTTCCTGCTCAAGCTGACTGTGCCGCTGCCGGAGCGCGAGGAGGAGCTGGGCGTGCTGCGGGCGCACCACGCCGGCTTCGACCCGCGCGACCTGCGTGCCGCGGGCGTACGCCCGGTGGCCGACGCGTCGGACCTGGCCGCCGCCCGGGCCGAGGTGCGGATGGTGCACGTGGCCGAGCCGGTGCTCGGCTACATCGTGGACCTGTGCCGGGGCACCCGGTCCGCTCCGGCGCTGGAGCTGGGCGCGTCCCCCCGGGGCGCCACCGCGCTGCTCAACGCCGCCAAGGCGTGGTCCTGGCTGGCCGGCCGCGACCACGTCACCCCGGACGACGTCAAGGCGGTCGCCCGGCCCACGCTGCGGCACCGGCTGCGCCCGCGTCCGGAGGCGGAACTCGAGGGCGTGACTGTGGACGCCGTGCTGGACTCGGTGCTGGCCACCGTGCCGACGCCGCGATGACCTGGCGGGCGGGTCTGCTGCTCGGCGCGGGCGCGCTGACCCTGCCGGCCTGGCCGGCGCCGTTCCTCGGCGTCGCCGTACTGACCGCGACGGTCCTGCTGCTGGTGCTGCTCGACCGGGCGATGGCGGTCCCGCCGGACGCGCTCACGGTGACCCGGTCCGGGGAGCGGACGGTCCGCCTCGGCGGCACCGCCACCGTCACCCTGCACCTGGCCAACCCCACCGATCGCACGCTCCACGCCCAGGTACGCGACGCCTGGGTGCCGTCGGCCGGGGCGCGCCCGGACGTGCCGCCGGACCGCCTGCTCACCGTGCCGCCCGGTGGCACCGCCACGCTGCCGGTCCGGCTCACCCCGACCCGGCGCGGCGACCGGCCGGCGGTGGCGCTGACCGTACGCTCGCTCGGGCCGATGCGCCTGGGCGCGAGGCAACGCGCCGGGCATCCCGCCACGCCACAGTGGACGCTGCGGGTGCTGCCGCGCTTCGACTCCCGCCGGCACCTGCCGGAGAAGCTGGCCCGGCTGCGGGTCATCGACGGCGTGCAGGTGACCCGGGGGCGCGGTCACGGCACCGAGTTCGACACGCTGCGCGAGTACGCGGTGGGCGACGACGTCCGCTCGATCGACTGGCGGGGCAGCGCCCGCCGCGCCGACGTGCTGGTGCGCACCTGGCGCCCGGAGCGGGACCGGCGGCTGGTCTGCGTCCTGGACACCGGCCGCACGTCGGCGGTACGCCTCGGCGACGAGCCGCGGCTGGACACCGCCATCGACGCGGCGCTGCTGCTCACCGCGCTCGCCGCCCGGGCCGGTGACCGGGTGGACCTGCTGGCGGCGGACACGGAGATCCGGGCCCGGGTGACCGGCAGCGGCCGTCCGGCGCTGCTCGCCCGGCTGGTCGACGCGGTGGCGCCGTTGCAGCCCGCGCTGGCCGAGACCGACTTCGAGCTGATCGCCGCCGAGGTGCTGCGCCGGGAGCGGCAGCGCAGCCTGGTGGTGCTGTTCACCGCGCTGGAGGCGGGCGCGATCGGCGACGGGCTGCTGCCGGTGCTGCCCCGGCTGGCGACCCGGCACCGGGTGGTGCTGGCCGCGGCCGGCGACCCGGTGCTGAACCGGCTCGCCACTGCCACCCCGGCCGGCCCGGACGACCCGTACGCGGCCGCGTCGGCGTGGCGGGCGCTGGCCGAACGGGACCGGGTACGCGCCGCCCTGTCGCGCTACGGCGTGACTGTGGTGGACGTACCGGGGCACCGGCTGGCCCCGGCCGTCGCCGACACCTATCTGCGGCTCAAGTCTCTCGGCCAGCTCTGACCGCGCGCCGGCCGAGCACCAGCGCGTACGCCAGGAAGGCCAGCCACACCGCGGCGCCGGCGGCCACCCGCAGCGGGATCGGCACCGGCGCCGGGGTCACGAACGCCTCGATCAGCGCGGAGACCGCGAAGAGGCCGACCAGGCCGGCGGCGACCACGACGGCGAGCCGTCCCGCCTCGGCGACCGCGCGGCCGCGCCCGAGGTGCGCGGGCGGAGCGATCCAGGCCCAGGCGGTCCGCAGTCCGACCCCGGCGGCGACGAAGATGCCGGTCAGCTCCAGCAGTCCGTGCGGGGTGATCATGCCGAAGAAGACGTCCGCCCGGCCGTAGGAGATCATCACGCCGCCGACCACGCCGATGTTCAGCGCGTTCTGCCACAGCAGCCAGAGCACCGGTACCACGAGCACGCCGGCGGCCAGGCACTGGGCGGCCAGCCAGGCGTTGTGCGTCCACAGGTGGAACGCGAACGTGGGCGCGGCGAACTCGGTGTAGTAGCCGGCGAAACCGGAGTCCACGAGCTGCCGGGCGGCCTCGGGGCCGACGAACGCGGCGGCGGTGTCCGGGTTACCGGCGACGAACCAGATGAGGAAGGCGCTCAGGGCGCTGAACGCCGTGGCCACGCCGCACCACCACGGCCAGGCCCGGTAGAGGGCGGCGGGCAGGTCGGCGGCCAGGAACCGGCCCACCGCCGCCCAGGACAGCCGGGGGCGGCCGGTGACCCGGGCCCGGGCGGCGAGGACCAGGTGGGACAGGCGGTTCACCAGCGTCGGCTCGGGTGCCCGGGCGCGCAGCGCGGAGAGGTGTGTGGCGCTGCGCTGGTAGAGCGCCACCAGTTCGTCGACCTCGGCCGCGTCGAGGCGACGCCGGCCGGTCAGGTGTTCCAGCCGCCGCCATTCGGCGCCGTGCTCGGCCACGTACGCGTCGAGATCCACTCACCCTCCCCCGTTCGGCGTCCATGGTGTTCACTGTCGGGGTGCGCGCGCAACCTCCCCCACCGCCCAGTTGGGCCGACGCCGGTCTGGTCAGCGGCGAGGCGGTGGAGCTGGACGTCCGGGTGGCCCGGCTGGGCTCCCGGGTGCTCGCCCTGCTGATCGACGCCGTGATCCAGCTCGTGCTGTTCCTGCTGCTCGGCGCAGTGCTGGCCATGGTGGCGCTCGCCCTGCTGGGCGACCTCCTCGACGCCGCGCTGGCCGGCGCGCTCCAGGTCGTGCTGCTGGTGCTGGTCCTGCTCGGTTATCCGGTGGTGATGGAGCGCTTCGCCGGTGGCCGGACGGTGGGCAAGCTGGCCGTGGGGCTGCGGGTGGTGCGGGCCGACGGCGGCCCGGTGGGGGTGGGCCAGTCGCTGACCCGGGCGCTCGTGGGCGTCGCGGTGGAGTGGCCCGGGCTGGTGCTGCCGCTGCTGAGCTGGGCGGCGAGCGTCACGGTGATGCTCACCGACCCGCGCGGCCGCCGGCTGGGTGACCTGGTCGCCGGCACGCTCGTGGTGCACAGTCGAGGCGCCGCGCTGTGGCGGCCGCTGCCGCCGGCTCCGCCGCCGCTGCTGGCCTGGGCGACCACGCTCGACCTGACCCGGTTCGACGACGGGCTGGCGCTGGCCGTCCGGCAGTATCTGGACCGGCTGCCTCAGCTCGCCGAGCCGGACCGTTCCCGGCTGGGCCGGGCGTTGTGGGTGGAGGCCGCGGCGGTCACCTCGCCGCCTCCGCCGTGGTCCGCGCCGGACTGGGTCTACCTGTCCGCCGTGCTGGCCGAGCGGGGGCGCCGGGCCGCGCTCCGGCTGGGCCGCGCCCGGGCGGTCACCGCCACGCTCTGGCCGGAGCTGGTCCCGCCCCCGGCCGCGGTGCCGCACGCCGTCGCGCCGGCCACCCTGCGTCCCGCCGCGCCGGCCGTCGGCCGGTTGCGGTCCGCGGCGCCGGAGGCCGCCCCCGATCCGGTGCGCCGCTGAGCCGGGCTCAGCCGAACAGCCCTCGCCCCCACCAGTCGGCGGCGTCGCGTACGCCGGGCGGGCAGGCGAACAGGCCGCTGGAGACGTGCCGCAGGTACTCGTTCATCGCGTCGTTGCGGGCCAGCCGGGTCTGGATCGGCACGAACTGCCGGCGCGGATCCCGCTGATAGGCGATGAAGAACAGACCGGCGTCGAGCCGGCCCAGCCCGTCCGAGCCGTCCACGAAGTTGTAGCCGCGGCGCAGCAGGCGGGCGCCGTTGTTCGCGTCCGGGTGGGCGAGCCGTACGTGTGCGGTGTCGGCGATGAGCGGCTCCCCGTCGTCGCCCTTCGCGGCGAAGTCCGGTTCGTCGAACTCGTCCCGGAGGCCCAGCGGCGCGCCGCTGCCCTTGGTCCGCCCGACGATCATCTCCTGTTCGGCCAGCGGGCTGCGGTCCCACGTCTCGATCAGCATCCGGATCTTCCGGGTGACCAGGTAGGAGCCACCCGTCATCCACTCCGGGCCGTCACCGGGCTGCACCCAGAGCTGGTCGCGGAGCAGGCCCGCGTCCTCGGCCTTGAGGTTGGCGGTGCCGTCCTTGAAGCCGAACAGGTTGCGCGGCGTGGCCTGGTCCCGCGACGTCGACGAGGTACGCCCGAAGCCGAGCTGCGACCAGCGGACGCTCACCACTCCCATGCCGATCCGGGCCAGGTTGCGGATGGCGTGCACCGCCACCTGCGGATCGTTGGCGCAGGCCTGAACGCAGAGGTCTCCGCCTGACAGCTCCGGCCTGAGCGCGTCCCCGGCGAAGTGCGGCAGGTCGGCGAGGGCGGCCGGGCGGCGGGCGGCGATGCCGAAGCGGTCCCGGCCCTGCGCGTCGCGGAACAGCGTCGGCCCGAAGCCCACAGTGAGGGTGAGCTGCGACGGGGGCAGTCCGAGCGCCTCGCCGGTGTCGTCCGGCGGAGCCTCGGGCATGCCGCCGACGGCGCCGATCACCCCGGCGTCCTTGCCGGCGGTCATCCGGGCCGCGGCGGCGGTCCACTCCTGGAGCATGGCGACGAGCCGGTCCCGGTCCTTCGTGACCACGTCGAACGCGACGAAGTGCAGCCGGTCCTGGGCCGGGGTGGTGATGCCGGCCTGGTGCTCGCCGAGGAACGGCACCGACCCGGCGGCGGAGCCGGTGGCTGAGGCCTCGTTCCCGCCGGCGAGCAGCGCGCCAGCGCCGCCCGCCACCCCGGCGACGCCGGCCACACCGACGCCGGCCAGGGTCATCGCCCGGCGGCGGGACAGGCCGCGACCGGTCCGCTCGCGGTTCGGCTCGCTCGTCGCGTCACCACCGGCCGGGCCGGTCATCGCGCGACTGCCGCCGCGACCTTGCTGACCGGCTCGGCCAGCGCGTTCACCGCGTCCGACAGCTCCTTGAGCTCGGCCTTGCCGAGCTGGGTGTGCAGCTTCCAGCCGTCGCCGTCCCGGTGCTTGCCGAGGGTTGCCTCCACGTTCGCGAACTCGCTGTCGAGCTGCTTCACCAGGTCGGGCGCGCGCTGCTCCAGCGCCGGGCGCAGCGCCGCGATCGCCGCCTTCGAGCCCTCCAGGTTGGCGTTGAAGTCCCAGAGGTCGGTGTGCGAGTAACGCTCCTCCTCGCCGGTGATCTTGCCGCTGGCGACCTCGTCGAGCAGCGCCTTGGCGCCGTTGGCGAGCTGGAGCGGGGTGAGCTTCTCGGCGTCCGCCTTGGCGACGATCGCCTTCACGTCGACCAGGAGCCGGTCGGCGATCGGGCCGTCCTTGCTGACGTCCCCGGTGGTCCAGAGGTCCTTCTCGATCCGGTGGAAGCCGGTGAACTCCATGCCCTCCTCGACCACCTCCTCGCGGCCGTCGATCTTCGGGTCGAGGTCGCCGAAGCTCTCCGCGACCGGCTCGATCCGCTCCCAGTAGGTGCGGGCCACCGGGTACAGCGCCTTGGCCTTGGCCACGTCGTTCGCCTTGACCGCCGCCACGAACTCCTCGGTCTTCGTCAGCAGCGCGGCGGTCTGGCTGCGCACGTACCGCTGGTAGCTCTCGGTGGCCTGGGTCAGCGCGGCGTCGGGGGCGACTGTGGCGGCGGTTCCGGAGACCTTCAGCGCGCCCCGGATGCCCCGGCCGCTCATCCCCGGCTTGCAGGCCGTCTCGTACGTGCCGGCGGTCAGCTCGACCCGCAGCTCGCGGCTGAGCCCGGGGGCGATGTTCTCCACCTCGCCCATCACCCGGTCACCGGCCGCGTAGACGTAGAACTCGTTGACCTTGGAACCGGTGTTCGTCACCTTGAAGGTCACCTGACCGGCGTCGATCTCGGTGTCGCCGACCTCGCAGACGGTGTCGGTGGCCTTGACGGCGATCGGCCCGCCGTTCGTGGCGTCGGCGTCGTCACCGCCCCCGCAGCCGGTCAGTCCGGCGACGGCGAGCAGCCCGGCGGCGGCGGGCGCGACGAGTCGAGTGGTACGCATCGTGCGGGGTCTCCTCGGAAACGGGCGGGTCAGGAGCGGGGGGACGGAACGGCGGCGGCGCCGGCTGGCGCGGCGGACGTCTCGGCGGACGTGTCGGCGGCCGGCTCGTCGGGCTGAACCGGCTCGTCGGGCTGCACCGGCTTCGCGGGCTTGGCCGGCTTGCGCAGGAAGAGGACGAGCACCGGCACCGCGTACGCGACCCAGGCGACCAGTTCCAGCACCGTCGGCGCGGCGGTGACGTTGAACATGCCGGCGAGCAGCGCGCCGTACCAGGAGCCCGGGTCGAGCGTGCCCGAGATGTCGAAGGCCAGGTCGTTCAGGCCGGGCAGCACGCCGGCCTCCTGGAAGTCGTGCACGCCGTACTTGAGGATGCCGGCCGCGACCAGGATGAGCAGCGCGCCGGTCCAGGTGAAGAACCGGCTCAGGTTGATCCGTACCGCGCTGCGGTAGAGCAGGAAGCCGATCACGACGGCGGTGGCGATACCCCCGGCCAGGGCGAGCAGCGAGCCGGGCCCGGTTCCGCCGGCCGCGCTCTCGGCCGCGGCGTAGAAGATCAGCGCGGTCTCCAGACCCTCGCGGATCACGGCGAGGAACGCCATGCCAGCGACCGCCAGGGAGCCGACGGCGAGCGCGTCGGTGAGCTTGCCGCGCAGCTCACCGGCGATGGTGCGGGCGGCCCGGCGCATCCAGAAGATCATCCAGGTCACGAAGACCACGGCGGCGACCGAGGTGACCGCCTCGAACAGCTCGCGCGACTCGGAGGTGCGCAGCAGCGAGGTGGAGGTGTACTGGATCAGGGAGCCGAAGCCGACGGAGAGCGCCAGGGCCAGGCCGACGCCGGCCCACACCTGCGGCAGCCGGTCCCGGCGCTGCGACTTGACCAGGAAGGCGACGAGGATGCTGACCACGAGGGTCGCTTCCAGGCCCTCGCGCAGGCCGATCAGGTACGTGGCGAACATGGATACTCCGTAGTCAGGCTTGCCTCAGTTAACTTAGGGCAGCCATACCTTGCTCCTGTTCACAGCAAACGTCAAGCCGATCCGGGTAACGTCACCCGGCTCGACATCCGCCGGACTCCCCCCGTACGCGAAAAGGACCGGGACGGCCGCGCGGCGGCCGACCCCGGTCCCTCCGGGAGCGCGGAACTCAGTAGCGGTAGTGGTCCGACTTGAACGGGCCCTCCGGGGAGACGCCCAGGTAGGCGGCCTGCTCCTTGGTCAGCGTGGTCAGCTTCGCGCCGAGCGCGTCCAGGTGCAGCCGGGCGACCTTCTCGTCCAGGTGCTTGGGCAGCACGTAGACGCCGATCGGGTATTCCTCGGTCTTGGTGAACAGCTCGATCTGGGCGATCGTCTGGTTGGCGAACGAGTTCGACATCACGAAGCTCGGGTGGCCGGTGGCGTTGCCCAGGTTCAGCAGGCGGCCCTCGGAGAGCACGATGATGGCGTGGCCGTCGTCGAAGCGCCACACGTCGACCTGCGGCTTGATGTTCTCCCTGGTCACGTCGCTGCGCTTGGCCAGGCCGGCCATGTCGATCTCGTTGTCGAAGTGGCCGATGTTGCCCACGATGGCCTGATGCTTCATCCGGGCCATGTGCTCGTTGGTGATGACGTCGAAGCAGCCGGTCGCGGTGATGAAGATGTCGGCCTGCTCCACCACGTCGTCGAGCGTGGCGACCTGGTAGCCGTCCATCGCCGCCTGGAGCGCGCAGATCGGGTCGACCTCGGTCACCACGACCCGGGCGCCCTGGCCGCGCAGCGACTCGGCGCAGCCCTTGCCCACGTCGCCGTAGCCCATGACGACAGCCATCTTGCCGCCGATCAGCACGTCGGTGGCGCGGTTGATGCCGTCGATGAGCGAGTGGCGGCAGCCGTACTTGTTGTCGAACTTGCTCTTCGTCACCGAGTCGTTGACGTTGATGGCCGGGAAGAGCAGCGTGCCGGCGCGGTGCATCTCGTAGAGCCGGTGCACACCGGTGGTGGTCTCCTCGGTGACGCCCTTGATGCCGGCGGCGATCCGGGTCCAGCGCTGGCCGTCCTCGGCCAGCGAGCGGTGCAGCAGTTCGAGGATGACCGCGTACTCCTCGGAGTCGGCGGACTCGACCGGCGGCACGACGCCCGCCTTCTCGAACTCGGCGCCCTTGTGGACGAGCAGGGTGGCGTCGCCGCCGTCGTCCAGGATCATGTTCGGGCCCTGCCCGTCGGGCCACGCCAGCACCTGCTCGGTGCACCACCAGTACTCCGGCAGCGTCTCGCCCTTCCAGGCGTAGACCGGCACGCCGGCCGGGGCCTCCGGGGTGCCCTCGGGGCCGACCACGATCGCCGCGGCGGCGTGGTCCTGGGTGGAGAAGATGTTGCAGGACGCCCAGCGGACCTGCGCGCCGAGCGCGACAAGGGTCTCGATCAGGACGGCGGTCTGAACGGTCATGTGCAGCGAACCGGTGATGCGGGCGCCGGCCAGCGGCTGGGTCTCGGCGAACTCACGCCGGATCGCCATCAGGCCGGGCATCTCGTGCTCGGCGAGCCGGATCTCCTTGCGCCCGAACGCGGCGAGCGACAGATCCGCCACCTTGTAGTCGCCCTCGGCGAGGGTGCTCGGCCGGGCCTGCGACGACGCGCCGCTGGAGGCCGCCGGGAGGGTGCTGGTCATGGAAGCTCCTGTCGAACGATGGTGGTGCGCAGCCTTCCACCTTACGCTCGCGGGCCACTCGACCCGTGCCCGGTTGGCCGACCGCGCAATCGGCCGGTCGGCGGACAGCGCACGGGGCGGTCGGTCGTGAGCGGACTTTCCACCCACGGCCCGGCCGCCCCGCGCATCCCCCCGGTTTGGTTCCCCCGCACGTCACCGGACCTTCGTCGCGACAACGCTGCGTACCCATAGAGTCACACCACGCAGCGTGACCGTCAAGCTATTTCGGGAAAGTCGGACTTGCGCAGATCAGTGCATGCCGCAAGTGGCGACGAACGCCTCGCCCGCCCCGCCCACCGTCAGCGGGCCACCGGCCGCCGTACCGACCGCTGCCTGACCCGCGTCCAGCGTCACCACGCCCACGCCGTCGTCAACGGTCAGCTTCCCGGCCCGGCAGAGCACCACACGTGGTCCGGGCAGCGTCAGCCGCACCCCCGGCGACCCGGCAGCCACCTCGACCCGGTGCAGCGCGAAGTCCTCCACCGGCACCGGCCAGGTCAGCACCCCCGGCTCCACCTGCTCCGGCCGCAGCACCGGCTGGGTCAGCACCTCGAACCGGAGCACCCGCAGCAGCTCGTCCACGTCGACCCGCTTCGGGGTCAGCCCGCCGCGCAGCACGTTGTCACTGGCCGCCATGATCTCGACGCCGGTGCCGCGCAGGTAGGCGTGCAGGTTCCCGGCCGGCATCCAGATGCCCTCGCCGGGCGCCAGCCGGACGTGGTGCAGCAGCAACGCCACCACCACGCCCGGGTCGGCCGGATAGCCCGACGCGAGCGTGCGGACCAGCTCGGCGTCCGCCGAGGCCGGCCCGGCCTCCGCCGCCGCCAGCACGGCCGCCACCAGCCCCGCCCGCTCCGCCCGGGGCCAGCTCAACAGCAGGCGTACCGCCTCCCGCAGCCCCGCCGGCCCGTCGCGCAACGCCGCCACCACAGGCTCCAGCGCGGGTACGCCGAACGCGGCGATCGCCGCCGCCGACTCCCCCGGATCGCGGAAGCCGCACAGCGCGTCGAACTCCGAGAGCGCCACCAGCAACTCCGGCTTGTGGTACGGGTCGACGTAGTTGACCCGCCCCACGTCGGCGGCGTGCCCGGCGCGGGCCTGCTCGGCGTCCGGATGCGCCTGGAGGCTCAGCGGCGCGTCGGCGGCCAGCACCTTCAGCAGGAACGGCAGCCGGGTGCCGAACCGGCCGACCAGCCGCTCACCCAGCCAGTGGCCCGGCTCGGCCACCAGCAGTTCGGTGAGGCTGACCGGTCGGCCGTCGCGCTGCACAGTGGCCGGGGCGCCCGGGTGGGCGCCCAGCCACAGCTCCGCCTCCGGCCCGTTGCTCGGCACCGGCCGCCCCTGCAACTCGGCGATCGCGGTGCGCGAGCCCCAGGCGTAGTCACGGATCCGGCCCTGCAACAACTCCATCGGTCAGCTCCCGGGCCGCCCGGCCACCTCGTCGGCCGGCTGCGCCCCACCACTGGTCACGGCCTCCGGGACGGCGGTGTCCGCCGCCTGCCCGGTGCCGGCCCGCTCGGCGGCGGGCGAGTAGATGTCCGGCTCCAGGTAGATCACCCGGGCGGTGGGCACCTCGCGGCGGATCCGCGCCTCGACCGCGTTGATGTCACGCGCCAGGTCCTGGGCGGTCTCCCAGGCCGGCACCGCGATCTTCGCGGCCACCATCAGCTCCTCGGGGCCGAGGTAGAGCGTCTTCATGTGGATGATCCGCTCGACCTCGGGACCGCTGGTCACAGCCTGCTCGATCTTGTCCAGCTCGCTCTGCTCGGCACCCTCGCCGAGCAGCAGGCTCTTGGTCTCGATCGCCAGCGTGATCGCGATGATCACCAGCAGCACACCGATCATCGCGGTGCCCGCGGCGTCCCACATGCCGTCTCCGGTGATCAGCGTCATGCCGACGCCGAACAACGCGAAGACCAGACCGACCAGGGCGCCGAAGTCCTCCAGCAGCACCACCGGCAGCTCCGGCGCCTTGGCGCGACGGATGAACCGGACCCAGGACTGCTTGCCCCGGACCAGGTTCGACTCCTTGATCGCGGTACGGAAGGAGAAGCTCTCCATCACGATCGCCGCGACCAGCACCACCACCGGAACCCACTGCCAGTTGTCGATCGGGTGCGGGTCGGACGCCTTGTGGTACGCCTCGTAGAGCGCGAACAGGCCACCGATGCTGAACAGCACGATCGCCACGATGAAGGCGTAGATGTAGCGCTCCCGGCCGTACCCGAACGGGTGCTGCGGCGTGGCCTGCCGCTTGGCCCGCCGGCCGCCGAGCAGCAGCAGGCCCTGGTTACCCGAGTCGGCCACCGAGTGGATCGACTCGGCCAGCATCGACGACGAGCCGGTGAGGGCGAACGCGATGAACTTGGTGACGGCGATGCCGAGGTTCGCCGCCAGGGCGGCGACGATCGCCTTCGTGCCCCCGTTTGCGCTCATTCCCCGCCTCGCTCGATGCCCCGTGTGCTCACTGGTTTGCCAGCTCCTTCATCTCCGTGATTGCCGGTACCGCCATCGGGTCCAGCCCGTGCGCCAGGGCCAGGTAGATCGAGGCGAAGTCGGGGACCGCCACCAGCGACGCGAGCCGCTCCAGCGCGGAGCCGCCCTCGGCGGTCACCACGTCGCAGCGCACCCCGCGCCGCTCGGCAAGCGTCTGCACCGCGTCCGCGCGGCGCTCCTCGACCGCCAGCGGCTCGTCGGTGTCGTCGTCGGCGTTGAGCCCGCCGTCGCGCAGCAGCACCAGCCGTAGCCGGGTGCCGTCGGGCTCGTCGTCGCCCGGGTCGGCGAAGATGTCCCGCTCGCCCTCGGCCAGACCGCCGAACACGCCGTCGAGCAGGCCGACGCGGCCCCGGCCCGCCTCGCCCAGCGCACCGGCGACCACCGGGTAGCGGGCGTTCGCGGACAACGTGTCACCGAACCGCCGGGCGGCCACGGTGGCCAGCGGGGACGAACCCCACACGATCGGGATCGAACCGGACAGGCCGAGCGCCAGCGACTTCGCCGGGTTGACGAAGGACTCGGCGGTCGGCCGGCATCGATCGGCGTCGGCGTCCAGCCGGGCCGCCGTCTCGGCCAGATCCGCCTCGTTGACCTTCACGAGCCCGAGGGTACGGGCGGCCAGCAGAACCGGCACGGTGAGCGCCCAGAGGCTGGCCCGGGCCGGCGCGCGCCGGGGCACCGGGATGAACGGCGCGCGGGCCCGCTCGGCCACCGACTGGAGCTGCGAGTCGGGCGCGCCGACCGCGACCAGCCGGGCACCGCGCCGGTGCGCCGCCTCGGCCGCGCCCAGCGCCTCCGGGCTGCGGCCCGACGCGCTCACCGCGATGACCACGTCCGCCGCGCCCACCCAGCCCGGCACGCCGGCGCTGCGGTGCGGGATGACCGGCACCGGGCAGCGCGGCCCGGCGACGGTGGCCAGCACGTCACCGGTACGCCCGGCGGTGCCGATGCCGGCGATGACCACCGCGCGGGGTCGCCCGTCGTCGGCGAGCACCGACAGGTTCGCCTCGGCGGCCAGCGCCGCCGACTCGCGCACCTGGGCGCCCGCGGACGCGGTGAACCGGAGCATGCCGCCCGGATCCCGCTCGGAGAGCTGCGCCGCGTCGTCCAGCAGGGCCTCGTCGGCGTGCCGGTGGCCGCTGACCCCGGCCGTACCCTCCATCACCGCGACGACCCGCCCCGCGCGTCGTCGGCGGCGGGTCCACCGCGCGCCTCGTCCAGCAGGAGCACCGGGACGTCGTCCCGGACCTCGAAGATGCGACCGCACTCGGTGCAGGTGAGCGTCTGCGCCTGCGCGTCGTAGTCGAGCGGGGCGTGGTGCGTGTCCGGGCAGGCGAGGATGTCGAGCAACTGCGGGTCCAGGGCCACGGCGCGGCTCCTTCCACGTATGCGGTCTCACCGGTCGGCGGTGCCGATCGGCGCACGCGATCTTATCGGCCGAGCGGCCCCGGCACCGGGCCCCGTTCGGCCCCGGTGTTCCGTCCTCCGGCCGGGCAGGTGGCGGCTACCGGGTCACGGCATGACCACCCACAGTCACGGTAACCCCGGGACCGGGTCGGGTTCCGGCTCAGTCCGGCAAGCGGGGCAAGACGCTCGTCGCATCCCCGGCAGGCGGGGCCGGCGGCGTCGGAGCGGGCGCGGGCGCGCCGTACACGTTGCCGGCCGGGCGGGGCGGTGTCGCGCCCCCGTACACCGTGGGGGCCGGTCCGGGCGTGCCGGAGCGGTAGGTGGTGGTGCTGCGCGGCAGCGGGACCGGCGGGAGGCCGGCGTCCACGCCGCCACCGCTGCGGTCGGCGCGGTTGCGGCGCAGCAGCAGGACGATGAGGGCGGCGCCGACGAGCACCAGCCCGATACCGAACCACATGATCATGGAACCTCCGAACGACGAGTCGTCGGCCGCGGCGGTGGCCGGGGCGACGGCGGCGGCCACCGGCGACGTGTCGGTCGCCTCGGCCGGCGTGGTCTCGCTCGCGCTGGGCGTCGGCGAGGGCTTACGGGACGGGCTGGGACTCGGCGTCGGCGCGCCCACCAGCCGGGCCGACCCGCCGGCGCGGCCGAGCACGTCGCCGTTCGCGGCGCTCGCCTCACCGGCCAGCTCCAGCCGGCCGCCGACGGCCCCGGCCAGGAAGGACACCCGGTAACGCACGGTGACGCCCTTGCCCTTGCACAGCGGCCGGTCGACCGGGGCCACCGCGGCGGTGGCGACGGCGCCGCCGTCCCCGGAGACCTGCACCGGCACCCATCGGCCGCCGGACGCCACCTGCACCCGGACCTGGTCCGCCCGCAGGCCCTCCAGCCGGAGCCCGACCGCGGTACGCAACTGCACGCAGCCGTCCGTGCGCTTGCGCACCTCGACCGCCACCGTCCCGGGCGGACCACCGGCGGTGAAGCTCTTCGCCGCGCGCAGTCCCACCCGGTCGTCCCGGGCCGACGCCGGTGACGCCGGGACGGCGATCAGGCCACCCAGCAGCGCGCCGACCATGGCCCACCGCGCCGCGTGCCGCCCTGCCGACATCTCCACCTCACCGTTGCGTCCGGACCGGATCCGCCGGTCAGGTTACTACCGGCCCCTCCAGGCACCCGCGCATCGAGCACGCCACATGTGTGCAGCGCCACGCGATCACCGCCCGCCCAGGTCACCGCCCGACGCGCCTGCATCGGCGAGCGCCCGCCGGCACAGCCGGTCGGCCGTACGGGTGGTCTCCGGCAGCCGGTACCGGGGCGTCAGTGCCAGTACCCGCTCCACCGCTTCGTCCAACCCCATCCGGTGCCCGACGCTCACGAAGACCGGCCGGACACCGTCCTGAGTCCGCAGCACCCGCCCGACCACCTCGCCCTCGTCACACAGGTCGGCGCTGTCACCACGCTCGGGACCGGGGCCCGTCCACGAGCCGACGAGCGGCGTCTTGCCCACCCCGATCGTGGGCAGCCCGGTCACCAGGCCCAGATGACAGGCCAGCCCGAACCGGCGCGGGTGCGCCAGCCCGTGGCCGTCACAGACCAACAGCTCCGGACGGGTGGTGAGCCGGTCCAGCGCGGCGAGCAACGCCGGCATCTCGCGGAACGCGAACAGTCCCGGCACGTACGGGAAGGCGGGACGCCCCACGCACACCGCCTCGTCCACCACGTCGAGGGTGGCCGCGTCGAGGACCGTGACGGCCGCTGCGAGCAGGTCACCGTCCTGCGCGTACGCCACGTCCAGCCCGGCCACCGTCGCGGGCGCGGCAGGACCGGGCCCGATCAGGTCCACCCGGGACCGCAACTCCTCCTGTACGCGTCGCGCCTCCGCCACGTCGGCGGGCGGCAGGTGGGGCACGGGCGGGCCGCCGGTGGAGGGCATGGCGTTCCGGGCCGCTGTCAGGAGGCGATGGTGGGGTCGGCGGCCGGGTCACCGGCCTGCTGGAGCTGCTCCTCGAACATCACGAAGGTCCGCCGCCGGACTCCCCGGATCAGCGCCTGCTCCTGCGGCGTCGGGTACCGGCGTTCCTGCTGGAGCGTGTCCTCGATCGCCCGGACGGTTTCGTAGAGAGCGAAGATCGGCCCGTCGCCATTCAGATAGCGGCCTCGCTCGTGTTCAGTGAGTTGTACGAACTCATCCCGCGAGATCTCACTGATCTCGTCACCGCCGGTGAAGAGCACCTTGTCGATGAGATTGTTGGCCTCGCGCCAGCCCCCTGTGTCCTTGGAGAGCCTCCAGCCTGCGACGCCGCCATCGGCCGTGGCTACGAGCTTCAGGGGGGAGCCGAAGTAATCGAAGAACTTCGGCAGCCGCAAGCCCTCTACCTGACTCACCGCGGTGGCTCCTCCCCAAGGCTCTCTTGCACCTTGCTCCAGTAAGCGTCCTGCACTCGCCGGAGGAGTCCGTCCCGAATCGCACGTTCCCCCTGTGTCAACGGCCTGCCCTCGATCTCTGCCGCCGCGCTGAGGTCGCGCCGAACCTCGTACAACGAATGCTCCCACTCTGCGATGTCATCGAGCGACACCAGGTGCAGCCGAAGCTCTCCTACATGGCCGTTCGACATCCGGAGGTTCAGCAGTAGGTCCCGATAACCGCTCGCCTGCGGATTGAGGAAACGATCCTTGATGTGCAGAATCACGACCTCCGGGTCGACTGCTAGACGGCCGAGTGCCTGGTAAACCGCATCGACGCTGTCGAACTGCACTTTGGCGCCGGCCAAGTCCTTGAGCTGGGACGCGTCATTCTCGTACTCACCTTCCAGCTTGTCGAGGACACGCTCTCGGCTCTTGGGCTCGGTCCGCCAGCCGGGCGTGCCGCCGTGTGCAGCCAGCTTGATGGCAAGCCTGTTCAGCTCCTGCTGGGCGACCACCGCATCCGCATACAGCCGGTCAACGTATGCAAGGCGGTAGACCTCATCATGACGTCGCCTTTCATCAAACCCAGGTTGCAGTCTCGACTGACGGCGGGACGCCACCGAATCGACGAGTCGACGCTGCTCGTGAGTGATGGGCGTCGGTTGAGGCGTCAATGGTTCATGCGCTACGACAGCGTCCGCCCCGTACTCGGCTATGTCGTTGATGACCTCGCCGAGTACATCGATGGCCTGCTGGTGGCTGGCCAGGTGATGCAGGGTCAGCGGCCGCGCGGTCAGCGAGTTGGCGAGTTCCGGCGTCGCCAGGATCATCCGGACCAGGTCGGGCCGCTCCGCGAGCTGCCGCACCAGCGTCTCGGCCAGCAACTCCTCGCGTCGCGGCGGCGCCTCCCAGCTCTGGTCGAGCATCCGCTGCACGCGCGGGTCGGCGAACAACCGGGTGAGGTCGGCCGCACCGCTCTCGTCCAGCGCCGGTACGAGCCGCCGCAACGTCGGCACGTCGGCGTGCTGCGCCAGCTCGACGGGCGTCACCCCGGCGGCGAAGGCGTCGTCGAGGTTCCCGCTCTGCGCGAGCGCGTCGCGCACGTAGAGCCCGGCGGCGATCCGGTCGGCGTGCGCCTGCCGGTGGTCCTCGCGTACCCGGTCGGGTTCCGGCTCGACCGGCGGCGCGCTCCCCGGCAGCGGTCCGTCGCCCCGGCGGTAGATGGTGGTGGACTCGCCGAGCAGGTGGACGTGGTTGAAGTCCGGGACGTGGCCGTCTGCGATCGGCGGCGGGGCCGGCGGCCGTGGCGGCGCCGGACGGGGTAGCGGCTCGGGCAGGACGTTGTAGGTGCCGGGCGGGCGGCCGGCGAGCGGCATCGGCCGGCCGTCGGGGCCGAGCACCAGAGCGTCGACGCCGACCACGTTGCTGCGGGCCGGACGGCCGCTGTGGTGGTAGATCGGCCGGTCCGCCACCTCGCCCGTCTGCGGGTCGAGGAAGAGGATCGTGCCGCTCTGGTTCAACGCCACCCACGCGTGCGATCCGCCGCCCTCGAAGCTGGTGATGAGGAACGCGTAACTGCCGTGACCGCCCGACGCGAGCTGCGCGTACAGGTCCCGGTAACCGCCGTCCACCAACAACTGCCGGTCCCGGCCGGTGATCCCGGGCCGATCCGGCCGGCAGAGGTTCTGGAACCGGCCGCCGGTCGTCTGCTCGACCCGCAGCGGTCCGTCCGCCTCGCCGCCCACCGGCCGGTTCACGTCGCCGTGCAGGTAGCCGTCGAACGTACGCGGCGCCGCGACGCGCGGCCGTCCGTGGACCCAGGTCTCGAACAGCGACAGCGTGCAGTCGAGGCAGTTGATCCCCCGGGTGGCGTCGGCCGCCGGTCCGCCGTCGTTCGCGAGGCGGAACCAGCCACCGCGCCGGGGATCGGCGGTACGCGTCACGCTGCCGTCGGGGTTGCGGGGCATCTGCCGTTCGAGGTCGGTCTGGTGCAGCGCGAGCGGAGGCCGGAGTCCTCCCCGGCGGCCGTACGGCCGGGACCTGTCGATCGGCTCGGGGTGTCCGTGACCGGTGAGCGCGGAGTGGTCGGCCGTCTCCACCGCGCCGACGGCCAGGTCCGCCACGTCGTCGTTGATGCGGTAGAAGTCGAGGTCGTCCTCGACCATCACCTCGCGCGGCAGCCGCTGGCCGGCACGGACCGCCTCCACCTCGTCGACGGCTCGGTAGTGCAGGCGTTCTCGCCGCCGGCCCTCCCACACGTGCCTGTCGGCGAGCTCGTGCCGCCCGGCTTGGCGCAGCTCGTGGGCCTGCATGAGGAGCCAACGCGCCGCCTCGTAATGCTGTTCGGCGAGATCACGCAGCTCCCTGATCTGCGCCTCCCGTCTGTTCTCCTCGTGCAAGGCACGCTGGGACTGCAGATAGCCCTGGTAGCGCCGCCGGTCCAGACCCTCCCGATCGGCCTTCAGCCGCGCGGCGCGCTGCTCAGCGGTCTCACGGGGCCACGCCTGGACATGGGGCGGGCCCGGGTGGGGCCCCGGGGAGTCGGTAGGAGTGCGGGGCGGAGCCAAGGACTCCAGCAGCGGAAAACGGGGGTTCGGCCCCGGCCGGGGCTCGGGCCCGATGGTCGACGCTCCCGGGTGCGGCCCCGTCTGCGGGCTGACCGGTGAGACCGGAGGCGGTCCCGCCTGACCTCCATTGCTGACGGGGGCGGCGCGGTCCGCCGTTGGTGGCGCCGCGATCTGCGGGTGGTTGGCGGGCGGTGCAGGGAGTGTCGCCGGTGCGGCTGCCGCCTGAATCGGGTTGGTCGAGGACGGCGTGGGGTGGTCGACCGGCGTCGCCACCGGAACCGCGCCGCTGTGGACTCCGGGCGCGGTTGACGGGGGCGTGGCGACGGGCGCTTCCGTGATCACCGAGGACAACGTGGGGCTCGTGGTGACCGTCGGACGTGCCACGTCGTGCGGGACGACATCGTTGTGCGGCGGCGTCGTCGTGGGATCCGGCGCCGGAAGCGGCAGGTCCACGGCGAGCGGGTGCGGACCGGTGGCTTGGGGCGTGACGTGTGTGGGTGTCACGGGAACGGCGCCGGCGATCGTGTCGCTGCCCTGCACGACCGGCTCGGCGACCCGCTGGGCCGGGATCAGCCCGACGGGATCGGCGGCGATCGGCACGTCCAGGCTGACCGGGGACACCGTCAACCCGCTCAGCTGCCCGTCGAGGCGGCGTTGCAGTGCCGTGTCCGCCTGGTTGGTGGCGGAACCGGTGGCGCCGGAGGCAGCCGCGCGCGCCAGATCCTCCAGCGACGGCCCCTGGCCGGTCGCCAGACCCGCCGCGGTCTCGGCGAGCGTCTCCCCGGCCATCTCCCGCCCGAACCGCTCGCCGATCTCCGCGAACCGCCCGTTGGCGTGCCGGCCCAGCCCGGCCAATGGCGCGACCGCGCCGCCGGCGAATCCGCCGAGAGCCGACGTGCTCACGTCGGTCAGGTCGAGGCCGTCCCGCCGGCCGGTGGAGTTCTGGTACGCCTGCGTGCCGAGGCTGGTGCCCGCCTCCTGACCGGCCTCCAGCAGACCGCCGATCGCGGCCCGTCGAGCCAGCGTGCGGGCACCGGACCTGGCCACCTCCTTGGCAGCGCGTTCGCCCGCCTCTTTGAGGCCCTGCTTGACCGCCTTGCGGGCGAGCTGGGCCACCAGCCGCTTGAAGATCTGCTGCACCACGACCCGCGTGGCGGTGATCGCAGCGGCCGCCGCCGGTGAGGCGGCGCCCAGGGTGAGCACTGTGGCGACCGCCAGGGACAGCAACTCGACGACCAGGATGCCCAGCTCGATCCAGGCTTCCAGCTTCGCGCCCTCGATGTCGCAGCCGCAGGAGTCCACCAGACGTGCCAGCTCGTCTGTGGCCGCGACCAGGACGTGCAGTGGAGCGTCCTGGCCTTCGGCGAGCTTGTGCCACGCCGTGTCGAACGCGCCGGCGACCAGGCCGACTCCCCCGTACCCGCTCTTGACCTCGCCGGCAGCGGTGATCGCGTCGTCGCGCGGACGGGCAAGGACGCCTGCTACGCCGTACCACTGGTCGGCCAGGTCCCAGACGGCGCGCTCGTTGCCCTCCGGCCATTCGACGCCGACCACCCAGTCGAGCGCCTCGTAGATCCAGCCGGGCAGGTCCCACGGGCAGAAGTCGAGCGGGTGCGGGATCGGGCTGGGCAGCATGCTCACGCGCGGGTCCTCCGGTGGTCAGCGCCGGGGCCGATGGGGGTTGTGCCCTTGCTGCGGGATCTTCCCGAGGTCACGGGCGTTGCTCAGGTCCGTCTCCACGGTGGCCGCGACCGAGCGGACGACGTCCGACCCGAGCACCTCCAGCGACCGGCCGAGAAGCTCCCACGCGCGCAGCAGCGTCTCGGCGTAGCCCTGGTAGTGCTTGTCGAACGCGGCGCCGATGTCGTCGCGGCCCCAGGGCCGCTGCGCGCTCGCGTGGGCGATCGGCTCGCCCGTCTCCCGCCGGGCCGCGCTCACCGCCCGCCCCGACAGCGCCAGGTCAGCCCCGCCGCGCCGGGCCCGGTCCGGGTCCAGCCAGATCTCTCCCCCGGCCACCTGTCACTCGCCGCGGGCCAGCACGGAGTCAGCCCGGCCGAGCAGCGCGCCGAAGTCATGGGTACGCAGGAATTCGACCGAAGGGGAGCCCGGCGGCAGGTATCCGGAGACCAGTTCGCGGGTGGCGGCGCTCGCCGCGGTGGAGGCGCGCAGCACGGTCTCGGTGATCTTCCGGCTCAACGCACGGGCGTCCCGGTCCTGGAACGCCGCCGGGCTCACCTCGACGCTGATCAGCTCGCCTCGCGCGCCGACGACGGCGGTCACCTGACCGTCGTCGGAGCGTTCGGTGACCCGCAACTCGGCCAGCTTGGTCTGGAGATCGTCCAGACCGGACCGCAAGCGCTGGTATTGGCCGTACACCTCGTCGAATCGCGCGCGCAGTGCACGGTTCGCATCCCGGTCCGCACTCTCGGCCACCGTCGCTCCCCTTCCGTCACCGTGGGTAGGGCCGACCATACCGGGTGCCACGAAATCCGTGGGGTCCGGTAATTTCAGGTGGTGATCGAGCGACAGCAGGCCGAGCAGATCGCCTCGGTGTGGGCCCGGCGGGACTCCGACCGCCTCGGTTTTCCCTGCACGCCGGAGGTCGAGGAGTTCGACCTGGGCTACGTGGTGAGTTCCGTCGTGTCCACCGAGGCCCGGGCGCTCCCCGGCGACCTGCCGACCACTGTGATCGACAAGGAGACCGGCGAGGTGTCCACGTGGCCACGGGTGCCGGCCGCGGCGGTCGAGCGGATGTACCGGCAGCGGCGTCCGGCCGAACCGCGCCCGCCGCGTACCGTCGACCCGGCCGCCCAACTGCTGCGTGAGCTGACCCGCCTGCCCACGCCCGGCGCGGCGGCGCACCTCACGCTCGACGGCCGGCAGCACGTCGCGCAGGGCGCGAAGGGCGCGATCGAGGTACGCCACCATCCGCTGGTGCAGTCCTATCTGGACGAACTACCGGCGGGGCATCTGGTACGCGGCGGGGAACGGCACGCCGAGATGATCGTCGTCTCCGATGCGCTCTACGAGCACGACCACCGCCGAGCCGCCGAGGGTCTGCCGCCGTTGTCCATCGAGGACGCGCGCGACCTGCTCGCCAGTAGCCGAATCGAGGTCTATCGCAGTCGTGAGCCTGGCGACCCCCAGGGCGGACAAGCGGATCTTCCCTGCGACTCGTGCGTCCGGTTCCTGGTGCGGTTCGCGGTACTGCCGTGGTCCGACCTCGCCTTCGTGGAGGAATGGCGCCCGGAGCCGCGCGAGGTCATTCAACCCGGGCGGTTTCCTGACGACGTCGCCCACGCCCTCATGGACGGCGGCTGGCAGATCAGCATGTTCAACGAGGCACTCGCGATGGGCGCGATGACCGAGACGAAGGCGGTCGCGGGGCAGCATCACCGGCACGAGGCGTTCCCCGCCGCCGAGGCGGCGCTCACCGCGTTCCCGGCCGTCCTGAGCCGACGGCGCGGGCCCGGCGAGCAGGTCTGGATCAGCCGGTTCACTACGAATCCGCTGCGGGCCGCCCACACCGCCGACTCCCTCGCCGACTTCGCCGCCGTCCTGGGCGCCCGTCTCTTCCCGCTCGGCAGCGAACGTCAGGAGAGCATCCTCGCGATCGACGAGCACGGCCGGATCTTCGCCCTCGACCAGGCCGGCGAGTGGTTCCTCGGCGCCGACATCGACGCCGCCCTCACCACCCTGCTGCTCGGCCGCGCCCCCGCCCGGGTCCGCGACGACGGCACCTGGTGAGCGGCGGGCGAGCGGTCAGAGGGCCACGCCGGTCAGCACCGTGACCCGCGGCTCGGTGTAGTCGTCCATCGCGCTGCGCAGCCCTTCCCGCCCGACCCCGGAGCCCTTCATCCCGCCGTACGGCATCTGGTCGGCCCGGTACGACGGCACGTCCCCGACGATCACGCCACCGACCTCCAGCGTGCGGGCGGCGTCGAACGCCACGTCGAGCCGGTGGGTGAAGACGCCGGCCTGGAGGCCGTACGCCGAGTCGTTGACGGCGGCGAACGCGGCCCGGTCGTTCACGACCGGGGCGACCACCAGCACCGGTCCGAACACCTCTTCGGCGCACACCTTCGCGTCGGTCGGCACGCCGCTGAGCACAGTGGGCGGGTAGGTGGCGCCGTCGCGCCGCCCGCCGGTCTCGATGACGGCGCCGGCGGCGACCGCCTCGTCCACCCAGGTCTCGACGCGCTGCGCCGCCTCGACCGACACCAGCGGGCCGACGTCGGTCAGCTCGGAGCGCGGGTCGCCGGTGCGCAGCGCCTGCACCGCCGCGACGAGCCGGGGCAGGAAGCCGTCGTAGAGCCATTCGTGCACGTAGACCCGCTGCACGGCGATGCACGACTGCCCGGCCTGGTAGTTGGAGAACGTGGCGATGCGGTGCGCGGCGAAGGTCAGGTCCTCGTCCGCCGCCCAGTCCTCGCAGATGACCGCCGCCGCGTTGCCGCCGAGTTCCAGCGTGACGTGCTTGTCCGGCGCGGCCCGGCGGATGGCCGCGCCGACCGGTCCGGAGCCGGTGAACGACACCACCGGTAGCCGCGGGTCGGTGACCAGTTCGGCGGCGCGCTCGTTCGGCAGCGGCAGCACCGAGAACATGCCCTCGGGCAGGTCGGTCTCGGCCAGGATCTCGCCGAGCAGCAGCGCGGTGAGAGGGGTGGCCGGGGCGGGCTTGACCACGATCGGGGTGCCGACGGCGAGCGCCGGGGCGACCTTGTGGGCGACCAGGTTGAGCGGGAAGTTGAACGGCGTGATGCCGAGCACCGGGCCGCGCGGCACGCGCCGGACCAGGGCGATCCGCCCGGTGGCGGCGGGGTCGGTGTCGAGCCGTTGCAGCTCGCCGGAGAAGCGGCGGGCCTCCTCGGCGGCCCACCGGAACGTGGAGATCGCGCGCCCGACCTCGGCCTTCGCCCATTTGACCGGCTTGCCGTTCTCGGCGGTGATCAGCGCGGCGACCTCGTCGGCCCGCTCGGCGAGCCGGCGGGAGACGTGGTCCAGGGCGGCCGCGCGGGCGTGCGCGGGCAGGGCCGCGGCCTCCGCGGCCACCCGGGCGGCGCCCGCGACTGCGGCTTCGAGCTGGTCGGCCGTGGCGAGCGTGGTACGCCCCACCGGCTGCCCGTCGTACGGGTGGGTGACTGTCAGCTCGTCCTCGCCGTGGGCGGGGCGACCGGCGACGTAGAAGGCTCTCGGCTCCACGACCGGCAGCCTAGACCACAGACGCCCACGCGGAAACAGTTGCTCAAACCCTTGTCTGCCTCGGATTTAGTAGCCAAGATGGCAGTCAGATTGCGATAACCTCCGCTGACCCTCTCCCCGGCCACCCTCTCGGAGACTTCTGATGAGCGACCAGCAGCAGCTGCGCAACTTCGTCAACGGCGAGTACGTCGACCCGGTGGACGGCGGCTACGCCGACCTGATCGACCCGTGCACCGGCGAGGTCTTCGCCCAGGCCCCGGTCTCCGGCGCGGCGGATGTGGACGCGGCGATGAAGGCCGCCTCCGCCGCGTTCGAGACCTGGCGGGACGCCACACCGGCCGAGCGGCAGCGGGCGCTGCTGAAGTTCGCCGACGCGGTGGAGTCGCGGGCCGCCGAGCTGGTCGACGCGGAGGTCCGCAACACCGGTAAGCCCCGGCAGCTCACCGCCGACGAGGAACTGCCGCCCGCGGTGGACGAGCTGCGCTTCTTCGCCGGGGCGGCGCGCCTGCTGGAGGGGCGCTCGGCCGGCGAGTACATGGCCGGGCACACCTCGTACGTGCGGCGCGAGCCGATCGGCGTCTGCGCCCAGGTGACGCCGTGGAACTACCCGCTGATGATGGCGGTCTGGAAGATCGCCCCGGCGCTCGCGGCCGGCAACGCGGTGGTGCTGAAGCCGTCGGACACCACGCCGGTGTCGACGCTGCTGCTGGCCGAGATCGCCGCCGAGCACCTGCCCCCGGGTGTGTTCAACGTGGTCTGCGGCGACCGCGACACCGGCCGTACGCTGGTCTCCCACCCGACCCCGCAGCTCGTGTCGATCACCGGCTCGACCCGCGCGGGCATGGAGGTGGCCGCCGCGGCGGCGCCGGACCTGAAGCGGACCCACCTGGAGCTGGGCGGCAAGGCCCCGGTGGTGATCTTCGACGACGCGGACGTGGCGGCGGCGGCCGAGGCGATCGCGATGGGCGGCTACTTCAACGCCGGTCAGGACTGCACGGCGGCGACCCGCGTGCTCACCGGTCCGGGCATCCACGAGGATTTCGTGGCCGCGCTGACCGAGCAGGCCCGCAACACCCGCACCGGCGCGCCGGACGACGCGGACGTGCTCTACGGCCCGCTGAACAACGCCAACCAGCTCGCCCGGGTCAGCGGCTTCGTGGACCGGCTGCCGGACCACGCGAACGTCACCACCGGCGGTGCCCGGGTCGGCGAGCGTGGCTTCTTCTACGCCCCGACAGTGGTCTCCGGCGTCCGCCAGGCCGACGAGATCATCCAGGACGAGGTGTTCGGGCCGGTCATCACCGTGCAGCGCTTCTCCGACGAGGACGAGGCGGTGCGCTGGGCCAACGGCGTGGACTACGGCCTGTCCGCCTCGGTGTGGACGCGCGACCACGGCCGGGCCATGCGGATGACCCGGCGGCTGGACTTCGGGTGCGTCTGGGTGAACACGCACATCCCGTTCGTCTCGGAGATGCCGCACGGCGGCTTCAAGCACTCCGGCCACGGCAAGGACCTGTCGGTCTACAGCCTGGAGGACTACACCCGGGTCAAGCACGTCATGCACAACATCGAGGGCTGATCCCGGTGGCCACGAGCGAGGAGTTGCACAAGCGCCGGGTCGAGGCGGTGGCGCGGGGCGTGGGCAGCACGATCCCCGCGTACGTGGACCGGGCGGGCGGCGGCACGATCACCGACGTGGACGGCCGGGAGTGGATCGACTTCGCGGCCGGCATCGCCGTCACCAACGTGGGCAACTCCGCGCCGCGCGTGGTCGAGGCGGTACGCGCGCAGGTCGAACGCTTCACCCACACCTGCTTCATGGTCGCGCCGTACGAGTCGTACGTGGCGGTCTGCGAGCAGCTCAACGCGCTGACGCCGGGTGGCTTCGGGAAGCGGTCGGCGTTGTTCAACTCCGGCGCCGAGGCGGTGGAGAACGCGGTGAAGATCGCCCGGCACGCGACCGGGCGGCCCGCTGTGGTGGTGTTCGACCACGCGTACCACGGCCGGACCAACCTGACCATGGCGCTGACCGCGAAGAACATGCCGTACAAGCACCGGTTCGGGCCGTTCGCCGGTGAGGTCTACCGGGTGCCGATGTCGTACCCGCTGCGCGACGGCGGGCTCGACGGCGCCACCGCGGCGGCCCGGTCGATCGAGATGATCGAGAAGCAGGTGGGCGCGGAGAACGTGGCGGCGCTGCTGATCGAGCCGATCCAGGGCGAGGGCGGTTTCGTCGTACCCGCTCAGGGTTTCCTGCCGGCGCTGCGCGAGTGGGCGACGGCGGCCGGGGTGGTGTTCGTCGCCGACGAGATCCAGACCGGTTTCTGCCGCACCGGCGACTGGTTCGCCTGCGAGCACGAGGGCGTCGAGCCGGACCTGATCACGCTGGCGAAGGGCATCGCGGGCGGCCTGCCGCTGGCGGCTGTGACCGGCCGGGCGGACCTGATGGACGCGGTGCACGTCGGCGGCCTCGGCGGCACGTACGGCGGAAACCCGATCGCCTGCGCCGCCGCGCTCGCGTCGATGGAGACGATGCGGGAGCTGGACCTGGCCGCGGCCGCGCGCCGGATCGGCGCGGTGATGGGTGAGCGGCTGCGCACGATCGCCGCCGGTGACCCGCGCGTGGCAGAGGTACGCGGCCGGGGCGCGATGCTCGCGATGGAGATCGTGGTGCCGGGCACGCTGACCCCGGACCCGGCCGCCACGGCGGCGATCTCGGCGGCCTGCCACGCGGCCGGGCTACTCACCCTGACCTGCGGCACCTACGGCAACGTGCTGCGGTTCCTGCCTCCGCTCGTCATCTCCGACGACGAGCTGGGCCGGGGACTCGACATCCTGGCGGCCGCCTTCGGCTGACCCCGGACGTGGGACACCATGGGCCCGATCTCCCCCAGGACCGGCCCATGGTGTTCCGCCCGGAGGATCAGCGGAGCAGCTCCACAGTGTTGCGCCGGACCAGGTTCTTGCCGGGTTCCCGGATCGCGTCCATGGCCGCCGTGTTCAGCAGCACGCAACTACCAGACGGCCCGGTCACCGTCACGGTCACCACCTTGTTGTTGTCCAGGTTCGTCACCCGCAGCCGGGTGCCGAGCGGGAACTGGCCGCTGGTGGCTGCGGGCGCCCCGCCCTCGGCGAAGAACGTGAGCGCGCCGGAGCAGACGCTGCCGCCGATCGGCTGCGCCGCGCCCGGCCGGGTCTCACCCGGCTGCGCACCGGGCGCCGGGGCGGCGGCGCCGTCGAGGCGTTCCACCACGTTGCGGCGGACGACGTTCTTGCCCGGCTCGCGTACCAGGTCCATGGCGGCGGCGTTCAGCAGCACGCAGCTCCCGGACGGCCCGGTCACCGTCACCGTGGCCACCTTGCGGTTGTCCAGGTTCGTCACCCGCAGCCGGGTGCCCACCGGGAACCTGTCACTTGTCGCGGCCGGTGGTCCGCCCTCGGCCGAGAAGGTCACCGACCCGGCGCAGACCGACCGCCCGACCGGCGCGGTGTCCGCGAAACCCAGTCCGGTGCCCACCGAGACCGCCACAGTGGCGGTCACCGCCACAGTCGCCGCCATCACGTGCTTGCGCTGCACCCTCACGTTCTCTCCCGTCGTCGCTGTCGTTCGACGCGTGGTACGGACGGGAGGGCCGGACCGTTCACCCGGATGCGCGGGCTACAGCGGACCGTAGCGGGTGTGTGGCGCTCCGGTCATCAGCGCCCAGTACCTGTCGCCGTAGGACCAGTGCCACCACTCCGTCGGGTAGTTCACCAGCCCCGCGCCGCTCAGCGCCGCCACCAGCACGTTCCGGTTGCGCCCCACGCGCTGACCGGGATGTGCCGGGCCGCGGTGAAGCAGGCGTCGGCGCTCTCCTCCGGGGTGGCGTCGAGCGCTGTGCCCATGTCCAACTCCACCCCGTCGGCGTCACACAGCGTGAGGTCGACTGCTCCGCCGGTGCTGTGCGGGGCCACAGCGACCGGCGAGACGAACTTGGTGGTCTCCCGGTGCAACCGGTCCGCCGGCCAGTCCGGGTGGCGCCGCCGCAACTCGTCCCGGTAGCCGGTGAAGATGTCGAGCTGCGCCCGGTACGGCCGGTACCCCTCGACCACGAGCAGGCGCAGCCCGGCCGGCAGCGCGCGCTGCGCGGCCAGCAACCGGTCCGCGACCCCGAGCCGCACCCGGGCGTACGCCCCGGCGGGGTCGGCGGCCCGCCCGTCCACCCGCAGCCCGGGCACCTCGCGCAGGTCCACCAGGGGTTCGCCGTCGTCCCGGCTGGACACCGCGGCGACCCGGGGGTCGGAGAGCAGGATCACGGCGTACCCCCGGGGTGTTCGCGCGACGGCCGGGCCGCGTGCCTGGTGAAGGCGAGCGCGACGAGCCGGTCCACCACCTCGGGGTACGCGACGCCGGACTCGGCCCACACCTTCGGGTACATCGAGTGGGCGGTGAAGCCCGGCAGCGTGTTCAGCTCGTTGACGAACAGGTCGCTGGTGGTCTCGTCGTAGAGGAAGTCGACACGGGCCAGGCCCCAGCCGCCGATCGCGGTGAACGCCCGCACCGACAGCTCGCGGATCCGCTCGGTGACCTCGTCCGGCAGCGGCGCCGGGACGATCATCGGGTCGGCGTCGCCGAAGTACTTCTGCCGGTAGTCGAACCAGCCGCCCGCGACCCGGACCTCGCCGACCGCCGACGCCTCCGGCTGCCAGCCGCCGAGCACGCCGCACTCCAGTTCCCGGCCGGTCACGCCCTGCTCGACGAGCACCACGTGGTCGTGCCGGAACGCCTCCTCCACGGCGGCGACCAGGTCGTCGCCGTCGGCCACCCGGGAGATCCCGATCGAAGAGCCCATCCGGGCCGGCTTGACGAACAGCGGCCCGCGCAGCCCGACCACCAGCTTCTCCGGGTCGGACGCGGCCCGCCAGGTCGGTTCGTCGAACCAGACGTACGGCGTGGTCGGCACGTCCTCGGCCCGCAGCGCCCGCTTCATCGCCACCTTGTCCATGCCGACTGCGGAGGCGAGGATGCCGCACCCGACGTACGGCACGCCCAGTGACTCCAGCAGCCCCTGCACCACGCCGTCCTCGCCGTACGGGCCGTGCAGCACCGGGAACACCACGTCCAGTTCGGCGTGCACAGTCGCGGGGGCGTCGGCCGCGCCGACCGCGACGGTGCCGGTTGTCGTTCCGCGTCGCAGCTCGACCGCCGGACCGGTGACCGGCAGCCGGTCGTCGATCGCCCGCCCGGCCGTCACGGTGCCGAGGTGCTGCGCGAGCACCGGTTCGGGCAGCAGCCGGATCCCGCCGGTACGGGTGATGCCGAGCGCCACCACCCGGTGCCCCTGCTCGGCCAGGGCCCGGGCCACGCCGAGCGCCGAGGCGCAGGAGACCTCGTGTTCCGCCGACGGGCCTCCGAACACGACACCGATCCGCACTGTCTCTCTCATGCCGCCGCTCCCACTGTCATCCGGTCGCCCGCCAGCCGGGCCACCAGGTCCGCTTCCACGTTTCCGCCGGTCAGCACCACGCCGACAGTCATCTGCCGCCTGCCCTCGGGTGGCCACGGCGCCCCGCCCCCGGGACGGGCGACGCCGCCCGCGCCGGTCGCCTCGCCGAGGCGCAAGGCGCCGGCCAGCGCGGCCGCGCCGGACGGCTCGACGAGCACCTTCAGGTCCAGCAGGAGCAGCCGGAACGCCTCGGCGATCGCGTCGTCGTCGACACGGACCACCCCGCGTACGCGGTTGCGGGCCACCGCGAACGGCAGGTCGCCGACGCAGCCGGGACGCAGACCGTCGGCCAGGCTCGGCGCCGGGGCGACAGGTGTGGGCCGTCCGGCGGCCAGGCTGCGCGCCAGCGAGTCGCAGCCGAGCGGCTCCACGCCGTACACCTCGATCGGGGTTCCGGCCGCCGCCAGACAGGCACCGGCGATGCCGCCGCCCCCGCCCACCGGCACCACGAGCGCGTCCAGCGGTGTGCCGCGTCGCGCCGCCTCCTCGATCAGTTCCAGGCTCGCGCTGCCCTGACCGGCCACCACGTCCGGGTGGTCGTACGCGTCGACCAGCGGATGGCCCTCCACCTCGGCGATCCGCCGGGCGACTGCGAGGCGCTCCTCCACTGTGGTGCCGGCCCGGACCACCCGGGCCCCGGCGGCCCGCGCCCGGTCCACCTTCACCGGCGCGGCGTCCTCCGGCAGCACGACGGTCGCGGCCAGCCCGTGCCGCCGCGCGGCGAGCGCCACCGCGACGGCGTGGTTGCCGGTGCTCTGCGCGACAACGCCGGTGTGCCCGGCGGCGGCGAGCCGGCCGACCGCCAGCATCGCGCCGCGCATCTTGTACGAGCCGCCGTCCTGGAGGTTCTCCGCCTTGAGCAGGATCCGGGCGCCGGCCAGGCGATCGATCGCCGGGCTGTGCAGCACCGGGGTACGCACCACCCGGCCGGACAGCACGCGGGCGGCCTCCTCGACATGTGTTCGGTCCGGCAGTACCGGCGCGTCGATTCGGGGCATGGTCTCTCCTTCGGGATTCGAGTGGGCGCGGCGGCGCGGCAGGTCGAACAGCCAGTGCGCGCCGAGCGCGGTGAGGCAGCGGTGCGCGGCGAGGCTCAGTGCCAGCACGAGCGCGGTGAGCAGGACCGGGTAGACGGTCACCAGCAGCGCCCGGGCCGGCCCGGGCAGGCCGGCCACCGGTGCGGCGAGGAGCCGGTCCAGCAGCGCCAGCACCGGCATGTGGATCACGTAGACACCAAGCGTGCGGCGGCCGAGCCGGGCCAGCGCCGGACCGGCCAGGCGGTGCCGGGCCAGCCGGGCGGCGGCGGTCAGCCCGAACGCCACAGCGATCACGGAGACGAGCAGGTACACGCCGGGCCACCTCTGCGCGCCGGCCAGCGCCATGGCGGCCAGCCCGATCGCGTACGCCGCGCCGCTGCCGGCTAGCCGCCGGGTGCTGGTGCCGTCCGCCCACCGCGTGAGGTACGGCCGCAGGTGCACGCCGGCCAGGAAGAACACCAGGTTCTGGTAGACCTGCCCCCGGTTCCCGGGGCTGTCCAGCAGCCCGGTCGCCGCCACCGCGGACAGCGCGCCCGCAGCGGTCAGCAGCACCGCCGGGTGCACCCGGCGCAGCGCCTTCGCGATCGCGAAATAGAGCGCCAGCGCGTACAGGTACCACAAATTCGAGGGCGTCACGGTGAGCTGGGCCAGCAGCTCACCACTGTCGGTGGCCCGGTCGGTCGGGAAGTCCGGTGCCGACGCCAGCAGCGCGGTGTGGATGAGCAGCCAGATCGCGTAGAGGTAGAGGTTGCGCGCGATCCGGGGCCGCCCGGCCACCCGCCACGGGCGGGCCACCGCGTTCGCCGCGAAGATGCCGGAGAGCGCGAAGAACAACGGCATCCGCAGCGGCAGCAACTGCTCGCCGAGCAGCCCCCACGCACCCGGCACCGGCAGGCCGACCCGCCAGTCGACGCGCAGGTAGTCCTTGACGACGACGTGCCACAGCACCACGAGCACGATGCAGGCGCCCTTCGCCACGTCGGCCCAGAGCACCCGGCCGTCGGGCGGCGCGTTCCCCTCGGTACGGGTCGGCACTGCGGTCTCCTCTCCGGCCGTCTGCGGGTGGGAGGCGGCGCCGCCGGTCCCGTCCTCGGGCAGGTGTCATCGCGGGACGCCGCGACGGCGGCTCCCGGAGTCGTGTGTGGGGTGGTCAGCCCACGGGGGGCAGGTGGACGTCGACCCGCAGGCCGCCGTCCGGCCCCGGACGCGCGGCGATGATGCCGCCGTGCGCCTGGGTGATGGAGCGGGCGATGGCCAGGCCGAGCCCGGCGCCGCCGCCCTGGTTGGTCCGGTCCCGGGCGAGACGCCGGAACGGTTCGAACAGCCCGTCGACCGCCTCGGCGGGGACGCTCTGCCCGCTGTTCATGACGGTCAGCGCGGGGTCGCCGCCGACCGTGACGACGAGCCGGCCGCCCTCGCGGTTGTACTTGATGCCGTTCTCCACCAGGTTCGTAACCAGGCGTTCCAGCAGTACCCGCTCGCCGGTCACGATCCGGGGCGACAGCTGGGCCTCCACCGTCACGCCGGCCTCGGCGGCCCGGTCGGCGTACGCGGCCAGCACGCCGCTGACGATCTGTTCGAGGCGTTGCGGGGTGGAGGACCGCAGGCCCTGGTCGCTCTCGCTGAGCGCGAGCAGCCCTTCGATCAGCCGCTCGTTGCGTTCGTTCGTGGCGAGCAGTTGGGCGGTCAGCAGTTCCAGTTGCTCGCCGGTGAGCGACTGGGCCATGCCGACCTCGATCAGGGTGCGTTGCACCGCGAGCGGCGTACGCAGTTCGTGCGAGGCGTTCGCGGCGAACCGCCGCTGTCCCTCGTATCCGGCGGTGACCCGGTCCAGCATGCCGTCGATCGCGCGGCCGAGCCCGGCCAGCTCGTCCCGGCCGCCGCGCCGGATCCGGTAGCCGAGGTTCTGCGGCCCCAGGTTCGCGATCGGGGCGGCCAGGTCGTGCACCGGGCGCAGGCACCAGCGGGCAGCGCCCCACACCGCGAACCCGATGGCCACCAGCACCAGCAGTTCGATGAGCATGGGCAGCAGCGGGACGAACGGGCGGCCCGGCTCGCACACCGCGCCGATCGTGGCCAGGCCGCAGAACCGCTCGGCCTGCCCCCACACCATTTCGAGCAGCGACTTGACCAGGTTGGGCAGCATGAACCCGGCGAGCAGGGCGAGCACCCCGACCAGCAGGATGCGGCGGCGGGGGCTCACTCCGGCTCGCCGATCCGGTAGCCGGCCTTCGGCACCGTGTGGATGACGGACGGCTGGCCGAGCTTCTTGCGCAGGGTCATCACCGTCACCCGGACCGCGTTGGTGAACGGGTCGGCGAACTCGTCCCACGCCTGTTCCAGCAGCTCCTCGGCGCTCACCACCCGGCCACCGGCCCGCATCAGCACGTGCAGGACGGCGAACTCCTTCGGGCTCAGCCCGAGCGGGCTGCCGTCCCGGGTCGCGGAGTGCCGGGCCACGTCGAGCACCACACCCTGCTGCTCCAGCACCGGCGGGAGGGCCGGGGTGGACCGGCGGCCCAGCGCCTGCACCCGCGCCACCAGCTCGGCGAACGCGAACGGCTTGGTCAGGTAGTCGTCGGCGCCGAGCCCGAGGCCGGCGACCCGGTCCCGGATGCCGGCGGCGGCGGTGAGCAGCAGCACGCGGGTGCCGGCGTCCGACCCGGCCAGGCTCCGGCACACGTCGTCGCCGGTGGCGCCGGGCATGTCCCGGTCCAGCACCGCCACGTCGTACCGGTTGACCCCGATCCGTTCCAGCGCGCCGTCCCCGTCGTAGCAGACGTCGACAGCCATGGAGAACCGTCGCAACCCCTCGGCGACCGTGTCCGCCAAGAGCCGCTCGTCGTCCGCCACCAGCACCCGCACCGTTGCGCTCCCCCGTGTCTTCCCTCGTCGTCCGGCACACCTTCGCAGGCCGGAGTTAAGGGTTCCGTAAGCGTCCGCAGCAGCCATCCTCCACGCGGGCCACGCTGCGACAACCGGCGTGGGGCCGTCTGGGCCGTTCGTCCGGTACGCGGGCGGCGCGAGCACCGCTCAAGTGACCCGGATCACGCATTGGCGCTCGGGGGTGAGGTGGGTCACGATGGGTGGAAGGAGGCGCTGGTGGCTGACCCGTGGCTCGCCCTGGAGTTCGGCGCGGATCCGGTGGAGCGGATCGCGCAGATCGGTGCCGCCCACGAGGCGTTCCTCGCCGCCGGCACCACCTCCGGCCGGGTCCGGGAGGTGGTGGCCCGATCCTGGGAGCGGTCCGCGCTGCTCGACCCGGAGACCACCGCGCCGGTCGACCTCGCCGACGACGCGCTGGAGACGTACCGCGCCGCGCACCCGCTGGCCCGGGTGATGCCGCTGTTCCGCGACCTGCTCGGCGGCATCGCGCAGGACGGCGCGCACCTGATGGCGGTCTGCGACGCCGCCGGGCGGCTGCTCTGGGTGGAGGGCCATCCCGGGGTGCTGCGGCACGCCGAGCGGATGAACTTCGTACCGGGAGCCCGCTGGGACGAGGCCCACGCCGGCACGAACGCCCCCGGCACCGCCCTCGCCGTCGACCACGGCGTGCAGATCTTCGCCACCGAGCACTTCGTCCGGCCCGTGCAGCGCTGGACCTGCGCCGCCGCGCCGATCCACGACCCGGCCAGCGGCGCGCTGCTCGGCGCCGTCGACATCACCGGCGGGGACCACCTGGCCAACCCGCAGAGCCTCGCCCTGGTCCGGGCCACCGCCCGGGCCGCCGAGGCGTTCCTGGCCGGCGCCGCGCCCGCCGCGCCGGACGTGGCGTACGTGTCGGCGCTCGGACGTGACGAGGCGGAGTTGCGCGTCGGCGGCCGGCGCATCCGGCTCGGCCGGCGGCACAGCGAGCTGCTGGTGCTGCTGGTCGACCATCCCGAGGGGCGCACCGGGGAACAGCTCGGCCTCGACCTGTACGGCGACGACAGGCGGCACCCGGTCACGCTGCGCGCCGAGCTGTCCCGGCTGCGCCGCGTGCTCGGCGAGGAACTGCTCGACTCCCGCCCGTACCGGCTGCGGCCGGCCGTGCGCGCCGACTTCCGTACCGTCACCGAACTGCTGGAACGTGGCGATCCGGCGGCGGCGCTGCGCGCGTACCCCGGGCCCCTGCTGCCCCTGTCGGACGCGCCGGGAGTCGCGCGACTGCGCCGCCTGGTCGACGGCCAGTTGCGCGCCGCCGTGCTGGCCGGCGCCGACCCGGGGCTGCTCGCGGCCTGGACCGCGACGGCGGCCGGATCCGACGACCTGGCCGCCTGGCAGGCCCTGGCCCGGGCGTTGCCGCCGGGCGCGCCCCGCCGGCCGCTCGCTGTCGCGCGGGCCCGCCAGCTCGCCGAGGAGTACGCGCTGCCGCGCGCAACGTTCCTGCAACGTCCCGGAAACTAGCCTGCCCGCCATCCACCCCAGACGGACGGCGGAGGTACCCATGACGCGCTACGACGCCCCCACCCACTGGCAGTCCCGCTACGACCACTACATCGGCGGCGAGTACGTGAAGCCGCACGGTGGGAAGTACTTCGAGAACCCGACCCCGGTGACCGGGCAGACCTTCTGCGAGGTGGCCCGGGGCACCGCCGAGGACGTGGAGAAGGCGCTCGACGCGGCGCACGGCGCGGCCGACGCGTGGGGCCGCACGTCGGTCGCCGAACGCTCGCTGATCCTCAACCGGATCGCCGACCGCATGCAGGACAACCTGGAGTCCCTCGCGATCGCCGAGACGTGGGAGAACGGCAAGCCCGTACGCGAGACGCTCGCCGCCGACCTCCCGCTCGCGATCGACCACTTCCGCTACTTCGCCGGCGCGATCCGGGCGCAGGAGGGCTCGCTCGGCGAACTCGACGACGACACAGTCGCCTACCACTTCCACGAGCCGCTCGGCGTGGTCGGGCAGATCATCCCGTGGAACTTCCCGATCCTCATGGCGGTGTGGAAGCTCGCCCCGGCGCTGGCCGCCGGCAACGCGGTGGTGCTCAAGCCGGCCGAGCAGACACCCGCCTCGATCCACTACCTGCTCTCGCTGATCGGCGACCTGCTGCCGCCGGGCGTGGTGAACGTGGTGAACGGCTTCGGCGTCGAGGCGGGCAAGCCGCTCGCGTCCTCGCCGCGGGTGGCGAAGGTGGCGTTCACCGGCGAGACCACCACCGGGCGGCTGATCATGCAGTACGCCAGCGAGAACATCAGGCCGGTCACGCTGGAGCTGGGCGGCAAGAGCCCGAACATCTTCTTCGACGACGTCAGCGCCGCCTCCGACGACTTCCTGGACAAGGCGCTCGAAGGCTTCACCATGTTCGCCCTGAACCAGGGCGAGGTGTGCACCTGCCCGTCGCGGGCGCTCATCCAGCAGGGCCACTACGCCGACTTCCTGGCCGCCGCCGTGGACCGGACCCGGCAGATCACGCAGGGGCACCCGCTGGACACCGACACGATGGTCGGCGCGCAGGCGTCCAACGACCAACTGGAAAAGATCCTGTCCTACCTGGACATCGGGCGGCAGGAGGGCGCTCGTGTCCTCACCGGCGGTGAGCGGGCCGACCTCGGCGGCGAGCTGTCCGGCGGCTACTACGTCCAGCCGACCATCTTCGAGGGCGACAACTCGATGCGGATCTTCCAGGAGGAGATCTTCGGCCCGGTCGTGTCGGTGACCTCCTTCGCCGACCTGGACGACGCCGTGAAGATCGCCAACGACACGCTGTACGGGCTCGGCGCGGGCGTGTGGACCCGGGACCTGAACACCGCGTACCGGGCCGGACGGGCGATCCAGGCCGGCCGGGTGTGGACGAACTGCTACCACGCGTACCCGGCGCACGCGGCGTTCGGCGGCTACAAGCAGTCCGGCATCGGCCGGGAGAACCACAAGATGATGCTGGAGCACTACCAGCAGACCAAGAACCTGCTGGTCAGCTACTCGCCGAAGAAGCTGGGCTTCTTCTGATGGGCGACACCGTGACCCTGACCCCCGCGGCGGCCGACCTGATCCGGTCGCTGCGGGGGCAGCACGGCCCGCTGATGTTCCACCAGTCCGGCGGCTGCTGCGACGGCAGCGCCCCGATGTGCTACCCGGCCGGTGAGTTCCGCACCGGCGGCTCGGACGTGCTGCTCGCCTCGCTGGCTGTCGACGGGGTGCCCGAGCCGGTGGAGTTCTGGATGTCGAAGGCCCAGTGGGAGCTGTGGCGGCACACCCGGCTCACCGTCGACGTGGTGCCCGGCCGGGGCAGCGGGTTCTCCCTGGAGGCCCCGGAGGGCGTCCGCTTCCTCATCCGGTCCCATCTGAACCGCTGATCTGTCCGAGATCTTGCAGCTCGCGGGCATCGCGGCGGTGGGATGCTGACGCCGTCCACTTCGGAGTACGCGTCCCACCACCGCCCGACAGGAGACCGCGCATGAACCCGGTCCGACAGCCAGTGCTCGCCGCCGGCCTCACCGCCCTGGCCACCGCCGCCACGCTCGGGCTCGCGCCGGGCGCCGCCGTCGCCGCCCCGGCCGCCTCCCCCAGCATCTCCGTCAACTGGTTCGGCGCCGCCGACGTACGGGCGCACACCGCCACCGTCGGCGGCCGGTTCGACTGCGGGGCCGAGCGCGGCCTCGCGTACATCGAGGTGCACCTGGAGCAGCGGGTACGGCGCGGTTCGGTCACCGGCTTCGGATTCGGCGTGATCGGCGCGTGCACCGACGACCGCACCGCCGGCACCTGGACCGCGACCATCCCCGCCGACCAGGGCAGATTCCGCCCCGGCCCCGCCACCACCATCGCCCGCCTGGTGATCGAGCCCAACTCCCTCACCGAAACCACCGAACGCGTACGCCTGCGCCCCCACTGCGCCCGCCCCTGACCGCATCGGCGGCCTCCGGTCAGGCGATCTGCCGGAGGTCGTCGCCGTAGTCGAAGATGATCCGCAGCCGGGCGCCGAGGGCATTGGCGTACCGGCTCAGCGTGGCCACCTCGTTGACGTCGAGGTCGCCGTTCTCGATCTGGCTGACCCGGCCCGGCGTGACCCCCATGATCTCGGCGACCTGCCGCTGGGTGAGCCCCAGCCGCTTGCGCTCCTCGGCCAGGTGGAACGCGCTCACCCACGCGTCGGTCCGGGCGCGCTCCGCCTCGTACGCCTCGTCGTCACCGCCGAGTTCGGCGCGGACCTCGTCCCAGTGATAGAACTCCGTCACGACTCCCCCCTTCGCTCGCGCTCGCTGTCGAGCCAAGCCTTGTAGGCAACCTCCGCCGCCGGAATGTGCTGCCGGTACCAGCGGGTCCAGTTGCCCGCCTTGTTGCCGGCGACCAGGAGGACCGCCTGCGACCAGGGATCGAAGACGAACAGCACCCGGATAGCCACGTCCCGACCGGAGCGGGGCCGCAGCTCCTTCAGATTACGGAGACTGCTTCCACGCAGCGTGTCCACGAGCGGGCGACCCAGCCCCGGCCCGACCTCGGCCAGCTTGTCCACCGCCACCCGGACGCTCTCGTACGACGACGGGTCGTGGTCCCGCAGGTCGCGCAGCCAGTGCCGGACCTCTCCGGTGACCCGCACCGACCAGCGCTTCCCGTCCGCACCCATGCCCCGACTATAGCCCGGGCTAAACATCCCGGACTACCAGTCAGCGGTTGTCCAGGAGCGGCTGGGTGGGGTTCCACGGGGGTCCGCCGGCGGCGTCGTGGCGGCGGCGGGCTATCGCGGACAACGCCTCCAGCACCACCCGGTTGCCCAGGTACGCGGTGATGTCGGCGTGGTCGTACGGCGGGGCTACCTCGACCACGTCCAGCCCGACCACCGGCAGCTCGTAACAGACCCGGCGCACCGCGTCGAGCAGTTGCCGGGAGGTGAACCCGCCCGGCTCGGGCGTGCCGGTGCCGGGTGCCATGCCCGGGTCGACCACGTCCACGTCGACGGAGAGGAACACGCCCTCACACTCGTCGGTCGCGATGCCGAACGCCTCGGTGAGGCAGGTGTCCAGGCCGCGCGCCACGACTTCGGTCATCTCGTACGAGCGCATCCGCTGCTCCGCCATCCACGCCAGCGTGTCCGGGCCGGGCCAGTAGCCGCGCAGCCCGATCTGCAGGAAGCGGTCGCCGCGTACCGCGCCGGACTCGATGAGCCGGCGCATCGGCTGACCGTGGCCGTGCAGCGAGCCGAACTCGACGTCGCCGGTGTCGGCGTGCGCGTCGAAGTGCACGAGCGACACCCGACCGAGCCCGTGGTGCCGGGCCACGCCGGTGGCGTCGGGCAGCGCGATGGAGTGGTCACCGCCGAGCACCACCGGGATCGCCCCGGCGGCGGCGACCGCGTGCACGGCGGTCTCCAGCGCGGCCAGCGAGCGCTCGATGTCGCCGCTGAACATCTCCACGTCGCCGGCGTCGTAGACGCACAGGTCCTTCAGCCCGTCGACGCGCAGCGCCAGCGACGGACGGGAGCCGTCGTGCGGCAGGTAGCAGGCCTGCCGGATGGCGGACGGCCCGAACCGGGTGCCCGGCCGGTGCGAGGTGCCGCCGTCGAACGGCGCCCCGATGACCACCACGTCCGCGTCGGCGTACGTGACCGGTTCCTCGACTGTGCACGGTGGCACGCCGAGGAACGTGATGTCGGGACCGTACATCGGGCCGTACCGGGTCATCGTTCCTCCATCCCCCACGGCGAACCGTAGCCGGTGAGCAGGTCCAGGAAGGGGGTCGGCGGGAACGCCTCCGGGCCGAGCACACCCGTGCCGGACCAGGCGCCGGTGGCGAGCAGTTCCAGCGCGACGACCGGGTTGACGGCGGTCTGCCAGACCACCGCCTGGTGGCCGTACTCGGCCATCGACCACTCGTTGTCGACCACGTGGTAGAGGTAGACGCGGCGGGGCCGCCCGTCCGGCCCGGTGCCGGTGACGTACGTGCCGGCGCAGGTCTTGCCGCTCATCCGGTCGCCGAGCGTGGCCGGGTCGGGCAGCGCGGCGGCCACCAGGTCGCGCGGCGACACGTCGACCCCGCGTACGCGCACCGGCTGGGTGGAGTCCAGCCCGAGCTTGTGCAGCGTGCGCAGCACCTCGATGAACTCGGCGCCGAGGCCGTACTTGAAGGTGACCCGCTTCGCCGGCACCCAGCGCGGGATGAGCAGCACCTCCTCGTGCTCGACGTTGACGCACTCGACCGGGCCGATCCCGGCCGGGAAGTCGAACACCTCCGGCTCGCTGAACGGTTCGGTGGTGAACCAGCCGCGCCCGGCCTCCCAGATCACCGGCGGGTTGAGGCACTCCTCGATGGTGGTCCAGATGGAGAACGAGGGCGCGAACTCGTACCCGGCGACTGTGAGGTTCGCGCCGTCGCGTACCCCGATCTCGTCGATCTCGGCGAAGAGTTCGTCGGCGGCGTAGCGGGCGAAGACGTCGGACAGGCCCGGTTCGACGCCGATGCCGCAGAGCGCGAGCCGTCCGGCGGCGGCCCACCGCTCCGCGACGGCGAACTGCTCGTCGCCGAGCTTGACCCCGGTCTCGGCGTAGGGGTGCTCGGGGTGCGGCCGGGACAGCGACATCGCCATGTCGAGGTAGTCGGCCCCGGCGGCGAACGCGCCGTCGAAGATCGGCATGACGAAGCGCGGGTCGACCGCGTTGAGCACGTGCGTGATCCGGTGTTCCCGGCACAGCGCGGCCACCGCGTCGGCGGAGGCGGCGTCCACTGTGGCGACGACGAACCGGTCGCCGTGTCCGGCGACGGCCCGCGCCGCCCGCGCCGGGTCGTGGTCGGCGACCACCATGATCTCGAAGAAGGTACGGCGGGCGGCGATGGATACGGCGGCGGAGCCGACGCCACCGGCGCCGACGAGGAGGATACGCATCAGGAGTCGAACCCCAGTCCAAGACGATCGAGAGTACGGAGCCAGAGGTTGCGCCGTCCGTCCCGCGCGTCGGCGCGGGCGAGCGACCATCGGGTGAGGTTGATGCCCACGGACCGGGCCGGTTCCGGCGGGAACGGCAGCGGCTTGCGGCGCACCAGGTCGAGCCGGGTCAGCGGGGTGTCAGTGCCGGAGAGCAGGTCGAGCGTCACGCGGGCCCCGAACCGGGTCGCGCCGACGCCGAGCCCGGTGAACCCGGCGGCGTACGCCAGGCGTCCGGAGTACGCGGTGCCGAAGAACGCGCAGAACCGGGTGCAGGTGTCGACGACGCCACCCCAGCGGTGGCTGAACCGCAGGCCATCGAGTTGCGGGAAGGTCGCGAAGAAGTGCGACGCCAGCGTGGTGAAGGTGGCCTCGCGCTGCTCCAGCACGGGCGCCACCCGGTTGCCGTAGTGGTAGACGGCGTCGTAGCCGCCGAACAGGATCCGGTTGTCGGCGGTGAGCCGGTAGTAGTGGAACTGGTTGCCGGTGTCGGCGAGCCCCTGCCGGTGCCGCCAGCCGATCGCGTCGCGCTGCGCCCCGGTCAGCGGCTCGGTCATCAGCGCGTAGTCGTAGACCGGCACGATCCAGGAGCGCAGCCGGCGCAGCAGCGGCGGGAACGCGTTCGTGGCCAGCACGACCTGCCGCGCCCGTACCGCGCCGGGCGCCGCGTCCGCGCCGCCCGCCGTGGTGGCGCGCAGCCCGGCGCCGTCGCTGGCCAGGCCGGTGACGCGGGTGTGCTCGTGCACGCGTACGCCCAGGTCGAGCGCGGCCCGGCGCAGTCCCCAGGCGAGCTTCGCCGGGTCGAGCAGGGCCACCCGGTCGCGGTCCCACATCCCGCCCAGGTACGTCGGCGACGCCACCTCGGCGCGTACCTCGTCTCGGTCGAGCAGCCGCACGTCGTGGCCGTACCGGCGGGCCAGCTCGGCGTCGGCGGCGAGCCCGTCGAGCTGGTACGGCTCGACGGCAACCGCCAGCTCGCCGGTGCGTTCGAAGTCGCAGTCGATGTCGTACTTCGCCACGGTGGCGGCGATGGCGTCGAGGTTCTCCCGGCCCAGCCGTTCCAGCTCACCGATCTCGCCGGGGAACCGCTCGACGCCGTTGGCGAGCCCGTGGGTGAGCGACGCGGCGCAGAACCCGCCGTTGCGCCCGGACGCCGCCCAGCCGCACGTGCCCGCGTCGACGAGCAGGACGTCGCGGTCCGGGTCGGCCTCCTTTGCGAGCAGCGCGGTCCACAGCCCGGCGTACCCGCCGCCGACCACGAGCAGGTCGGCGGTGTGCGTCCCGGTCAGCGGCGGCAGCGGGTCGGGGCGAGCCGGGCGGTCCAGCCAGTACGACACGGGCGCGGCGTCGGCCAGCGCCCGGCCGGTATGCGGGAGTGTCATGGCTTGCCCGCCGGTGTGGCAACCATCGCGAGGGCGGCCCGTCGCGCCCGCCGCCCGCGCAGCGAGGTGGCCCCGACCAGCAGCAACGCGATCACGAACATGGCCGTGCCGATCACGTTCACCTGCGGCGGGATGCCCCGCTGGGAGGCGCCCCAGACGTACATGGGGAACGTGACAGTGGTGCCGGCGTTGAAGTTCGTGATGATGAAGTCGTCGAAGCTGAGCGAGAACGCCAGCAGCGCGGCGGCCACGATGCCGGGTAGCACGAGCGGCAGCGTGATCCGGCGGAACGTCTGCCACTCGCTGGCGTACAGGTCCATCGCGGCTTCCTCCAGCCGCCGGTCCATGCCGGAGAGCCGGGCCTTCACGGTGACCACGACGAACGACACGCAGAACATGACGTGCGCGATGACGATGGTCCAGAAGCCCTGCGGCACCCCGGCGGCCACGAAGAGGGCGAGCAGCGAGGTGCCCATCACGAGTTCCGGGGTGGCCATCGGCAGGAAGATCAGCCCGTTGAGCCCGGAGCGGCCGCGGAAGCTGTGCCGGACCAGCGCGAACGCCATCAGCGTGCCGAGGAGCGTGGAGACGACCGTGGCGATGAGGCCGATCTGCATGCTGCGCACCACGGCGTCGCACATGTCCGAGGTGGCGCAGGGCTGCTTCCAGTTGTCGAGCGTGAACTCGTTGAAGTCGTAGGAGAGCCGGCTGGAGGGCCGGTTGAAGGACAGGCCGGCGACCACCATGATCGGCAGCGTCAGGTAGCCGAGGACGAGCAGTGCCACGCCCATCACCCACCGGTCGGCGAGCCAGCGCCTGAGTCCGTTCACAGCGCCCGCCTTTCGTTCGCGACTGCGGGGCTCCGCTTCGCTGCGCTCCTCGCGCTCACAGAACCTCCTCCGTGCCGGCCTTCCGCAGGTAGACGAAGACGATCGCCAGGATCGCGGCCATCAGCAGGAACGACAGCGCCGCGCCCTGCGGATAGTCCAGCCGGACCAGGAACGCCGAGTCGATGACGTTGCCGATCATGTACTCGTTCGGCGTACCGAGCAGCTCGGCGTTGATGTAGTCACCGGTGGCCGGGATGAAGAACAGCAGCGTGCCGGCGATCAGACCGGGCATCGACAGCGGCAGCGTGACCTTGGCGAACGCGCGCAGCGGGCTCGCGTACAGGTCGCTCGCCGCCTCCAGCAGCCGGGAATCGAGCCGCTCCAGGCTCGCGTACAGCGGCAGCACCAGGAACGGCAGGAAGTTGTACGTCAGGCCGAGCACAACGGCGATCGGGGTGGCGAGCAGCCGGCCGTCCGGGCCGAGCAGGTGCACGTCGCGCAGCAGCCCGACCAGCGCGCCGTTGTCCGACAGGATGGTCTTCCAGGCCAGCGTGCGCACCAGGAAGCTGGTGAACATCGGCGCGACCACCGCGACCAGCAGCAGGTTCTTCCACCGGCCGGCCTTCTGCGCGATCGCGTACGCCAGCGGATAGCCCATCAGCAACGCGAGCACCAGCGCGATGGCCGAGTAGAGGAACGACCGGGAGAACTGCGGCCAGTACGCCTGCAACGCGTCCGGGTAGTTGCTGAACGCCCAGGTCATGGCGTACCCGGTGGAGAGCGAGCCGGCCGGGTCGTAGAGGCTGGCCGAGGCGAGCTGCACCAGCGGGAGCGCGAAGAAGACGAGCAGCCAGACCGCGCCGGGCAGCAGCAACAGGTACGGCAGGAGGCGGCTGCGCCCGCGCCGCACCGGCGGCGGCACCGGCTTCCCGGCGGAGGTCGGTACGTGGGCCAGCGCGCTCATGCCGACGCACCCACCGGCGGCTCGTCGAGCAGCGGCGCGGTCTGGTCGTCCTCACCGGCGGCCCGGGGCAGCAGGAACGCGTGCCGCGGATCCCAGTGCGCGGTCACCGCCGTACCGACGGCGAGGCGGCCGCCCAGCCCGCTGTTCGCGGCGAACGCGGACAGCTCGCTGCCCCACGCGGTGCGCACCAGGTACTGGGTGCTCACCCCGACGTAGGAGGTGTCGGTGACGATGCCGCCGACGTGCTGGTGCCCGGCCGGCACCCCGTCCGGGCCGTCGGCCAGGTGCAGCTTCTCCGGACGTACGCCGAGGAAGGCCGGCCCGTCGGTGAGCCGGGCCCGCCCGGCGGGCACCGAGAAGCGCGAGCCGTGCGCCGTGACCAGCACGTCGTCGGCGGCGCGACCGCCGGCTTCGGCGGCGAGCAGGTTGGACTGGCCGAGGAAGTTCGCCACGAACGCGGTGGCCGGGTACTCGTAGATGTCGGCGGGCGCACCGAGTTGCTCGATCCGGCCGGCGTTCATCACCGCGACCGTGTCGGCCATCGTCATGGCCTCCTCCTGGTCGTGGGTGACGTGCACGAACGTGATGCCGACCTCGGTCTGGATCCGCTTCAGCTCAATCTGCATCTGCCGGCGCAGCTTGAGGTCGAGCGCGCCGAGCGGCTCGTCGAGCAACAGCACCTGCGGGTGGTTGATGAGCGCCCGGGCCAGCGCGACGCGCTGCTGCTGGCCGCCGGAGAGCTGGGCCGGGCGGCGCCGCCCGTACCCTTCAAGCTGCACCAGGGCGAGCATCCGCTCCACCTGGTCGCTCACCTTGCGGATGCCGCGGCGGCGCAGCCCGAACGCCACGTTCTCGTGGATGTCCAGGTGCGGGAAGAGGGCGTAGCTCTGGAAGACGGTGTTCACCGGCCGCTTGTACGGCCGCAGCCCGGCGATGTCCTGCTCGCCGAGCAGCACCTGCCCGCTCGTGGGCTGCTCCAGCCCGGCGATCATCCGCAGTGTGGTGGTCTTGCCGCAGCCGGACGCGCCGAGCAGGGCGAAGAACGAGCCCTGCGGGATCGTGAGGGTGAGGTCGTCGACGGCGGTGAAGACGCCGAACCGCTTGGTCAGGTCGACCAGTCGCAGGTCACCGGCCGGGGTCTGCTGCCCCTTCACGCGCCGATCACCTGCTGGAACTTGGTCTCGTACTCCTTCTCCTGCGCTTCGTCGAGCGCCATGAAGACCTTGGCCTTGGACAGCATCGTGTCGTCCGGGAAGATCAGCGGGTTGGTCGCCAGATCCGGGTCGATCTTCTCCATCTCGGCCTGCGCGCCCTGCACGGGGCAGATGTAGTTGACGTACGCGGCCAGCTTCGCCGCCACCGCCGGGTCGTAGTAGTGGTTCATCAACGCCTCGGCGTTGGCCTTGTGGGTGGCCTTGTTCGGCACCAGCATGTTGTCCGACCAGAGCATCACGCCGGACTCGGGCACCACGAACTTGATCTTGTCGTCCTCGAAGCCGAGCTGCACGACGTCGCCGGACCAGCCGATACACGCGGCGATGTCGCCCTTGGCCAGGTCGGGCGCGTAGTCGTTGCCGGTGAACCGCCGGATCTGCTTGCTGTCCACCGCCTTCTTCAGCTTGTTCAGCGCGTCGTCGAACTGGGCCGGGGTGAACTTGGCCGGGTCGTGGCCGAGCGACTGGAGCAGCAGGCCGATGGTGTCGCGCATCTCCGACAGCACTGTCACCTTGCCCTTGAGATCGGGGCGGGTGAGCAGCTCGTCGACGGTGCGGATCTCCTTGGCGACCTTCGCGTTGTACGCGAGCCCGGCCAGCCCGGACTGCCACGGGACCGCGAGCTGGGTCTCGGCGTCGAAGGAGCGCCCGCGCAGCGACGACAGCAGGTTCGCCTCGACGTTGGGCATCTTCGACTTGTCGAGCTTCTGCACCCAGCCGAGGCGGATCATCCGGGCGGCCATCCAGTCGGTGAGCACCATGATGTCCCGGCCGGTGCTCTGACACCCGGCGAGCTGGTTGCGCACCTTGCCGAAGAACTCGTTGTTGTCGTTGACGTCCTCGGTGTACGTCACCTGGATGCCCGACGCGGCGACGAACGCATCGAGCGTGGGGCGCTTGGACTCGTCCTTCTCGTCGGTGTCCATGTACTGCGGCCAGTTCGAGAAGGCGACCTTCTTCTCGGTGGCGGACAGATCCTCGCTCTTGCATCCGGCTTCGGTCTGCTGGGCGCCATTGGTCCCGCAGCCGGCCAGGGTGCCCGCGGTGGCGAGCAGCGCGGCCGAGCCGACGGTCCCGGTGAGCAGACCACGCCGGGTGAGGGGCCGGAGGGGACTACGCATGTGACGACTCCTTGGGGGGCATCGTCGGCGGCGGGACGGGGGCGGCGCGCCGGCGGGAGGGTCAGTGGCGATGGACGACTGATCCTGACATGAGAAAACCTCTCTCACAAGGGATTCCGTTGCCGGAATAGCCAGTCGCCACGAAATACGCCAGACTGCGCGGGGCACTACGCTCAACACGGAGAATCGGACACGAGGAGCGTCGATGGTCAACCGGCACCAGGAGAACTCCAACGGCGCCCGCCGGGTCACGGTGCGTGAAGGAGCCAATCACGCTCTGCTCGACGACGTGGCCAAGCAGATCATCGAGCAGCTCCAGGAGGACGGGCGCCGCCCGTACGCGAGCATCGGCAAGGCGGTCGGCCTCTCCGAGGCGGCGGTACGCCAGCGGGTGCAACGGCTGCTCGACGCGGGCGTCATGCAGATCGTCGCGGTCACCGATCCGCTCCAGCTCGGCTTCCCCCGCCAGGCCATGATCGGGCTGCGCACCGACGGCGACCTGGAACCCGTCGCCGACCGGCTGGCCGAGTTCGAGGAGATCGACTACGTGGTCATCACCGCCGGCTCGTTCGACCTGCTGGCCGAGGTGGTCTGCCGCAACGACGCACACCTGCTGGAGATCCTCCAGAAGCTGCGCGGCGTGCCCGGGGTGCTCTCCACCGAGGCGTTCGTCTACCTGAAGCTGCGCAAGCAGACCTACAGCTGGGGCACCGCCTGATGCGGATTCCGTCGGCAGGAAAGTGATATGGCGCTGAATCCGTCGCGCTGAAGCTTGTTCGCTTGCCTTATCGGCATCGCCTGTGGGATAACCGTGGGCAGAGCGGCCGGTGTCACCCCTGACCGGCCCGAGACCCGATGGGGCTGACATGGCCAACGCCACCGACCATCTCTGGATGCACTTCACCCGCATGGCGAGCTACCCGGCCGGCGAGGTTCCGACAATCGTCCGGGGCGAGGGCGCGTACGTCTGGGACGCGCAGGGCCGCCGCTACCTGGACGGGCTGGCCGGGCTGTTCGTGGTGAACGCCGGTCACGGCCGCGCCGAGCTGGCCGAGGCCGCCGCCAAGCAGGCCGGCGAGCTGGCCTACTTCCCGCTCTGGTCGTACGCCCACCCGAAGGCCGTCGAGCTGGCCGAGAAGATCGCCACGCTCACCCCCGGCGACCTGAACCGGGTCTTCTTCACCACCGGCGGCTCCGAGGCCGTCGAGGCGGCGTGGAAGCTGGCCCGGGCCTACTTCAAGCGCACCGGCAAGCCCACCAAGCACAAGGTGGTCAGCCGCTACATCGCCTACCACGGCACCTCGATGGGCGCGCTGTCGATCACCGGCCTGCCCGGCATCAAGACCGACTTCGAACCGCTGGTACCCGGTGGCATCAAGGTGCCGAACACCAACTTCTACCGGGCCCCCGAGCACGGCGACGACGCCGAGGCGTTCGGCCGCTGGGCCGCCGACGAGATCGGCCGGGCGATCGAGCGGGAGGGGCCGGAGACGGTCGCCGCCGTCTTCCTGGAGCCGGTGCAGAACTCCGGCGGCTGCTTCCCGCCGCCGCCCGGCTACTTCGAGCGGGTACGCGAGATCTGCGACGCGTACGACGTGCTGCTCGTCAGCGACGAAGTGATCTGCTCCTGGGGCCGGCTCGGCGAGTACTTCGGCGCCGTGCGCTACGGCTACCAGCCGGACATCATCACCACCGCCAAGGGCATCACCTCCGGCTACGCCCCGCTCGGCGCGATGATCGCCGGCGAGCGGCTGATGGAGCCGTTCCTCACCGAGACCGGCATGTTCGCGCACGGGGTGACGTTCGGCGGCCACCCGGTCTCCTGCGCGGTCGCGCTGGCCAACCTGGAGGTGTTCGCCCGGGAGGACCTGATCGGGCACGTCCGTGCGAACGAGGGCGCGTTCCGGTCCACCCTGGAGAAGCTGCACGACCTGCCGATCGTCGGCGACGTCCGGGGCGACGGCTACTTCTACGGCATCGAGCTGGTGAAGGACAAGACGACCCGGGAGACGTTCGACGAGGCCGAGTCCGAGCGGCTGCTGCGCGGCTTCCTGTCCACAGCGCTGTTCGACGCCGGGCTCTACTGCCGGGCCGACGACCGGGGCGACCCGGTGGTGCAGCTCGCCCCGCCGCTGATCGCCGACCAGCAGCACTTCGACGAGATCGAGCAGATCCTGCGCGCGGTGCTGACCGAGGCGTGGTCGCGGCTCTGACGCCGATGACCGACTACCGGCGTCTGTCGTACTGGCTGTCCGGCCTGGACGAACCGCTGACACCGCGACCCGGGTTGCCCGGCGACACGGACGCCGACGTGGCGATCGTGGGCGCCGGGTACACCGGGCTGTGGACGGCCTGGTACCTGGCCGAGGCCGACCCCACGTTGCGCGTCGTCGTGCTGGAGCGGGAGATCGCCGGGTACGGCGCGTCGGGGCGCAACGGCGGCTGGTGCTCGGCGCTGTTCCCCACGTCGCTGCCGGCGCTGGCCCGGCGGCACGGCCGGGACCGGGCACTGGCCATGCAGCGGGCCATGCACGACACGGTCGCCGAGGTGGGGCGGGTCGCCGCCGCCGAGGGCATCGACTGCGACTGGCGGGCCGGCGGCACGGTGATGCTCGCGCGCGGCGAGGCCCAGCTCCAGCGGGCCCGCGCCGAGGTCGCCCAGGCCCACGCGCACGGGCTCACCGACGACGACCTGACGCTGCTCGACGCCGCCAAGGCCGCCGCGCGCTGCAACGCCGAGGGGGTACGCGGCGGCACGTACACCCCGCACTGCGCGGCCGTACACCCGGCGAAGCTGGTCCGGGGCCTGGCCCGGGCGGTGGAGCGCCGGGGCGTACGCATCCACGAGCGCACCCCGGTGACCGCGCTGCGGCCGGGCGCGGCGGTGACCCCGGCGGGCGTGGTCCGGGCGCCCGTGGTGGTGCGTGCGACGGAGGGCTACACGCCGGGGCTGCCGGGTCAGCGGCGGACCGTGGCGCCCGTCTACTCGCTGATGGTGGCCACCCCGCCGCTGCCCGAGGAGACGTGGGCGCGGATCGGGCTGGCGGAGCGGGAGACGTTCTCCGACTACCGGCACGTCATCGTGTACGGCCAGCGCACCGCCGACGGCCGGCTCGCGTTCGGCGGGCGGGGCGCGCCCTACCACTACGCCTCCCGGGTCCGGCAGGGCTTCGACCGGGAGCCGCGGGTGTTCGCGGCGCTGCGCCGGGCGCTCGGGGAGCTGTTCCCGGTGCTCGGGCCGGACGTGCCGGTGACGCACGCCTGGGGCGGGCCGCTCGGCGTGGCCCGGGACTGGGCCGCGTCGGTGGGGCTGGACCGGCGTACCGGGCTGGCCTGGGCCGGCGGCTACGTCGGTGACGGCGTCGGCACCAGCAACCTCGCCGGGCGTACGCTCGCCGACCTGATCCGGGGCGTGGAGAGCGACCTCACGGCGCTGCCCTGGGTCGGGCACCGCTCCCCCCACTGGGAACCGGAGCCGCTGCGCTGGCTGGCCATGAACACCGGCCTGAGGGTGATGTCCTCAGCCGACCAGAGCGAGCACCGCACCGCCCGCCCGTCCCGCCGAGCCGATCTCTTCAACCGCTTCCTGGGCCACTGACCGCGCCACCCATCCCGGCGCCCACCCCGTTGATCATGAAGTTAGCGGCACTCAGGGAGATCGAAAACGCCGTCAACTTCATGATCGACCGGTGGAGGGCCGGGGCCCGCGGGCCTGAACGGCGGTCGGTCAGTGGTGGGGTGGGATGACCCGGAGGTGGCCCCGGCGGCCCTGCTGGGGGGTCTGGGGCTTGGCGGGCTCGTCCTCCGGAGGACGGGGCGGGGCGGGGCGTGCGGCCTCGCGTACCGCCTCGGCCAGCGCCACCAGGTCGTCGGTGGTGGGCGGCGGCGGCTCGAACTCGCCCTCGTGCCGCACCACGTCCCAGCCGCGCGGGGCGGTCAGGCTACGGGCGTGCGGCTCACACAGGTCGTACGTGTGCGGTTCGGCGAACGCCGCGAGCGGGCCCACCACCGCCGTCGACTCGTTGTAGACATAGGTCAATGTGGCGACCGCTTGCCGGGGGCAGCCGTTACGGGAGCAGCGCCGTGGTGACCTCACGGCGGCAGGGTATCCCCATTACCGGGTCCGGCGCACCGCTTCGCGTTACGACACGCCCGTCATGGTGATCACAATTCCTCCGATCGGCGCAGCGGCACGCCGGACGGCCGCGCGACGGCGGGTGGACCGCCGATGCGGGCTACCCTGTGCGTCATGACGAGCCCCCAGAACCGCCGCCCCGGCTCCGGCCGGCGCACCCACCGTGACCGGCACGGTCGCGGGCTGCGCGGGCGGCTGGTGCCGGCCACGGTGCCGCTGGCGCGGACGAAGGCCGAGGTCTTCGACGATCTGGTGCTCGACACGGTGGAGACGCTCGAACGCCGGTTCGCCAAGGAGCTGGCCGGGGTGGAGTTCGCGGTCGAGGACGTCCCGCCGGATCTGAACGTCTACGACTCGGACGTGCTGGAGGACGGCGAGGTGCCGCTCGCCCGGCTGCTGCCCGGGCGGCCCGGCCGCCAGGAGGTGCCGCCGCGGATCGTGCTCTACCGGCGACCGCTGGAGTTCCGCGCGATGGATCGCGAGGACCTCGCCGACCTGGTGCATGACGTGATCATCGAGCAGGTGGCGAATCTGCTCGGGGTCGACCCGGACGAGCTGGCCTGACCGGCTGACCGGACAGGCGCCGCCACCCGGCCGGACGCGCCGGCCGGACAGCGACCCGGGTCCGGGCGGCCCCCACCGCCCGTGGACCCGTACGTGGATCAGGCGGCGACCCGCCGCTTGAGCTTGCGCCGCTCCCGCTCGGAGAGGCCACCCCAGATCCCGAACCGCTCGTCGTGGCCGAGCGCGTACTCCAGGCATTCCGTCTTCACTTCGCACCGCGAGCAGATGCGCTTCGCCTCGCGGGTCGAGCCGCCCTTCTCGGGAAAGAACGCCTCCGGGTCGGTCTGCGAGCAGAGCGCTCGCTCCTGCCACTCCGGCGCGTTCCCGAGCAGGTCGGCCACCTCGAGCTGGCCGTCCATCGATTGCCTCCTTGTCGCGCACCGGCGTCATTCGCCGCTGCAACCCCCCACGCGAAAGGCGTGCCTGTCCGTACGGTCACCATTTGTTGCGTTCCGCGCGAACAACCCCATTCAAATTACACGCGTGTAATGCGTGCGCCGTCAAGCCAAACTTGATAATGGAGTCGCCCTCCCGACACGTCCGTGACGACCGCCGCGGTCGCCCGTAGCCTCGCAACCTGCCCTATCGATTCAGACCCCGGACGAGTAACGCCCTCCCCGGCGAGTTGCCGGAAGTTTTCTGCCGTGGCGCATCGCCGGCAGGCCGGCCGGACGCCCCCGCCGGCCGCTCGCACCAAGATCAGAATTGGTGGGGCAAAGGGTAACCCGCTTCCCGCTGTACCGCCCGTCGAGCCGTCCAACGCCGACCGCGCCCCGTCCATCATGTGGACGGGGCGCGGGTTCCGGCGCGACTGACGGATCAGTCCAAGCGGGCTGGTGAGCTGGTGGGCCAAACGAATTCGGCGATCGACCCACCGGTGACCGAGATCGCGCCGGCGGACGTACTCTCGTCCCACCAGACGGTATACACACCCGCCTCCAGATCCGGGTAGACGGCACTGTGGAACACCCCGTCCCGGACGTGCCGCTCGCGTACGGCGGAGTGGGTCCGCGGGCCGTCGAGGTCCACGCGGCTGATCTCGATCTCCCGGCCGTGCAGGTCCCGCCCGGTGTGGATGATCAGCGCGCCCCGGTCGCCGCCCAGGTCGAGCACGACGCTGCCGACCTCCGACGGGCCGAGATCGTGATGGTGTGACATTCGCCGGCTCCCGTCAGGACTTCTTCGCCTGCGGGTTGCCGAACCCGTCGTACGGCGTGCCGAGGAACGGGAAGTCGGCCAGGAACGGCGCTGTCACGTCGGCCGCGCTCAGGCCCGGTGTCACCGCCGCGGCGGCGGCGTCCGGCCGGAACGTCTTGTCGACGAGCGGCACGGTCAGCCCGGCGATGGCGCGCAGCGCGATCGTCACCACGTCGTCGGCGGGACGGCGGCCGTTGGGGAAGCCGGCCAGGTCGCCGCCGAGCACACCGAACCGGTCCGGTTTGCGGCTGGGCCGGATCGCCGTGTTCAGCCGCAGCATGTCCGCCTGCACGTCACCGGTGGTGTTGGCGAAGCCGTCGATCAGTCCGGCCGGGACGCCGGTGAGCAGGATCGCCACCAGGTCGGCACGCGGCTTCTTGGACTTGTTCAGCGCGTCCAGATTGGGGAACACACCCGGGTAGAGCGCCGGCAGCAGCCCGGCCAGCTCGGGCCGCTCCACGAACCCGGCGAACCGCTTGTCCTCCGACGGCGGCAGCGTGTTCCAGACGTCCTTCCTGGACATCGGCACGATGACCTCGTTGAACAACGGGTTACCGAGCCGCGACACCTGCGTGAAGGGTCCGGCCGCGGTATCAGCGGCGACCCGGTCACCCAGCACCCGCACCTGCTGGCGGGACGCGCTGGTCCAGACCCCGATGGTCGAGGCGCGGTCGGCGTAGCCGTAGCGGGCCGCCTTGCGGCGTACCTGGTTGAGCGGCACCTGCACGGCGAGACTGTGCACGTTGAGCCGGTCCAGCGCGTTCACCGGCTCGCCCTCGTCCCGGAACAGCTTCTTGCCGGCGACGTGCAGCTGCTGGAACGGCCGCAGCGTACCCAGGTCGAACACCGCGCCCAGGTCGACGAAGAAACCGTCGGCCCGCTGCCCGGCGAACACCTTCTCACCGGTGGACAGCTTGAACGTCGCCTGCCGGACCAGGTTCTGGTAGTTCGGCGTGGACAGCGGCCCGACGTTGCACGGCGGGCAGGGCAGTTTGTGCGCCAGCACACGCGCGCGGCCGTCGGCGATCCGGGTCAGCCGGTAGAACTGCCGCCGGTTCCAGTTCTTGCTCTCCAGCGACTCGATCGGCCCGGTGTTGTAGAGAAAACTGTTCTGGTTCGTGATCTCGGTAGTGAATTCGAAACGATAGGTGACGTCCGGATAACCGTCGCCGTCGTTGTCGATGTGAATCTCGTACCGGACGTCGTCACCGAACTCGAAGAAGTTCGGGCCGCCGGACGGGAGCTGCACCGGCACGTAGTTGGCGATCAACGTGACCGTGTCCGGCTGGCTCGGCGTGACGAACGCGTACAGGTCGGAACTGTCGGCGACCGGATCCTTGGCGATCTCCGGGGCCTCGCGGTGAGAGGACATGGCGGACGCACCTTCGTCGGGGGAACGGAAGTCGGAACCGGCGCCGGGAGCCCGCGCCGGTGGAGGGTGGATCAGCGCCGGCCGGCGGCGCGCACCAGGCGGTCGGCCAGGCCGCGGTCGCGTACCTCGACCCGGGTGGTGCCGACGAAGACGTCCATGACGCCGGCCGCGGCGTCGCGGAGGTGGACCACGATCGGCTCGTCGCGCCGGCTCGCCGTGGGGGCGTTCTGGGCGGCGGACAGGCCCGGCACGGTGAGGGCGGCGGCGCCCAGTGTGGCGCTCGCCGCGGCGGTGAGCGTCTGCCTGCGGGTCAATCGCGGCCAAGTCCGCCGTTTCGGCGCGTCGGTGGTCTCGTCAGTGCTCATCGGCAACCTTTCCGGACCGGCGCCGCAGCGCCGCAGCGGGCCGGGCGCCCGGACACCGCCGGGCCCCGGTTCGGGGTCACCGGCGGCGGTCCTCGCCGAAACCGCCGCCGGCATCCACAGGTACGGCGCGCGGCGGGGAAAGGTTCGACCTCAGGCGCGGGCGTGACCGTACGCGGTCGTCCGCTTGCGGAACGGCCGCCCGGCGGCGGTGGCGATGGCCCGCAGCTGCTCCTCGGTACGGGCCGACCCGTTGCCCGAGCCGGCCATCCGGGAGATCGTCTCCTCCATCAGCGTGCCGCCCAGGTCGTTGCAGCCGCCGCGCAGCATCTCCACTGTGCCTTCGTCGCCGAGCTTCACCCAGGAGCACTGGATGTTGTCGATCCGGCCGTGCAGCAGCAGCCGGGCCATCGCGTGCACCGCCCGGTTCTCCCGCCATGTCGGTCCCGGGCGGGCGATGCCGGCCAGGTAGATGGGCGCGTTGGTGTGCACGAACGGCAGCGCCACGAACTCGGTGAACCCGCCGGTACGGTCCTGCACGCCGGCCAGCACCCGGAAGTGGGCGAGCCACTGGCCCGGGTGGTCCACGTGGCCGTACATCATCGTGGAGCTGGACCGGATGCCCACCTCGTGGGCCGTGCTCACCACGTCGACCCAGGCGGAGGCCGGCAGTTTGCCCTTGGTGAGCACCCAGCGCACGTCGTCGTCGAGGATCTCGGCGGCGGTGCCCGGGATGGTGTCCAGCCCGGCCTCGCGGAGCTGGAGCAGCCACTCCCGCACCGGCACGCCGGCCTTCGCGGCGGCGGTGACGATCTCCATCGGGGAGAACGCGTGCACGTGCATGTCCGGCACCCGCGCCTTGATCGCGCGGACGATGTCGGCGTACCCGGTCACCGGCATCTTCGGGTCGATGCCGCCCTGGAGGCAGACCTCGGTGGCGCCGGCCGTCCACGCCTCCTCGGCCCGGTCGGCGACCTGCTCCAGCGAGAGCCGGAACGCGTCGGCGTCGCTCTCCCGCTGGGCGAACGCGCAGAACCGGCAGCCCACGTAGCAGACGTTCGTGAAATTGATGTTGCGGTTGACCACGTAGGTCACGTCGTCGCCGACCGCGTCCCGGCGCGCGTCGTCGGCCAGCCGGCACAGCTCGTCGAGCGCCGGGCCGTCCGCGCCGAACAGCGCCAGCGCCTTCGCCTCGTGCGCCGGAGTCAGCAGCGCGGCCGGGTCGTCAGCGGCGAGCCGCAGGCCCGCGCGCAGATCGGCGTCCGCGCCACCGCCCACTGGTACGCCGGCGCGCGCCTCCGGCGCCACCTTGCCGGCCACCTCGGCCCAGTCGCCGTACACGCTGTCGAAGTCGCCCCGCCGGTCGTCGGTCCGGCCGGTGACGTCGATGGTGACGTGCAGGTCGGTGCGGCCGCCGTAGACCTCCTCCGGCTCCTGCCAGGGCCGTCCCTCCGGGCGGGCCGCCTCGACCGCGAGCCCGGTGGCCGGGTCGGCGAGCGCTGTGACGTGCGGCAGCAGGCGCGGATCGAGCCACGGTTCGCCCGCCCGGACGTACTCCGGGTAGACGGTCAGCCGCTCGCGCAACGTGAACCCGGCACTCGCGGTACGCGCCGCCAGCTCGTCCAGGTGCGGCCAGGGCCGCTCCGGGTTGACGTGGTCGGGCGTGACCGGGGAGACGCCGCCCCAGTCGTCGATGCCGGCGCGCAGCAGCAGGTCGTACTCGCCCGCGATGAGGTTCGGCGGGGCCTGGATGCGGGCCTTCGGGCCGAGCAGCACCCGGGCCACCGCCACTGTGGCGGCCAGGTCGTGCAGCTCGGCGTCGGGCATGCCGCGCATCGCGGTGTCCGGCTTGGCGCGGAAGTTCTGCACGATCACCTCCTGGAGGTGGCCGTACTCCCGCATCGCCCGGCGGATCGCGAAGATCGCGTCGACCCGCTCGGCCCGGTTCTCGCCGATGCCGATCAGGATTCCCGTGGTGAACGGCACCCCGACCCGGCCGGCGTCGTCGAGCACCCGCAGGCGTACCGCGGGTTCCTTGTCCGGTGAGCCGAAGTGCGGGCCGCCCGGTTCGGACCAGAGCCGGCCGGCGGTGGTCTCCAGCATCATGCCCATGCTCGGCGCGACCGGCTTGAGCCGCTGCAACTCCGACCAGGTGAGCACGCCCGGATTGAGGTGGGGCAGCAGGCCGGTCTCCTCCAGCACCGCCACCGCGCAGGCGCGCAGGTAGTCCAGCGTCGAGTCGTACCCCCGCTCGTCCAGCCACCGGCGGGCCGCCGGCCACCGCTCCTCGGGCCGGTCGCCGAGCGTGAACAGCGCCTCCTTGCAGCCCTGCGCGGCGCCCTCGCGGGCGATCGCCAGCACCTCGTCGCGTTCCAGGTAGGCGGCGGGCAGCCGGTGCGGCACGGTGGCGAACGTGCAGTAGTGGCAGCGGTCCCGGCAGAGCCGGGTGAGCGGGATGAAGACCTTCTTCGAGTACGTCACCACGCCCGGCCGCCCGGCGTCGCGCAGCCCGGCGTCGCGGATGTCGGAGGCGATCCGGAGCAGGTCGTCGAGCATCGGCCCGCGAGCGGCGAGCAGCGCGCCCGCCTCGCCGGCGTCGAGCGCCCGGCCGGTGGCGGCCCGCCCGAGTGCCCGCCGGATGCTCGCCTCGGTCGGTTCGGGGTCGCTGCGATCAACCATCCGCCCAGCCTAAGCGCTGCCGGACGGCCGGATGCCCGCCCCCGGCCGCGGTCCGGGCACCGGGACGACCCGGGTGAGCTGCCGCACAGCGGCGGGCGACGGTGGCGGCCCAGGTGGCGGCGGACGACGATCTCCGTCGCCCGCCGCGCGGGGCTCAGCGAGGCTGGTTCGGGTCCTCGCGGTCGAACCGCTGGGTGCGCTCGTCGTCGGCGGCCGGCGACGGCGCCCCCGGCTCGGCGGACTGGCGCGGGATCGCCTGCGTCGGGTCGGCCGACGGCGGCTGGCCGAACGGCGGCGCGTGGTGCGGCGAGCCGTACTGCGGCGCCTGCTGCGGCCCGGCGAACGGGACACCGGACTGCGGGTCGGCGGACGGCGGACCGGAGTGCGGGGCGTGCGGCGGGGCGGTGTTGAACGGCGGCGCCGACTGCGGCTGGCCGTACGGGCCGGGCTGCTGCGGCCAGCCGGGCGGGGGCGAGCCGGCCTGCGGGTAGCCCTGGCCGGGCTGCTGCGGGTAGCCACCCGGACCGGGGTAGCCGCCGGGCTGACCCGGCTGCTGCGGCCAGCCGGGCTGGGCCTGGCCGTACACGCCCGGCTGCGGCTTGGGCTTCGGCACGTAGTAGAGCGTGCGCCAGATCTTGAACACCACGAACGCGGCGACCGCGAAGATCGCCAGCCACGCCGCGCGGGTCAGCAGGCCGAGGAACGCGTCCAGCACCTCGCCGTCGGCGAGCCGGCCGACCAGCCAGATCAGGAACGTCAGCGCGCCGAACACGGCGGACACGGCGTACTCGACGAGCGCCACCTGCGTGATCAGCTTGGCCTTCGGCACGACCGGGAGGATCACTGTGGCGATCAGGACGGCGAGCACCGGCAGGACCGTCGACTCCAGGCCGATGAATGTGAAATACGTGCTCCCGGCCCGGCCGGTGGACGTGCTGTAGTCGTCGATCGGCAGCAGGCGCAGCAGGCCGACGAAGAGCAGCACGGCGTTGGCGCCGAGAAGGACGAGCGCGGCCAGTTCGCGCAACGGCTTGATCAACTGGCTGGCCTGCGCGGCGTCGCCGGACGCGGGCTCGGCGGGGCTGGTCACGGACTCCCCCAGGGGACGAAAGCGGACAGTTGCCGAAGTGAGCGTAGTCTCTCCGGCCACCGGACGATCGACGGCGGCGCGTGCGGAAGGATGGACGCCATGCGCATCGTGGTACTGACCGGCGGCATCGGGGGCGCCCGTTTCCTGCTCGGCGTGCGGGCGTACGCCCGGGAGGTGGGCGCCGAGGTGACCGCAGTGGTCAACGTCGGCGACGATCTGCTGCTGCACGGGCTGAAGGTCTGCCCCGACCTGGACAGCGTGCTCTACACGCTCGGTGGCGGCGCCGACCCGGAGCGGGGCTGGGGCCGGGCGGGCGAGACCTGGACGGTGAAGAACGAGCTGGCCGCGTACGGCGCGGAGCCGAGCTGGTTCGGTCTGGGCGACAAGGACGTCGCCACTCACCTGGTGCGCACTCAGATGATCAACGCCGGCTATCCGCTGTCCCAGGTCACCGAGGCACTGGCGGCCCGCTGGCAGCCGGGCGTACGGCTGCTGCCCGCCACCGACGACCGCCTGGAGACCCACGCCGTCGTCACCGACGAGCAGGGCCGGCGGGCGATCCACTTCCAGGAGTGGTGGGTGCGGTATCGGGCCGGCGTACCCACCGACCGGTTCGTCTTCGTCGGCGCGGACGCGGCGAAGCCCGCGCCCGGCGTGGTCGAGGCGATCGCCGCCGCGGACGTGGTGCTGATCGCGCCGAGCAACCCGGTGGTGAGCATCGCCCCGGTGCTGGCGGTGCCCGGGCTGCGCGACGCGGTTGCCGGCGGCCCGGCCCCGGTGATCGGGGTGTCGCCGATCATCGGCGGTGCGCCGGTACGCGGCATGGCCGACCGCTGCCTCGCCGTGCTCGGCGTGGAGTGCAGCGCGGCCGGCGTGGGCGGCCTCTACGGCGCCCGGCCGGCGGGCGGGCTGCTCGACGGCTGGCTGGTCGCGCCGGAGGACGAGGGCACTGTGGTGCCGGACGTGACCGTCCGCGCGGCGCCGCTGCGGATGACCGACGAGGCGGCGACCGCCGCGATGGTGCGCGCCGCGCTGGAGTTGATGTGAGGCTGGAGATCCTGCCGGTGCAGGGCATCGGTGACGTGACCGAGGGCGACGACCTGGCGGCGCTGATCACCGGCGCGGCGCCCTGGCTGCGCGACCACGACGTCCTGGTGGTCACCAGCAAGATCGTGTCGAAGGCGGAGGGCCGGCTGGTCGACGTGCCGGCCGACGGCCCGGAACGGCTCGCCGAGCGGGACCGCATCCTGGCCGGGGAGACCGCCCGGGTGGTGGCGACCCGGGGCGCGACCCGGATCGTGCAGACCCACCACGGGTTCGTGATGGCCTCCGCCGGCATCGACGCCTCGAACGTGGACAAGACCAGGCTGGTGCTGCTGCCCGTCGACCCGGACGCGTCCGCCCGGGCGCTGCGCGCCGCGTTGCGCGACCGGTACGGCCTCGACGTCGCAGTGATCGTCAGCGACACGATGGGACGCCCGTGGCGCAACGGGCTCACCGACGTGGCGCTCGGGGTGGCCGGCATGCCGGCGATCCGTGACCACCGGGGCGAGGTCGACCCGTACGGCAACGAGCTGTCCGTCACCCAGATGGCGGTGGTCGACGAACTCGCCGCCGCCGGTGAGCTGATCAAGGGCAAGTGCGACCAGGTGCCGGTCGCGGTGGTCCGGGGTTACCTCGCCGCGACCCGGGACGACGACGAGGGCGCCCGCACGCTCGTGCGCGACGCCTCGATGGACCTGTTCTCGCTCGGCACGGCCGAGGCGCGCGCCGCCGGTCTGCGGGCGGCGGCGACGCTCGCGGACCGGATCGGCCCCGAGCCCGCCGATCCGGCCGCGGTGCGGCGGGCGATCGACGCGGTGGCCGACGTGGTCGCGCCCGGCACCGTCTTCACCCACGTCACCGACGACGAGGTACGCGCCGGACTCGCCGCCACCGTGCCCGGCTGGCCCGCCTCGGCCACCGGCCTGCTACTCGGCGCGGCGCCCGCCCCCGTCGACCCGGCGGACCTGGTCCGGGTCGGCGCGGACCTGCAACGCCTGCGCGCCGCGCTGGCCGCCGAGGGCGTCGACTCGACGTTGCTCCCGCCCCCGTCCGGCAGCACCGCGAGCGCCACGCTGGCGCTCTGACTCCGGCGGGCGTGCTCAGGCGTCGAGGACGGCCCGGCCCAGCGGTGTGAGCGTGTGCAGGACGGTGTTGCGGTCCCGCCGGCTGACCAGCAGTCCCGCGTTGCGCAGCACAGTGGTGTGCTGGCTGGCCGCGGCGGCGGAGATGCGCAGCCGGCGTGCCATCTCGCCGGTGGTGCAGCCCTCGTCGGCGGCCTGGAGCACCCGGGAGCGGGTACGGCCGAGCAGGGCGGCGAGCGCCTCGCCCTGCGGCGACGCGGCGGCGCCGGACGCGGGCGTCAGGCCGGCGAGCCGGTCGACCGGGTAGACCAGCACCGGGGGCAGCGTCGGGTCGACCAGCGCCACCGGGGTACGCGAGCAGAAGAACGACGGGACGAGCAGCAGCCCCCGGCCGTCCAGGTGCAGCTCCCGGGTGTCCGGGTAGTCGAGCACCTCCAGCACACCCGACACCCAGCGCATGTTCGGCCGCAGGCTGGCCAGCAGCCCTTCGGCGCCGCCGTCGAGCATGGCGCGCGCACGCCGGGCCCGGTCCGCCTCGACCGCCGCCTGCACGCGGGACCAGTAGGGCGTGACCGCCAGCGACTGGTACCGCGCCATGGCGTCGGTGAGGTGGTGCAGCGTATCCGGCTCGCCACGGGCGAGCGAGGTGGCCGACGACGGCAGCGTGGTCTCCCCGGCGAGCAGCGTCAGGTCGCGGCGCAGCATGTCCACAGAGGTACCCCGGATCGCGTCCAGCCCGGCCTGGAAGCCCTCGCGGCTGGCGAACGGGGTGAGGAAGTCGGGGAAGTAGCCACGCGGCGGGTTGAGCGCGAGCAGCAGGCGGTACTGCTCGGCGTCGGTGTCGGTCCGCAGGCCGTGCGCCACTGTGCGCCGCCACGTGGTCATCATCGGATCCCGGCTGCGCCCCTGGAGCAGGTGCAGGCTGAGGACCAGCTCCCAGAGCGGGTCCGCGGCCGGGGCGACCCGGGTCCGCAGAACGTCCTCGCCCGAGAAAATGATCTTCAACATGGGTTGCTGCTCCCGTGCGGACGGCGGGGGTGCCCGCCACACCTCGCACTGTACCCGCCGGTACTAATCTCCATCTTTAAGCGTCAGGTGAAAAACCTCGACGCTGGGCGGGCCGGTTCGGCAAACTCTCTGTTGCCCGCCGACGCCGGGGCGCAATGTCGACCCGGACGCCGGCTGACGGGCGTGGCCGGGTGGCACCACGAGGGTCTGCGACATCAGTCGCAGGGGTGCCGCCCGGCCCTCGCTCATCCGATCCAGAGCGCCACCCGGTGGTCCTCGTCCGTGACGTAGTAGCAGCGTCCCGCCAGCTCGGCCAGCCCCTCCACGTGATGGAACGGCGCCAGCTCCGCCACCACCTCCCCGGCCACCAGGGCGCCCCCGCCCGCGTCGTGCCGGAACCGCACGTGCCGGGAGGTCACCTCACCACCGTGCGGATGGTCGTCCAACAGCACCGAACCCTTGCCCAGCGCGTCGATCGACCCGGTCACCGCCGCGTAGCCGCCGTCGCCGGTCGGCGTGATCGCGCGGAAGCCGGCGAGCGCCCCGGGCGGCGTCACACCGGTCAGCGCGTACGCCCCGAGCGCCCGCAGGTCACCCGAGTGCTCCGGGTCGTCGAACATCTCCGGTACGCCGGCCAGCTCGACGTAGACCGGCTCCCCCGCGGCGGTCACCGGGAAACGCAGCCCCAGCAGCGCCGTACCGGCCGGGGTGAACGCTGCCGCCTCGACGTTGACCGGCAGGTCGTCCGCGGCGAGCCGGGTCACCCAGCTCTTGGCGCGGGCGGTGCCCCGGGCCAGTGTCTCCACGATGAACCGCTCCCGGACCCGGTCACCGGGCGGCAGCAGCGTCAGCGGGGCGGCGGCGAGCGCGTCGTTCACCGCCCGGTGCAGCCGGAAGCGGTTGCGCACCACGTGCACCGGCAGCGGCCCGGCCACGGCCTCGTCCTCCCGGAACCGGGCCACGAACGCGCGCCGGGGCCGCAGCGGGCCGCGCTTGGACCCGAAGTGCGAGCCGAAGACGTACACCCACCCGTCGTGGTGGGCGAGCGCCTCGCCGTCCTCGGTGCGGCCGTTCTCGCGGCCGGCATCGGCAGGTACGTGGTGCGCCACCCAGTGGCCGTCGTCGCGTTCCAACAGCAGCGCCAGGCACTGCTCGACCGGCCCCTCGTCCAGCACCGTCCAGAAGCCGCGGCGCGCGCCGTGCGCCCGCAGCAGCGCGGCCGACCGCACCGGCAGGAGGTCGCTCGCCTCGTTGCCGGCCACCAGGAACTCGACGAGTCGCAGGGTCACCGCGCCAGGGTACGGAGGGCGCGCTCGTAGAGTGTCCGGGTGCCCGATCTCATCCCGTACACCGAGTTGCACGCCGACGCCGTCGCGACGCTGAGCCGCTGGACGGCGACCAGCCCCGCCGCCGACGCCGCCCGGGACCGGACCCTGGCGCTGCTGGCCGACGGGCCGGTGGCGATGAGCCGGACGCACCGGGCCGGGCACGTCACGGCGAGCGCGCTGGTGCTCGACCCGGACGGCCGGGTGCTGCTCTGCCTGCACGGCAAGATCCGCAGGTGGATGCAGCTCGGCGGGCACTGCGAGCCCGGCGACCGGACGCTCGTGGCCGCCGCGCTGCGCGAGGCCACCGAGGAGTCCGGCATCACCGGCCTGACCGTCGAGCCGGAGCCGATCGACGTGGACATCCACCAGGTCGCCTGCCAGGGCGGGTCGTTCCACTACGACGTCCGGTACGCCGCCCTGGCCCCGGCGGGCGCGGTCGAGCGGGTCAGCGCGGAGTCCGAGGCGCTCGGCTGGTTCCCGCCGGACCGGCTGCCCGAGCCGCTCGCCCACGCCACGGCTCAGCTCGTGCCGCCGGCGCTCGCGGTGCTGGCCCGCCGCGCCGGCGGCTGAGCGGCTTTACCGCGCCGCGCCGCCGGACGCGTCCCGGCGGCCCGGCGGATCAGACCAGGCCCTCCTCGCCGCGTTCCTTCAGCTCGTCCACGATCTTCTTCACGTCCTGCGCGCGGTCACGCGGGCAGACCAGCAGCGCGTCCGGGGTGTCCACGACGATCAGGTCGTGCACCCCGACGGTGGCCACGAGCCGCCCGGAGTGCGGCACCACCACTGTGCCGGTGGTGTCGTGCAGCAGCACGCCCGGCTTCGCGTCACCGCCCAGCACCACGTTGCCGGCGCCGTCGGCGGGCAGCACCTCGCCGAGCGTGTGGAAGTCGCCCACGTCGTTCCAGCCGAAGTCGCCGGGCACCGTACCCACCCGGCCCGCAGTCGCCGCGCCCTCCATCACCGCGTAGTCGACGGAGATCCGGGGCAGCGTCGGCCAGATCCGGCCGAGCACGTCGTCCTGCTCCGGGGTGCCCCAGGCCGCCGCGATGGCGGTGATCCCGGCGTGCAGCTCCGGCTGCTGACGAGCCAGCTCGGACAGGAAGACGTCCACCCGCCAGACGAACATGCTGGCGTTCCAGAGGTGCCGGCCGGAGCGGACGTACACCTCGGCCACCTCGGCGGCCGGCTTCTCCTTGAACTCGCGTACCGGGCGCAGCGGGCCGTCCCCCGCCGGCTCGCCGGTCTCCAGGTAGCCGTAGCCGGTCTCCGGGCGCGTCGGGGTGATGCCCACAGTCATCAGCAGCCCCTGCTCCGCGCCCCGGATGGCCTGCCGCACGACCTCGGCCAGCCGGGCCGGGTCGCCGATCAGGTGGTCGGCGGCGAACGAGCCCATCACCGCGTCCGGGGTCCGGGCGGCGATCACCGCGGCGGCCAGCGCGATCGCCGCGCAGGAGTCGCGCGGTGACGGCTCGACCAGGATGTTCTCCTCCGGCAGGCCAGCCAGTTGCCGAGCCACCGCCGCGGCGTGCGCGGCCCCGGTGACCACGAGCGTGCGCTCCGGAGTGGTCAACGGCGACAACCGGTCGACAGTGGCCTGCAACAGCGAGGCGGGGGTGCCGGTCAGCGGGTGGAGGAATTTGGGATGGCCGGCACGGGACAACGGCCACAACCTCGTGCCGCTGCCGCCCGCCGGGATGACGGCGTAGAACATCAGCACATCATGCCCGAAGCGGGCGAGCCGTCACGGTCGGTCGCCCGGGACCGGCAGCCGACGCTCAGGACCGGGCCCGTCGCCACGCCGCGATGTGGACCTCCGCGCTGGACTCCCAGGTGAACTCCTTGGCCCTGTCGAAACCGGCCTTGGCCAGCGACAGCCGCCGCTGCTCGTCGTCCAGCAGGGCACCGAGGTCGGTGGCGATCTGGTCCGGGTCCTCGCTGGTGTAGGCCACCGCGTCGCCGCCCACCTCGGGCAGGGACAGGCGCGGCGTGGTGAGCACCGGGGCGGCGCACGCCATCGCCTCCAGGATCGGCAGGCCGAAGCCCTCGCCGTACGAGGGGTACGCCGCCACCAGCGCGCCGCCGAGGAAGCCGGGCAGGTCGGCGTAGCGCAGGTAACCCGGGCGCAGCAGCCGCAGGTGCGACGGGACCTCGGCCACCGCGCGGTCGATGTCGTCGTCGTGGCCCTGGCCGCCGGCCACCACCAGCGCGGGCGGGTTCGGCCGGTCGGCCACCGCCCGGGCCCAGCCGCGGATCAGGTTGGGGACGTTCTTGCGCGGCTCCTTGGCCCCGAGGAACGCGATGTAGCTGCTGTCGCCGAGCCCCAGGCGGGCCCGGACGCGTGCCTTCTCCTCGTCACCCGGCGCGTGGAACGCGTCCTGGTCGACACCGTGGTAGGCGACGTCGATCCGGGTCGGGTCGGCGTCCAGCAGCCGGATCAGCTCGTCGCGGGTGGCCTTGCTCGGCACGATCACCCGGTTCGCCCGGCGCAGCGAGGTCTTGATCGCGCTGCGGAAGAACGTCCGGCGCGACTTGTCGTAGTGCTCCGGCTCGGTGAAGAACGTCGCGTCGTGCACGGTGACAGTCACCGGGCAGCCGGCCCGCAGCGGGCAGGTGTAGAACGGCGAGTGCAGCACCTCGGCGCCGACCTGCTGGGCCAGCAGCGGCAGGCCGGTCTGCTCCCAGGCCAGCCGGGCCGGCCGGTGCGCCACCGCCGCCGGGGCGGGGATCACCTCCGCGCCGGGCAGCATCCGGGTGTAGCGCTCCAGGTCGGTGCGGAGGCTGACCACGGCCAGGTCGACGCCGGTGCCGCAGACCCGGCCCAGCGCGCCGAGCAGTCCGTCGACGTATCTACCGACGCCGCCACGGTCGGCGGGGACACTCGTGGCGTCGATGAGAACGCGGGGCGGGCGACCGGCGGTCACGGGGCGACTCCTCAGGTGGCGCAGTTGTGGGGAATAACACTCTCGGCAAGCCTACGCCGGGCCGGGCGCGAGGCGCTGACCGCGACCCGACGGTACGCCGACTTGTCGCTGTCATCGAGTACGCACGCGGGGCGCGTATCGTTCGCGCCGATGGCCGACAACATTGCCCGGGTGTTCGCCGACGCGATCGCGACCGACCCCACCCGACCGCTGCTGACCTGGTACGACGACGCCACCGGCGAACGCACCGAACTCTCCGGAGCGACGCTCGCGAACTGGGTGGCGAAGACCGCGAACCTGCTCACCGACGAGGTCGGCGCCGCGCCCGGCGACGCGGCCGGGGTGCTGCTGCCGCCGCACTGGCAGACCGCCGCGGTGCTGCTCGGCTGCTGGTCGGCGAAGCTCACAGTGACCGGCACGCCGGGCCCGGTGGAGGCACTGTTCGTGGCCGTCGGCCGGGTGGACGAGGCGGCCGGGTGGCCGGCCGGCGAGCGGTACGCGCTGGCGCTCGACCCGTTCGCGCTGCCGATGCGGCAGGTGCCGGCCGGCTGCACCGACTTCGTCTCCGCGGTACGCGGACACGGCGACCACTTCACGCCGTACCCGGCCGGTGGCGAGGCGGACGCGGCGCTGCTGGCCCGCGCACAGGCTCGCGCCACCGAGCTGGGCCTGGCTCAGGGCGATCGCCTCCTGGTCGACGTGACCACCCACCCCGACCCGGTCGACTGGCTGCTCACCCCGCTGACCGCAGGCGCCAGCGTGGTCGCGTGCGCCCACCCCGACCCGGCCCGCCTGCCTTCCCGCGCCGAAACCGAGAAGACCACCCACACCCTGGCCTGACGCCCGCCCCTTCCCCTCCCCGTTGATCTTGCAGTTTCGGCCCTCGGGACGGGTGATTCGCCCCCTTCGCCGGGGCGGAAAGTGCAAGATCAACGGGCGGGCGGCGGGGCGGCGGGGCGGAGAGTGCGAGATCAGCGAGGGGGGGCGGGGCTGTCGGCGGTGGCCCGGCGCTGGGCCAGGGCGGCGAACGCCGTCAGGGACTCGGGGTTGGCCAAGGCGCCCTTGGCCGCCGCGCTGTCGACCGGGGTGCCCGTCAGGATCTTCTTGACCGGCACCTCCAGCTTCTTCGCGCTCAGCGTGCGGGGCACGGCCCGGACCTGGTGGATCTCGTCCGGCACGTGCCGCGGCGACAGCGCGGTACGCAGCTCCCGGCAGATCTTGCGCCGCATCTCGTCGTCGAGTTCCAGGCCCTCGGCGAGCACCACGAACAGCAGCAGCTCGCCCGCGCCGCCCTCGTCGTCCTCCAGGTGCACGACGACCGAGTCGACCACCTCGTCCAGCCCCTCGACCACCGAGTAGAACTCGGCGGTGCCGAGGCGTACGCCGCCCCGGTTGAGCGTGGCGTCGGACCGGCCAGTGATCACGCACCCGCCGCGCTCGTTCACGGTGATCCAGTCGCCGTGCCGCCACACCCCGGGATAGACCTCGAAGTACGCCTCCCGGTAGCGGGCGCCGTCCGGGTCGTTCCAGAACCCGACCGGCATGCTCGGCATCGGCTCGGTGATCACCAGCTCGCCGAGCTGCCCGATCACCGCGCTGCCGTCGGCCGAGCGGGCCTCCACCTTCGCGCCCAGCGCCCGACAGGCGATCTCCCCGGCGTACACCGGCAGCAGCGGCACGCCGCCGACGAACCCGGTGCACACGTCCGTGCCTCCGGACAGCGACTGGAGCTGGAGGCGGTCGCTCACGTTCTCGTACACCCAGGTGAAGCCCTCGGCCGGCAGCGGCGCGCCGGTCGAGCCGAGGCCGCGCACCGCGGACATGTCGGCGACCTCGCGCGGCACCAGCCCGGCCTTGCGGCAGGCCAGCAGGAACGGCGCGGACGTACCGAAGTACGTGGTGCCGGTGTCGGCGGCCAGCCGCCACAGCGCGCCCAGGTCGGGGTGGCCCGGGTTGCCGTCGAACAACACGATCGCCGCGCCCACCGCCGGGCCGGAGACCAGGAAGTTCCACATCATCCAGCCGGTCGTGGTGAACCACAGGAACCGGTCGGACGGGCCCAGGTCGTGGTGCAGCGCCAGCATCTTGAGGTGTTCCAGCAGGATGCCGCCGTGGCCGTGCACGATCGGCTTGGGCAGGCCGGTGGTGCCGGAGGAGTACAGCACGTAGAGCGGGTGGTCGAAGGCGACAGGGGTGAACGTCAACGGCTCGTCCGTCGCCGCCGCCAGCTCCGCCCACGGCAGCGCGCCGTCGGGGGCCGGGCCGTCCGGATCGAGGTACGCGATGGCGACCGTGTGCCGCAGCGACGGCAGCGCGGCCCGGATCGCGGCCACCTCGGCGCGCCTGTCGACCGGCTTGTCGCCGTACCGGTAGCCGTCCACGGCGACCAGCACCGTGGGCTCGATCTGCTGCCAGCGGTCGGTGACGCTGCGGGTGCCGAACTCGGGCGCGCAGGAGGAGAAGATCGCGCCCAGGCTGGCGGTGGCGAGCAGCAGGACGTACGTCTCCGGGATGTTCGGCGCGTACGCGGCCACCCGGTCGCCCGGCCCGACACCGAGGCGGCGCAGCCCGGCGGCCACCCGGCGGACCCGCTCGCGCAGCTCGGCCGCGGTGAGCGTCTCCGGCGCGCGGGTCTGACCGTGCGCGATCACCGCCGGGTCGTCGTCGCCCAGCCCTGGCATGCGCAGCACGTTCTCGGCGTAGTTGAGCGTCGCGCCGGGGAACCAGCGCGCGCCCGGCATGGCCCGGTCGGCGAGCGTGGCGGTCGGCGGGGTGTGCGCGACCACGTCGAAGTAGTCCCAGATCGAGCGCCAGAACGCGTCCAGGTCGGTCACCGACCACTGCCACAGCGCGTCGTAGTCGGCGAACTCCAGCCCGCGGTGCTCGGCCAGCCAGCGCAGGTAGTCACCGATCCGGGACCGCTCCCGCACGTCCGCCGGCGGCGTCCACAGCACGTCAGCCACTGTTCCACCCTCCCCTGGGCCCGCCACGACGGTGTGCCGGGGCCGTGGCGCCATCTTGCCCTACCTCGTGCCGCCATTGTCCGCGCCGGGTACGCCGTACGGGGCGTGCCCCGCCCACACCCCGAACCCCCACCCCATGTGGCCCGCGTGTAAGGAAGGGCCCCCTATTAACGCCTCGTGCAGAGGAAGGGCCCCTTGTTAACACCTCGCCCTCCGCGGGTGTCCGCCGCCGGTGGAGGCGGCGCGGGTAGGCCCGGGGGGGGTGTTAACAGGGGTCCCCTCCTCTACCGCAGGCGTTAACAAGGGGCCCTTCCTTACACCTCAGCCGGCGCGGTGGGCCTGGATCGCGCGGCGCCGGGCGAGCCGGTGCGCGCGCCGGATCTCGGCCTCCCGGAAGCGGCGCTCGTCCTCCGGCGTCTCGGGCAGCACCGGACGGACCGGCCGGGGCGTGCCACCCACGTCGACGCCCACGAACACCAGGTACGCGGTGGCGACCCGGACCGGTTCCTCCTCGGCCGAGTCCCAGCGTTCGGCGACCACCTTCACCCCGACCTCCATCGAGGTCTGTCCGGTCCAGTTGATCTGCGCGTGCGCGTGCACGAGATCGCCCACCCGGACCGGCTCGGAGAAGACGATCTCGTCGATGGACGCAGTCACCGCGGTGCCGCCGCTGTGCCGCGCCGCCGCCGCGCCGGCGACGTCGTCCACGAATTTCATCAGTACCCCACCGTGCACGGTCCCGTACAGATTGACATCGACCGCGGTCATGATGCGACTGAGCGTGACGCGGGAGTACGACGTGGGCTTACCCGGCGGGACCGCGGGATGATCTGTCATGCCGAAAACGGTACGGTGCGCGGATGCGACATCTCTGGAGCTTCCTCGCCGGGTTGGCGGTGGCGCCCGTCACCTGGGTGCTCGTCACGCTCGGTCAGGACGGATCTGAGCGGACCGTCGACCGCTGGGTGGAGATCGGGACGTACAGCACGCCGAACCTGATCGAGCCGGCCGTCTATCTGGGCGTCGCCGGCATCCTGCTCGGCTTGCTCGGCACGTTGCGCTTCTCGCCGTTCGGCCCGCTGGTGGCCGGCCTGCTGCTCGCGGTCCCGTACCTCGGGCTGTTCGTCGCGCCGTTCAGCGTGCGGGACCGGGTGCCGGACGACCTGAAGCTGCTCGGTGACCCGCTGCCGCTGCGCGACCCGCTGGACAACGGCACGCTGTTCCTCATCGGCCTGCTGCTGCTGATGGCCGTGTTCAGCACGAGCCGCTGGCGGCGTCCCGTCACATCCGCGACGGCCGAGGCGGAGCTGACCCCGGCCGTCACACCGGTCGAGCACAAGCCGGCGCTCACCGACTGGCCCCCGGCGCCGGCGAAGGACCCCGACACGCCGCCGCTCACGCTCGCGTACCCCGAGTCCCCCACCGAACCCCTGCCCCGCCGCACCGGCGGCGAGTCGCCGTGGTCCGCGCCCCCGCGCGGCGCCGGCCGGCCGGAGGGCACCGAGAGCCGTTGAACGAGCGCGGGCGGGCCGGTACGTACCGGCCCGCCCGCCCGAACGCCTGCGGTCAGCCCTTGAGCAGCTGGCGCGCCATCACGATGCGCTGCACCTGGTTGGTGCCCTCGTAGATCTGGGTGATCTTGGCGTCCCGCATCATCCGCTCGACCGGGTAGTCGCGGGTGTAGCCGTAGCCGCCGAGCAGCTGGACCGCGTCGGTGGTGATCTCCATGGCGGCGTCGGACGCGAAGCACTTCGCGGCCGCACCGAAGTAGGTCAGGTCCGCGTCGCCGCGCTCGGACCTGCCGGCGGCGGCGTACGTGAGCTGCCGCGCCGCCTCCAGCTTCATGCCCATGTCGGCGAGCATGAACTGGATGCCCTGGAAGTCGGCGACCGGCTTGCCGAACTGCTTGCGCTCCTGGACGTAGCCCTTGGCGTAGTCCAGCGCGCCCTGAGCGATACCGACGGCCTGGGCGGCGATGGTGACCCGGGTGTGGTCCAGCGTCTTCATCGCGGTGGCGAAGCCGGTGCCCTCGGCGCCGATCATGCGGTCGGCCGGGATCCGGACGTTGTCGAAGTAGACCTCACGGGTGGGCGAGCCCTTGATACCGAGCTTCTTCTCCGGGGCGCCGAAGCTGACGCCCGGGTCGGACTTCTCCACCACGAACGCGGAGATGCCCTTCGAGCGCGCTGTGGGATCGGTCACGGCGAACACGGTGTAGTACTCGGAAACGCCAGCGTTGGTGATCCACCGCTTCACGCCGTTGAGCACCCAGTGGTCTCCGTCACGTACCGCCTTGGTGGTCATCGCGGCGGCGTCGCTGCCCGCCTCCGGCTCGGAGAGGCAGTAGGAGAACATGCCCTCCCCGGCCGCGACCGGGGTGAGGTACTTGCGCTTGAGCTCCTCGGAGCCGGCCAGCAGCAGCGGCATGGTGCCCAGCTTGTTCACCGCCGGGATCAGCGAGGACGACGCGCAGGCCCGGGCCACCTCCTCGATCACGATGGCCGTGGCCAGCGCATCCGCACCGGCGCCGCCGTACTCGACCGGGATGTGCGGGGCGTGGAAGTCGGCCGCCCGCAGGGCCTCGTAGGACGCCTTGGGGAACTCACCTGTCTCATCCGCCTCGGCGGCGTGCGGAGCCACCTTGGCCGCACAGACCTCACGGACCGCCTCCCGGATCGCCTCGTGTTCCTCCGGCAACCGGTAGACGTCGAACGACTGCTCTGCGGCCATGTCGGCCCTCCCCTTTCACCGCTATCATGCGCAGTCTGTGCCGCCCGGGGGCCGACGACTGCCGCAAACTGAAGAATAGCCACCGGCCCCGGCCGAACCTTACCGGCGGGTAGGCTCGCGCCCGAGCCTCGCCCGCCCAACCCCATTACCCTCACAGCAGACATCCAGTTCCCTCGGTGCCCGGCCTCGGCGCCCCAGCAGAATGCGACGCGTGGAAGCGCCGCCAGTGCGAGCGGAGAAGACAGGCGTGACGATTCCGTACCCGAACACCCAGCCGATGCCCGCCATCGCCGCGGTGACCCCGCCGTCCGGCGCCGCCCGCCCGCGGGTGACCTTCCTCGGCACCGGCTACCTCGGTGCGACCTACGCCATCTGCTACGCGGAGCTGGGCTACGAGGTGCTCGGCTTCGACGTCGACGCGGACAAGATCGCCAAGCTGAACGCGGGCGAGGTGCCGATCCACGAGCCGGGCCTCGACGAGCTGCTGCGGCGCAACCTGGCCGCCGGCCGGCTGCGGTTCAGCACCGACATCCAGGAGACCGCCGACTTCGGCGACGTCCACTTCATCTGCGTCGGCACCCCGCAGCGGGCCGACGGCATGGGCGCCGACCTGTCGTACGTCGAGGCGTCCGTGACCAGCCTCGCCCAGCACCTGACCCGCAAGGCGCTGATCGTCGGCAAGTCCACCGTGCCGGTGGGCACCGCCGAGTGGGTGGAGCAGCTCGTCGGCAAGCACACCCCGGCCGACCTCGGCGTCGAGGTGGCGTGGAGCCCCGAGTTCCTCCAGGAGGGCTTCGCCGTCGACGACGTGCTGCGTCCGAACCGGATCGTGGTCGGCGTCAAGAGCGAGTGGGCCAACGGCATGCTCTTCGCCGCCCACAAAGGCGTCTTCGACCTCGCCGCCACCGAGGACCGCGAGGTGCCGCTGGTGGTCACCGACTTCGCCACCGCCGAGCTGGTCAAGGTCGCCGCGAACGCGTTCCTCGCCACCAAGATCTCCTTCATCAACGCGATGGCCGAGGTCTGCGAGGCGGCCGGCGGCGACGTCACCCAGCTCGCCCGCTCGATCGGCTACGACCCGCGCATCGGCAACCGCTTCCTCCAGGCCGGGCTCGGCTTCGGCGGCGCCTGCCTGCCCAAGGACATCCGCGCCTTCCAGGCCCGCGCGCAGGAGCTGGGCGCCGGTGAGGCGCTGCGCTTCCTGCACGAGGTGGACCTGATCAACCAGCGCCGCCGCAGCCGCGTGGTGCAGCTCGCCGCCGAACTGCTCGGCCGCCGCTCCGGGCCGGCCGGCCCGGACCTGTCCGGCACGCGGGTCGCGGTGCTCGGCGCCACGTTCAAACCCAACACCGACGACGTACGCGACGCGCCGGCGCTCGCGGTCGCCTCGCTGCTCGGCAAGGCCGGCGCCGACGTGCACGTGTTCGACCCGCAGGGGGTCGAGAACGCGCGCCGGGCGGTGCCCGAGCTGACGTACGAGGAGACGATGAACGACGCCGTCCGCGGCGCCGACCTGGTCTGCGTGCTCACCGAGTGGGCCGAGTTCCGCAACGCCGACCCGGTGGCCCTGGGCGAGCTGGCGAACGGCCGCAAGGTGGTCGACGGGCGCAACTGCCTCGACTCCACACTGTGGACGCAGGCCGGCTGGGAGTACCGCGGCATGGGTCGCCCCTGATCCGCTGAGCGCGCGGACCGGCCGCCGGGGAACGTCTCCCGGCGGCCGGTCCGTTTTTGTTGTCCCGAACGCGGCGGCAACTGTCGAAATCCCGGCCCACTCAAGGCATGCTGCCTCTGGGAGGTCCACAGTGCGGGGGCACGGGCGGACGGGAGACTGTCGTGGAGAGCTTCAGGTGCGCCTCGTGCGGGCAGGACATCAAGCCCGCCGTCGTCTGCCCGCACTGCGGCGCGCACCAGCCGCAGTGGGCCGAGCACCTGGCCGACATCGAGCGCTCGATCGCCGAGATGAAGGCCCGCGACGCCGAGATCGCCCGGGAGCAGCGGCAGATCGCCGCGAAGATGCAGGCCGCCCTCTTCCAGCGGGACATCCTGGCGCATGCCGGTGAGGAACGGATCCGGCAGGCCACCCGGCCGCGCCGGGTGCTGCGCCGCCGGCCCGGCCGCCGCCCGCCCACCGCCGCCACCGGCGCGCCGCCCCGGGTGCCCCGTCAGGGCACGCCGCCGCCCGGCCCGCCGGAGGACCTGCCCCCGTCGCCGCCGCGCGGCCGCCCCCGCTGGCTCGACGCGGACGACCCGGAGCACCCGCCCGAGGCGTCCTCGCGCGAGGTGCAGAACATCCCGCTCGGGCTGGGCGCGCTCCTGCTCGGCGTCGCTGCGGTGGTCTTCGCCGCGGTCGCCACCAGCTCGATGGACGCGCTGGCCCGCCTCGGCGTGCTGCTGGTGGCGACGGCGCTGATGCTGCTCGCCCCGCCGGTGCTGGCCCGGCGCGGGCTAACCTCCACCGCCGAGACCATCGCCGCGGTCGGGTTGCTGCTGGTGCCGCTGGCCGGGTACGCGCTCTGGGCCGTGGACCGGATCGGCGGCGGCTCGTCGGGTGCCGCGTTCGCCGGGACGATCTTCCTGGTCACCACGCTCGTCGCTCTCGGGTACGCGTACGGGACGGGTCTGCGCGCGCCACGCTTCGCCACAGTGCTGGCCGCCCAGCCGGTGCTGCCGCTGCTGGCGTACGAGCGGATCACCGGGCCGGTCGGCTGGGCGCTGGTGCTGACCGTGGTGGCAGTGCTCGACCTGGCGCTCGCGCGCTCGGCGGTGGTACGCGAGCGGCCCGTCCGGCGGGACCTGCCCGTCACCGAGCCGGCACCTCCCGTCCCGCCCCGGCAGCGCGCCGACGACGACCGGCCCGAGTCGGCGCCGGAGGAGTCCGCCGAGGTGCTGGGCGGTGAGACACCACCGGGTCCGGCCGCCACCGCCACCGCCCGGCCGGTGCCGTGGCTGCCCGAGCTGACCTGGCTGCTGCACGGCGTGGCGGTCGCTGTCGCGCTGGCGTACGCGGTGACCGGACTGCTGCGCGCCACCACGGTGCCGCCGGCCGCCGCCGCGGGCACGGTGCTGCTGCTCGCCGCCCTGGTCGCGCTGGCCGGGACGCTCGTGCTGCGCCGGCCGCCGCTGCCGGACGTGGGCGCCGGCATCCTCACGCTGGCGGTCATCGGCGCTCTCGGGCGGGTCGCCTCGGTGGCTCTGCCCGGCCGGTCCCTGCTGCTCATCTCCGCCGTCATCGCGCTGACCGGGCTCGCCGTCCGGGCCGTACCGGAGACGGCCCGGCGTGGCCCGCAGATCGCCTCCGCGGTGGCGCTCACGGTCAGCGGCCTGGTGGTGGCCGGTGGCGCGCTGCGCGCCGGGCTGGCCCCGGTCCGGGCCGCCTTGCCGGCGTGGTCGGCGGATCTGACCGGATGGCACGCCGAGCTGGCCCGGGCGGTCGGCCCGACCGGCTGGCAGCTCGCGGCCAGCGCGTCGTTGCTCACGATCGCCGCCGTGATCGCGCTGCCGGCCGAGATCCGGCGCGAGTTCGCGGTGGTCGGCGCGGCGCTCACCGCGCTCGCCGTACCCGCGTCGCTCGGTCTGGGCTGGGCGGCGGCCTGCTGGCCGATGCTGCTCACAGCGGTAGCGGTCGGCGTGCTCGGGCTGACCGCACGCACCGAACGGTCCGCTGTGGCGCACGCGGTGACAGCGGCCGGGCTGGGCCTGGTCGGCGCGGGTGCTTCGCTCGCCCGCCCGGCGCTCACCGCCGCCGCGCTGACTGTTCTGTTCCTGGCCGGGGCGCTGGTGTCCCTCGCCCCGCGGGTCCGGCTCGCCGCCGCCGCGACGGAGACGGTCTGCTCCTGGGCCGCGGGCGGCGCGGCGTTCGCCCTGCCCGGTGCCGTCGCCGCGTTCGTGGCGGCCACGGTGCCGACGCCGCCGGTCGCCACACCGGCGAACCTGCGCGAGATCACCGTGCCGATCCTCGCGGCGAGCTTCCTCGCCGTCTGCGTCACGCTCGGCTACGCCGCCCTGGTGCAGGTGGCGCAGCGGCACCTGAGCATGCCGCACGCGCTCGGTACGGTGCTCGGCGCGGTGGCGGTCGCCGCCGCCGCGTTCGGCGCGCCGGGCGCGACCTCGGCCGACGCGTGGGTGGGGAGTCTGCTCCTGGTCGCCGCCGCGCTGCTGGCGCTCGCCCCGCGCATCGACGCCGGCCGCCGCGCGGACATGTCCCTCGACGGGTCCGACCTGGCGCTCGCCGCCACCACAGTGGCGCTCGTCGCCACGCTGGCCCGGATCGCCGCGGTGCTCGCCCCCGGCGGTCAGCTCGTGGTGGCCTCCGCGCTGGTGCTGCTGGTGGCGGTGGCCGCCCGCGCGCTGCCCGAGGAGTGGCGGCGCGGCCCGATTCTCGGCATCGCCGCCGGTGGCACGCTGATCGGCCTGATCGCCGCCTGGAGCGCGTTGCGCGGCGGACTCGGCGTGCTGGCCACCCCCGGCCCGATCTGGGCCGGTGACCTGTCCGGCTGGCCGGCCGCGCCGACCGGCGGGTCGACCTGGCAGGCCCCGGTCGCGCTGGCGCTGCTGGGGGTGACCGCGGCGATCCTGCTGCCGCCGCCGTGGAAGTACGACGTCTCCGGCCTGGCCGCCGTGCTCGCCACGGTGGGCGCACCGGCCGCGTTCGACCTGCCCTGGTGGTCCCCGGTGCTGGTCGGCTGCATGGTGGCCACCGTCTACGGCATGGCCGCCGCGGCCGCTGTCGATCCCCGGGCCGCGCTGTCCCGGGCCACAGTGGCCGGGGTGGTGGCTCTGCACGCGGCCGGGGCCGGGCTGGTACGGCCGTGGACGACAGCGCTGGCGCTGGGCAGCATCGCGCTGATCGGTGCGACGGTGGCCGCAGTGGCCCGCACGCTCGCGCCTTCCCTCGTCGACGACATCCGCAGCGAGGGCATGCCGCCGCACCTGGTGCAGGTGGGCGGCGCGGGCGCCGGAGCCGCACTGCTCGCGCTGCCCGGCGCGGTGGCCGCGCTGGCAGTCGAGTACGGCCGCCCACCGCAGGTGGTGCTCACCGCCGCGCTCGCCGCCGCCAGCATCGGGCTGGCCGCGATCGCGGCGGTACGCCGGCAGGTGCCGCAATACCTTCCGTACGCCAGCGTCGCGGTGGTCGGCGCGGCCACAGTGACCGCCGCCGCGGCGCTCGCTGTCGGCCTGCCGGCGGGCGTGTTCGCCGCCGCCGCCGCGCTGCTCGGTGTGCTCGCCGAACTGGTACGGGCCGCCACCGTCCCGCCCGCCGGTTCGGGCCGGCCGGTACGCCGCTGGACCGTGCTGCTCAACGGGGCGCTACGACGTGCCCCGGACGATCCCGAGCTGCGCTGGCGGGTCAGCCCGGCGGCCGGCGCGCTCGCCGCCGCGGCGCTGCCCACCGCACTGGCGCTGGCCACTCTGGCGCCCTCACTCGTGGTGGCGCTGTTCTCGCCGTTCGCGGTGCTGGGCCGGGTGTGGCAGGGGCCACCACCGGAGTTGCTGACCCCGCCGCCGGAGGCGGTCAACCCCACGCACGTGCTCACCGCGCTGCTGCTGACGGTGACCGCGGCGCTGGCCGCCACCGGGTTCAGCGGCGGCCGGCGGTCCCGGGCGGTGCCGGTGATCCTGCCCGGCGCGGCGATCACCCTGCTGATCACGCCGGTGGCGCTGGGGCGGGGCTGGCCGGTGACCGCGCTGGCCGCGCTCGCGGTGTTCACCATCTCGATGCTCGGGCTGGCGCTGACCCCGCCACCGGCGATCGCCGAGCCGGGCCGGTCGATCCGGGTTGCCCGGGTGCTGGTCTTCGCGCTGGGGCTGGCCGCCGGTGGCGCCGGGCTGGCCGGCAGCCTCGCCACGAGCGACCTGACCGTGTTCACGCTCGGCGGGGCGGTCGGCGTGGGTGCTGTCGCCGCGCTGTTCGGCACCACCCAGCGGGCGCGCATCCTGGGCTGGTTGTTCGGCTCGGTGATGGCTCAGCTGTTCGTGCTCACGATCGGCCTGAAGTCCGGGCTGGCGGCCGTCTGGTCCGCGTTCGGGGTGCTCGCCGTCGGCGCGGCGTTGCAGGTGTTCGCCGCCACGCTGCCCCGGCTGCGCCGTCCCGAGGCGTACCGGGAGGCGGCCACAGTCGAGTGGAGCGGCTACGGGGCGGCGCTCATCGCGCTGGCGCTGGCGTACGACTCGCCCCGGCACATCGCCGCGCTGCTGGCCGCCTGGGGCGCGGTCCTCGGGGTGGCGGCCAGCCGTCCGGGACGCCGTCCGATGGAACGCAACCTGCTGTTCTGGGCGGTGGTGGCCTGCGAGATCAGCGCCTGGTGGATCCTGATGCGGGTGGCCGACGTGGCGCTGCCGGAGGCGTACACGCTGCCGTTCGCCGCGCTGGCCCTGCTGGTCGGCGTCCTGCAACTGCGGCACCGGCCCGACCTGTCGAGCTGGGTGGCGTACGGGCCGGCGCTGGTCACCGCGTTCCTGCCCACGCTGGCGATCGTGATCGCGACCGAATCCAGCATGCTGCGTCAGGTGCTGCTGCTGCTCGGCGCCGTCGCGGTGCTGATCTTCGGCTCGACCAGCCGGCAGCAGGCCCCGGTGATCGTCGGCGCGACGGTGACCGCTATCGCGGCCGTGCACGCGTTGTTCAGCCTCGGCCCGTGGCTGGTCCTGATCCCGGTCGGCATCGTGCTGCTGGTGCTCGGTGCGAGCAACGAACGCCGCCGCCGTGCCCAGGAGCGCCTCCAGACCGCCCTGCGCGGCATGCGGTGAGCCGGTCCCGGTCGCGGGGCCGGGGCGCGACTGATCAGGTCACGCTCCGTGTCGACGGGCTGCGGCGGGGATGATGCCCCTCTGCCGCCTTTGCTCTGCACCCACTGACGCAACAGTCACCAACCGTGACGACGGCCGCCGCCGAGCCGTTTGGGGACGGGAGGCCGGGTTGCAGGTCAGAGCCGTGCTGCGCCGATGGCTGCAGAGCAAAGTCGGCGGAGGGCACAGACACGCGTCGGCCCGGCCGGTCACGCTGAGCGACCAGACAGCTGGGAACCAGAGAGTGACGAGACGGTCAGATCAGGGAGGCGCGCAGCGCGGCATCCTTCTCCGCGACCAGGTCCTCCAGGCTCGCCTGGTAGGCGGCCATCCTGTCGCGCAGCACCGGGTCGGAGGCGCCCAGGATGCGTACCGCGAGCAAGCCGGCGTTGCGGGCGTTGCCGATCGACACGGTGGCGACCGGCACCCCGGCCGGCATCTGCACGATCGACAGCAGCGAATCCATGCCGTCCAGGTACTTCAGCGGCACCGGGACACCGATCACCGGCAGCGGGGTGACCGAGGCGACCATGCCGGGCAGGTGAGCCGCTCCGCCCGCGCCCGCGATGATCACCTGGACACCACGTCCGGCGGCGGCCCGGCCGTACTCGATCATCTTGACCGGGGTGCGGTGCGCCGAGACCACACCAACCTCGTACGGCACGCCGAACTCGTCGAGCGCCTCGGCGGCGGCCTTCATGACCGGCCAGTCCGAGTCGCTGCCCATGATCAGCCCGACGGTGCTCATCAGTGCCCCTCCTGGAGCCAGCGGGCGGCACGCGCGGCCCGGGCCCGTACGTCGTCCAGGTCGTTGCCGAGCACGGTGACGTGCCCGATCTTGCGGCCCGGACGGACCTGCTTGCCGTACAGGTGGACCTTGGCCCCGGGCTCGGCGGCGAACAGGTGGTGCAGCCGCTCGTCGATGGACTTGCCGCCCGGCGCGCCACCCAGCACGTTCGCCATCACCACGACCGGCGCGGTCAGCGAGGTGTCCCCCATCGGGTAGTCGAGCACCGCCCGCAGGTGCTGCTCGAACTGGGAGGTCCGGGCCCCTTCGATGGTCCAGTGCCCGGAGTTGTGCGGCCGCATCGCCAGCTCGTTGACGACCAGCCCGGACGGCGTGTCGAACAGCTCCACCGCGAGCAGGCCGACCACGCCGAGCGCGGTGGCCAGGTCGATGGCGAGCTGCTGCGCGGCCACGGCCTGCTCCTCGGGCAGGTCGGGCGCGGGCGCCAGCACCTCGACGCAGATGCCGTCGCGCTGCACCGTCTCCACCACCGGGTACGCGGCGACCTGCCCGAACGGCGAGCGCGCCACCTGCACGGCCAGTTCACGGCGCAGCGCCACCCGCTCCTCGACCAGCAGCGGCGTGCCACCGGCGAGCAGCGTGGCGGCCAGCTCACCGGCCTGACCGGCGTCGTCGACCATCCAGACGCCGCGCCCGTCGTAGCCGCCCCGGGCGGCCTTGAGCACCACCGGCCAGCCGGTCTCCTCGCCGAAGGCGATCAGGTCGGCCGGGGACTCCACCGGACGCCAGGCCGGGTTCGGCGCGCCCAGCTCGCCGAGCCGTTCCCGCATCACCCGCTTGTCCTGCGCGTGCACCAGCGCCTCGGCCGGCGGGAACAGCTTCACGCCCTCGTCGGTCAGGGTGCGGATGTGCTCGTTGGGGACGTGCTCGTGGTCGAAGGTGACCACGTCGCAGCCCTTGGCGAACGTCCGCAGCGCGGCCAGGTCGGTGTGGTCGCCGTACTGGACGTCGGCAGCGACCAGCGCGGCACCGTCGTCCGGGGCGAGCGCCAGCACGCGCAGCGACTGGCCGAGAGCGATGGCGGCCTGGTGGGTCATCCGGGCCAGCTGGCCGCCACCCACCATGCCCACGACGGGGAGACCGGTACGGGAGTCCATAGCGCCGCCAGCCTATAAGGGCCGGTGCCGGGCCGGACCGTGAGGGCGGCCCGGCCCACTCCGCTCAGCCGAGCTGCGCGATCAGCTCCTCGACGCCGGTCACCGGGCGTTGGCAGACGAAGCCCCGGCAGACGTACGCGGCGGGCTTCCCGTCGACGAACGGCCGCCCGGCCAGCAGCGGCACGCCGGGCTGGTCCGGGGCGCCGGCCACCACCACCGCGCCGGGCGGGGCGTGGCGCCGGGCGGCGGCCACCAGCGGGTCGCCCTCCGGGTCACCGGTCGCCACAGCGATCTCGTACGGCCCGGACAGCAGCGCCTCGCCGACGGTGGCCGCGTACCCGGTGAACCGGGCGTGCCTGTCGACGATCGGCGCGACCGTCGTCAGCGTCTTCTCGGCCGCCTCCCGGTAGCGGGTCTCGCCGGTCAGCGCCGCGTACGCCACGAGCGCCGCGACGATCGCCGACCGGCCCGACGGGGTGGCGTTGTCGGTCGGGTCGGCGGGCCGGGTGACCAGGCGCTCGGCGTCGTCGGCGGTGTCGTAGAAGGCGCCGTCCGGGCCGGCGAAGCGGGCCAGCGCCACGTCGAGCAGCTCACCGGCCAGCGTCAGCCACCGCCCCTCGCCGGTGAGCTGGTGCATCGCGCAGAACGCCTCGGCGACGCAGCCGTAGTCCTCCAGCACCCCGGCCGGCTGACCCACGACCTTGTCCCGGGAGACGCGGCGCAGCCGGCCGTCCACGAGATGCACGGTGGCCAGGTGCTCGGCGGCGTCCCGCATCGCACCGTCGGAGACGATGAGCACGCCGTCCATCAGGTTCGCGTCCTCGTCGTCGGGCGACACGAGCAGCGAGGCAACCTGCTGGAACTCCGCGATGGCGGTGATCGCGAGCCCGTTCCAGGCGGCCACCACCTTGTCGTCGCGGGCGGGCTGGGGCCGGGTGTCGCGGGCGGCCAGCAGCCGGCCCACCACGTCCTGCCAGCGGGCCCGCACCTCCGGGTCGGCGTCGTCGACGTCCCGGGCCAGCCGCAGCACGCTGGTGCCGTGCTCGAACGTGCCGTCGGCGGTGACCTCGAAGAGGTCCGCGGCGAAGCGGCCGTCGTCCTCCCCCAGCACCTCGACGAGCTGGTCGGGCGTCCAGACGTAGGTGAGCCCCTCGACGCCCTCGGTGTCCGCGTCGAGCGCGGAGGCGAAGCCCTCACCGGCGCGGTGCAGCTCGTCGGCGAGGAAGCGGGCGGTGTCGCGGGCCACCCGGCGGGCCAGCCGGTCGCCGGTGAGCCGCCAGAGCTGGGTGTAGACCCGCAGCAGCAGCGCGTTGTCGTAGAGCATCTTCTCGAAGTGCGGCACGGTCCAGTGGCCGTCCACCGAGTAGCGGGCGAAGCCACCGGCGAGCTGGTCGTTGAGGCCGCCGCGGGCCATCGCCTCGCAGGTGTGCCGGACGATCTCCAGGCTGCGCGCCGAGCCGGTGCGCTGGTGGTGCCGGAGCAGGAAGAGCAGGTTCATGTGCGGCGGGAACTTCGGTGCGCCGCCGAAACCGCCGTTCGTCTCGTCGTACTCCCCGGCGAGCCGGCTCGCGGCGGCGTCGAGCAGTTCGGCGGTGAGCGGGGCGGTGACGCCGCCGACGGCCTGCGCGCCGCCGATCGCCTCGACCACTGCGGTGCCCTGCCGCAGCACCGCCTCGCGCTGGTCGCGCCAGGCGGTGGCGACCGAGCCGAGCAGCCGGATGAAGTTGGCGCGGGGGAAGTACGTGCCGCAGAAGAACGGGGTGCCGTCCGGCGTGGCGAAGACGGTCATCGGCCAGCCGCCCTGCCCGGTCATCGCCTGGGTGGCGGTCATGTAGACCGCGTCGACGTCGGGGCGCTCCTCGCGGTCGACCTTGACGCAGACGAAGTCGTCGTTCATCAGCCGGGCAACTGCCTCGTTCTCGAACGACTCGTGGGCCATGACGTGGCACCAGTGGCAGGCCGCGTAGCCGACCGAGATCAGCACCGGCACGTCCCGCCGTTTCGCCTCGGCGAACGCCTCGTCGCACCAGGGCCACCAGTCGACCGGGTTGTCGGCGTGCTGGAGCAGGTAGGGCGACGTGGCCTCGGCGAGTCGGTTCACCACCCGACCTTAGCGAGCGCGCGGAGCCGGTGCGGCGCGAGTGCGGCGGCCGGGCCGGGGTCGTGGTCCCGGCCCGGCCGCCGTCTCACCGGGTCAGGGTGAGCGTCGAGGTGTCCCGCACGGTGAACTCGTTCCAGTACTCGAAGTCGCGGACCAGGATCTCGCTGACCGCCTGGGCGGTGCCGCGCTGGAACTTGACGTCGGCCGGGTAGGTGGTGGCCGACCACGGCACCACCTGGCCCGGAACGCACGGGATGTGGGGTGAGAAGTAGCCACGCACCATGCCCGCCTTCTTCTGTTCCTGGACGAGTTCGCCCGCGATGGAGAAGGAGTCCGCCCGGGTGCAGGTGATCGAGCCGCGGACGGTGGCGATGCCCTTGTTGTCCACCGTCGCGACCGGATCGACGGTCAGTGTGACGTCGAGCGCCGGCAGCGGCGGCGGGTTGCCGATGTGGACCTGGCCGCGCAGACCGCCGGTCGCGCCCTCGCACCGGATCTCGAAGGTGGCGTCGAAGCGCTCGACGTAGTCGAAGGGCCCCCACGCGGCGTCGATGACCGTGAACGAACCGGTGCTCTGCGCGCAGGAGCGCCCCCAACCGCCGTTGTAGAGGCGGATGCCGGCCGTGCCGCTCCCGTCCGGCTGGCCGACGTTCTGGTAGGTGTCACCCGCCTTCAGCGGCTGGCCGGCCGGGGCGCTGATCTCCAGACGCCAGGTGTTGTCGGCGTCGCTCCAGAACTCCATCCCGAAGTGCTGCTGGTCGTGGCCCCACGCGTTCATCTCGTCGCCCGGCGTCGGTGCGGCGGAGCTGTAGGAGTAGGAGTTGCCGGCGGTGATCGGATCACCCGGCTCGCCGGTGACGGCGAACGACCAGGACTCCGCCGGCCGGGCCTGCGCCGGCGCGGGCATGACCAGGCCGGCGGCGCCGGTGGTCAACGCCATGGTCGAAGCGAGCAGGATCCGTCGCCAGGAACGTCTCATCGTCGTCCTCCCCGTGTGGACGTCAGCGGGGACGCCTGTCGCGCCCGCCGTGCCAGCAGCGTAGGACCGGCCGGGCGTCCTCCGCTGCCCCGTCCACCGCGGACGGACCGGTCAGGAGGCGCCGTCGGCGCGCAGCGGGAAGACGTTGCCCCGGGCCGCGTCGCGCAGCGACGCGAGCACCGCGGCGATCTTGTCAGCCGGCATCGGCTTGAAGAAGTGGTAGCCCTGGGCGGCGGTGCAGCCCAGCTCGGCCAGCGCGGTGCGCTGCTCGGCGGTCTCGACACCCTCGGCCACCACCCGCAGGCCCAGTTCGTGGGCCAACCCGACGGTGGTCCGGACGATCGCCGCCGCCTCCGGCGAGTCGGCCATCCGGAGCACGAACGAGCGGTCCACCTTCAACTCGTCGACGGCGATGCGGGTGAGGAACGTCAGCGACGAGAACCCGGTGCCGAAGTCGTCCACGGCGAGCTGCACGCCCATGCCACGCAGCGTGGCCAGCACCTCGTCGATGACCTCCAGCTCGCTCATCACCACCGTCTCGGTGATCTCCAGGACCAGCCGGTGCGGCGGCACCTGGTGGCGGCGCAGCGCCTCCTCGATCTCGGCGGGCAGCCGCGGGTCGAGCAGGCTGCGCGCGGACAGGTTCACCGAGATCGGGACGTCCAGCCCGTCCCGCGCCCATCCGGAGGCGACCTCCAGCGCCTTGTCCAGCACGTACCGGGTGAAGCTGCCGAGCTGCTCGCTGTTCTCCACCGGCCGGATGAAGTCGGCCGGACCGAGCCAGCCCCGGCGCGGGTGCCGCCACCGGATCAGCGCCTCCACCCCGGTCGGCGCGCCGGTCGCCAGGTCCACCGCCGGCTGCAACGCCAGCACCAGCTGGTCGTCGGCGGCGAGAGCCTCCCGCATCTCCGCGAGCAGCGCCAGGTGGTCGGTGCTCGCCGCGTCGCGGGAGCTGTCGTACGCGGCGACGCTGCCGCCGCCCTCCTTCGCCTGGTACATGGCGATGTCGGCGCGCCGCAGCAGCTCCGTCAGGTCGGCCGCGCCCGCGTCGGCGACCACGACGCCCACCGCGACCTCCACGGACATCCGCACCCCGGCCACCTCGGTCGGTGCGGCGAGGCGCTCGGCGACCTCCCGGGCCTGGCGCAGCGCGTACGCCAGCGGGGCCGTCCGGTCCTCGACCAGCGGCACCGAGGTCAGCAGCAGCGCGAACTCGTCGCCGCCGAGGCGCCCGAGCAGGTCACCCGGCCGGGTCAGCGCGGCGAGCCGGTTGGAGGTGGGCCGCAGCAACTGGTCGCCCGCCGAGTGCCCGAGCGTGTCGTTGACCTCCTTGAACTGGTTCACGTCGAGCAGCAGCAGGGCCACCGGGTGGTCGTGCGCGCGCTGCCGCAGCGCCTGGTCCCCCTTGGCCAGCAGCGCCGCCCGGTTGAGCAGTCCGGTGAGCTGGTCGTGCACCGCGTCGTACGACGAGCGGGCGGTGACCAGCCGCAGCTCCCGGTGCGTGGCGGCGTCGTGCAGGGCGGCGGCCAGCGCGTCGCCGAAGGCCGCCACGCCGTCGCGTTCCCGGGCGCTCGGCGGGGCGGACCGGGCGAACCGCACCCGCAAGCGGCCGACGTCGGCGGATCCCACGGCGAGGCGGCGCACCAGTTCGTGCTCCCCCGCGTCGGCACCGGCGGACGGCTCCACCTCCCGGTCGCGTACCTGCCCGCCGCGGTCGGCCCGGTAGCGGCGCCAGCGTCCCTCGCCCCGGGCCACGTCGACCTCGACCAGTTCCGCGCCGAACAGGGTGAGCGCGCCGGTCACCGCGGCGGTCGCCACGCCGCGCTCGTCGAGCTGGTTGAGTGCGGCGGTGGCCTCGGCGAACGCCCGCCAGGTACGCCGCTCCTGGTCGGCCCGGAGCCGGTGGCGGTAGGTCTGCTGGAGCAGCCAGAGCGGCGGCGGCAGGAGCAGCAGCCAGCGCGCGTCGAGTTCGAGCAGCGCGACGACCACCAGGCCGACCGCCACGTTGCCGACGAACATGAGCAGCTTGCCGCGCAGCGCGGCGAGCAGCGGCGGACCGATCGCGATGCCGTGCCGCAGGGCGAGCGTGACGGCGCCCAGGAAGGCGGTGGTGAGCAGGTACGTGACCGCGGCGGCGGTGAGCGTGAGCGCCAGCTCCGGGGTGGGCGCGGCGAGCAGCGGCGGGCCGAGCGCGGTGGCCACCGCGGCGGCGAGCGCGGTGGCGGCGGTGAGCGAACCGGCGATCGCCACCAGTTCCAGCGCCGGACGGCGGTCGGAGACCATCGACATCACGGTCCAGGCGGCGCCCACGCCCAGCAGTGCGGCGGCCGGGAGCCAGCCCGCCGGCACCAGCCAGAGGCAGACCACGAGCGCGGCCTCGCCCCAGGTGATGCTCACCATGCCCGAGGCGGTACGGAAGCGCAGCCGGGCGAGCTGGGCCACCGCGAACGCGACGATGGCGATGCCGAAGCGTGCCGGACCGGGCAGCGGGTGGTCGGCCGGCAGGTGGGACGGGACGGTGAGGCCGAGCGCGGCGGCGAGCAGACCGGTCAGCGCGACCGCGACGGTGAGCAGGACGACGCCCACCGGTGTCCCGCGCAGGCCGATCCGGTCGGGGGAACGGTCGGCCGGCTCGGTGGTCACGGGGCCGCCCCGTCGACGGGTCGGGCCGGGGCATGGTCGGGGGCCGGTGCTGTCTTCGACATCGGCGTCCCCCTTCCGCGCAGGGTCCGGGGCCTGACGGTCCCCCCGGCGGAAGGCTAAGCCAAAGCCGGTGGTCGCAACAGGGGGCGACAACCGGCTTCGACGTGATTCACGCGGTGTTCAGCTGTTCCGGTGCTGCTGGGAGCCGTTGGGCGCATTCGTCGGTGAATCCTGCTCGACGAGCCCGTCTGTCGGATCGGCGACTGCGGAATCGGCCCGGCCGGGGGTGCCCTGCTGCGGGAAGCGGTCGGGCAGCCGGCGCAGCCGGGCGTTCATGTTGCGGATCAGCAGGACGGTGACGGTGGCCAGCGCGACGATGAGGAAGAGGCCCATCGGACCGGCCAGACCACCCGTACGGGTGTCACCGAAGTTGTTCTGCGCGAGCACCTCGACGGTGGTCAGCATGGTGTTCCTCCGATGTGCGACTGAGCACCAGGGTAGACCCCGGCCGGGTCAGTGGGCACGGCACGCCTCTCGTACGCCGGCGAACAGGTCGGACTCCGGCAGCGGGCTGTCGACCAGCGAGCGGGCGAGCTGGAAGTCCTCCGTCGGCCAGGCGCGCTTCTGCAACTCCATCGGCACCTGGAACCAGAAGCCGTCCGGGTCGATCTGGGTGGCGTGCGCGCGCAGCGCGTCGTCGCGGACCGGGAAGTAGTCGGCGCACTCGACCCGGGTGGTGATCCGGGCGCCCTTGTCGGGGCGCTCGTCCCAGCGCTTCATCCACTCGCCGTACGGCGACTCGAGCCCGGCGGCGAGCACCGCCTCGTGCAGGCTCATGATCTTGGCGCGGGAGAAACCCACGTCGTAGTACAGCTTCAGCGGCTGCCACGGCTCGCCCAGCTCGGGGTGGCGGTCCGGGTCACCGGCCGCGTCGAACGCCGCCACAGTGATCTTGTGGGTCATGATGTGGTCGGGGTGCGGGTAGCCGCCCTCCTCGTCGTACGTGGTGACGACGTGCGGGCGGAACTGCCGCATCAGGCGCACCAGCGGCGCGGCTGCGACGTCCACGTCCTGGAGGGCGAAGCAGCCCTCCGGCAGCGGCGGCAGCGGGTCGCCCTCGGGCAGCCCGGAGTCGACGAAACCGAGCCACGCCTGCTCGACGCCGAGGATGGCCCGGGCGGCGTCCATCTCGGCCCGCCGGATGTCACCGATGTTCGCCCAGACGTCGGGGCGGTCCATCTTGGGGTTGAGCACACTGCCCCGCTCGCCACCGGTGGCGGTGACGACCAGGACGTCCACCCCCTCGGCGACGTATTTCGCCATGGTGGCGGCGCCCTTGCTCGACTCGTCGTCGGGATGGGCGTGCACCGCCATGAGACGCAGCTGTTCTGCCACCTTCGGCGCTCCTCGTCTGTGCCCGCCGACCGACCCCCGGGCCGGCCGGCTGACCTGCCGGAATCTCCCCCCCGCGCCCGCGAAAGCCCCCGTGACGGCCGGTCGGGGGCCGCCACCGGAGTGGCCAGGGCCACGCCCGCCGGTCCAGGCCGACCTGCCATCCTTGACTCAGCGCCGGGCTGGGAAGATGGACCTAGCCATTCTTGCCGATGCCGCCGACAACAACGCCAGGAGATACCCGCCGGTGAGCGAGACGCACGCCACAGTCGCCGCGAAGGCACCGGTCTTCCCGCCGGGCCGCTACGGCCGCCGCCGGGAGCCGGGGCGCCGCCGGCCGGTCCTGCTCGCCCTGACGGTGACGGTCATGCTCGCCGTCCTCGGCCTGGGCGCGGCGAAGCTCTACTACCAGTACGGCGACCCGGAGTACCAGGGCGAAATGATCAGCTACACCGACATCACCGACTCCCGGGTGATCGTCGACTTCCGGGTCACCGTGCCGCCGGGCGGCTCCGCCACCTGTCTGCTGCGGGCCCGCTCCCACGACGGGGCCCAGGTGGGCAGCGCCGAGGCCACCGTGACCGCGGAGCCCGGCCAGCGCCACATCCGGACCCGGCAGGAGGTCCCCACGAGCGCCCGGCCGTTCATCGGCGAGGTCCTGCGCTGCCGGCCCGCCGGCTGAGCCGGACCGCCGGCGAGTCGCCGGCCACCGCACCCCGGTCCCGCCGCCGGCACCCGGGGTGATTGATCACACCTCGACGCGACCCGCACTGGTAGCCTTGCAAGTTCACCTGTCAGCCAGTCCGCACCAATCGAGGAGACCGCCTGTGTCCACAAATGGAAACGAGGCGCCCGCCACCTGGCTGTCCCAGGACGCCTACGACCGTCTGCAGGCCGAGCTCGACGAGCTGATCGCCAACCGACCGGTCATCGCCGCCGAGATCAACGCCCGGCGCGAGGAGGGCGACCTGCGGGAGAACGGCGGCTACCACGCCGCCCGCGAGGAGCAGGGCAAGGCCGAGGGCCGCATTCTCTACCTCAAGGAGCTGCTGCGCACCGCCAAGGTCGGCGAGGCGCCGGACACCGACGCGGTGTCGCCGGGCATGGTCGTGAAGATCTACTTCGACGACGACGCCGACGACAGCGAGACCTTCCTGCTCGGCTCCCGGGAGATCGCCTCCACCACCGACCTCACGGTCTACAGCCCCGAGTCCGCGCTCGGCAAGGCCATCCTCGGCGGCAAGGCAGGGCAGACCTGCACCTACACGGCGCCCAGCGGCGCCGATATCAAGGTGACCATCGTCTCCTTCGAGCCGTACAGCGGCTGACCCCTCCGGACCCGCGCCGGACGGCTCGGGTCCCGAACCCGACCGAGGCTGACAGGCCCTCCTCGGACCCGAGCCGCACACCCGAACGCCCCGACCGGATCATCCGGCCGGGGCGTTCGCGTTCCGCCGAGCGCTCAGCCCTCGCCGGTGAAGACCACCTGGTAGCCGCTGGCCCGCAGCGCGCTGATCAGCGTGTCCGAGTGCTCCACCCCGCGGGTCTCCACGGACAGGGCCACCTCCACCTCGCCGAGGCGCAGGTGCGGGTTGGCGCGCTGGTGCACCACGTCCACCACGTTGGCCCGGTGCTCGGCGATCTCGCTCAGCAGGGAGGCGAGCTGGCCGGGCCGGTCCGTGCAGCGCACGGTGATTCGCAGGAACCGGCCCGCCGCCGCCAGGCCGTGCTCGATCACCCGGAGCATGAGCAGCGGATCGATGTTGCCGCCGGAGAGCACCGCGACGACCGGCGCGGTCACCTCCACCGCGCCGGCCAGCAGCGCCGCCACGCCGACCGCGCCGGCCGGCTCGACCACCTGCTTGCCTCGTTCCAGCAGCATCAGCAACGCCCGGGAGATGTCCTCCTCGGAGACCGTGACGACGTCGTCGACGAGCTTGCGGACATGGGTGAAGGTCAGCTCGCCCGGACGGCCGACCGCGATCCCGTCGGCGATCGTCGCGAACGAGGGCAGCCGCAGCGGCTCGCCGGCCCGCAGCGAGGGCGGGAAGGCGGCGGCGCTCGCCGCCTGGACCCCGATCACGCGTACGTCGGGACGCAGCGCCTTGGCCGCCACCGCCATGCCCGAGACCAGGCCGCCGCCGCCCACCCCGGTCACGATGGTGCGCACGTCCGGGCACTGTTCGAGGATCTCCAGCGCCACGGTGCCCTGCCCGGCGATCACGTCCGGGTGGTCGAACGGGTGGATGAACACCGCTCCGGTCCGCTCGGCGAAGGTCTGCGCCGCGACGAGCGACTCGTCCACCGTGTTTCCGACCAGCTCGATCTGCGCGCCGTACCCCTTGGTCGCGGCGACCTTCGGCAGCGGCGCGTTCACCGGCATGAAGACGGTGGCGTGCGCGCCGACCAGCCCGGCGGCGAGCGCCACCCCCTGGGCGTGGTTGCCGGCGCTCGCCGCGACCACGCCGCGGGCCCGCTCCTCGGCCGAGAGCCGGGAGATCCGCACGTACGCACCGCGCACCTTGTACGACCCGGCGCGCTGGAGGTTCTCGCACTTGAGCCAGACCGGCCCGCCGAGCGCGGCGCTGAGCGGCCGCGACGGCTCCAGCGGGGTGGTACGGGTGACACCGGCGAGCAGTTCCCGCGCGGCCTGTACGTCGGCGAGACCGACCAGTTCCGTCATGCCCCGATCGTGCCACCCGGGGTGGGCGGAACCTGCGGCGACGTCGGCGCAACCGGCATCGGCGCGGCGGGCGCGGGCCAGCCCGGTCGGCCGGGCCAGACCGGCTGCCCGGGCCACACGGGCACGGCCCGGGAGAGCCGGTCCTGCTGGGCGGCGGAGATCCGGCGGACCAGCACGACGAACGCGATCCCGGCGACCAGGCAGGCCACCGCCGGCACCAGCCGCGGCGCGAGCGCGTCCTCGTAGAAGCGCACGTACGTGGCGAACTCCGCGTCGTTGCGGGGCAGCTCGGTCAGCCGGTCGTAGCGCTGCTGCTCGGCCCGCGCGACGAACCGGTCGCCGATCAGGAACACCAGCCAGCTCGCCCACCACACCCCGACCAGCCACGACTGGCGGCGCTGCCACACGCTGTTGCGGAGCAGGTCGGCGAGCACCCGGGCCGGTACGACGAGGTTGGCCAGCGGCACCAGCCACCCCGCGATCGCCCACGCCGGGCTCAGGTTCGGCACCGCGCCCGGGAACGCGTCCAGGTTCTTGCGGGCCCGCCAGGTCCAGATCACCACGAGCGTCCCCGCAGTCAGGAGCGCGAGCAGGTAGGGCAGCGAGAACAGCACCTCGGCCAGCACCGCGCCGAGCAGCACGTCCCGGTCGAGCTGCTCGGCGGCCGAGCGGGCCATCCGCACACCCACGAGCGGGAACAGGGCGGTGAGCAGATAGCACAGGGTGGCGGCACCGACCGCGGACGCGCCGGCCACGGCCAGGCCGCGCACCCCGTACGTGGGCACGCCGGGGCTCACCGCGGGCTGACCGACTCGGGTGCCGCAGCGCCGGCACTCCTCATAGGCCGGGGACGTGGCGTCGCCGCAGGTCTGGCAGTGCATCGGGGACCGTCCGAGGTGGTGAGCGCGACAGGGGTGCGCACACGCTAGACGATCACCCGGCGGCCGGCGACCCCGTTCCGACGCGGGGATAGCCGGGGGCGTGCCGGGCCCACGGCGCCTGCAACTCGAACTGGCCGGCCACTCCGAGCAGCAGCAGTTCGGAGCCGGGCGGGCCGACGAACTGCACGCCCACCGGCAGGCCGTCCGGGCGGCGGCCGACCGGCACCACGATCGACGGCAGCCCGGCGATGTTCCACGGCGCCGCGTACGGGGCGTACCTGATGTTGGTCGACATGTTCGCCAGCCAGGAGCGGCCGGACCACCCGGCGGCCTCCGGCGGCGGCCCGGCCAGCGCCGGGGTGAGCAGCAGGTCGATCGAGTTGTCCGCGAAGAAGTGCACGGACCGTTCGCGCCAGGCGGCCCGGTCGGCCTCCCGCACGTACCCCCGGCGCTGCGCCCACTCGCCGAGCCTGACGTGCCGGCGGCTGCGCCGCTGGAGTTGACGCGGCGCCACTCCGGCGGCGCGCACGTCGGCGGCGGCCGCCGCGAACCAGGTGGCGATGCCCTGGAGGCCGAGCCGGGTCGGGTAGACCGGGTCGGCGGGCACGGTGTCGTGACCGGCGGCGGCCAGCAGCCGGCCGGCGGCGGCGACCGCGTCCCGGTTCGGCGCATCCGGCGAGACGCCGCGTACCGGCGAGCGCAGCGAGACGCCAACCCGCAGCCGCTCCGGCGGGACCAGCTTGTCCGGCCGGCGGCCGGCCAGCACCGAGAAGCCGACCACCGCGTCGGCGACGGTGCTGGTCAGCATGCCGTGCTCGGTGAGGCCGAACCAGTCGTCCGCGCCGAGCTGGCAGGGCACCACGCCCCGGCCGGGCTTGAGCCCGACCAGGCCGCAGCAGGCCGCCGGGATGCGGATCGACCCGAGACCGTCGTTGCCGTGGGCCATCGGCACCAGCCCGGCGGCCACCGCGGCGGCCGCGCCGCCGGACGAGCCGCCGGGGGTACGAGCCGGATCCCACGGGTTGCGGGTCACAGCGGTGTCGTCGTCGGTGAGGGCCCACAGGCCCAGCTCCGGCATCCGGGTGACGCCGAGGATGACAGCGCCCGCGCCGCGCAGCCGCCGGACCACCTCGTGGTCGGCCTCCGCCACCTCGGTACGCATCGCGGCCGACCCGTTCCAGGTGGGCAGGCCGGCCACCGGCGTGTTCTCCTTGACCGCCACCGGCACCCCGGCGAGCGGCAGGTTCGCCAGTTCCTCCTGCTCGTCGACCTTCTCCGCCTCGGTGATCGCCTCGCCGCCGCGTACCGTGCGGAACGCGCCCAGCTCGGCGTCGACCCGGGCGACGTGGTCCAGGTGGTCGGCGACGACCTGGGTGGCGGAGACGTCGCCACGGCGTACCGCCCGGGCGATCTGTTTCGCGGTCGTCCCGACCCAGGTCGTCGGCAAGATGTCCGGCACTGCCACCCTCCCCAACCAGCGGTCAGCCCAGGGCCTGCTCCAGATCGGCGAGCAGGTCGTCGACCGTCTCGATGCCGACAGACAGTCGCACGAGATCGCCGGGAACTTCAAGCGGCGAGCCCGCAGCGCTTGCGTGTGTCATCCGGCCCGGGTGCTCGATCAGGGACTCGACGCCGCCCAGCGACTCGGCGAGCACGAACAACCGGGCCCGGTTGCAGATCTGGACGGCGTGCTCCTCGCCGCCCGCCGCGCGGAACGAGATCATGCCGCCGAACCGGCGCATCTGCTTGGCGGCCACCTCGTGGCCGGGGTGCGAGGGCAGGCCCGGGTAGACGACCTGGGCGACCTTGGCGTGTCCGTCCAGGTAGGCCGCGATCCGCTCGGCGTTGTCGCAGTGCCGGTCCATCCGTACCCCGAGGGTCTTGATGCCGCGCAGGGTGAGCCAGGCGTCGAACGGCCCGTTGACCGCGCCCATCGCGTTCTGGTGGTAGCGCAGCTCCTCGCCGAGCGTGCGGTCCGCCGCGACGAGCGCGCCGCCGACCACGTCGGAGTGTCCGCCGACGTACTTGGTGGTGGAGTGCACCACCACGTCCGCGCCGAACGCGATCGGCTGCTGAAGGTACGGCGAGGCGAACGTGTTGTCGACCACCAGCAACGCGCCGGCGTCGTGCGCCACCGCGGCGAGCGCGGCGATGTCGGCGATGCCGAGCAGCGGGTTGGTCGGCGTCTCCACCCAGACGATCCTGGTGGTGCCCGGGCGGATCGCGGCACGCACGGCGTCCGGGTCGGAGACCTTCGCCGGGGTGTACGACAGGCCCCAGCGCTCGGCCACCTTGGCGAACAGCCGGTACGTGCCGCCGTACGCGTCGTCCGGGATCACCACGTGGTCGCCCGGCTTGCAGACGGTCCGCAGCAGCGTGTCCTCGGCGGCCAGGCCGCTGGCGAAGGCGAGCGCCACCGGGCCGCCCTCCAGCGCGGCGAGGCACTCCTGGAGCGCGTCGCGGGTGGGGTTACCGGAGCGGCTGTACTCGTAGCCCTCGCGGGGCGCGCCGACGGCGTCCTGGGCGTACGTGCTGGTCTGGTAGATCGGCGGGATCACCGCACCGGTGCGGGCCTCCGGGTCCTGACCGGCGTGGATGGCGAGTGTCTCGAAGCCGTGGCTCATGCCGCAGACGTTAGCCCCCCGCCCGCTCCCGCTCTCGTCAACCCGGCGCGAGTCACAACCGCGAAGGTGTCGGGGTGGTCGGCCATACTGGTCCGGTGAGTACGACCGAGGCGCTGCTCCGCCAGGACTGGCCTCGTATTCGACAGTTGACCGCGCGCCGGGTGATCCAGCTGTGGGAGCGGCGACCGCCCGACCTCGCCCCACTGCCGGCTTCTCGTCGATCATGAGGTTGACGGCGGTCACGGTCCGATTTGTCGCCGCCAACCTCATGATCACACTCGCCCGGAGGTGGGTCGACCGGGTGGGGCCTAGGGTGAGCTCGTGAGCGGGTGTGTGTTCTGCGGGATCGTGGCGGGCGCGGTACCGGCGTTCCGGGTGACCGACGAGCCGGACGGGGTCGCGTTCCTCGACACCCGGCCGGTGTTCAAGGGCCACGTGCTCGTGGTGCCCCGCACCCACCTGGTCACCCTGTCCGACCTGCCGGCCGACGCGCTGCCCGGCTACTTCCGGCTGGTGCAGCGGATCGCCGTGGCGGTGGAGACCGGTCTGGGCTCCGGTGGGACGTTCGTGGCGATGAACAACCGGGTGTCCCAGTCCGTACCGCACCTGCACACCCACGTGGTGCCCCGGACCAAGGGCGACGGGCTGCGCGGCTTCTTCTGGCCGCGCACCCGGTACGCCGACGACGCCGAGGCGACGGAGTTCGCCGGGCGGATCTCGGCGGCGCTGGCCTGACGCCGACGTGGGCGGGTAAGGAACCCGGGGCCGACGATGTTGCACACGCTGGGAAAGCCAAGAGAGGAGTCCCACCGTGTTCCTCCGCCGCATGAAGGCCGAAATGATCTCTCCTGACCAGGCCCTGCCGGGCCGCCCGATCGCGATGCCGATCGCCGACCGGCACGAGGTGCTGCCGTCCTCGCTGAAGGGTCCGTTCCCCGAGGGCGCGCAGGTCGCCGTCTTCGGCATGGGCTGCTTCTGGGGCGCCGAGCGGCTGTTCTGGACCCTCCCCGGCGTGATCACCACGTCGGCCGGTTACGCGGGCGGGTACACCACCAACCCGACGTACGAGGAGGTCTGCTCGGGCATGACCGGGCACGCCGAGGTGGTCCAGGTGGTCTACGACCCGTCGAAGATCGCCTACGAGGACCTGCTCAAGGTCTTCTGGGAGAACCACGACCCGACCCAGGGCATGCGCCAGGGCAACGACGTGGGCACCCAGTACCGCTCGGCCGTCTACACCACCACCGACGAGCAGCTGGCCGCGGCCAAGGCGTCGCGGGACGCGTTCGCGCCGATCGTGGCCCGGGCCGGCAAGGGTGAGATCACCACCGAGATCGCCCCGCTCGGTGACTACTACTTCGCCGAGGACTACCACCAGCAGTACCTGGCGCCGACGAAGAATCCGAACGGCTACTGCAACCACGGTCCGAACGGGCTGAGCTGCCCGGTCGGAGTGGCCCGCACCTCGGGCTAGCCCCACCGCGCGCCGGCGGCACCCACGCTCGCGCGATCTTGCAGTTCGGTGCCCCCCGAGGCTCGCAGAAGGGGCAACCCAGGGGCCCGAACTGCAAGATCGGCGACGAACCGTGGGCCAGCCGCCGGCGCCCGTCTCTGCGGCGTTCCTCACAGCCTCGCCGGAGCCGATTTCCGACATCGGGGGGAGCGAGGCAGGAACCGAAGGCGTGACAGGCAACCACCCTGCGTGACGGCGCATCGTAGCAAGCTGTCACACGTTCGTCATCGTCTCAACAGGCGAACTGCAACAAGCTCTGGCAGCATTGGCTCGTATGTGCGGACTTGCGGGAGAGTTCCGCCGTGACGGTTCACGCGCCGACGTCTCGGCCGTGGAGCGGATGGCGGCCACGATGAGTGACCGAGGGCCCGACGACAGCGGCGTCTGGTCGCAGGGCCCGACCGCGCTGGGACACCGGCGCCTGAAGATCATCGACCTGTCCGCGGCGAGCGGCCAACCCATCGTGGACGCCGCCGCCGGGCTCACCGGTGTCTTCAACGGCTGCATCTACAACTATCGAGAGCTGCGCGCCGAGCTGCAGGCCAAGGGCCACCGGTTCTTCTCGTCCGGCGACAGCGAGGTCGTGGTCAAGGCGTACGCCGAGTGGGGTCTCGACTTCGTCGACCACCTGATCGGCATGTTCGCGGTGGCGATCAGCGAGCGCGACACCGGCCGCCTGGTGCTGGCCCGGGACCGCCTCGGCATCAAGCCGCTCTACCTGGCCGAGAGCCCCGGCGTGGTGCGGTTCGCCTCGACCCTGCCGGCGCTGCTCGCCGGTGGCGGCATCGACACCACCATCGACCGGGTGGCGCTCGCCCACTACCTGAGCTTCCACAGCATCGTGCCGCCGCCGCGCACGATCCTGGCCGGCGTCACCAAGCTGCCGCCTGCCACGGTCCGGGTGTACGAGGCGGACGGCTCCACCCACGAGCGGGTGTACTGGGATCCGGCGTTCAGCCGCGCCGCCGAGCGGGCCGGCTGGTCCGAACGGGACTGGCAGGACGCGCTGCTCGACTCGCTGACCACAGCCGTACGCCGCCGCATGGTGGCCGACGTGCCGGTGGGCGTGCTGCTCTCCGGCGGCCTCGACTCCAGCCTGGTCGTCGCGCTGCTCGCCGGCGAGGGGCAGGCCCGGTCCGGCCTGGCCACGTTCTCCATCGGCTTCGACGCGGTCGGCGGCCGGGAGGGCGACGAGTTCGTCTACTCCGACCTGGTCGCGAAGACGTTCGGCACCGACCACCACCAGATCCGGGTGCCCACCGGTGACCTGCTGCCGCCGCTGGAATCCGCCGTCGCGGCCATGAGCGAACCCATGGTCAGCCACGACTGCGTCGCGTTCTGGCTGCTCAGCCAGGAGGTCGCGCGGCACGTCAAGGTGGTGCAGTCGGGCCAGGGCGCGGACGAGATCCTCGGTGGCTACCACTGGTACCCGCCGCTCGCCGGGGTGGACCGGGAGCAGGCGCTCGAGACGTACGCGAAGGCGTTCTTCGACCGCGACGCGGCCGGACTGGCCCGGGTGCTCAACCCGGCGTGGCTGGCCGACGGCGACCCGGCGCGGGAGTTCGTGGCCGCGCACCTGGGCCGCGCGGGGGCGCAGACCGCCGTCGACGCGGGCCTGCGGATCGACACCCAGGTCATGCTGACCGACGACCCGGTGAAGCGGGTCGACAACATGACCATGGCGCACGGGCTGGAGGCCCGGGTGCCGTTCCTCGACCACGAGTTCGTCGAGCTGGCCGCGAGCTGCCCGCCGGAGCTGAAGCTGGCCCAGGGCGGCAAGGGCGTACTCAAGGAGATCGGGCGCCGGGTCCTGCCGCACGAGGTCATCGACCGACCCAAGGGCTACTTCCCGGTGCCCGGACTCACCCACCTGGAGGGCAAGCTCCTCGACCGGGTACGCGACGCGCTGACCGCGCCCGAGGCGCGCCGTCGCGACCTGTTCCGCGCCGACTACGTCGACGCGCTGCTCGCCGACCCGAACGCCGAACTGACCCCGTTGAACGGAAACAAGCTGTGGCAACTGGGACTCCTGGAAATGTGGCTCCAGAGCCACGGAATCGACTGACCGTGACGGACACCCTCGCCACCGGAACGGCGCGTACCGACCGGGAACGGGTGCTGGGCCGGCGCCGGGAACTCACCGGCCCCGGCGGTGACCCGGTCGCACCGGGTACGCCGGAGCCTCGGCAGCCGGAGACCGCGTCCGCCGACGCCTCGGGCGTGGTGCTGGACTGCGGCTGGGGCCGGCTGGTGTTCGGGCAGACGTTCGACGACCAGGTGCACGTGGCCGACGTGCTGCGCTCCGAGGCGGTCGGCGCCCGGGACATCTGCATCTACCTGCGCGACCCGCACGTGCTGGTGTCCCGGCTGCCGGACGAGCTGTTCATCGACCCGTCGCTGACGTACCGGCTGCCGCTGGGCGAGAAGCGGCCCGCCGCCACCGAGGGCGGCGAGGTCCCCGGGCTGACCGTCCGGCCGCTGCGCGACGCCGCCGACGCCGAGGCGGTGAACCGGATCTACGCGCGCAACGGCATGGTCACCGCACCGGTCGAGGTGCTGGTGGACAACGCCGGCACGGACCGGTTCCTGCACCTGGTGGCCGAGGACACCACGGGTGAGGTGGTCGGCACCATCACCGGCGTGGACCACGTCGCGGTCTTCGGCGACCCGGAGAAGGGCGCCAGCCTGTGGTGCCTCACAGTCGACTTCAACACCGCCCCGCCCGGCACCGGGCAGGCACTGCTCACCGCGCTCGCCGACCGGCTCGACGAGCGCGGCCGGGCGTTCGTGGACCTGTCCGTGCTCGCCGAGAACTCGGGCGCGATCCGGCTGTACGAGCGCCTCGGCTTCCACCGCACCGGCACGCTCTGCGTGAAGCGGAAGAACCCGATCAACGAGCGCCTGTTCCTGCCCGCCATGCCCGAGGGGTACGACGAGCTGAACCCGTACGCGAAGATCGTCGCGGACGAGGCGATGCGCCGCGGCATCCGGGTCGAGGTGACCGACCCGCACTGGGGTGAGCTGAAGCTGACCACCGGCGGCCGGACCATCCACACCCGCGAGTCGCTGTCGGAACTGACCTCGGCGGTGGCGATGAGCCGCTGCGACGACAAGCGGGTGACTCGGCGCATCCTCACCGAGGCGGGGCTGTCGGTGCCGCGCGGGCGTACCGCCACCGGTGAGCCCGACGACGTGGCGTTCCTGAACGATGTGGGTCCGGTGGTGGTCAAGCCGGCGCGGGGCGAGCAGGGCAACGGCATCACCGTCGGCGTGCGTACGCCGGAGGCCCTCACCGCGGCCGTCGAGCTGGCCCGCCGGTTCTGCCCGGACGTGCTGATCGAGGAGCTGCGCGCGGGCGAGGACCTGCGGGTCGTGGTGATCGACCACGAGGTGGTCGCCGCCGCGGTGCGTCGGCCCGCGCAGATCACGGGCGATGGCGTGCACGACATCACCGAGCTGATCGAGCGGCAGAGCCGGCGCCGGGCGGCGGCCACCGGCGGTGAGTCCCGCATCCCGGTCGACGACATGACCCGTGAGGTGGTGGCGGAGGCCGGGTACCGGATGCACGACGTGCTCCCGGAGGGCGAGGTGCTGGCGGTCCGGCGGACGGCCAACCTGCACACCGGCGGCACGATCCACGACGTGACAGCCGAGCTGCACCCGGCGATCGCCGAGGCGTGCGTCACTGCCAGCCGGGCGCTGGACATCCCGGTCACCGGGCTGGATCTGCTGGTCCCCGCCCCCGACCGGCCGGAACACGTGTTCATCGAGGCGAACGAGCGGCCCGGACTGGCCAACCACGAGCCGCAGCCGACCGCCGAGCGCTTCGTCGACCTGCTCTTCCCGGGTACCCGGGCACCGCAGCGACTCTGGTCGCCGGCCGGTGCGGCAGGCTCTGGGGCATGACCGCACGCAAACCCCAACCGCTCAAGCTCGACCTCGACTACCTCCGCCAGGTGCTGGTGGAGCTGCTGGAGATCCCCAGCCCGTCGGGGCGCACCGACCACATCCAGCAGTACGTGGGCGAGCGGCTCTCCGCGATCGGGATCAGCTCCACGCTGACCCGTCGCGGGGCGCTGAGCGCCTGTCTGCCCGGCCCCCGGTCGACCGGCGCCGACCGGGCCGTGGTGGTGCACACCGACACCATCGGCGGCATGGTGAAGCGGCTCAAGGAGAACGGCCGGCTGGAGGTCAACCCGATCGGTACGCACAGCGCCCGCTTCGCCGAGGGCGCCCACGTGCGGATCTTCACCGACGACCTGGACCGGGTGGTCACCGGCCAGGCGCTGCCACTGAAGGCGAGCGGCCACCGCTACAACGAGGCGGTCGACCTCCAGGGCGTCGGCTGGGAACTGGTCGAGGTGCGGGTGGACGAGCCCGTACACGACGAGGCCGGGCTGCGGGCGCTGGGCATCGACGCCGGGGACTTCGTCGCGTTCCTGCCCAACCCGGCCATCACCCCGAACGGGTACGTCAAGTCGCGGCACCTGGACGACAAGGCGGGCGTGGCGGCGGTGCTGACCGCGTTCAAGGCGATGGTCGACGCCGGTGTCACCCCGGCGGTCACCGCGCACCTGCTGGTCACCGTCACCGAGGAGATCGGTCATGGCGCCAGCCACGGGCTGGACCCGGACGTCGCGGAGATCGTCTCGGTGGACGCGGCTGTGGTCGCGCCGGGCCAGCAGTCCCGGGAGACCGCCGCGACGCTGGCGATGGGCGACGGGGTCGGCCCGTTCGACTACCACCTGACCCGCAACCTCGCCTCGATCGCCAAGGAGCACGGCGTCGACCTGGTCCGCGACGTGTTCGACTACTACCGCTCGGACGTGGCCGCCGCGGTCGAGGCCGGGGCGCACGCCCGGGTGGCGCTGCTCGGCTTCGGCGTGGACGCCACCCACGGCCACGAGCGCACCCACCTCGACGGTCTGCACCAGCTCACCCAGCTGCTCTGCCTCTACCTCCAGAGCCCGCTGGTCTTCCCCGAGTGGGACGCCGAGCCGGAGGGCGACCTGGCCGACTTCCCGTCGCTCGCAGTGCAACCGGCGAATGAAGAGGGCCCGCGCGAGGGCCCGATCGGCCTGGACTGACGCCTGTGATCGAAATCCGTTGCCGCGGCCGCCGGGAAGTGGATAGCGTGGCGGTACACGGGAAAGGAGGTGGTCCAGACTTGTATAGCAATCGGACTCGTGAGGTGGCTGTCCGCTAGCCGCTGTCCTCGACAGTGAAAACTCGTCCGCCGCGAGGCGGGCATGCACGATCGTCGAGACCGTGTGGCAGCGGTGCGGCGAAACCACGACAGCCACCCGACCCCCGGGGTGCCGGCCCAGTCCAGCCGGCCCGCGCGTGAGCGCGGAAGCCCCGGGGGTCGCTTTTTGCCTTCCGGAGGATGCCGTGTCCATGCGTGAGCTGGTGGTGCTCGGTACGGCCAGCCAGGCCCCGACCCGGCAACGCAACCACAACGGCTACCTGCTGCGCTGGGACGACGAGGTGATCCTCTTCGATCCGGGCGAGGGCAGCCAGCGGCAGATGCTGCACACCGGGGTCACCGCCACCGACCTGACCCGCATCTGCGTCACCCACTTCCACGGCGACCATTGCCTCGGCCTGCCCGGCATGATCCAGCGCCTCTCGCTCGACCGCGTACCGCGCCCGGTGGCTGTGCACTTCCCGGCCGGCGGCGCCGAGTACTTCGCCCGGCTGCGCCACGCCTCCAGCTTCTACGAGACCGCCGAACTCGCCGTCGAGCCGATCGACGCCGACGGGCAGCGGATCACGCTGGGCATCGGCACGCTGGAGGCCCGCCGGCTGCGGCACCCGATCGAGACGTACGGGTACCGCCTGGTCGAGCCGGACGGCTGCCGGATGCTTCCGGAGCGGCTGGCCGCGTACGGCATCGCCGGTCCGGACGTGGGGCGGCTGCTGCGCGACGGGCACCTGGACCGCGACGGACGCCGCGTCACCCGGGACGAGGTGAGCGTGACCCGGCCGGGGCAGCGGTTCGCGTTCGTGATGGACACCGGGCTCTGCGACGGCGTGTACGCGCTGGCCGAGCACGCCGACCTGCTGGTGATCGAGTCGACGTTCCTGGAGTCGGAGGCGGCGCTCGCCGCCGAGGTCGGGCACCTCACCGCCGGTCAGGCCGCGCGGGTGGCGGCCGAGTCGGGGGTACGCACGCTCGTGCTCACCCACTTCTCCCAGCGGTACGCCGACCCGCGCCGGTTCCACGACGAGGCCCGGGAGCACTTCTCCGGTGATCTGGTGATCGCCGAGGATCTCCAGACGGTGCAGGTGCCGCCCCGGCGGGTACCGTCGCCCGGGTGACGATCTCCCTACGTTCCGCGACCGAGGCCGACCTGATGGCGGTCGGCGCCCTGCACCAGCGTTCACGGACGGCGGCGTACTCGTCGTTCCTGCCGCCCGAGGCGCTGGCCGACCCGACGCCCGAGGCGATGGGCCGTTACTGGGTGGAGCGGCTGACCTGGGAGGGCGCCGACCACCGGATGACGGTGGCCGAGCGGGACGGGCGGCTGGTGGGCTTCAGCTACCTCGGGCCGGACGACGAGGGCGACCCGGCGAGCGGGCTGCTCAACGCGATCCACCTGGAGCCGTCCGAGCGCGGCCGGGGCACCGGGCGGGCGCTGATGGTGGACGCGCTCGACGCGATGCGGGCCCGGGGATGGACGCGCGCGGTGCTGTGGGTGCTGCGGGACAACGCCGTCGCGCGGGGGTTCTACGAGCGCGGCGGCTGGACCGCCACCGGTGAACAGCGGGACGAGCACATCGGCCGGGTGCTCGTCCCCCAGCTCCGCTACGCCCGCCGCTTGTAAGGAAGGGCCCCTTCTTAACGCCTCCGGTAGAGGAAGGGCCCCCTTTTAACACCGAGTGTTAAAAGGGGGCCCTTCCTTACACCGCAGGGTCAGCGGGCGCCGAGGTGGGCCAGCAGGTCCTGGCGGGTCAGCACGCCCTTGGGCTTGCCGTCGACCAGCACCAGCGCCGCGTCCGCCTTCTCCAGCAGTCCGACCGCCTCGCTCACCGGCTGACCGCCGCCGATCATCGGCAGCGGCTCGCCCATGTGCCGCTCGATCGTGTCGTGCAGGTGGGCCTGGCCGGTGAACAGCGCGTCGAGCAGGTCCTTCTCGGCGATCGAGCCGGCCACCTCACCGGTCACCACCGGCGGCTCGGCCTTGAGCACCGGGAGCTGGGAGACCCCGTACTCGCGCATGTAGTCGATCGCGTCGCGGACCGTCTCGGTCGGGTGCACGTGCACCAGCTCGGGCAGGCCACCGGGCTTGCCGGTGAGCGCGTCGGCGACGGTCGGCTCGGTGCCCGAGTCATCAAGGAAGCCGTACCGGGCCATCCACTTGTCGTTGAAGATCTTCGACAGGTAGCCCCGGCCGCCGTCCGGCAGCAGCACCACGATCACGTCGTCCGGGCCGGCCTTGCGGGCCACCTTTAGCGCGCCCACCACTGCCATGCCGCAGGAGCCGCCCACCAGCAGACCCTCCTCGCGGGCCAGTCGGCGGGTCATCTCGAAGGACTCCTTGTCCGACACCTCGACGATCTCGTCGGCGATCCCCCGGTCGTACGTCTCCGGCCAGAAGTCCTCACCGACACCCTCGACCAGGTACGGCCGGCCGGTGCCGCCCGAGTAGACCGAGCCCTCCGGGTCCGCGCCGATCACCTTGACCCGGCCCTCGGACGCCTCCTTGAGGTAGCGGCCGATGCCGGAGATGGTGCCGCCGGTGCCGACGCCCGCGACGAAGTGGGTGATCTTCCCCTCGGTCTGCCGCCACAGCTCCGGACCGGTGGTCTCGTAGTGCGAGCGCGGGTTGGCCGGGTTGCTGTACTGGTTGGGCTTCCACGCGCCGGGGATCTCCCGGGCCAGCCGGTCGGAGACGTTGTAGTAGGAGCGCGGGTCCTCCGGCGCGACGGCGGTCGGGCAGACCACCACCTCGGCGCCGTACGCGCGCAGCACGTCCTGCTTGTCCTGGCTGACCTTGTCCGGGCAGACGAAGACGCAGCGGTAGCCCTTGAGCTGGGCCACCAGGGCCAGCCCGACGCCCGTGTTGCCGCTGGTCGGCTCCACGATCGTGCCGCCCGGCCGCAGGATGCCCGCCTTCTCGGCGTCCTCCACCATGCGCATCGCGATCCGGTCCTTGACCGAGCCGCCCGGGTTCACGTATTCCACCTTCGCCAGCACGGTGGCCTGGATGCCCTCGGTGACGTTGCGCAGGCGTACCAGCGGGGTGTTGCCGATCAGCTCGACGACGTTGTCGTAGTACTGCACCTCGTTGTGCCCTTCGTCGCGCCGCCGTCGTGGGGCGGTCGGTCAGCCGTCAGTTCGCCGACCAGCGTACGTGCCGTCAGGGCACCACATGCCCGGGGATGACGGAGCTGCGACGTGCCTCCCACTCCAGGAACCGCTCGGTCTCGGCGAGCACGCTGCCGGCCAGCCAGGTGACCATGACCGCGTCGTCGGCCAGCCCGAAGATCGCCAGCGGGATCTCCGGGAGCAGGTCGATCGGGGAGACGATGTACGCCGTCGCCCCGGCCATCAGCGCCAGGCGCAGGCCACCGTCGTACTCGCCCCTGGTGGTCGCGCGGATCATCCGCGGCAGCGCCGCCAGCCGTGCCCCGAGCGACGGCCCGCCCCGCGTGCCCGCCGCCAGCGCCCGGGCCAGCGCCGCGAACGCGGCACTGCGCTTCAACATCTTCCCCATGATTTCGCCCCTCTCCGCCCGACCATGGTGCGGCCCGGTGGCAAGCCCGCGTCTCCGCCCGACCATGGTGCGGCCCGGTGGCAAGCCCGCGTCCGCTGCACCCATCGGTACCCGATCCGGGCACCGCCCAGCCATCCGATCAAGGACAGCAGTGGTCGTACCGGCGCGATACTGTCGGTTCATGGGGGACGCTGGTTCCGTCGCGCCGGTCCGCCGGCAGCGCGCCCGGCAGATCGCCCGCCTCGCGGCGATCGGCACGGGCGCCACGGTGGCGGCCACCGCCGCCACCGGCGGGGTGCTGCTCGGCCAGGCCCGTCAGGCCCGCCGCACCATCCCGATGGCGCAGGCCCCGCCGCCGCGCTGCGACGGTGTGTACGGCGCGAGACTGCCCGGCCCGCCGATCACCATGGTCATCCTGGGCGACTCCTCAGCGGCCGGGTACGGCGTGCACAGGCGCCGGGAGACACCGGGCTCGCTGCTGGCCACCGGGCTGTCCCGCCGCCTGCACCGGCCGGTCCGGCTGCACCGGTTCGCCGTGGTCGGTGCGCTGTCCTCAGGGCTGAAGCCGCAGGTCGAATCCGCCCTGGAGGTCGAGCCGGACGTGGCCGTGATCCTGGTCGGCGGCAACGACGTCACCAACCGCTCACCGTTCTCGGTAGCGGTGCGCTACCTGGTCGACGCGGTCCGTACGCTCCGGGCGGCCGGCTGCGAGGTGGTCGTCGGCACCTGCCCCGACCTGGGCACCATCCGGCCGATCCAGCCGCCGCTGCGCTGGCTGGCCCGGCGCTGGAGCCGCCAGCTCGCCGCCGCGCAGACGGTGGGCGTGGTCGAGGCCGGCGGCCGTGCCGTCTCGCTCGGCGACATGCTCGGGCCGCGGTTCGCCGCCGAGCCCGGGCGGATGTTCGCCTGGGACCGGTTCCACCCCTCCGCCGAGGGGTACGCGATAGCCGCGGCGGCGTTGCTGCCCACGGTGCTGTCCGCGTTGGGCGCGGTCCCGGAACGCAGGCCTGTCCTGCCCGGCGTGGAAGGCGTACGGTCGCTCCCGGAGGCCGCCCACCAGGCGGCCCGGCACGCCGGCACGGAGGTCAGCGGCGCCCAGCTCCGGGGTCGCGACCGCGGACCGGGCGGGCGGTGGGCGCAGCTTCGCCGGCGGGCCTTCTTCGGCGTCGGCGCGGTGCCACCGACCGGCAGCGCCGCCGACTCGGCAACGCTGGAGGGAACGTCATGAGCGAGCGCAGCGAGCGAATCAGCCGGCTCAGCGCGAAGGTGCCTCATGGCGGCACGGAGCGAAGCGGAGTGACGTCATGAGCGAGCGCAGCGAGCGAATCAGCCGGCTCAGCGCGAAGGTGCCTCATGGCGGCACGGAGCGAAGCGGAGTGACGTCATGAGCGAGCGGAACGAGGTGGCCCGGTGGGGCCGGGCGGCGGCCCTGTCGCTGCTGGCCGGGACGGTGGGCGGCGCGGCGGTCCTCGCCGGCCAGGCCATCGCCGCCCGCACCCGCGAGTACGCCCAGCCCGAGCTGGGTCTGGTGCTGCGCGCGACGGTCGGTCGCGCCGACGCGCCGCCGCTGCGGCTGGTGCTGCTGGGTGACTCGTCGGCGCTCGGCGTGGGCGTCGACCGGTTCGAGGACACCATCGGCGGTCAGCTCGCCAACCTGCTCGCCGAGGGGCCGACCGGCCGCCGGGTGCAGCTGTCCAGCGTGGGGGTCTCCGGCTCGCGCGCCACCGACCTGGCCACCCAGGTGGCCCGGGCGCTGCTCGGTGAGCGGCCGGACGTGGCTGTGGTGCTGATCGGGGCGAACGACGCCACCGCGATGTCCCGGCCCGGCGACGCGGCGGCCTATCTCGGCTCGGCGGTACGCCGTCTGCGGGAGGCGCACGTCGAGGTGGTGGTGGGCACGTGCCCCGATCTCGGCGCGGTACGCGCGGTCGCCGCACCGTTGCGTCAGGTGCTCGGCTGGTCCGGGCGGCGGATGGCGCGGGCACAGACGGCGGCCGTGCTGAACGCCGGCGGCACCGTCGTCGACCTGGGCACCGAGACCGGTCCGGTGTTCCGCGCGGACGCGGGCACGCTCTGCCACGACGGCTTCCACCCGTCGGCCGACGGGTACCGGGTCTGGGCGCACGCCCTGCTCCCGGCGGTCGAGGCCGCGGCGGCCGTCGCGTTCCGGCACCACCGGCGACCGCCCACGGGGTGACATTTCCCGCCCGCCTCGCGGCTTCCCGGGCATGTTACTCGCGCGTTAACGTTGGTTCATGCCGATTGAGTCGCCCCGCGACGCCGTCATCGTCGCCACCGCCCGGTCCCCCATCGGCCGCGCGTTCAAGGGTTCCCTCCGCGAGGTCCGCCCGGACGACCTCGCCGCCACCATCGTCCAGGCCGCCCTCGACAAGGTCCCGGCGCTCGATCCCACCACCATCGACGACCTCTACCTCGGGTGCGGTCTGCCCGGCGGCGAGCAGGGCTTCAACATGGCCCGGGTGGTCGCCACCCTGATGGGCCTGGACGGCCTGCCCGGCGCCACGCTGACCCGCTACTGCGCGTCCTCGCTCCAGACCACCCGGATGGCGATGCACGCGATCCGGGCCGGTGAGGGTGACGTGTTCATCTCCGCCGGTGTGGAGATGGTCTCCCGGTACGCGCGGGGCAACTCGGACACGCTGCCGCCGGAGGCGCAGGCCCTCGTCGGCGGCGGCTGGGAGAACCCGCGCTTCGCCGAGGCCCGGGAGCGTTCCGCGGCCCGCGCCCAGGGCGGCTCCGAGGTGTGGACCGACCCGCGCGAGGCCGGGCAGCTCCCCGACATCTACCTCGCCATGGGGCAGACCGCGGAGAACCTGGCCCAGGCGTACGACGTGACCCGCGAGGACATGGACGCGTTCGGCGTCCGCAGCCAGAACCTCGCCGAGAAGGCGATCGCTGACGGCTTCTGGGCCCGTGAGATCACCCCGGTCACCACGCCGGACGGCACGGTGGTCAGCACCGACGACGGCCCGCGTGCCGGTGTGACACTGGAGGCGGTGGCCGGTCTGAAGCCGGTGTTCCGCCCGGACGGCCGGATCACCGCGGGCAACTGCTGCCCGCTCAACGACGGCGCCGCCGCCGTGGTGATCATGAGCGCGCAGCGCGCGTCCGAGCTGGGGCTCACCCCGCTGGCCCGGATCGTCTCCACCGGTGTCACCGCGCTCTCCCCCGAGATCATGGGTCTGGGCCCGGTCGAGGCGTCGAAGCAGGCGCTCAAGCGGGCCGGCATGACCATCGACGACGTCGACCTGGTCGAGATCAACGAGGCGTTCGCCGCCCAGGTGATCCCCTCGTACCGGCAGCTCGGCATCCCGGAGGAGAAGCTGAACGTCGCCGGTGGCGCGATCGCCGTCGGTCACCCGTTCGGCATGACCGGTGCCCGGATCACCGGCACGCTGCTCAACGCGCTGGAGTGGCACGACAAGACCATCGGCCTGGAGACCATGTGCGTCGGCGGTGGCCAGGGCATGGCGATGGTGCTCGAACGACTGAGCTGAGACCGGTTCGCCGGTGCGCGGGCCGGGTACGGGAGGCCGCATGGCGACCGTCGTGGAACGTGAGCGCAAGTACTCCGGCGACGAGGGTTTCCGGCTGCCCGACCTGACCGGGTGCGGTGGCGTCGTGACCATGTCCGACGCCACCGTCTCGGATCTGGACGCCGTCTACTGGGACACCGACGACCTGCTCCTGCTGCGCAGCGGGCACGCGCTGCGCCGGCGTACCGGTGGGCACGACGCGGGCTGGCACCTCAAGGTGGGCGCGGTCGGTGGCGCCCGGGTCGAGCACCAGTTCCCGGCCGGGGCGTCCGACGACGGCCCGCCGCCCGAGCTGGTCGCGCTGATCCGGGGCGCGTCGCGCGGCCGGCCTGTGGCACCGGCGGCCCGGGTCGTCAACCGCCGCCGGGAACACCGGCTGCTCGACGCGGACGGCCGGGTGCTTGCCGAGGTGGCCGAGGACGACGTCCGATCCGAGGACCTGGTGGACGGCACCGCGCGGACCTGGCACGAGATCGAGATCGAGCTGGTCGAGGGCGACGAGGAGCTGCTCGACGCGCTCGGCGAGCAGCTTCGCGCGGCAGGCGCCCGCGAGGTAACGGTCAGCAAGTCGCACCGGGCCGTCGCCGGCCGGATCGAGCGCTTCGACGACCGGGAACCGGACGGCCCGGCGGCGCCGGTCCTCGCGTACGTCCGGGTGCAGCGGGACGCGATCGTCGGCAACCACGCGGCCGCGTACCAGGGGAACGAGGACGCGGTCCACGACATGCGCGTCGCGACCCGCCGGTTGCGGGCGACGCTGCGTACCTTCCGGGGGTTGTGGGACCGCCGCGAGAGCGAGGCGGTCCGGGCCGAGCTGCGCCGCCTCGGCGGCGAGCTGGGCCGGGTCCGCGACACCCAGGTGATGGCCGCCCGGCTCACCGAGGCGGTGCACGAGCTGCCGGACGAGCTGGTGCTCGGCCCGGTCGCGGCGCGGATCGGCGAACGGTTCGCCGCCGACCTGGCCGAGGCGACCACCGCGCTGCGGTCCGCGCTGGACTCCGACCGCTATCCCGCCCTGCTGACCCGCCTCGACCGGCTGGCCGACGCCCCGCCCGCCGACGTCGGCCGGCGCTGGACGGACCGCCGGATCCGCAAGGCGGTGCGCCGCGCCGACACCCGGCTGGACCGGGCGCTCGCCACCACCGGGCCGGACGGGGACGCCGCGCTGCACGAGGCACGCAAGAAGCTCAAGGCCGCCCGCTACGCGGTGGAGGTGCGCGAGCCGGCCGCCGGCAAGCGGGCCGCCCGGCTGGTGAAGCGGTTCAAGGCGCTCCAGGATCTGCTCGGCACCCACCAGGACTCGGTGGTCACGCGGGAGGTGCTGCGACGGCAGGCGCTCCAGGCGTACGCCGACGGCGAGAACACGTTCACCTACGGCCTGCTGCACGCGAGGCAGGCCGAGGCCGCCGGCCACGACCGCCCGGCGGTCCTGCGGGCCCGCGACCGGTCAAGACACCGCAAGGTACGCCGCTGGCTGAAGCCCTGACCGTCCCCCACTCCGTCGATCATGAAGTTGACGGGGATCCGCGTCCGTTTTGTCGCCGCCAACTTCATGATCAACCCGGCTAAGGGCGGGGGTCAGAGGGCGGTGCGGGTTCGGGTTACCTGGGCGGTGGCCTCGGTGAGCACCGGCTCGGGCGGGTCGGCGAGCGTCAGGTCGGCGGTGACCACGCGGAGCTGGTCGGGCAGCGCCAGGTCGCTGGGGAGGCGGGGCACCTCGCGGCGCGGCTCACCGGCCGCGTCGGCGGCCAGGTTGGCGATCTCCTGGACCAGCTTGTGCACCAGGTCGGCGCGGGACACGTTGCCGCCGTCCGCCTTGGCCGACCAGCGCGGCTGCTGCCAGTGCCCGACCTGTCGGACCAGCAGGGTCACCGCCCGGTCCAGTTCCGCTGCGCTCATCGCCGCCGAGTCTACGGCGACACCAGGCCGGAGCGTGCTCAGCCGACGTCAGCGGCGTACGTAGCTGAGCAGGCGGAGGATCTGCCAGTACAGGAAGATCAGCCCGACCAGCAGACCGAAGGCGCAGTACCAGGCGTAGCGGCGGGGCAGCCGGTTCGCGGCCGACCGCTCGACCAGGTCGAAGTCGAGGATGAAACTGAGCGCGCCCGCGATGATCGCCACCACCGAGAACAGGTACGGCAACCAGCCCACCCGGTCACTGAGGCTGTAGACGACCACCCCCTGCCGCCCGGTGAACAGGTACGCGACCAGGTTGACCAGGCCGATCGCCACGATCCCGACGAGCGTGCCGATGACCAGCCGGGCCAGGCGCGGGGTGGCGCGTACCAGCCGGGCCCGGTAGAGCACGGCCATGCCGAGGAAGACGCCGAACGTGCCGATCACCGCCTGCGCCACGATGCCCGGGTAGACCATCTCGAAGGCGCGGCTGGCCACCCCGAGCAGCAGGCCCTGGAGCACCGCGTACCCGACGATGATCGGCGGGCTGGTGATCTGCTTCAGCGAGATGACGAGCACCAGGGCGAGGCTGGCCAGCGCGCTCCCGGCGAGCGCGGCGGAGATCCACGCGGCCTGCGGCACCACCACCCAGGACACCGCCGCCGTGACGCCGGTGATCAGCAGCAGTCCCACGGTCCGGCTGATCACGTCGGCCACCGTCATCGTGTCGGCGGTCCCAACGCCGAGCACCTGCCGCTCGGCGCGGCCGACGTCGTCCAGCCGGTCCAGCACCGGGTTGGCACTGCGCACCGTGACCACCTCCCGCCCACGTACCCGGATCCCACTCTGCCCCGGGCGGTCCGGCGGGGACGGGGAAACGGCGACGCCCGCCGCCGCGGATGCGGCAGGCGGGCGTCGTCGGGGAGGGCGTGATGTCAGTCGTCGCCCTGGAAGTAGCTGAGCAGCCGCAGGATCTCGATGTAGAGCCAGACCAGGCCGACCACGATGCCGAAGGCGGCGGTCCAGGAGTAGCGCTGCGGGAGGCCCATCCGGACCCCCTCCTCGATGTCGGCGAAGTTGAGCACGAAGCTCAGCGACGCCACCACGATGCAGACCAGGCTGAAGCCGATCGCGAGCGGGCTGCCGTCACGCAGGTGCGTGTTCACGCCGAACAGCGCCAGCACCAGGTTGACCAGCATCACGCCGAACAGGCCGGCCATGATCGCCACCATGATCCGGGCGAACTTCGGCGTGGCCCGGATGATCCGCGCCTTGTAGATCATCGCCATCAGGAAGAACACGCCGAACGTGGCCACGACCGCCTGGAGCACGATGCCGTCGTAGAGCGACTCGAACGCTTTGCTGACCATGCCGACGAAGACGCCCTCGATGACCGAGTACGCCACGACGAGCGCCGGGTTGGCCATCCGCGAGAACGAGATGATCAGGCCGAGCACCAGGCCGACGACCGCGGCGCCGATCCACGCGACGCCGACGAGCGAGTCCGGCACGAGCACCCAGGCCGCCGCGGCCGAGGCGCCGAGGATGGCGAGCATGAGGACCGTCTTGACGACCACGTCGTCGAGGGTCATCGGGGTCACGGTGGGCGGGGCCACCGGCTGGCCGTAGCCGCCCGGGTAGGGCTGGGCGTAGGGCTGCTGGGGGTACTGCTGCTGCGGGTACTGCTGGGGGTATCCGGGCTGACCGTACGGCCCGGGCTGGGCGTACCCGGCCGCCCGCTCACGCTCTGCCGCCTGGCCGAGCCGGGCGAGCACCGGGTTCGAGGTCTTCACTTCTCAGGCCTCCCTCAGGGGGTCGATCGCACGTAGACGTGCTACTCCAGGGTAGACGTGGCCGCAATCGCGCGTGCTACGGCTAGCTGTGGGAAAGCTGAGAGTTCACGTGCCCGGGGCGGGGGTCGAACCCGCACGCCTTGCGGCAGCCGCTTTTAAGGCGGCCGTGTCTGCCGTTCCACCACCCGGGCGGGTGACACCGGCGCGTCGACACGCGGCGGTGCAGATCTCACCGTAGCGGCTCGGCCGCGACGCGGCGTACCCCGACGGGTGCGGCCGTTATGGTCGAGGCCGTGACCAGCGCCGCCCGCACGGCACCCGGGCCCGATCACGCCCGGGCGGCCCGCCCGGCGGCGGTCACGCGGCGGGTGACGGCCGCCGTCCGGCGGCACCGCGCGGACCTGCTCGCCGGGTTGGCGTTCGTCGCGCTCGCCGGATGGCTCACCCACGGTCTCTGGCCGGCGCCGGGCACGCGCGCACTCGCCCTCAACCCGGCCGACCAGACGCTGTACGAGTGGTTCCTGGCGCTGGACGCGCGTGCCCTGCGGGGCGAGCTGAGCCTGGTCACCGGCCGGCTGAACGCGCCGGACGGGGTCAACCTGATGGCCAACACGTCGATCGTGGCGCTCGGTGTGCTGCTCGCCCCGGTCACGCTGGCGTTCGGGGCGCCCGTGACGTTCGCCCTGCTCGTCGCCGCGAACATGGCCGGTACGGCGCTCGCCTGGTACCTGCTGTTCACCCGCGTCCTGCGGGCCCGCCGGCTCGCTGCCGTACTCGGCGCGGCGCTCTGCGGCTTCGGGCCGGGCATGGTCTCGCAGAGCAACGGCCACCTGCACATGACCGCGCAGTGGCTGGTCCCGGTGCTGGTCTGGCTCGTGCTCCGGCTGCTGCGCGCCGCCGACCCGGCGAGTCGGCCGGACGGCCCGGACCGCCGCCGGACGGCCTCCTCCGCGGCCGGGCTCGCCGCGGTCGTCACCGTGCAGGTATTCGTCGGCGAGGAGGTGTTGTTCCTCGCCGCGCTCACCCTGGCGGTGACCGCCGTCGCGTACGGGCTGGCCGACCGGGGCCTGCTGCGCCGGGCCGGTTCCGGGTTCGCCGGTGGTCTGCTCGTCGCCGCCGGGCTGGCGCTGCCGGTGCTGGCGTACCCGCTGTGGGTGCAGTTCGCCGGCCCGCAGGGCGTCGCGGACGGCATCTTCCCACCCGCCTACTTCTCCGCCGACCTGATCGCCTGGACCCGCCTGTCCGCGCTGACGGTGTTCGGCAGCCCGGAGGCGGTACGGCTCACCACCGGTCCGTCCGAGTTCACCACTTTCCTGGGCTGGCCGCTGCTGCTGGTAGCCGCCGCCTGCGCGGTCCGGCTGGGCCGGCGCGCCCCGGTGGTGGCGGTCGTGGCCGCCGCGCTGACGATGGCCGCACTCGCGCTCGGCCCGGAGGTGGTGGCCGGCGGTGAGCGGACCGGGATCCCCGGTCCGTACGCGCTGCTGGCCGGGCTCCCGGTGGTGGACGGCGCGCTGCCGACGCGTTTCGCGCTGGCGGTGCTGCCGCTCGTCGGCACAGTGCTCACGCTCGCCGTGCACCGGGCGCTCGCCGAACCCGGCCGGGCCCGCCGGGTCGTCCCGTTCGCGGTCGGCGCGGCGCTGCTCAGCGTCTTCCCCACACCGCTGCCCACGATGGACCGGCCGCCGCTGCCCGAGTTCGTCACCGGCGGCCACTGGCAGCGGTGCGTACGCCCCGGCGGGGTGCTGGTACCGGTGCCCACCGCCACCCCGCAGGATCCCTGGCCGATGCGCTGGGCCACCGCCACCGGCGTCGCGTTCGCCATGCCGGAGGGCTTCTTCATCGGCCCGTACGGCCCGCACGGCTCGGCCACCATGGGCACCTGGCAGCGTCCCACCTCGGCGCTGCTCGCCGACGTGGCCCGCCGCGGCGTGGCACCCGCGATCGGTGACCGGCAACGCCGCCAGGCCGCCCGGGACGTCGAGTTCTGGCGCGCCTCGTGCATGGCGGTGACCGACGACACGCCGCACGCGGAGATGCTGCGGCGCACCCTGGAGCAGCTCTACGGGCGGCCGGGGGTGCGGCTCGCCGACGCCTGGACCTGGCGGTTCTGAGGCGCCGGACACCGGTTCCGCCGCCGGACACGGCGAAAGGGCCCCTCCCGTACGGGAAGGGCCCTTACGCGAAACGCGTCAGACGCGCGCGGCGACCGGCGGGGCCGACGCCTCGGCGAACTCCTCGCGCGGGTCGTGCAGCTGGCCCAGCGCGACCACCTCACGCTTGAGGAAGAACGCCAGCGTCCAGTCGACCACCACGCGCACCTTGCGGTTGAACGAGGGGATCCGCGACATGTGGTACGTCCGGTGCATGAACCACGCCGGCCAGCCGGTCATCTTGATGCCGTAGACCTGCGCCACGCCCTTGTGCAGCCCGAGGCTCGCCACGCTGCCGGCGTGCTTGTGCTTGTAGTCGACCGGCTCGCGCCCGCGGATCACGTTGGCGATGTTGTCGGCCATCCGCGCCGCCTGCCGCACCGCGTGCTGGGCGCTCGGGGAGCAGAAGTTACCCGGCTCCTTGGTCAGGTCCGGTACGGCGGCGCAGTCACCGGCGCTCCACGCGCCCTCGACCACCCGGTCGCCGTCCACGATCTGCAGCGTCGGCCGGCAGGTGACCCGGCGGCGCTCGTCACGCGGGAAGTCCGTCGCGTCGAGCATCGGCGACGGCTTCACGCCGGCGGTCCAGACGATGGTGTCGGACGGGAAGCTGTCGCCGTCGGAGAGCTTCACCACGCCGTCGACGCAGGACTCCAGCCGGGTGTCCAGGCGGATGTCCATGTCCCGCTTCATCAGCTGCTGCACCGTGTAGGCGCCCATGTCCCGGTCGACCTCGGGCAGCACCCGCTGGGTCGCCTCGACGAGCACCCAGCGCATGTCCTCCGGCTTCAGCTCCGGGTAGTAGCGCAGCGCGTCCCGGGCCATGTCCTCCATCTCGGCGAGCGCCTCGATGCCGGCGTAGCCGCCGCCCACGAAGACGAACGTCAGCGCGCGGCTGCGGACCGCCGGGTCGGTGGTGGAGGCCGCCACGTCGAGCCGGTCCAGCACGTGGTTGCGCAGGAAGATGGCCTCGCCGATGGTCTTGAACCCGATGCCGTTCTCGTGCAGGCCGGGGATCGGCAGGGTGCGGGAGACCGAGCCGGGGGCGACGACCACGTGGTCGTACTGGATCTCCCGGGCCGGGCCGCTGATCGGCTGCACCACGGCGGTCATGCGGTCGTGGTCGATCCGGGTGACGGTGCCCGCCACCACGGTGCACTTGCGCAACTCCCGCCGCAGCGGCACCACGGCGTGCCGAGGGGAGATGTTGCCCGCCGATGCCTCCGGGAGGAACGGCTGGTACGTCATGTGCGGCTGCGGGTCGACGACGATGACCTCGGCCTCACGCCTGCTCAGCTTCTTGGACAGGCGCAGAGCGGCGTACAGGCCCACGTGACCGGCACCCACGACAAGGATCCGCTTCGGGTTCACGTCATCTATCTTTCCCCGGGTGCTTCGGGTAATCCCGCGCGAGACCCCCTTCTGTGACGGAGCACAACCCGTGTGACCTGCGCAACGTCCCCGGAACGGTGCGTCACCTGCGCCGGAGCAGCCAGCCCAGCAGGGCGCTCAGACCCACCGCCACCAGCAGTCCCACCACAGTCGCGGCCTGTGAGCCGTCGGTGCCGCCCACTCCCCCGAGCCACGCCAGCACCACGCCGAGCACGGCACTGGCGAGCACCACGCCACCCACCCGGCCCAGCCACCGCAGCACCACGTCCGGGTCGATCAGCCCGTCGTAGGGCAGCAGCGCGGCGAGCGCGCACAGCGAGTGCGCCAGGTAGAGCAGCGTCGCCACGGCGAGCAGCCGCCACAGCGCCGGTGGCCGGTCGAAGCCGAGCGTGGCCAGCAGCCAGCCGCCGACTGTCACCAGCGCGGTGAACGTCGGCCAGATCCGGCGCGGCCCGGCCGCCGGGAGCACCGCGGCCACCGTCATGGCCAGCAGCGAGCGCGGGGTGAGGGCCTGCACCGGGTACGCGAGCAGGAAACCGGCCAGCACGGTGAGGAAGATGCCGCCGCGTACGAGCAGCGGCAGCGGGCTGACCCGGGCGGCGGCGAACCGCAGCGCCCGCACCCGCTCCACCAGGGCGTCCGTCATCTCATGCCCGCCTTCGGGGCGGTCGCCAGCCGGGCCACGTCGCGCAGCACCTCGTCCAGGCTGCCCGCGCCGGCCCAGCGCACCACCGGCACCCCGTGCTCGCGGAGCTGGCCGATCATCGTGTCCCGGTCCAGCCGCCACAGCCGGTACGCCACCTCGGCCCAGCCGCGTTCCTTCGGCACCGGCAGCTCGGCCGGCAACGTGTCCACCGCCACCACGAACCGCCCGCCCCGGGCCAGCCGGGCCAGCATCTGCGCGGACCGCTCGTCGAGCAGCGGGGTGAGCACCACCACGAGCGCGTCCGAGGAGAGCACCTGCGGGCCGAAGACCTGGTCGTACGGCTCGTGCGGGGACGACTCGGCCTGCACGTCGAGCAGCCACTCCAGCACTGTCAGGTACTGCCGCCGCCCGGTGGCCGGACGCAGCCGGCGAGCGGCCGGCCCGTACTCCAGCATCGACACCCGGTCGCCGCGGTGCAGGTAGTGCTCGGCGAGCGCGGCGGCGGCCCGCACGGTGGTGTCCAGCACCGACGCGGTCCCGTTCACGCCACCGGAGCGGCCCGCCTCGGCCAGCACGTCCAGCAGCACCACCACCTCGGCGTCCCGGTCCGAGAGCGTCGCCGCGACGTGCAGCTGGCGGGCCCGCAGCGACACCCGCCAGTCGATCCGGCGCAGCCGGTCGCCGGGCGCGAAGACGCGTACCCCGGCCAGTTCGCCGCCCTCGCCCGGCCGCCGCGAGCGGTGCGCGCCGACCAGCCCGGCGGCCCGCGGCATCGCCTCGACCGCGTCGAACGGCTCGGTACGCGGATAGACCCGGGCCCGGATCGGGTCGGTGATCACCGCGCGGGAGACCAGCAGCCCGTCGGCGGCGGCGACCCGCACCCCGGCCGGCCCGATCGGGTGCCGTCCCCACCGCAGGGCGGTGCCGGTCAGCTCCAGGTCGACGGCGCTGCCCCGGGGTACGGACGTGACGAACGGGCGGTCCGCCCCGCCGGAGCGGCTCACGTCCAGCCCGGTGCCGCCGAAGCCGACCTGCTCCACCCGCAGCCAGCGCGACATCCGGGTCCGGACCACCGCCAGGTCGTACCCGACCAGGTCGGGGTTGGCCACCGCGACGGTGGCGGCCAGCGGCGCGCCCTCGACCAGGTGGGTGTCCCCGACGCCGAGTTCCAGCTCGGGCAGCGCGGCGGGGCGGCGGCGCAGCGCGTACGCGGTCCCGAGCGCGAACGGCGTGGCGAGCACCACCAGGTCGATGCGGCCGAGCAGGACGGCGGCGACGAGCAGCACACCGGTGAGCAGCACGGCCCGGCCGAGCGCCCACGTGGGCGCCCAGCCGCCTGCCGCGTCGGCCCGGTCCATCAGCGTCCGGCGGCGTAGCTGGGCAGCGCGCCGCTCGCCGGGGCGGGCGTGGACTCCAGCACCTCGCCGACCACGAACGACGGGTCGACGCGGCGCAGCCACATCTCCGGCCGCAGCGTGATCCGGTGCGCCAGCGCGGGCGCCGCCACCGCCTTGACGTCCTCCGGCACCACGTAGTCCCGGTTGGCGAGCACCGCCCGCACCCGGGACAGCAGCAGCAGCGCCAGCGAGCCGCGCGGGGACGCGCCGACCAGCACCGACGGGTGCTCCCGGGTGGCAGCGGTGAGCGCCACGATGTACCGGCCGATCGAGTCCTCGACCACCACGTCCTCCAGCGCGGCCTGCATGGCGCGCAGCGTGGCGGCGTCCACCACCGGCTTGATCTCCGCCTCCTCGCGGCGGCGGGCGATCCGGCGCCGCAGCACGTCCCACTCCTCGTCGTGGGTGGGGTAGCCGAACGACACCCGCAGCAGGAACCGGTCGAGCTGCGCCTCCGGCAGCGGGTACGTGCCCTCGTACTCGATGGGGTTGGCGGTGGCGAGCACGTGGAACGGCTCGTCCAGGCGGTAGGTCACGCCCTCGACCGATACCTGCTTCTCCTGCATGGCCTCCAGCAGCGCCGACTGCGTCTTCGGCGGCGTCCGGTTGATCTCGTCGGCGAGCAGCAGGTTGGTGAACACCGGGCCGGCCCGGAAGGCGAAGTCACCGCTGCTCTGGTCGTAGAGGAACGAGCCGGTCACATCGGCGGGCAGCAGGTCCGGGGTGAACTGGAGCCGCCGGAAGTCCAGTCCGAGCGCCTGCGCGAAACAGCGCGCGGTGAGCGTCTTGCCCAGGCCGGGCAGATCCTCCAGCAGCACGTGACCACCGGCGAGGATGCCGGCCAGCACCAGCTCCAGCGCGTCCCGCTTGCCGACCACGACGGTGCCGACCGCCTCCAGGACGGCCCGGGCGAGCCGGCCCACCTCGGCGGGGGCCATGCTCCGGTCCACGTCGTTCATCAGATCTTCTCCAGTTCGGCGACGATCGCCGCGAGGTCGCGCGGCGACGGAGGGCGGCGGGCGGGGGTGGCGAGGAACGTCCACAGTGGCTCGCCGAGCACCGCCCGGGCGCGGGCCGGGTCGGACTCACGGGTGACGCCGTGGCGCTGGCGCAGCCGTTCGTCGGCCAGCTCGCCGAGGCGGGGCAGGATGCGCTCGGTGAACCGCTCCTGGTTGCCGGCGCACCAGTCCAGCGGGCGCTCCCAGCCGTTGATCGCGGTGCGCAGTGCGTCCCGCGCGGACCAGTTCCAGGTGCCGGGCTCCTCACCGGCGGGCGTCCGGGCACCCGCGCGGGGCGGCGGCGGGGGTGACAGCGCGGTGGTGACCCGGCGTACGGCGAGCACGGCGAGCACCCCCGCCACGATGATCCAGATCGGCACCTTCAGGCCGACCGCGCGCAGCCCGACCACGACCACCACGACGACGGCGGCGGTGACCGCGGCGGTCCGCAGCAGCAGGCGCGCCCGGCCGCCGCCCGAGGGCCGGACGTCCTCCCCGGCGGGCTCCTCACCGAACGACAGCAGGTCGTCGATGCTGGTGCTCACGACACCTCCCCCGCCAGGCTGGTCAGCTCGCCGCGCAACCGGCGCAGCGCGGCGCGGGCCTGGTCCCGGGTGTGCTCGTCGACCGGGTGCGTGGCGTACCGGGCCTCCCGGTAGACGTGCGCGAAACCGTCGAGCACGTCGGCGCTGGCGATCGCCGGGATGCCCGCCGCCGGGTCGCCGCGCAGCAGCCGGCCCACCAGGTCGGTCGGGGTGTCACCGGTGTGCCGGGGCACACCCGCGTCCTCGGCGGCCTCCTCCAGGCGTACCCAGCAGGCGATCACAGCGGTCCGCGGGTCGGTGGAGCGGTCGTCCAGTTCGACGAGCCCGGCGTCGAGCGCGGCCACCACCTCGCGGGCGGTCCCCTCGGCGGTACGCCTGGTGCGCCGCACCGGCACCGCGCGAGTGGTGCGCCGCAGCGCGCCCCGCAGCACGTTCCACAGGACGTACCCGACGGCGGCCAGCACCGCCGCGGACAGCAACACCACGGCGGCGGTGGCCAGCCAGCCGGGCACACCGCCCGAGGTGGACTCGCCCACGTCCCGGGGCTCGACGGGGATCGACGGCACCGCCTCGGGCGACGGGTAGTCCGGCACGTACGGGATGGTGTCGGCGGCGGGCGGGATCCGGCTGGCCCCGATGGCGGAGTGACCGGCGGCGAACGCGGCGAGCGCGAGCAGCACCGTCACCGCGGCGACCGGCCACCACCTGCGCAGTACGCCGAAATCCATCCCACCGCCTCAGGTGTTCCTCAGTCCACCCCGGCCAGGTCCTTCGCCCGGGTGAACACGTCGTCCAGCATCGCCGGTGTGAGCCGGCCGGTGAACGTGTTCTGCTGGCTGACGTGATAGCAGCCCAGCAACGCCGGCACCGACTCGCCGGACCAGTGTGCCCCATGACCGAACACCGGTCGCGGTGTGGGCGGTCGCTGCCCGTACACCTGGCGTAGCACCGGCCACCACGCGGCCCACGCGAACGCGCCCAGCGCGACCACGACGCGCAGCGTGGGCCGGATCAGCTCGACCTCGCGGTGCAGCCACGGCGCGCAGGTGTCCCGCTCGTCCGGGGTGGGTTTGTTGTCCGGCGGCGCGCACCGCACAGCCGCGAAGATGCGGGTGTCGCGCAGCGTCAGGCCGTCGTCCGCGGACACGCTCGTCGGCTGGTTGGCCAGCCCGGCGCGGTGCAGCGCGGCGAACAGCACGTCACCGGACCGGTCCCCGGTGAAGATCCGGCCCGTGCGGTTGCCGCCGTGCGCGGCCGGCGCCAGACCGAGGATCGCGATGCGGGCGTCCGCCGGCCCGAGGCCGGGCACCGGCCGTCCCCAGTAGTCCTGGTCGCGGAACGCGGCCCGCTTGACCCGGGCGACCTCCTCCCGCCAGGCCACCAGGCGCGGGCAGGCGAAGCAGTCGCTGACCGCGCCGTCGAGGTCGGCCAGGTCGGCCGCCCGCGCGGCGCGGGCGACCACGTCCTGCGGGGTACGCGACTCAGCCAAGCTTCGCCCGGAACAGTTCCAGCGTGCGGGCCCAGGCGGTGGCGGCCGCCCGCTGGTCGAAGTGCTCGGGCCGGTCCTCATTGAAGAACGCGTGCGCGGTGCCCGGGTAGTCGAACGTCTGGCAGGTGCCACCGGCGGACTCGATGGACCGGCGTACGCTCTGCACCCCGTCGGCGGCGGACAGGCCGTCCGCCTCGGAGCAGTGGATGAGCGCGGCTTTGCCGGCGTAGCCGGCCCAGTCGGTGCGGCCGGCGTTGTCCGCCGCGCCGGTGCGGCCGGCGTTGTCCGCCGCGCCCGTGCGGCCGGCGTTGTCCGCCGCGCCAGTGGCCATGCCCTCCCAGGGCAGGCGCGGGTAGAACCCGGCGGTGGCCACGATGCGCTCGGAGAACGTGCCGGACCACAGCGCCAGGCTGGCGCCCGCGCAGAACCCGGCGCAGCCCACCTTGCCGGCGACCTCGGACCGGCTCGCCAGGTATTCGGCGGCGGCGGCGATGTCGCTGGCCGCCTCGTCCATCTGGGAGCTGTTCAGCATCAGCCGCGGCTCGGTCGGCTTCACGGCCGGCCCGCCGTGCCGGAAGTCGGGCGCGAGGGCGACGAAGCCGGCCTCGGCGAAGCGGTCCACCACGGCCCGGACGTGGGGCACCAGTCCCCACCAGTCCTGGATGACGATGACCGCCGGGCTGGCCGCACCGCCGGAGGGTATCGCGAGATACCCCTCGCTCGTCCCCCCGTTGCCGGTGAAGCTCACCATCTCGCCCATGGGCCCGTCCTCCTAGCGGTCAGTCATCATTGGCTGGTCGCCCAGTTGGCTGATACGTGCCGGTAGCGTGCCACGCGGTCACCGGCGCGGGGAAGACGGAACAACAGTGGCATTCACCTCCTGTTGAACCGCCGGACAGGCACACACGCTGGGTATAGCGATTGCTAAACTAGCCCCGTGGTGGCTGGAGACTGGGACGTCTACCTGGTCGACGAGGTGCGGCAGTGGCTCGACACTCTCGACGCGTCCGCCCATGCGCGAGTGGTGCAGGCGATCGACCTCCTGGCCGAGCACGGACCAGGACTCGGACGACCCCTTGTCGACACCATCCACGGTTCGTCGATGGCGAACTTGAAGGAGCTCCGGCCGGGCACCGTGCGTATCCTTTTCGCGTTCGACCCGTGGCGCTCGAGCATCCTCCTGGTCGCCGGCGACAAGTCCGGCCGGTGGAAGACGTGGTATCAGGAGGCCATTCCCGTCGCCGAGCACCGCTACGAGCTCTACCTCAAGGACCGGGCACGAGAGGAGGGGAAGGCATGAGCGACTACTCCCGGTGGCAGGACATCCGCGCCGACCACGTCGCCCGGGTCGGCGGGGAAGATGCGGTCGACGCGGGTAAGCAGGAACTCCTCGCCGAGGTCATCGGTCACCGCCTCGCGGAGGTACGGCGAGCGCGCGGCCTGACCCAGCAGCAGGTCGCCGACCGGATGGGCGTCACCAAGGGACGGGTCTCCCAGATCGAGCAGGGAAAGATCTCCGGACAGGAAGTGGTGGCCCGGTTCGCCGCGGCGCTGGGTGGCCGGCTCCACCAGGCGATCTACTTCGACGACGGTGACATCGCCGCCATCGCCTGACAGCGGATCCCGCGAGATCTTGGAGGATTCCGGCCCCTATGAGGGCCGTTTCGTACCAAGATCTCGCGGGATCGCGCGCGCTCTATCGCGTTGACGTGGGTTCCGGGGAAGCGCTGGTGCTGGGCGCGGGCGTGGCGGGCGCGGTCGGGGTGGCGCTGCCTGTGGGTGCGGGTGCGGGCGGGGCGATCGACGGGGAGGCCGGTGCGCCGAACGGTGCCAGCTCCGGGCAGTACGGGTAGGCGTTGCGGGGCGCGGGCACGGCGCCGGACGAGTCCAGGCAGTTCGGCCAGCCGAGCCGGATCGGCACGCCGTTCTGGTCGAACAGCTGCGCGTCGCGGATCAGCCGCCCCTGCTGGTCGTAGACGAAGACGTCCTCGATCCGGTCGTACCGCCGGTCCACCGACGTCTGCTCGTAGCCGCTGTAGACGTCGGAGCTGGCGTTCCGGTCCACATCGACGAGCACCGCGAAGCCGAAGAGCAGCAGCGCGGCCGTACCCAGCCGGTGCAGGCGGCGCGGCCAGCCGGTGAAGCCCGCGGAACGGCGGCCGAGCCACAGTGACGCGACCACCGCGCCGATGAGCAGCAGCAGGCCGGCCGACGCGTTGTCGTTCGGCCGGGGCAGCAGACCGGGCCGGCCACCGTCCACCATGACGCTGATCAGCAGCGCGGCCAGCCAGCCACGCACCAGCCACCAGGCCGGGCGCAGCGGGCGCAGGAAGTCGCTCACCGTCTCGTGCCCCAGCACCGGGCCGAGCTGACGATCCAGCAGACGTATCTGAGTGGCCGCCTGATCCCGCGCCTCGGCCAGGCGGTGGAAGCGCGCCGGTCGCCGCCCCTCCCCGGCGCCGGCGGCGGCACGCAGTTCGGCCGCGTACGCCTCGGGGGTGCCCAGCCGGTCCACGAGCGCGCCCTCGCCCTCGGCGGCCACCTCGGCGAGGTGTTCCGGCAGGTCCTCGGTCAGCTCGTCGCGGACCCCCGGCGGCAGGTCGGCGAGCGCCGCGCGTACCCGGTCGACGTAGTCCGTGATCTCCTGCCCAGTGACGGTCATGCCGCCATCCCCCGATCGTCGAGCAGTGCGTCCATGGTGGTGGCGAACGAGCGCCAGGTCTTGCCGGAGCGGGTGAGCTGGTCACGCCCGGCCGTGTTCAGCGAGTAGTACTTGCGGTGCGGCCCGGACTCGCTCGGCACCACGTACGTGGTGAGCAGGCCTGCGGCGAACAGCCGGCGCAGCGTGCCGTAGACCGAGGCGTCGCCGACCTCGGTGAGGCCGGCCTCACGCAGCCGCCGCAGGATGTCGTAGCCGTATCCGTCCTCGTCCTTGAGCACGGCGAGCACCGCCAGGTCGAGCACGCCCTTGAGGAGCTGCGTGGTATCCACGCTCCGCACACTAGTGCGCAATCCACACTACCGTCAATCACACAGCACTTTGCCCGGCCTTGTTCACCGGGAGGAAGGACGGGCGGTCCACCCGATGAAACGGTCGAACAGGTCGGCCGGGTTCGGGTTGGCGGCCATCAGGTCGGCGGTGGCGTCGAACAGGCAGCCCGCCATGTGGATGGACAGGGCGACGCGGTCGCGCCGGTAGTCCAGCAGCAGCAACAGGCGGGCCGGCTGGCACGGCCAGGGTGCCGCGCACACCCGGCACAACCAGAGGGGCCGCATCGGCACGTGCGGCCGCACGACACGGCGACTGCGATCGGGTACGGGAGAACAGTTCCTCACGGTCATCCCCCGATCGTGCTCGCGCTGTTACCGATCGTCAACTCCGATCGCTGTTACCGATCGCGAGTCAATCGCTGCTACCTACCGTCAAGAGGTGGTCGAGTTCGTGGGAATCGCTGAGATCCGAGACATGCTCGGTGGCGTCTCGCGTGCCCGCGCGTCAGTGGTCGCTTCGCGACGCGACTTCCCCGCGCCCTATCAGGTGCTCCGGATGGGCCAGATCTGGCGGAAGTCCGACGTCGAGAAGTGGATCAGGGAACACCGCCCCGACCTGGCGACGGACTAACCCCGCCCGTCCCGTCGACCAAGGACTTTGCGTACCCGGAGGCGTCCGGATCTGACACAAACTCCTTGATCACCGCCGAAGGGGCGGGCGAGAAGATGAGGGCTAGGCGAGGCTCCAAGCTATGCCGTCGAGGATGTCGTGCTCGGAGGCGACCACCGACGGCATCCCGGCCCGCTCCATGATCACTCGCAGCACCAGCGCGCCGGCGCCGATCACGTCGGCCCGCCCGGGGTGCATCACCGGGTACGCCAGCCGCTGCTCACTGCTCTTGCCGAGCAGGTCGGCTGTCACCTCGGCCACCTGCTCGTACGAGACGCGGGCGTGGTGGATGCGGCTGGGGTCGTACTCCCGGAGCCCTTGCGCCAGGGCGACCACTGTGGTGACCGAACCGGCGAGCCCGACCAGCGTGGCGGCCTCGCGGCCGGGCACGGCGGCGAGCGCGCGGTCGACGGCGGCGGCGATGTCGGACTCGGCGGCGGCGATCTGCGCCGCTGTCGGCGGATCGTCGTGCAGGTGCCGTTCGGTCATCCGGACGCAGCCGATGTCCACCGAGATAGCGCCGCGCACCCCGTCGGCGCGGGTGCCGACGACGAACTCGGTCGAACCGCCGCCGATGTCGACCACCAGGTACGGCGGCTCTGCATCGGCAGGCAGGCCGCGCACCGCGCCGGTGAACGACAGGCGTGCCTCCTCGTCGCCTGTCACCACCTCGGGCGGTACGCCGAGCGTGCGCTCGACCATGGTGCGGAAGTCGGCGGCGTTGGAGGCGTCGCGGGAGGCCGAGGTGGCGCACATGCGTACCCGCTCGGCGCCGGACTTCTCGATCTCCGCCGCGTAGTCGGCGAGCGCCACGCGGGTCCGCTCGATGGCCTCCGGCGCGAGCATGCCGGTCTGGTCGACGCCCTGCCCCAGTCGGACGATCTCCATCCGCCGGCTGACGTCGCGCAGCGGCGACGAGTCCCCGGCCGACGCCTCGGGCAGGTCGGCGATCAGCAGTCGGATCGAGTTGGTCCCGCAGTCGATGGCGGCCACACGCGCACTCACGGCGCCCACCCTACGGCAGCCCGCGCACGGTCAGAGGCGCAGCAGCATGCGGGTGTTGCCCAGGGTGTTGGGCTTGACCCGTTCCAGGTCCAGGAACTCCGCGACACCCTCGTCGTACGAGCGCAGGAGCTGCTCGTACACCGGCTGCGGCACGGGCGCGCCGTCGATCTCGCGGAAGCCGAACGAGCCGAAGAAGCCGGTCTCGAACGTCAGCACGAAGATCCGGGCGATGCCCAGCTCCCGTGCCGCGTCGATCAGCCCGCCGACGATCCGGTGCCCGATCTTGTGGCCCCGGCAGGACGGGTCGACCGCCACCGTCCGGATCTCGGCCAGGTCCTCCCACATGACGTGCAGCGCGCCGCAGCCGACCACCGTGCCGTCAGACGTCACCGCGACCCGGAACTCCTGCACGTCCTCGTACAGCGTCACAGTCGCCTTGCTGAGCAGCCGCCGGTCGTCGGTGTAGGTGTCCACCAGCCGCCGGATGCCGCGGACGTCGGTGGTGCGGGCCCGGCGCACAGTGATCTCGTCGGCGCTCATCTCACTGGACCGCGGGCACGTCCACGCAGGGGCCGGCCGCCCACCACTTCTCCACGAGCGCCAGCGTCTCGTCGCCGAACGGGTTGACCCCCGGCCCGGCCGCGAGCGCGTGCCCGAGGTGCACGTGCAGGCACTTCACCCGCCCCGGCATGCCGCCGGCCGAGATGCCCGCGATCTCCGGCACCTCCCCGATCGCCTCCCGGCGGGTCAGGTAGTCCTCGTGCGCCGCCCGGTACCGCGCCGCCAGCTCCGGATCCTCGGCGAGCCGCTCGGCCATCTCCTTCATCAGCCCGGCCGACTCCAGCCGGCTGCACGCCGCCGTGGCACGCGGGCAGGTCAGGTAGAACAGCGTCGGGAACGGCGTGCCGTCCGCCAGCCGGGGCGTCGTCTCCACCACGTCGGGCAGGCCGCAGGGACACCTGTGGGCCACCGCGCGGGTGCCGCGAGGCGGGCGTCCGAGCTGCGCGGCCACCGCGGCCAGGTCGGCCTCGGTGGCCGGCTGGCGTTCCGGCGGGGGTACGGAGTCCGCCGCCGGCTCCTGCGGTGGTACGACGCTCAAGGAAGTGCCTCTCGAATCAAAGCTCACTTGTCGGGGCGCTCGGCGTTGGCCGCCCGCACGCTCCCCCACAGGGTGTCGTACCAGGGCTCGGGCGGCTTCGGCGCCCCCGGCTTCGCGCCCTTGCCGGCGTCCTTCGCGGCGCCCTCCGGGTCGGAGAGCACCACGAGCAGCGTCTCGCCCGGCTTGCCCATGAAGAACCGCTCCCGGGCCTGCGTCTTGACGTACTCCGGGTCCTTCCACTTGGCCGCCTCGGCGGTGAGCCGGTCGATCTCGGCCCGCTGGGCGGCCTGCGCCGCCTCCATCCGCTCGATGTCGGCCTGCTGGTCCAGGTAGACCCGGACCGGATAGGTGTACGCCAGGGCGAGCGCGATCAGCACCGCGAACAGCACCGTGGCGCGCCCGGTGAAGCGCCGGGGTTGGGGTGCGGTGAGCCGCTTGACCGGGCCACCGGCGGCGGTACGCCGGGCCGCGGCGGGGCGGCTCGCGGAGCGTACGCCGTCGGCGGCACGGGACGCGCCGGGTGACCGGCCGGCGGCGCGCGCCTCCGCGCGGACGCCGTTGTCGCGTGCCGTGGACCGGACCCGGGCACCGCCCGTCCGGCCGGGCTGACCCGGCCGGCGGGCGGGCCGCTGGCCACCCGGTGTGCGGCGCTGCTGCATCGTCACACCCCTCCCCCGGAGCGCTCGCTCAGGCCGAACGGTAGCGCGGGAACGCGCCGGCACCGGCGTACCGCGCCGCGTCGGCCAGCTCCTCCTCGATCCGCAGGAGCTGGTTGTACTTGGCCACCCGGTCCGAGCGGGCCGGCGCGCCGGTCTTGATCTGCCCGCAGCCGGTGGCGACGGCCAGGTCGGCGATGGTGGTGTCCTCGGTCTCGCCGGAACGGTGGCTCATCATGCACTTGAAGCCGGCCCGGTGGGCCAGGTCGACGGCGTCGAGCGTCTCGGTGAGCGAGCCGATCTGGTTGACCTTCACCAGCACCGCGTTGGCGGCCTGCTCGGCGATGCCCCGGGCGATGCGCTGCGGGTTGGTCACGAACAGGTCGTCGCCGACGATCTGGATGCGGTCGCCGAGCGCGGCGGTGAGGGTGGCCCAGCCGCTCCAGTCGTCCTCGGCCAGCGGGTCCTCGATCGACACGATCGGGTAGTCGCCGGCGAGCTTGGTGTAGTAGTTGCTCATCTCCTCGGCGCTCTTGGCGCTGCCCTCGAACGTGTAGGTGCCGTTGTCGAAGAACTCGGTGGCGGCCACGTCGAGCGCGAAGACGATGTCGGTGCCGAGCCGGTAGCCGGCCTTCTCCACGGCCTCGGCGATCAGGTCCAGCGCGGCGGCGTTGGTGGGCAGGTTCGGGGCGAAGCCGCCCTCGTCGCCCAGGCCGGTCGACAGGTCCTTCTTCTTCAGCACCGACTTCAGCGCGTGGTAGACCTCGGCGCCCGAGCGCAGCGCGTCCCGGAACGTCGGCGCGCCGATCGGCGCGATCATGAACTCCTGGATGTCGACGTTCGAGTCGGCGTGCGCGCCACCGTTGAGGATGTTCATCATCGGCACCGGGAGCAGGTGCGCGTTCGGGCCGCCCAGGTAGCGGAACAGGCTCAGCTCGGCGCTGCCGGCGGCGGCCTTGGCCACGGCCAGGGAGACGCCGAGGATGGCGTTCGCGCCCAGCTCGCCCTTGTTGTCCGAGCCGTCGATGTCGATCATCTTCTGGTCGATCAGCCGCTGCTCGCTGGCCTCGTAGCCGATGAGCTGGTCGACGATGCGGTCCTCGATGTTGGCGACCGCCTTCTCGACGCCCTTGCCCAGGTAGCGATCCTTGTCACCGTCGCGCAGCTCGACCGCCTCGAACGCGCCGGTGGAGGCGCCGGACGGCACCGCGGCGCGGGCGATCGTGCCGTCGTCGAGCCCGACCTCGACCTCGACCGTCGGGTTGCCCCGCGAGTCCAGGATCTCCCGGGCGACGATTCCCTCGATGGTTGCCACTGAGTCGCTCCTCGTTTGTGTGGTTCCGGTCCGTATGGGCCGCGACGGTGCGGCTGAGGCAGGTGTTGAACGCAGCGTATCGGTCCCCGCCCTGCCGCACCCCGCTCGGGGCGGCCCCCGAGGCGCTTGCTGAGACGGACATTCCCGGATTACCGGTCGTCAACCGGCAACCGGTTTGCGAGACGTTGCGTCGATCGACAAGGCTGGGCATCATGCCTGCCGCCTCGACGACTCTCCGCGTGCTCGCCGCCTCGGTCATCGCGTCGCTCTCGGTCACCGGCTGTCAGGCCCTGGACGACGCGAACGTCGCGCTCGGTCGCGCCGACCTGGTCAACGACCTCGCCGCGCGGATGGACCGGGCGCTGGAGCAGACCTGGGCCGCCGACTACCAGATCGACGGCGGCCGGACCGCCTCGATCGCGCAGACCAAGAAGCCGCTGCGGTCCACGTACACCTGGCCCGGCGGCAAGATCACGGTGACGCAGGAGTCGGTGACCCGGTGCGCGAGCACGGCCGCCCGTACCTCCTGCACCGTCTCGCCGCCCGTGCTCACCGCGGGGAAGCCGTCGGTGATCGTCTACGACGAGGCACGCAAGCAGGGCCTGGTCACGCCGCCCGCGGTGATCCGGCTGCTCACCGAGGCGGCGCTGGCGCCGGAGGCGGTCATCGAGCAGAGCGACACCACTCTCGCCGGACACCACGCCACCTGCGTCGACGTCACCCACGACGGGGAGCGCTTCAACGCCTGCGTGACGAACGAGGGTGTGCTGGGAAGCTTCTCCGGCACGCTCGACGGCAAGCCCACCGAGGTGACGCTGAGCCGCTACACCGAGAGCGTCGAGGCGGCCGCGTTCGCGGTCCCGGACGGCGCCGGCGTGGTGGACCGCCGCCCGTCCACGTCGTGACCCCGCCCGGGTTCCTGCCTGCTGCCGATCACGGGCGGCCGCCGGAGCCGGACGACCTGGCGCTGCCGGTGGCCGGACGGAAGCTGCTGACCGGCCCGGACGAGCAGCCGCTGCGGATCGGCGCGCTGCCCGGCGACCTCGCCTGGATCCCGGTCGGCACGCTCGACGGCGTCCCGGCGTGGGCGGCCGAGGTGGCCGATCCGGAGTCGCTTCCCGGCCCGTGGCGCGGCTGGCGCGGCCTCGCCGCCGAGCTGCCCGCACCCCGCGCCGACCTGGCCGGACGGGCGCTCGCCGTGGTCACCTGGCGGCGTACCCACAGGTGGTGCGGCGCGTGCCGGGCCGAGCTGGCCGACGTGCCGGGCGAGACCGCGCGGCGCTGCCCGGACTGCGGGCTGACGGTGTTCGTGCCGCTGTCCGTCGCGGTGCTGACCGCGATCACCCGCCCCGGCCCGGCCGGCGGCGTCGACGAACTGCTGCTGGTCCGGCACGCGCAGGGGCCGACGCAGCTGTGGGCACTCGTCGCCGGGTTCGTCGAGGCGGGCGAGTCGCTGGAGGCGGCGGTGCACCGCGAGGTCGCCGAGGAGGTCGGCCTGACGCTGCGGCGACCGGTCTACGTGGACAGCCAGCCGTGGGCGCTGTCCGGGCCGGGCACGCTGCTCGCCGGTTTCACCGCCGAGGTGACCGACCCGGCCGCCGAACCCGTCGTCGACGGCATCGAGCTGACCGAGGCGCGTTGGTTCCCGGTGGATGCGCTGCCCGCCGAGCTGCCGCCCGCGTACTCCCTGTCGCGCTGGCTGATCGACGCGGTCGCCGCCGGGCGGTGACCGCCGGCCGGGTCGCCGCCCGGGCGGTGGCCGTCACACCCCCAGCAGTGTCCGCAGGTGGCGCGGCGGCGGGCAGTCGTGCGCCAGCATGGCGTCGTGCCAGTCGCGCACCGTCACGCCGTCCGGCCGGGCGGCGGCGATGTCGGCCATCTCGCTGTAGCCGACGAAGTACGTGGAGAGCTGCGTCGAGGTGAGCAGCGCCCGCCGCCACTTGCCGGCCGCCTCGCCCTCCTCCTGGAAGCCGCGCCCGGTCATCAGCGCCATCGCCTCGGACTCGGGCATGTCGTCGCAGTGCACGAGCTGGTCCAGCAGCGCGTTGATGGTCATCCGGAGCTGCATCTTGAGCTGCTGCAACCGCACCGGCAGCCCGCCGAAGCCGAGCCCCGCCATCAGCTCCTCGGCGTAGACCGCCCAGCCCTCGACGAACACGCCCGACTCGGTGAGCGCGCGTACCCGGGTCGGGCCGTCGTACCGGCGGGCGTGGGCAAGCTGGAGGAAGTGACCCGGCATCGCCTCGTGCACGGTCAGGTTGCGGATCATGTGGTCGTTGTACTCGCGGTAGAACGACTCGACCCGCTGCGCCGGCCAGTCCGCCGGGGTGGGCGAGATGCAGTAGAACGTCGGCACGTCGGCCGTCTCCAGCGGGCCCGGCGAGTCGCAGTAGGCCACCGCCACGCCGCGCGCGAACTCCGGCATCTCCTGGATCACGCACGGGTCGCCGACCATGCTGACCAGGTCGTGGTGGCTGACGAAGTCACTCGCCTCGTCGAGCGTGACCGAGGCGAGGTCGACGATCGTGGCGTCGTCCGGGTGCTCGGCGGCCAGCAGGTCCAGCGCCCGGCGTACCGTCTCGTCGTCGGCCGGACCACCGACCAGCTCGACCGACGCCGCGCGGATCTCCTCGGTGACCCGGTCGAGGTTGGCCCAGGCGCGGCGCTGCACCTCGGCGGCGCTCAGCTCGGTGTCGAGCGTGTGCCACAGCCGCGCCTCCCACCGCCGCCGGCCCAGCCGCGGGTCACGCCCCGGACCGGCGTCCGCGGCCAGACCCTGCCGCAGCCAGGCCACGAACTCCTCCAGCGCGGCGATCGCCTCGCTGGCCGCCGGGCCGACCCGATCGCGCATCGCCGGCGCCTCGGCGAGCAACCCGGGAACCTCGTCGCGGATCAGCGCCGCCGTACCGGCGAACTGCCCGACCGCCGTCTCCGCGTGGACCCGCGGCATGTCCCGCAGCGTCGCGCGCGCCGTCGACAGCGCATCGGGTACGGCCGACAGACGCCCGACGAGACTGGTCAGGCGCTCCTCGGCCGGGGCGAAGGGACGGGCCAGCAGGGCGTGCAGCAGCGGCCCCGGATTGTGGCGCAGCGGATCCCACTCGTGGCCGCGGATCTCGGTGGCCTCGAACAGTCCCCTGTCGACGAGGCTGGTGAGCAGCGCGTGGTCGACGCTCTCCGCCACGTCGAGCGCGTCCGGGTCGATTTCCGCGAGCGCGTCGGCGGCGTCCTTCAGCATCGCCTGGTCGGCGGCGAGGGCGTCGGCGGAGAGATCGGGCAGCCGGTCGTCGTAGCGGTGATCCCCGGCGGAGGTGGCCAGCCCGGGCCGGCTCTCCAGCAACGCCTCCACGATCCGCTCCGCAAGCGGCCCGAACGACTCCATCCCCCGACCCTACCGATCACCCCGCCCACTCTCCCGCCTCCCCGCCCCCGTTGATCAAGGAGTTCGTGTCCCCGCCCGAGCCCGCCCCCGGCCCAAACCCCTTGATCACCGCCGCGAGTCCCCTGACAGGCCATCGCCTGGGTGCCGGTTGGTCGGCCGCGAGCGCGCCTCACCCCGAGGCCGGCGTAGATCTTGGACGGAAACGGCCCCTATAGGGGCACTTTCGTACCAAGATCTACGGCGATCCCGGGATGCGGGCGACGAGTCTCGCCTGCCGGGAGGGGCGCGGCTGGGCATGGCTGGCGAGGTCCGGCCCGGCAGCCGACTCGGCGATCTTGCACTTTGTGCCCGGGCAGAGGGGGCATTTGCGGCACCGCTCGGGCCGAAAGTGCAAGATCGCGGGGAGAGGGCGGGGCAGGGTGAGGCGCGGGGGGGTTAGGCGGGGTTGGTGGGGGTGGGGCGTTCGGCGGCTCGGATCGCTTCGGCGTACGCCAAGGTGGCCCGCCGCAGCGCGGCCTCCGGGTCGATGCCGGCCTGCCGGGCGGCGGCGACAGTGGCCAGCAGGCTCGCGCCGAGCCGGGCCTCCGGATCCACCTGCGACTCGGCCAGTGGCGGCGGTACGGCGAGGCCCACCCGGCCGGCCCGGTCCAGGATCTTCGCGGCCAGGGAGAGCGCGGGCTGGCTCAGCGCGATGCCGTCCAGCACCGAGTCGCGGGTCTTCTCGGTCCGCTTGATCCGTTCCCAGTTCGCCTCGATCTCCTCGATCGAGCCGGCCGGCTCACCGGAGAACACGTGCGGGTTGCGCCGCACCATCTTGTCGACCAGGGTGCCCGCGACGTCGTCGACGGTCCAGCTCTTGCCCTCCGGCAGGTTCTCCGCCAGCCGGGCGTGCAGCAGCACCTGGAGCAGCACGTCGCCCAGTTCCTCGCGGAGCGCGTCGGTGTCGTCGGCGCTGATCGCGTCGTACGCCTCGTAGCACTCCTCCAGCAGGAAACCGGCCAGGCTGCGGTGGGTCTGCGCCCGCTTCCACGGATCGCCGCCCGGGGAGGCCAGCCGGTCCATCACCTCGACCGCGTCGAGCAGCCGGGCGCCGGGCGGATCCCACGAGCCGTACATCAGCTCCAGTTCGGCCAGGCCGGGCTCGCGGGCCAGCCGCAGCCCCAGCTCACGGGCCAGCGTCTCGTCGCCGGCCGGACCGGCCAGCCACACCGCCCCGCCGTGCGCGGCGGCGGCGTCGAGCAGCGCCTGGGTCGCACCCTCGGTCACCACGCTCACGTCGGCGCCGGCCATTCGGACCGCACGGGTCAGCTCGCTCTCCGCACCGGCGAGGACCGGGGCGGAGCGTACGGCGTCCCAGGCGGCCGAAGTCAGCAGGCCGGCGGGCAGCCGGGGTGAGGTGACGAGCAGGACGATCCGCGCGGTCATGCGGCTCCGGGAGCCGGGGAGCCGGAGGCCGGCGCCTCCGGAGTCGAGATGTCGGTGACCGGACCGTCCTGGTCGACGTACGGCAGGGAGTAGAAGACGAACGACTGGCCGGTGTTGACCAGCGACGGCACGCCCGTCACGCCGAACCGGGGGTTGACGCGGACGTCCGACTTCTCGGCCTGCTCCTGCAGCGCGCTGCTGAGCGCGGTGGCGGTGCGGACGAACCCGGCCTCGCCGAACGCCTGCCGCACCTGGTCGATGCTCAGGCCCGGCTGGATCGCCCCGGTCTTCTCGAGGGCGTGGTAGACGGCCATCAGGGACTCGTCGCTGAGGTCGGCCGGGGGCAGGCTCTGCTGGAGCGTGCCGGAGAGGTCGACCCACTCGCCCCACAGCTTCGTGTACTCGGTGGTCGCCGGCATGCGGAGCGCCTGCTGGATCTGCTCCGGGGAGATCTGGTCGGTGACCTGGAGGCCCTTGTCGGCCGCCACACGCTTGCCCAGGTCGATCGCCACCAGCAGGTTCAGCACGTCCTGCCGGGTCACCGAGGACCGCAGCTCCGCCGGCGACGGCGTCTGCGGGGACTGGCTACGGACGGCCTCCGCGTACTGCCGCTGCGCGTCCTCGTAGATCGCGTCGACCCGGTCGACGGAGTACCGGCTGTCGCCGACGTAGGCGGCGACGTCCGGGGCGGAGCGGCCACAGGCGGCGAGAGAGAGCGCGGCAAGGGCCGCGACGCTGACGGCGACGAGGGAACGGCGAGCACGCATGAGGGTCACTCTCTCACGCCGAGTACCGGCCTGTGACTCCGCCCACCTCATCGCGCGCCCGCCCCGGACCGGGCGGCACCGGCCAGCTCCTCGGGCTTGCTGTGTCATCGTCCGCTCGCCACTGCGGGGCTGGCAACACCGGCCAGCTCCTCGGGCTTGCCGAGGACGTCGGCCAGGAGCTGCCCGCACCACTCCAGCAGCGCCTGGTCGCGCAGCGGCTCGCCGCCGATCCGCCGGGTGCTCGGCCGGGGCACGCTGACCTGGTCGAGCGCCTGCTTGTAGACCGAGTCCGGGTGGTAGCGCTTGAGCCGCATCTGCTTCGAGTCGGGCAGCGGCAGCGGGCCGAACCGGATGTGCTTGCCCTGCATCGACACGTCGGTCAGCCCGTAGCGGCGGGCGAGCAGCCGGAACCGCGCCACCGCGACCAGGTTCTGCACCGGCGCGGGCGGCTCGCCGTACCGGTCGGTCATCTCGGCGACCACCTCGCGCAGACGCTCGGAGTCGCGGGCCTCGGCGAGCTTGCGGTACATCTCCAGGCGCAGCCGCTCCACCGCCACGTAGTCGTGCGGCAGGTGCGCGTCGATCGGCAGGTCGACCTTGACCTCCGCCTCCTCCTCCTGCTGCTCGCCCTTGAAGGCGGACACGGCCTCGCCGACCATCCGGACGTACAGGTCGAAGCCGACGCCCTCGATGTGGCCGGACTGCTCGCCGCCGAGCAGGTTGCCGGCGCCGCGGATCTCCAGGTCCTTCATCGCCACGTACATGCCGGCGCCGAGTTCGGTGTGCTGGGCGATGGTCGCCAGCCGCTCGTGCGCGTTCTCGGTGAGCGGCTTCTCCGGCGGGTAGAGGAAGTACGCGTACGCCCGTTCCCGGCCACGGCCGACCCGGCCGCGGATCTGGTGCAGCTGGGCCAGGCCGAGCAGGTCGGCGCGCTCGACGATGAGGGTGTTGGCGTTCGGGATGTCGATGCCTGATTCGACGATCGTGGTGCAGACGAGGACGTCGAACTCCTTCTCCCAGAAGCCGACCATCACCTTCTCCAGCGCCTCCTCGCCCATCTGGCCGTGCGCCACCGCGACCCGGGCCTCCGGGACCAGTTCCCGCAGCCTGCGGGCCGTCTTCTCGATCGACTCGACCCGGTTGTGCAGGTAGAAGACCTGACCGTCGCGCAGCAGCTCACGGTGGATGGAGGCGGCCACCTGACGGTCGTCGTACGCCCCGACGAACGTGAGCACCGGGTGCCGCTCCTCCGGCGGGGTGGCGATTGTGGACATCTCCCGGATGCCGGTGATCGCCATCTCCAGCGTGCGCGGGATCGGGGTGGCCGACATGGCGAGCACGTCGACCGAGGCGCGGAGCGTCTTCAGGTGCTCCTTGTGCTCGACGCCGAACCGCTGCTCCTCGTCGATGATGACCAGCCCCAGAGACTTGAACCGGGTGGCCGCCTGGAGCAGCCGGTGGGTGCCGATGACGATGTCGACGGTGCCGGCGGCGACCATCTCCAGCGTCTGCTCGGACTCCTTCGGCGTCTGGAACCGGGACAGCTGCCGGATCGACACCGGGAACTGGCTCATCCGCTCGGCGAACGTGTTGTAGTGCTGCTGCACCAGCAGCGTGGTCGGCACCAGCACGGCCACCTGCTTGCCGTCCTGCACCGCCTTGAACGCCGCCCGTACCGCGATCTCGGTCTTGCCGTAGCCGACGTCGCCGCAGATCAGCCGGTCCATCGGGACGGTCTGTTCCATGTCCCGCTTGACCTCCTCGATGGCGGCCAGCTGGTCGGGCGTCTCCTGCCAGGGAAAGGCGTCCTCCAGCTCACGCTGCCACGGGGTGTCGGGACCGAAGTTGTGCCCCTTCGACGCCTTGCGCGCGGCGTAGAGCTGGATGAGCTGCGCGGCGATCTCGCGGACCGCCTTGCGGGCCCGCGCCTTGGACTTCTGCCAGTCCGAGCCGCCCATCTTGTGCAGCGTGGGCTGCTCACCGCCGACGTAGCGGGAGAGCTGGTCGAGCTGGTCGGTGGGGACGAAGAGGCGGTCGCCGGGCTGGCCGCGCTTGCTCGGCGCGTACTCGATGACCAGGTATTCGCGGCTGGCGCCGTTCACCGTGCGCTGCACCAGCTCGACGTACCGGCCGATGCCGTGCTGCTCGTGCACCACGAAGTCGCCGGCCTTCAGCTCCAGCGGATCGATGGTGTTGCGCCGCCGGCTGGGCATCTTGCGCATGTCGCGGGTGGAGGTGCCCCGGCCACCGGTGACGTCGTTGCCGGTGAGCAGCACGAACTTCGACGCCTCGTCGACGAAGCCGGCGGTCAGGCAGCCGCAGGACACGAGCAGTTCGCCCGGTGCCGGTGCGGCGGGCACCTCCTCGGTGAGCCGGGCGCCGAGACCGGCGTCGCGGAGCACCTCGACGGCCCGCTGGGCGGGGCCGTGCCCCTCGAACACGAGCGCGATCGACCAGCCCTCACCGGCCCAGCGCTTCAGGTCGTCGACCACCCGGGCGGTCTCGCCGTGGTAGAGCGGGGCCGGCTGGGCGGCCAGGCTCACCGCGATGGCGTCGTCGGGGGTGACGTCGACAGCGGCCGGCTCGTCCTCCCAGGGCTGCCGGGCCGGCGCCGCGTCCGCCTCGACCAGGCCGAACGGCGCGAGCGTCCACCAGGGCTGGCGCAGGGCGCGGGCTGCCGTGCGTACCTCGGCCAGGGTCTTGAAGGCGGCGGCGCCGAGGTCGACCGGGGCCTGGCCGCCGACGGCGGCCGCGGCCCAGCTGGCCTGGAGGAACTCCTCCGAGGTACGGACCAGGTCGTGTGCGCGGGTGCGGATGCGCTCGGGGTCGCAGAGGAGTACGTGGGTGCCGGCCGGCATGCAGTCGACGAGCAGTTCCAGCGCGTCGGCGCCGATCAGGGCCGGAGCGAGCGACTCCATGCCCTCGACCGGGATGCCCTCGGCCAGCTTGTCCAGGATCTCGGCCAGCTCGGGGTGCTCGGCGGCGAGCGCGGCGGCCCGCTCCCGCACCGCCGGGGTCAGCAGCAGTTCCCGGCACGGCGGCGCCCACATCTGCGCCACGCCCTCGATGGTGCGCTGGTCGGCCACCGCGAAGGTGCGGATCTCCTCCACCTCGTCGCCCCAGAACTCGACCCGGGACGGGTGCTCGTCGGTGGGCGGGAAGACGTCCAGGATGCCGCCGCGTACGGCGAACTCGCCGCGCTTGGTGACCAGGTCGACCCGGGCGTACGCCATGTCGGTGAGCCGGCGGGCGACCTCCTCCAGGTCGGCCTCGTCCCCGGCGGCGAGCTGCACCGGCTCCAGGTCGCCGAGGCCCTTGAGCTGCGGCTGGAGCAGCGAGCGCACCGGCGCGACGACGACCCGCAGCGGCCCGGTGCGGCCGTGCGCGTCGGCGGCGTCCGGGTGGGCCAGCCGGCGCAGCACGGCGAGGCGCCGCCCGACCGTGTCGGATCGGGGCGACAGGCGCTCGTGCGGCAGCGTCTCCCAGGACGGGAAGACCGCCACCTGCTCCGGCGGCAGCAGGCTGCCCAGCGCGGAGGCCAGGTCGTCGGCCTCGCGGGTGGTGGCGGTGACCGCGAGCACCGGGCGGCCCGCGCCTCCGGCCGGCTCGTCGGCGGCGACCGCTGCCACCGCGAACGGGCGCAGCGCGGCCGGGGCGGTGAGGTCGAGCCCGTCGACCTGCGCGGCACCGGAGCGCGCCAGGTCACGCGCCCGGGCCAGCCCCGGGTCGGCCAGGGCGGCGGAGAAGAGTCCGGTGAGCATCAGTGATCACTTCCAGCGGATCGACACACGACGACGACCCCGCGTCCAGCCGGACGGGGGGTGCACCGTTCGAGCCTATCCCCCTCCACCGACGAACCGGGCCCGCCCGACGTTGGATCTTGACCGGCTGCGACCGGGCGTGGTGCGGTGGGCGGATGGTCGAGTATCGGACGGTCTTCGACGCCGAGGTGGTTTTCTCCAACGGTGGCGGTCTGCGCACCGACGGGTTCCGGCTGGACGTGCCGCACCCCGACGTCACCGACGACGAGGTGGCCGCGCTGCTGGTCCGGCACCTGGGGCTGCTCATGGTCGGCGAGGTACGGATCACGAACCGGACCGTCGTCGAGGAGCCGCACAAGGGCGGGCGCGGGGTGGCCGCCCCGGCCGGCGGCGGTCGGCGTGTCGTCGAGCTGAGTCACGTGATCACCGACGGCCTGGTCACGCTGCCCGGCTGGCCCGCACCGGCGATCAGCGAGTGGCTGACCCGGGAGGCGTCCCGGAGCCGGTACGCGCCCGGTGTCGAGTTCCAGGTCGGGCGGATCGACATGATCGCCAACACCGGCACGTACGTGGACACGCCGTCGCACCGCTTCGCCGACGGCCCGGACCTGACCGGGGTGCCGCTGGACCGCCTCGCCGACCTGCCCGGCCTGGTGGTACGCGTGCCGGCCGGTACGCGGGCGGTGGACCGGCTGATGCTCGCCCCGTACGACGTGGCCGGGTGCGCGGTGCTGTTGCACACCGGCTGGGACGCGCACTTCGGCACCGACGCGTACGCCGCACCGGACGCGCCCTACCTGACCGGTGACGGCGCCCAGTGGCTGGCCGAGTCGGGCGCGGCGCTCGTCGGCATCGACTCGATCAACATCGACGACATGACGGCGGCGGCAGCAGGTCAGCGCCCGGCGCACACCGGTCTGCTGGCCGCCGGGGTGCCGATCGTGGAGCACCTGACCGGTCTGGACGCGCTGCCGCCGACCGGCTTCCGGTTCACCGCCGCTCCGCCGCGGGTCGCCGGCATGGGCACGTTCCCGGTGCGCGCCTTCGCCGTCGTCGACGCCTGACCCCGCGCCGTCGGCCCGACGCCGCCGTCAGTAGCGCACGGCGATGCGGCGCTCGGCCGCGTCCACGCGGATCTCGCCGCCGTACGGGATGATCACCTGCGGGTCGGTGTGGCCCAGGTCGACGTCGAAGACCACCACCGGGTCGCCGGCGTAGGGGGCGAGCGCCGACAGGATCGCCGCCCGCTGGTCGGCGGCCCAGGCCAGCCGCTCCGCGACCGAGTGCGGCCGGTCGAAGTCCCACGCCTTGGGGCGGCCCACCACGATCGCCGGGACGGCGGCGAGCAGACCCCGCTCGCCCATGTTGCGCACGATCCGGAAGACCTCCTGCGCGGTGGGCATCTCCTCCGACGTCTCCAGCACCAGTACCGAGCCGGCCAGGTCGGCCGCGCGCGGAACGCGGTCGGCCGCCATCAGCCAGTGCAGGATCTCCAGGTTGCCGCCCCACGTCCGGCCCTGCACCACCCGGGCCGGGCCGTGCCAGCGCCAGCCCTCGGACGGGTACATCGGCGGCTCCTCGGCGAGCGTGGCCGGGTCGCGCCAGTCGCGCGGCTCGTCGCCCCACTCGGAAGCGGCGCTCAGCTCGTACCAGCCGGTGGTGAACAGCGCGGCGCGCAGCGAGTCGAGCGTGAGCGGGTGCGGCTTCCCGGAGCGCCCGAGGTGCACGAGCACGGAGCCGCCGTGGTAGCCGACGACGCCCAGCCGGTACAGGTGGTTGAGCACGTTGGTGTTGTCCGAGTAGCCGAAGTACGGCTTCGGGTTGGCCCGCAACACGTCGTCGTCCAGGTACGGGGTGACGGTGATCAGGTCGTCCCCGCCGACCGTCGCCAGCACGGCGGTGATCGTCGGGTCGGCGAACGCGGCGGTCAGGTCACGCGCCCGGTCGCGCGGGTCGGCGCCCATGACCCGAGTGGTCGGATACTCCACCGGTTCCAGCCCCAGCTCGTCGCGGAGCCGGCGCAGGCCCAGCTCGTACACGTGGGGGAAGAGACCCGGCAGGCCGGCGGAGGGTGAGACGACCGCGACCCGGTCGCCGGGCTGCGGTTTGGCGGGATAGACAGGCACCGTCATGGCCCGACGCTATCGGCCCGGGCCAGCGGTTTTCGCCCGACGAAACCCCATGAGCCGGGCATATGCCCGCAATAGGCTGAGGCCGTGGACGACGAGCCGGAGCTGCGTACCCGGGACTGGCTGCCCCGCACGGCGGCGCTGATCCTCGGCACCCTGGCGCTGGCCAGCGCGTTCATCGCCGCCTACGTCGGCGCGCTGCACAAGCCGGACCCCCGCGACGTGCCGGTCGCCGTCGTCACGAGCGACCAGCAGGCCCAGGCCGTGATGTCCGCCGTCCGCGCCCGCACGGACACGATCAAACCCGTCGGGTACGGCAGCCGCGACGCCGCTTCCGACGGTCTCACCGACAGATCGGTGTACGCGGTGCTCAGCTCCGCCCCCGACGGCGGCCTGACGCTCGCCACCGCCAGCGCGGGAGCGCCCGCCGCCACCGAACTCGTCACCGACGTGTTCACCGAGGCGGCCCGGCAGGCCGGGGTGCCACTGGAGGTCACCGACGACGTGCCGGTCTCCGCCGACGACCCGCGCGGCCTGGTCCCGTTCTACCTGGCCGTCGGCGTGGTGCTCGGCGGCTACCTGGCGTCCACGGCGCTCGGCATCTCGCTCGGCACCAGCCCGCGCGACCTGCGCCGGGCCGGGCTGCGGATCGCCACGCTCGCGGTGCACGCGATCCTGCTCGGCGTCATCGGGGCGATCCTGGTCGGGCCGGTGCTCGGCGTGTTCCCCGATCAGGTGGCGACGGTGGCGGTGGTCGGCGCGCTCGCCGCGTTCGCGGCCGGGATGGTCGCCGCCGCCGTCCAGGGCTGGCTCGGGCTGCTCGGCACCGGCATCGTGATCCTGCTGCTCGTCGTGCTCGGCAACCCCGGTTCCGGCGGCATCTACGCGCCCGAGTTCCTGCCGCCGTTCCTGCGCGGGATGCACCGCTGGAACGTTCCGGGCCTCGCCACCGACCTGTTCAAGTCGGCCATCTACTTCGACTGGCGCGGCGGCGGCTGGGCACTGACCGGGCTGCTGGTCTGGGTGGTCGCCGGCCTGGCCGGCCTGCTCACCGCGACCGTGTTCCGGGCACGCCGCCGGCCGAAGGCGGGACGGCACGCCGTCGAGCGGGGCTGACCGACGGGCCGTCCCAGAGTGCAGATCATCACGCCGTCCCCCTCCTGTCCGCCGGGGCCGCGCGGATACCATCCAGAGGAGTCGGACAGCGCTGTCCTTCGTCCTCGCGTAAGGAGCGCAACCGTGACCGACCAGCACGACCACGACGGCCCCGACGCCGCTCTCCGGGCCGACATCCGCCGCCTCGGCACGCTGCTCGGGCAGACCCTCGCCCGGCAGGAGGGCCGCCCGCTGCTCGACCTGGTCGAGGAGATCCGCGCCCAGGTCCGCTCCGACGTACCGGCCGCGGCCCAGCGCCTCGCCGGGCTCGACGTCACCACCGGCACGAAGCTGGCCCGCGCCTTCTCCACCTACTTCCACCTGGCGAACATCACCGAGCAGGTGCACCGCGCCCGGGACCTGCGCCGCCGCCGGGCGACCCACGGCGGCTGGCTGGACCAGGCGGCCAAGATGATCGCCGAGCGCGGCGTACCGGCCGAGGAGATCGCCGCCGCGGCCCGTCGGCTGGCCGTACGACCGGTCTTCACCGCCCACCCCACCGAGGCGGCCCGCCGGTCCATCCTGTCCAAGCTGCGCGCCGTCGCCGACGAGCTGGACACCGAGACCGCGAACGCGATCCTGTACGGCGCCAGCGACGAGGGCCCGGCGAACCGCCGCCTGGCCGAACTGCTCGATCTCATGTGGCAGACCGACGAACTGCGGCTGGACCGGCCGGACCCGACCGACGAGGCGCGCAACGCGATCTACTACCTGCGCGACCTGTACGCCGAGGCCGCGCCCCAGGTCCTCGACGACCTCGCCGACACGCTGCGCACGCTCGGCGTGGAGACGTCGCCGACGTCCCGCCCGCTGAGCTTCGGCACCTGGATCGGCGGTGACCGCGACGGCAACCCGTTCGTCACGCCGGTGGTCACCCGCGAGGTGCTGCGCATCCAGCACGAGCACGGCATCGCCGCCACCGAGAAGGCGATGGACGAGCTGATCACCGAGGTCAGCGTGTCCCGGCGGCTGCGTGCGGTGTCGCTCGACCTGTCCGCCAGCCTCGCCAAGGACCTGGACGCGCTGCCCGAGGTGGCGCCCCGGTTCCGCCGGGTCAACGCGGAGGAGCCGTACCGGCTCAAGGCGCGGTGTGTGAAGGCGAAGCTCGCCAACACCCGGGAGCGGCTGCGTGCCGACACCCCGCACGTGCCGGGGCGGGACTACCGGGGCTCGTCCGAGCTGATCGCCGACCTGGAACTGCTGCGCGCGTCGCTGGCCCGCAACTCCGGCCAGCTCACCGCCGTCGGGCGGCTGGCCTCGGCCATCCGTACGGTGTCCGCGTTCGGCCTGCACCTGGCCACCATGGACATCCGGGAGCACGCGGAGAAGCACCACGAGGTGCTGGCCCAGCTCTACGAGGCGGTCGGCGAGGTCTCCGACTACCCGGCACTGTCCCGGCTGGAGCGCACCAAGCTGCTCGCCGACGAGCTGACCGGCCGGCGGCCGCTCTCCACCCAGGACAGCCCGCTCACCGAGTCGGCCCGCAAGACGTTCGACGTGTTCGCCGCGATCCGCGAGGCGCAGGACCGGTTCGGCCCCGAGGTCATCGAGTCGTACATCATCTCGATGACGCTCGGCGTCGACGACGTGCTGGCCGCCGTGGTGCTGGCCCGCGAGGCCGGCCTGGTGGACGTGCACTCCGGGCGGGCCCGCATCGGCATCGTGCCGCTGCTGGAGACCCCGGCCGAACTGAACGCCGGTGGCGAGCTGCTGGACGAGCTGCTGTCGCTGCCCGCGTACCGGGCGCTCGTGGCGGCCCGGGGCGACGTGCAGGAGGTGATGCTCGGCTACTCCGACTCCAACAAGGAGGCGGGCATCACCACCAGCCAGTGGTCCATCCACCGGGCGCAGCGCTCGCTGCGGGACGTGGCCGCGCGGCACGGCGTGCACCTGCGGTTGTTCCACGGCCGCGGCGGCACCGTCGGCCGTGGTGGCGGCCCCACCCACGACGCGATCCTGGCTCAGCCGTACGGCACGCTCGACGGCGCGATCAAGGTGACCGAGCAGGGCGAGGTCATCTCCGACAAGTACACGCTGCCGGCGCTGGCCCGGGAGAACCTCGAACTGACGGTGGCGGCGGTGCTCCAGGCCACGCTGCTGCACACCGCGCCCCGGCAGCCGGCCGAGATGCTGGAGCGCTGGGACGCGGCGATGGACGTGGTGTCCGAGTCCGCGTTCCGGTCGTACCGGTCGCTGGTCGAGGACCCGGACCTGCCCGCGTACTTCTGGGCCTCCACCCCGACCGAGCTGCTGGGCGCGCTGAACATCGGCTCCCGGCCGGCGAAGCGCCCGAACACCGGCGCCGGCCTGTCCGGCCTGCGCGCCATCCCGTGGGTGTTCGGCTGGACGCAGACCCGGCAGATCGTGCCGGGCTGGTTCGGCGTGGGTTCCGGTCTGGCCGCCGCGCGGGCGGCCGGGCTGGCCGACGTGCTCGCCGAGATGAACCGGAACTGGCACTTCTTCCGCACGTTCCTGTCGAACGTCGAGATGATGCTGACCAAGACCGACCTGACCATCGCCCGGCGGTACGTCGAGACGCTGGTGCCGAAGAAGCTGCACCCGATCTTCGACAAGATCGAGCAGGAGTACGAGCTGACCAAGCAGGAGGTGCTCGCGGTCACCGCCGCACCGGCGCTGCTGGACAACTCGCCGGTGCTCCAGCGCACGCTCGCCGTGCGGGACACCTACCTGGAGCCGCTGCACCACCTCCAGGTGGCGTTGCTGCGGCAGTACCGCGAATCCGGCGCCGCCGGGCGTGCGGTGGTGACCGCGCCGGGTGGGCGGCGTGCCCCGAACGACGGTACGGCGCTGGAGCGGGCGCTGCTGACCACCGTCAACGGCATCGCCGCCGGCATGCGCAACACCGGCTGAGATGTAAGGAAGGGCCCCCTCTTAACGCCTCGTGCATAAGAGGGGGCCCTTCTTAACGCCTGCGCCCGGCGCGCCGCGAGCGGTGCCCGACGCGAGCGGCGCCCGACGCGGCGGCGCCTGGCGCGGCGGCGTCGACTAGAAGTCGCCGCCTAGAAGTCGCCGCCGCCGAAGTCACCACCGAAGTCCCCGCCGCCGAAGCCACCGAAGTCGCCGCCGCCGAAGTCGCCACCGGCGTAGTCACCACCGCCGCCCGTGTCGCCGCCGCCCATGTCGCCGCCCTGGTCGCCGAAGTCCTGGCCGTCGCCGAAGCCCTCCTGGTAGCCGGCGTCGTACCCGGGGTCGGCGAACGCGGGTGAGAACAGCGCGTCCGCGATCAGGAGACCGCCGACCACACCGACGCCCGCGCCGAGCGCGGTCTTCCACCACGGCGTGGAGTACCAGCCGGCCGGCACCGGCCGCCCCTGGAACCGGCCACCCGGGTAGTAGTAGGGCGTCGCGTTCCCCGGCTGCGGGCCGGCCCGGAACGTCTGCCCCTGCACGTCGACCTGGCGCTCCTTGGTGAGCGCGCCGGCGCCCTGGGCAGCGGCGAGCGGCGGCAGCTCCGGGCCCGGGTCGATGCCCATCGCGGTCCGCGCCGCCCGGATGTACGCCAGCCCCTCCAGCGCGGTCTCCCGGGCCAGCCCGAACTGGCGCGGCGTGGTCGCCTGCTCCAGCTGCGAACCGGCCGCGTTGTACCGCTCACCGGCGTCGGCGAGCGCCTGCCGGACCGCCGGAGCGTCGCCGTGCAGGTTCATCAGCTGGCCGCCGAGCCGCTCGTACCAGCGCTGCGCCTCGGCGCGGGCGTCGGCCAGCTCGTTCGCCCGGCGCGATCTGCTCCCCCTCCGCCAGAACACGAACGCACCTCCGAGCAGCAGGATCGGGACCAGCCACAACGCGAACTCCATGACTCGAACGTACCCACCGGGCGCTCGTCGTACCCGTTTGGCAAGCTCTTGGCCATGAGCTTTGCGACGCTGGCCGTGGTGGTGCTCTGCCTCGCCGCGGGCGGCGCGGTGGGCTGGCTGGCCGCGCGGGCGCGCGCGGCGGCCGACATCGCCCGCCTGGAGGCGACACTCGCCGCCACCCAGGCCGGCGAGGGCCGGCTGGAGCAGTCCATGCGGGCGCTCAGCTACGAAGCGACGGCGCAGTCCCAGGAGGCGGTGGCCCGCGCGGTCGCGCCGCTGCACGACACGCTGCGCCGCTACGAGCAGCGGGTGGCGGAGCTGGAGCGGGACCGCGTCGACGCGTACGCCGAACTGCGCGAGCAGGTGCGGTCCATGAGCGCCGTCTCCGGCGAGCTGCGCACCGAGACCAAGCAGCTGGTCGCCGCGCTGCGCGCACCGCAGGTGCGGGGCCGCTGGGGCGAGCACCAGCTCCGCCGGATCGTCGAGGCCGCCGGCATGCTCGAACACTGCGACTTCAGCGAGCAGGTCACCGCCGCGACCGACCACCAGGGGGTACGCCCCGACCTGGTGGTGCGGCTGCACGGCGGCCGGACGGTGGTGGTGGACGCGAAGGCGCCGTTCGACGCGTACCTGACCGCGATGGAGGCGCGCGACGAGCGGGGGCGCGACACCCACCTGGACGCGCACGCCCGGCACCTGCGCGCGCACGTGGACGGCCTGGCGGCCAAGTCCTACTGGTCGGCGTTCGACCAGACGCCCGAGTTCGTGGTGCTGTTCGTGCCGGCGGACCCGTTCCTCGACGTGGCACTGCAACGCGACCCGTCCCTGCTGGAGCACGCGTTCGCCCGCAACGTGGTGCTCGCCACGCCGGCCACGCTGGTGGCGCTGCTGCGCACCGTCGCCTACTCGTGGCGGCAGGAGGCGCTGGCGCGTAACGCCGCCACCGTCCACTCGCTGGCCCGCGAGCTGTACGGGCGGCTGTCCACACTGGGCGACCACGTGGGCAAGCTCGGCAGTTCGCTGAGCGGTGCGGTGACGGCGTACAACCGGGCGGTGGGGTCGCTGGAGGCGCGGGTGCTCGTCAGCGCCCGCAAGCTGGCCGAGCTGGGCGTCTCCGACGACGAGCTGGCCGCGCCGGCGCAGGTCGAGCTGGCGCCGAGGCAGCCGCAGGCACCCGAGTTGCTGGGCACGCCGTCCACATCGGCCGAAAGGTCGACGGACGTCGACGCCTAACACGGCACGCGCGGTGACGTAGACCGATCCGTGTCACGGACTGATCACAAACCGAGGCCGGGTAGTGACACATGTCGTCGTGACACGCAGGATCACCGTCACACGTGCCCTGCCCCACGAGGGCCCTGTTCTCTGGAGGAAGAGAACGTTGAGTAAACCCCGCACGCGCAGCCGGCGACCGTCCGCCGCGCTTCTGGCCTCGGTCCTCGCGGCCGGCGCCCTGACCGTGGGAGGTGGCGCCGGTACCGCGAGCGCCGCCCCCGCCGCCGACCCCTCGCTGCCGGCCGCCGCGAAGGCACTGGGCGCACACGACGCCAAGCTGCTCGACGAGGCCGAGGCGAAGAACGCGCCGACCGTCACGATGATCATCGCGGCGAAGAAGGGCTCGGCCGAGAAGGTCGTCGACGGCCTGACCGGCCTCGGCGCCACCGTCAGCCAGCGGTACGACCAGATCGGCTACGTGCTGGCGAAGGTCCCCACCGCGAAGGCGCTCAAGGCCGCCACGCTGCCCGGTGTCGCCGCCGTCGACCTGGACGAGACCATCAAGCTCCCCGACCCGGCGCCCGAGGCGGCACCGAAGGGCGCCAAGTCCGCCACCCAGGCTCAGGCGCTGGCCGGGCCGGGCGGTGACACCGGTGCGGTGAACCCGTACATGCCGACCAACGAGACCGGCGCGGAGGCCTTCAAGGCCGCGCACCCGGAGTGGGACGGCCGCGGCGTCACCATCGGCATCATGGACTCCGGTGTGGACCTCGACCAGCCGGCACTCCAGACGACCACCACCGGCGAGCGCAAGATCGTCGACTGGGTCACCGCCACCGACCCGCTGGAGGACGCCTCCTGGCGGCCGATGCTGACCGAGGTCAGCGGCCCGGCGTTCACCACCTCGCTCGGCACGTGGACCGCACCGGCCGGCAACTACCGGTTCAACGTCTTCCGCGAGAACATCACCGCGAACAGCGACGCGCGCGGTGACCTCAACCGCGACGGCGACACCACCGACTTCTGGGGCGTGCTCTACAACCCCGCAAACGGTGACGTGCGCGTCGACGCGAACCAGAACAACGACTTCACCGACGACGAGGTGATGCGGCCGTACAAGGAGCGGTTCCAGGTCGGACGCTTCGGCACCGACAACCCCGCCACCGCGGTACGCGAGCAGATCCCGTTCGTCGTCGAGTACCGGCGCAACGTGAACACCGCCCCGGTCGGCGGCCCCGGTCTGGTCGACTACGTCAACATCGGCATCATCGAGAGCACCCACGGCACCCACGTCGCCGGCATCACCGCCGCCAACGACATGCTGGGTAACAGCGCCTTCGACGGCGCCGCCCCGGGCGCCAAGCTGGTCTCCGCCCGCGCCTGCTCGTGGGGTGGCGGCTGCACCGCGGCGGCACTCACCACCGGCATGGCCGACCTGGTGATCAACCGCAAGGTCGACGTGGTGAACATGTCGATCGGCGGTCTGCCCGCGCTCAACGACGGCTCGAACGCCCGCGCGGTCCTCTACAACGACCTGATCAACACCTACGGTGTGCAGCTGTTCATCTCGGCCGGCAACTCCGGTCCGGGCGTGAACACGGTCGGTGACCCGTCGGTCGCCACCGACGTGGTGAGCGTCGCGGCGAGCGTCAGCAAGGACACCTGGCTGGCCAACTACGGTTCGGTGGTCCGCAAGGACAACGCGCTGTTCAACTTCTCCTCGCGCGGCCCGCGTGAGGACGGCGGCTTCAAGCCGAACATCACCGCCCCCGGCTCGGCCATCTCCACCGCGCCGACCTGGCAGGCGGGCAGCCCGGTGCCGGAGGCGGGCTACCCGCTGCCCCCGGGCTACCAGATGCTCAACGGCACCTCGATGGCCGCCCCGCAGGCCACCGGCGCCGCCGCGCTGCTGCTGTCGGCCGCCAAGGCGACCGGCAAGGGCGTCACCCCGGCCGCGCTGCGCCGGGCCGTCTACACCTCGGGCCAGCCGATCACCGGCGTCCCGACGTACGCGCAGGGCTACGGCATGTTCAACGTGCCGGGCGCGTGGAGCCTGCTCGCCAAGGGCGTGCAGACCCGCACCTACACCTCCGAGGCACCGGTCTGCACCGAGCTGTCGCCGAACCTGACCCGCTACGACCGGGCCTCCGGCACGTTCGTGCCGAACCCGAACGTCGGCACCGGCCTCTACAACCGCTGCGCCGCCGACCGTGGTGGCCAGAAGGTCAAGGAGAGCCGCCACTACGAGGTGAAGCTGACCCGTACCAGCGGCCCGAACAAGGGCGTCAAGCACGAGGTCGCCTTCCGCGGCAACGACGGCACCTACAGCGCCCCCAAGGTGGTCTGGCTGCCGCTGAACAAGACCGTCACCGTCAAGGTGAAGGCCAAGCCGATGACCGCCGGCGCGCACGGCGCCATCATGACCGTCGACGACCCGGCCACCTCCGTCGTCGACTTCGAGGTCGCCACCGTCGTGATCGCCTCGAACCCGGTCGCCGCTCCGGCGTTCTCGTTCTCGGCCGACGGCTCGGTCGAGCGCAACGGCTTCCGGTCGTACTTCGTGACCGTCCCGCCGGGTGCGGGCGCGCTCCAGGTCAACCTGTCCGGCATCGCGACCGGCTCGCAGACCCGGTTCATCGCCATCAACCCGTACGGCGTGCCGGTCGAGAGCACCGCCAGCACCGCCTGCTACACCAACTTCTCCGACGCCGCGGTCTGCAAGCCGCAGGAGCGGGACTACCAGAACCCGCTGCCGGGCGTGTGGGAGATCGAGGTGGAGGCGCGTCGCACCTCGCCGGCGCTGGACAACCCGTTCCGGCTCCAGGCCCGCGTGCAGGGCGTCAAGGTGGAGCCGGCCGTCGTCCAGCTCCCGTCGGTCACCGCCGGCACCCCGTCCCCGGTGAGCTGGAGCCTGACCAACACCTTCGGCCCGGTCCAGGTGACCGGCGTCGGCGGCCCGCTGGCCAGCGTCCGGACCGAGCGGCCGAGCATCACCGAGGGCGCCAGCCAGGAGTACGTGGTGGAGGTGCCCGCGGGCGCCACCTCGTTCACCGCCCGGATCGGCAACCCGTCCGACCTGAGCGCCGACCTGGACCTGACGGTGTTCCGCGGCACCACCCAGGTGGGGCAGGCAGCCGACGGTGACTCGGAGGAGGCCGTCACGCTGACCAACCCGGCGCCCGGCACCTACCGGGTCGTGGTCGACGGTTACTCGATGAGCGACCCGAGCACCGCGTACGACTACCGGGACTCGTTCGCGTCCCCGGCGCTGGGCACGCTCTCCGCCCCGTCCACGCCGCTGTCCCTGGCCAACGGCGCCACCGCCACCCTCACCGGTGCGGTGACCGCCCTGTCCACCCCGGCCGCCGGCCGGGAGCTGTACGGCGACATGGCCGTCACCACCACCGAGGGCGCGGTCGTCGGCCGCGGTTCGGTGGAGGTCGTCTCGGTCGACTGATCCGCTGACACGAAGGAGCCCCGTCCCCTCTCGTAGGGGGCGGGGCTCCTTCGTGTCGTCAGGCGGGGCGGGCGGACTCGACCACGAACGGGGTGCCCTGCTGGCAGGTGGTCATCATGCCCGGCTCGGGACGGCCGGTGACCTCGACCTTGGCACCGGCCTTGAGCACGTCGCGCGGCCCGCCGACGAGCAGGTGGCCGTCGAGCAGCAGGCAGTTCGGCTCGACGCCGGCCTGCACGGTGCCGCTGAGGACGGTGCCGCCGACCCCCGGTGGGGTCGACGGGCCACCCTTCCAGGACGGGTCCGGGCGGCTCGGGCTGGTGCCGGGGTCGGGCTGGCTGGTCACGGGGGCGGCTCCCGTCGTACTCGGGCTCGGGTTCGGGCTGGAGTCGGCGGACCCGTCGCCGGGCGCGGCGCAGGCGGTCAGCGCGAGGCCGGCGAGCAGTGCGACGAGCACCGTACGAGGAGTCTTCATGGTCGGTTGGACGCGGCGGGCGGCCGATCCGTTCCCGGTCAGCCGCGGGCCGCGGCGGCGGCCTTCATGTCGCGCTTGAGCTCCTGCGGCAGCGAGAACGTCAGGCGCTCGTCCGCGGTGGTGATCTCCTCCACGTCGCCGAAACCGCGCTCGGCCAGGTGCGCGAGCACCTGCTGGACCAGCTCGTCGGGCACGCTCGCGCCGGAGGTCACACCCACCGTCCGGGCGCCGGTCAGCCAGGCGTCCTCGATCTCGTGCGCGAAGTCGACCAGGTAGCCGGCGCGGGCCCCGGCGTCGAGCGCCACCTCGACCAGCCGGACCGAGTTCGAGGAGTTGCGCGAGCCGACCACGATCACCACGTCGCACGCGGGGGCGATCTCCTTGACCACGTGCTGGCGGTTGGAGGTGGCGTAGCAGATGTCGTCGCTGGGCGGCGACTGGAGCAGCGGCAGCCGCTTCTTGAGCCGGGCCACCGTCTCCAGCGTCTCGTCCACCGACAGCGTGGTCTGGGACAGCCAGACCACCTTCTCCGGGTCGCGCACGGTGACCTTGTCGACGCCGTCCGGGCCGTCGACGAGCTGGATGTGGGCGGGGGCCTCACCGGCGGTGCCGATGACCTCCTCGTGCCCCTCGTGCCCGATGAGCAGGATGTCGTAGTCCTGCGCGGCGAACCGCCGGGCCTCGTGGTGCACCTTCGTGACCAGCGGGCAGGTGGCGTCGATCGCCCGCAGCGAGCGCTGCTTGGCCTGCTCGTAGACCTCGGGGGCCACGCCGTGGGCGGAGAAGATGACCGTGGCGCCCTCCGGCACCTCCTCGTTCTCCTCCACGAAGATCGCGCCCTGGGCCTCCAACGTGCGCACCACGTGCTTGTTGTGCACGATCTGCTTGCGCACGTAGATCGGCGCGCCGTAGAGCTTCAGCGCCTCCTCGACGGTCTGCACCGCCCGGTCCACACCCGCGCAGTAGCCGCGGGGGTTGGCCAGGAGCACGCGCTTGCCGGTCCGGGGAGTCGTCTCAGCGTCAGTCACCCGCCCATCGTACGTGCCGCCCTCCCGCGCGGCAGCGGCCGCGAGGCGCACGCGGGTGCTGTCGGTCCCGGGCCGTAGGGTGGGCGGGTGAGCGCGGGCGAGGAGGGGCGGAGCACGTCTGACGGGCAGAGCAGGTCGGACGGGCAGAGCAGGTCGGACGGGCAGAGCAGGTCGGACGGGCGCAGCACGGCCGAGGAGCCGTGGCCGGTCCGGGTGGTCAGCCAGAAGGTGGGCGCCTGGATCGCCCGCCTGGGCTGGGTCTGGGTCGACGGCCAGGTGGCGCAGATCAGCCGCCGCCCCGGCGCGAGCACCGTCTTCCTCACGTTGCGCGACCCGTCGGCCGATCTCAGCCTGACCGTCACCACCAACCGCGACGTGCTGGACGCGGGCGCGCCGGAGCTGCGCGAGGGCGCCCGGGTGGTGCTGCACGCCAAACCCGAGTTCTACGCCGCGCGGGGCACGCTCAGCCTGCGGGCCGACGAGATCCGCCAGGTCGGCCTCGGTGAGCTGCTGGCCCGGCTGGAGAAGCTCAAGAAGCTGCTCGCCGCCGAGGGCCTGTTCGACCGGTCCCGCAAGCGGCGGCTGCCGTTCCTGCCGGGCCGGGTGGGCCTGATCACCGGCCGAGCCTCGGCGGCCGAGCGGGACGTGCTGACCAACGCCCGCCGCCGCTGGCCCGCCGTCGACTTCCGCACGATCAACGTGGCGGTGCAGGGGCCGAGCGCGGTGCCGGACATCGTCGGGGCGCTCAAGGTGCTCGACGTCGACCCGGCCGTCGACGTGATCGTCATCGCCCGGGGCGGCGGGGGCATCGAGGATCTGCTTCCCTTCTCCGACGAGGCGCTGTGCCGGGCGGTCTTCGCCTGCCGCACGCCGGTGGTCAGCGCGATCGGCCACGAGACGGACGCGCCGCTGCTCGACTACGTGGCCGACGTGCGCGCCTCCACCCCGACCGACGCGGCGAAGCGCGTCGTGCCGGATCTGACCGAGGAGACCCGGCTGATCGGCCAGGCCCGGTCCCGGCTGGAACGGGCGGTGCGTCACCTGGTCGACCGGGAGCAGCACCGGATCGACCTGCTGCGCTCCCGCCCGGTGCTGGCCCGGCCGCAGGTGATGGTCGAGCAGCGGGCGGTGGACGTGTCCGCGCTGCGCGACCGCGCCGGCCGGTCCTTGGAGCACCGGCTGCGGGGCGCCACCGACGACCTGCGGCACACGCTGGCCCGGCTGCGCGCGCTGTCCCCGGCGGCCACGCTGGAGCGCGGCTACGCGATCGTGCAGCGCGTCGACGGCCACGTCGTCCGCGCGGCCTCCGAGGTGGCCAAGGGCGATCCACTGCGGGTACGCCTCGCCGAGGGCGAGCTGACCGCCACCGTCGACGGCTGAGGGAAGAGAGACGATGACCGGGACGAAGCAGGACGAACAGCTCAGCTACGAGCAGGCCCGCGCCGAGCTGGCCTCGGTGGTGGAGAAGCTGGAGGCGGGCGGCACCTCGCTGGAGGAGTCCCTCGCCCTCTGGGAGCGCGGCGAGCAGCTCGCCGGGGTGTGCCAGCGCTGGCTGGACGGCGCCCGCGCCCGCATCGACGCCGCCCGCCAGCGCGCCGAGGAGTGACGGTGGGATTCGGCGCGATCGCCGAACCCCACCGCAGACCTCAGTTGAACAGGTTGTACAGCTCGGCGGGGGCCTCGACGACCTGGTCGGCCGAGGGCTTCTGGGCCGGCGCCGCGTTGCCGTAGTCGGTGTAGGTGATCTTCAGGTCCTGCGCGGCGCTCTGCCCGGCGGCCGGGATCTTGAGCACCATCTCGCTGAGCCGGCCCTGGGTGTCGACCTTGGCGGTGAACGGCACCGACTGGGCCTGCGCCCCGAGCGCGGTGATCACGGCCGGGTCGAGCGAGCCCGCCTCGGCGGCCTTCGACACGTCGACGGTGCCCTCGTACGCGCCCTCGCCGGTCTGCCGTACCTCGGTGATGCCCTGGGTGAGCACGGCGCTGCCGGCCGGGTCGAGCTTCTCGAAGTCGAAGCCCAGCGCCCGGTTGCCCTTGACCCGGTTCTGGTCGAGGTGGTGGTACTTGCCGGTGTTGAGGTTCTTCACGCCGGGGATCTGCGCCGCAGCGGTGCCGCCGAGTTCCAGCTTGACCCAGCTGTCCGGCTTGGCGTGGATCAGGTCCAGCTTCATCATCAGGTCCGACGACGGGTCGCCGATGGTCATCCGCATGTCGGCGCTCTGGCTCGGCTCGTGCACCTGCCCTTCGGCGGTGGAGCCCGCGCCGGTCATGGAGAACTTGAAGTTCCCCTCACGGATCGCGTTCGTGGAGTCGAGCAGAGCCTGCTTGGCCGCGCTGCTGGACGCCGTGGCGCTCGGTGCGACGCTGCCGGAGGCGCTCGGGGTCGCGGAGGCGTCGGACGTCGTCCCGTTGCCGTTGCAGGCCGCCAGGCCGGGAATGAGCAGCGCCGCGGCGAACGCGGTGGCGCTGAAGCGTCGAATCTTCACGTCAACCTCTCCAGGTGGGTCGTCCGGGCTCGATGTCCCTTCTGTTCCCGGAAGCGGGGTTCCGCAATCCCGCGTCACCCGGAGGGAGGACGTCAGCGCAGCGACGTGGCGAGCTTGCGCAGCTCCGTCTCCCCCGCGTCACCGACAACGATCACCGTACGGTTCGGCTCCAGCAGGACGAGCGCCTGCTCGTTGCCGCGTGCCGTGTAGCGCTGCCAGCTCAGCCCGCCGGGCAGGTCGGCCGCGCCCTGCGGCTGCCCCTCGGTCAGCTCGGCCGGCAGCAGCTTCTCCGCCGGGACGTTGCTCTCCACGAGCTGCGCGCCCCGGCCCTCCGGGGTCACGTACCCGATCCGCAGCGTCGAGCCGTCCGCCTCGGTCCGGAAGCGGGCGTTGACCGTACGCCAGTCGTCGCCCAGCCCGGTCGGCTCGCTGACCGGGAAGGCGTTCGCGGAGCGGGCCTGCTCCAGCGCGGGCGCCGGGTCGACTGTGACCGGCGAGTCGCCGCCGAGGAAGCCCCGGTAGAAGGCGAGCAGCAGCGCGATCGGGACCAGCAGGATCAGCAGGGACAGCGCCATGTCCTTCGGCGACCGCTCGGAGCGGGCCTTCTCCTTGCCCGCCGGCGGCGCGGGGGTGTCCACCGCGGGGGCCGGCTCGCCCCGGTCCGCGACGAGCGCGGGCTGACCCTCGGACGGGGCCGGGGCGCCGTCCGGTCGGACCGGCGGCTGGCCCTCCGGCGGGGTGGCGTCGGTCGGTGTGCGGTCGGCAGGCTGTGCGGCTTCCACCCGGCCATTGTCGCAGCCCACCGGGTGACGTGATCCTGGCCTCCTCCGCCCCGCCGGGACGGCGAACCTGAGATCGTGTGAGGATCAGCGACAAAACCGGCGGCGGTGGCCGCCGGTCCCACCCCGCAACGTCGCGAGGAGGCCGCCATGACAACCACCAGGACGCGGACGCCCCAGGATCTCGACCGCAACCTCGCCCTCGATCTGGTCCGGGTCACCGAGGCCGCGGCGATGGCCGCCGGCCGCTGGGTCGGCCGGGGCGACAAGGAAGGCGGCGACGGCGCAGCAGTCGACGCCATGCGAAAGCTGATCAACTCGATCCCGATGCGCGGCGTCGTGGTGATCGGCGAGGGCGAGAAGGACAACGCCCCCATGCTGTTCAACGGCGAGGAGGTCGGCGACGGGACCGGCCCCGAGGTGGACGTGGCGGTCGACCCGATCGACGGCACCACGCTGATGAGCAAGGGCATGCCGAACGCGCTGGCGGTGCTCGCGGTCGCCGAGCGCGGCGCGATGTTCGACCCGAGCGCCGTCTTCTACATGGAGAAGCTGGCGGTCGGCCCGATGTACGCCGACGTGGTGGACATCAACGCCGGGGTGGCCGAGAACATCAACCGGATCGCCAAGGTCAAGGGCACCGACGCCGCCGAGGTGACCGTGTGCGTGCTGGACCGGTCGCGCCACGACGACCTGATCAAGCAGATCCGGCGTACCGGTGCCGGGATCCGGCTCATCTCCGACGGGGACATCGCGGGCGCCATCGCGGCGGCCCGCGGCGAGTCGGACGTGGACGTGCTGATGGGCATCGGCGGCACCCCGGAGGGCATCACCGCCGCGTGCGCGCTCAAGTGCATGGGCGGCATGATGCAGGCCAAGCTCTGGCCGAAGGACTCCGACGAGCGTCGCAAGGCGCTGGACGCCGGGCACGACCTGGACCGGGTGCTGTTCACCGACGACCTGGTCACCGGCGACAACTGCTTCTTCGTGGCCACCGGTGTCACCTCCGGCGACCTGCTGCGCGGCGTGCGCTACCGCTCCGGCGGCGCGTACACCCAGTCGATCGTGATGCGCTCCAAGAGCGGCACCATCCGGGTGATCGACTCGTACCACCGCCTGGAGAAGCTCGCCCTCTACTCGGCTGTCGACTTCGACGGACGCCCGCTGGCCGAGCAGGAGTGAGCCGGACCGGGACGGCGGCACCACCGGCACCGCAGACGCTGTCGACCGGGCGACGTGTCGCCGGTGTCGGGTTGGCCACCGCCTCGGGCGTGATGGTCGCCGTGCAGTCCCGGATCAACGGTGAGCTGGGCGTACGCCTGGCCGACGGGATCGCCGCCGCGGTGGTCTCGTTCGGTGTGGGCCTGCTGATCCTGCTGGTGCTGGTCCCCGCCACCCCCGGTGGCCGGCGGGGACTGGCCGCCCTGCGCGGCGCGCTGCGCTCCGGCGCGCTGCGGCCCTGGCAATGCCTGGGCGGCGTCTGCGGCGCGTTCCTGGTGGCGACGCAGGGGCTGACCATCGGCGCGCTCGGCGTCGCGGTCTTCACCGTCGCGGTGGTGGCCGGGCAGTCCGGCAGCAGCCTGCTCGTCGACCGGGCCGGCATCGGCCCGGCCGGCCGGCAGCCGGTCACCCCGAACCGGCTGATCGGCGCGGTGCTCACTGTGCTCGCCGTCCTGCTGGCGGTGGGCGACCGGCTCGGCGACCCGCACGCGCTTGCGCTGGCGCTGCTGCCACTGGCGGCGGGGGTGGGCATCGCCTGGCAGCAGGCGGTCAACGGTCGGGTCCGGGCGGCGGCGGGCAGTGCCATGACCGCCACGCTCGTGAACTTCACAGTCGGCACGGTGGCGCTGCTCGTGACCTTCGCGGTGGACCTGGCGGTACGCGGACGGCCGGCAGGCGCGTTCCCGGACGAGCCGTGGCTCTATCTCGGCGGCCCGCTCGGGATCGTGTTCATCGCGCTGGCCGCCGCCCTCGTCCGGTTCACCGGGGTGCTGCTGCTCGGCCTGGCCACGATCGCCGGGCAGATCGTCGGCGCGGTGCTGCTGGACCTGCTGCTGCCCACCGCCGCCTCGCACCCCGGCCTGGACACGCTGCTCGGCGCGGCGCTGACTCTGGTCGCGGTGCTCGTCGCCGCCTTCGGCCCCACCCGCCGCCCTTAGCGGGCGGCGGCGGGCGCGGCGGCGCGCAGGCCGGTCACCATCTCGTCGACGACCCGGTCCAGCGGCGTCCCCTCGATCCCGAACGTCTCGCTGGCCGCGGTGGAGTCCATCACGAACGGCCCGGCGAACTGGTGCGCGGTCTCCCGCATCTCCCGGGCGAACGGGTCGGCCAGACCACCGAGCCAGAGCACCGGGTAGGGCATCCGGGTCAGCCGGGGCGCCGGCGCCCCGGCCCGCTTCGCCGCCCGCTCGGCGAGCGCCCGCATGGACATCGGGCGCGCGCTGGGCACGTGCCAGGCCCGTCCCCAGGCGCGCGGGTCGGTGGCGGCGGCGACGAGGGTACGGGCCACGTCCCCCACGTACGTCCAGGTGTGCGGCGCGTCCCAGGCGACCGGCAGGAACACCCGGTGCCCGGCGAGCACCTTGGGCAGCACCATCATGGGCAGCGAGGTGCCGCCGAGGCCGATGTAGTCGGAGCCGCGTACCTCGGTGACCCGGGCCCGGCCGGCGCGGTGGGCGGCCAGCGCGTCGGCCCACATCCGGTTGCGGACGCGGCCCTTGACGCCGGTGGCGGCGAGCGGGGTCGCCTCGGTCATCGGGGCGTCGACCGGGCCGTACCCGTAGAGGTTGCCGACTGTGGCGAGCACGGCGCCGCTGCGCTCGGCGGCGGTGAGCAGGGCGGCGGCCAGCGGCGGCCAGTCCGTCGGCCACGTGTGGTACTGCGGGTTGGCGCAGTTGTAGAGCGCGTCCGCGCCCTCGGTCAGCGCGGCGAGCCGGTCCGCGTCGGCGGCGTCGGCGGCCACCCGCTCGATCGCCGGGTGCTCGGGGCCGGTGCCGCGCCGGGTGACCACCCGCACCCGCTCGCCGCGTTCGGCGAGGAGGCGGGCGGTGGCGGTGCCGACGGGGCCGGCGCCGACGATCACGTGCAGTGCCATGACAGGTCCACCTTCACTGAAGCAGTAATTCGAATCGAGAGCCCCGCTCTCGGAACAGAGCATGACTCACGGAAGCGGCGCAAGTCAAGAGCAGTGCTCTCTCTTTTGATTGCTGCTCTCGTCGTGGCAGAGTGGGGACATGGTCGCTCCCTCGCTCCGCGCCCGGGTCCGCGCCGGGATGATCGAAGAGATCAAGACGGTCGCCCGCCGCCACCTGGACACCGACGGCGCGAACCTCTCCCTGCGCGCGGTCGCCCGCGACCTCGGCATGGTCTCCTCGGCGATCTACCGCTACTTCCCCAGCCGCGACGACCTGCTCACCGCGCTGATCCTGGAGGCGTACGACGCGCTCGGCGACGCGGTGGAGGCGGCCGACGCCGCCGCCGACCAGGCCGACCTGCGCGGACGCTGGCTCGCCGCCTGCCGGGCCGCCCGCGTGTGGGCGCTCGACCACCCCGCCGAGTACGCGCTGCTCTACGGCAGCCCGGTGCCCGGGTACGCGGCCCCGGACGACACCGTCGTGCCGGCCCAGCGCCCTCCGGTGACCCTGGTCGGCATCCTGCGCGACGGCCTGGCCTCCGGCCGGCTCGCCCCGCCCGACGAGGATCTACCCGAGCCGCTGCGCGGCGACGTGGCCGAACTGGTCGAGCTGATCGGGATGGACGTGCCGCCCGCGCTGCTGGCCCGCGGCATGGCCGGCTGGACCCAGTTGTTCGGGCTGATCAGCTTCGAGCTGTTCGGCCGGATCAACCGGGCGCTGCCGCACCGCGACGAGTACTTCGACCACCAGATCGGCCTGATGGCCGACCTGGTCGGCCTGCCCTGACGCCGGTCGGCGTCAGGTGCCGTCGGAGGAGTGACCCGGGAACAGGTGCGCGGTCGGGTCGATGACGACAGCCGCGTTGTTGACGGCGGTGGCGGCCTCACCGAAGCCGGTGGCGATCAGGCGGACCTTGCCCGGGTACTCGGTGATGTCCCCGGCCGCGAACACCCGGGGCAGGTTGGTGGCCATCGCGCTGTCCACCACGATGTGCCGGCGGTCGAGGTTCAGCCCCCACTCGGCGAGCGGGCCGAGGTCGGCGGTGAAGCCGAGCGCGGCCACCACGGTGTCCACCGGCAGCGTCTCCACCTCGCCGCCGCGTACGGTCAGCTCGGCGCCGGTGACCGTCTCCTCGCCGTAGAGCCGGCTCACCTCGGCGTTGACCACGATCCGCACCGGCAGCGCGCGGACACGCTCGATGGTGGCCGCGTGCGCCCGGAAGCGGTCCCGCCGGTGCACAAGCGTCACCGACCGGGCCAGCGGGGCGAGCGTGGCCGCCCAGTCGAACGCCGAGTCGCCGCCGCCGACGATGAGCACGTGCCGGTCGGTCAACTCGGTGGGCTGCGGCACGAAGTAGACGATCCCACCGCCGGTGAAGCTCTCCGCGACCGGCAGCGGCCGGGGCGTGAAGCTGCCGAGCCCACCGGTGACCAGCACCGCGCCGCAGCTGAGCTGCTCACCGCCGGCGAGGCCGAGCACCGGCCGGCCGTCCAGGTAGGACAGCTTCTCCGCGCGTACGCCGAGCCGGTAGTCGGGACGGAACGGCGCGGCCTGCGCGACCAGGTTCGTGACCAGCTCGCGGCCCTTGATCGCGGGGAAGCCGGCGACGTCGAGGATCAGCTTCTCCGGGTACATCGCGGTGACCTGACCGCCCGGCTCGGGCAGCGCGTCGATCACCGACACGGAGAGTCCACGGAAACCGGCGTAGTAGGCGGCGAAGAGCCCGGCGGGACCGGCCCCGATCACGGCGACATCGACCTCGCGCATGGCGTACCGTCACTTTCCGCTTCGGGATCACCCCGTGCTGATGCGGAAACGGTAGGCGGGCAGGTGGCCGCGGGCAAGGACGTCCCGCGGTTCGATCAACGCGCCGTCAGGGCAGCGTCATCCTCGGTGAGCCGAGACGGTCGGACTCGCCGGTGTCGTTGCGGCGGCGGAACAGGATCGCCGCGACCACGCCGCCGAGCAACCCGAACAGGTGACCCTGCCAGGAGATGCGCTCGTCGGTCGGCAGGATGCCGAGCAGTTGCCAGCCGTAGAGCAACCCGACTAGCAGGCCGACGGCGAAGTTCCACCAGCTCCGCTCCACCACGCCCCGGGTGAGCAGGATGCCGAGGTAGCCGAAGATCACGCCGCTGGCACCGACCACCACCGAGTTGGGTGAGCCGGTGAACCAGACGCCCAGACCGCTGACCAGGATGATGACGGCGGTGGACCAGAGGAACCGGCGGGTGCCCGCGGCGAGCACGAACGTGCCGAGCAGGATCAGCGGGATGCTGTTGCTGTAGAGGTGGTTCCAGCCGGCGTGCAGGAACGGCGAGAAGAAGACGCCGTCCAGGCCCTGGAGCCGCTGCGGGATGATGCCGGCGGTGTAGTCCAGGCCGAGTCGAAGGCCGACGTCGAGCGCCTCGATGAGGAACAGCACCGGGACCACCGCGCACATGGCGACGAAGGCCCGGCCGAGCGCCGCATAGAACGCGTCGGTGCCGAACCGGTAGGGGTCGCCACTGGGGCCGCCGTGCCAGGTCACCTACCAAGAGCTATCAGCAAATGCGGCAGGCCGCCAGTCGGACGGCGGTACGACGACGGCGGGACACCCGGGTCTGTCCGCGTGTCCCGCCGTCGTGGTGATGTCAGTACCAGCCCGAACTCTGCGACTTCTGCCAGGCGCCGCAGGGAGTGTCGTACCGGCCCTTGATGTAGCCGAGACCCCAGGTGATCTGGGTCGCCGGGTTGGTCTTCCAGTCGTCGGCGACCGAGGCCATCTTGCTGCCCGGCACCGCCTGCGGGATCCCGTACGCCCCGGAGGAGCTGTTGGAGGCCTTCGGGTTCCAGCCGCTCTCCTTGGTCCAGAGCTTGTCCAGACAGGGGAACTGGTCGATGCCGAAGCCCTTGTCGAGCATGATGGCGCAACCGATCTTCCGGTTGCCGCTGTACTCGGCGCACGAGGACGGGATCGGGCCGTCGTACGGCTTGGCCTTCGCCTCCGCCTCCTCCTCGGCCGCGGCCCGCTCCTTCTTGCGGGTGGCGGCGGCCGCCTCGGCCCTCTTGGCCCGCTCGGCGGCCTCCTTCGCCGCCGCGGCGGCACGCAGCTTCGCCTGGTACTCGGCGGCACGCTGCCGGGACGAGTCCACGCGGTGGTCGGACAGCCGGTCGCGCTGGTACGCGTACTCCGTCTGGTCGACCTTCAGGCCGACCTGCGCGGTCAGGCCCTGCTGCTGGGTCTGTCGATCCTCGCCCAGATAGAAGCCGCCGGCGACGCCCACGGAGAGCAGCGCGACAGCGGCCGTACGGGCGCCGAACCGGCTCCACAGCCGACTCACGAAGTTTCCCTTCGTCGGGGGCAGGGACACGGCACGCGCATGGCCGGGTCGGGTCACCGCCGGTGCCGTGAGCGCACCGGTACCGGTGTGACTCCGGGCCGTGTCCGGCTCCCGAGTGGTAGGTGACGCTCGATGGACACCATTGCGCACAGTGAGGCCAGTGGGAAATGGCCGGGCTCAAAAGTGATCTGCGTCACCCTGAAAATGCGGACAAAGTAGGGCAAAAGCGGCGCTCAGCCGGGAATGTCCTCCAGCAGATCGGTGACCATGGCGGCGATCGGAGAACGCTCCGATCGGCTGAGCGTGACGTGCGCGAAGAGGGGATGCCCCTTCAGCGCCTCGATCACCGCCGTCACCCCGTCGTGCCGGCCGACCCGCAGATTGTCCCGCTGGGCCACGTCGTGGGTGAGCACCACCCGCGACCCCTGGCCGATGCGCGACAGCACGGTGAGCAGTACGCCCCGCTCCAGCGACTGCGCCTCGTCCACGATGACGAACGCGTCGTGCAGGCTCCGGCCGCGGATGTGGGTCAGCGGCAGCACCTCCAGCAGCCCGCGCGAGGTGACCTCCTCCAGCACGTTCTCGTGCACCACCGAGCCGAGCGTGTCGAAGACCGCCTGCGCCCAGGGCGACATCTTCTCCGACTCCGACCCGGGCAGGTAACCGAGTTCCTGGCCGCCGACCGCGTACAGGGGGCGGAACACGATCACCTTCTTGTGCCGGCGCCGCTCCATCACCGCCTCCAGGCCGGCGCAGAGCGCCAGCGCGGACTTGCCGGTGCCGGCCCGCCCACCGAGCGACACGATGCCGATGGACTCGTCCAGCAGCAGGTCGAGCGCGACCCGCTGCTCCGCCGAGCGCCCGTGCACACCGAACGCCTCCCGGTCGCCCCGGACCAGCCGGATGGTCTTGTCGGGCAGCACCCGGCCCAGCGCCGAGCCCCGCCCGGAGTGCAGCACCAGGCCGGTGTGGCAGGGCAGGCCCGCCGCGGCGTCGACGTCGAGCGTCTCGCCCGCGTACAGCCGGCCGATCTCCTCCTCGGCCAGGTCCAGCTCGGCCATCCCGGTCCAGGTCGGGTCGCTGGCCTGACCGTGCCGGTACTCGTCGGCGCGCAGGCCCACCGAGGCGGCCTTCACCCGCAGCGGCATGTCCTTGCTGACGAGCGTGACCTCACGCCCCTCGGCGGCCAGGTTGAGCGCCACGGACAGGATGCGCGCGTCGTTCGACTCGTTGCGGAAGCCGGGCGGCAGCACCCCGTCGTCGGTGTGGTTCAGCTCCACCCGCAGCGTGCCGCCCTGGTCGTTGGCGGGCACCGGGCGGTCCAGCCGGCCGTGCCGCACGCGCAGCTCGTCCAGCATGCGCAGCGACTGGCGGGCGAACCAGCCCAGCTCGGGGTGGTGTCGCTTGCCCTCCAGCTCGGAGATCACCACCAGCGGCAGCACCACCTCGTGCTCGGCGAAGCGGTGGAAGGCCGCCGGGTCGGACAGCAGGACCGAGGTGTCCAGGACGAAGGCCGGGCCGGCTGGTCGGGGCTCCTCGGCCTCCGCGGCGGCGGCGCCGCGGCGGCTGCGGGTGGTCCGGCGGGTCGGGGCGGTCGAGGCCGGGGTCTGCTCGGCTCCGGCGGGGGTACGGCGAGTGGTCACAGGCCTGCTCCGCGGATGGGCACCCGGCCACCCGAGTTCCGCCTCTTCCGGTGCCCGGAGGACACGGGGTCGGATGCGGGCCCCGTGCGCGAGGACGCAGGTCCGGGCTGTCCGGCTGGCCCGGGAAAACCCCGTGCCATGCCTAGACGCTAATCGCACCGGGGCCGCGGGGCTAGAGGTGCGCGTGGATCATCGTTCGGTCTTCGCCGGACGTACACCCGTTCGAGTGACCGGCGGACCGGAACCGGCCGGGATGCATGCCCCCTGCGCGCACCCCGGCCGGTCGTCCACTGCGGCGCCGCGACGCGGCGCGGGCCTCAGCCCTGGCGGCGCACCAGCGTGCCGGCCCGCGGTCCGGCGCCGGCCGCGCCGAACGACGATCCGGTGTACGTGGTGCCCACCCGGCCGACGGCGCCGAGCTGGGCCGTGGCGGTGACGCGGACGGCCGGGGCCGAGCCGGGCCGGGCGGCGACCGCTGCGGGTACGGAGGTGCCGCCGAACGGCACGGCCGAGCGCCCGGCCGAGGTCACCACGGTCGGGCCGGGACCGGACAGCGCCGAGGCGATCGCCGCCTGGGCATCTCGCCGACGGCGGTTCCAGGCGCCCCGGTCACCGTCGAAGTAGCCCTGGCGGTAACCGAACCGGTAGCCGATGCGGTAGCTGAGCTGACCGTGCAGGCGCCCGGCCGCGTAGCACGTGGAGCCGAGCAGGAGAACGAGCACCACGGCGAGAAAGGGGGTCATCGCTCGTCCGCCCCGGGCAGCGGGTCGACCACCAGCAGGCGCTCCAGATCGTCGGTGCTGACCTCCTCGACCAGCTCCACGCTGATCCGGCAGCCGTCGAGGATCACCTCGGCCACCGACGCCCGGCGGATCTCCCCGCCGGAGTCGTAGACCCGCACGCTCAGCTCCGGGCAGCCGAGATGGGTCCGCCAGGCGTCCCACTCCCCCCGGTCGCCGACGCTGAGTGAGAGATACCGGCACCCGCGGGCGAGATAGAGACGCCAGGGGGCGCTCAGCCCGGCGGACACTCCGTCCGCGATCAGCCCGAAAGCCTGGGCACGTGTCGCGAGCTCGGTCACGAAACCCCCTCGGCACCCGCGGAGTGACGCATGTGAGCACTCGTCGTCTCAAGCACGTGACACACCGTAAGTTGTCTCATGAGCGTGACAGTATCAGCTTTTCAGGCCTTTGCCGCCGTACTCGTGTCCATCTATTCTGCCCGGGTGACACCCCTCAGGAGCAGCACTGAATCGTTTACCGGAAATCCCGGATCATCGTCACGTCGGCGTGACAGCAGCGCGCCGAGCCGTCCTCTAGGGACCGACTGGCCGTACCGTCACGGGGTGACCGAGACGACCAACGCACGGAAGATCGCGTTCGCCACCTTCGTCCGGCGCGCGCTCGACGACGCCCGCGCACTGCGGGCCTGGAGCGGCACCGAGGTCTCCCGGCGCACCGGCGTCTCCCGCCAGACCATCAACCGATGGGTACGCGGCGACTGGGCCAGCGACCCGGAGGCGGAACGCGTCGTCGCCTTCTGCGAAGGGCTGGGGCTCGACCCCGCCGCCGCGTTCATCGCGCTCGGCTGGGACCGGGCCGCCGGACCGCGTACCGCGCCGACCCCGCCCCCGATGGACCCGGACGTGGAGGCGCTGCTGCGCCGGCTGGTCGATCCGAACGTGTCCGACGCGGAGAAGTTCCACATTCGAGAAACCATTCGTTACCTCGCATATCGCCCGACTCTGCCGGGCGGTGTCCGAAATAGGGGTAAACAAGCCGGGTAGTTCCTCAGATGGCGAAAGAACGGAAGGTCGGACCCGATCGTTTCGCCTCGGGGACGGATCGGACCCGCTAGCGTCCACGTTTGTACTGCTAGGGGCTCGTCATCGGCGGGGGGACGGGACACAGCCGAACCCAGCCCTGCGGGACAGAAGGAGGGGTCTGTCCATGACCCTGAAATGGTTGGCAGTCGTGGTCGCGGTGGTGTCGCTGACATCGTGCGTGACCGGCAACGTGGTGGTCGGCGTACTGGACGGCGGGCAGCTTCCCCTGGTCGTCAACCTCTTCGCGCTCACCACGGCCGGCACCGCGGTGATCCTCGCCGTCGTCGCCGAGCTGCACGATCGGCTCAACGACCGGGTCAGCGCGCTCACCGAGTTCCTGGTGGCGCGGCTCAACGAGATCGAGGCGCACACCGGCGACCGCAACACCGGCTTCGTGGAGGGCTACCTGCTCAGCCACGGGCAGGAGGCGGCCGTGGTGCCGTTCGGTCGCCGGGGACGAGGAGCCGCCGAACGCTGATCCCCACGTCGTTCCGACGTCACATCTCGGCCACGAATACGCCGCCCGGCGCGGGGTACGCTGACGCGCGTGCCGCCGTTGAATCTGGGCAACCAGCAGCCGAAGACCCCGTTGAACGCGGAGCACGCATGGCGTGCGACCGCTGACCGCGCGGGTGACGTCGTCCTCTTCTTCGACTTCGACGGCACACTGGCGCCCGTCGACGACGACCCCACGGCCGTACGGCCCGCGCCCAACGTGCTCACCGCGCTGGAGGCGCTCGCCCCGCACGTCCGCCGGATCGCCATCGTCTCCGCCCGCCCGGTGGACTTCCTGCGTGACCACCTCGGCGGCCTCGCCGGCATCGACCTGTACGGGCTCTACGGCCTGGAGCACAGCCACTCCGGCGGCGAGACGGTCACCGAGCCGGCCGCCCTGCCGTGGGTGCCGACCATGTCGGAGCTGGCCGAGCAGGCCCGCGCCGAACTGCCGCCCGGCGCGCTCGTCGAGTTCAAGCGGCTCTCCGTGGCGCTGCACTGGCGTACCGCCCCGCAGCTCGGCGACCTGGTGCAGGAGTGGGGCCGGGCCCAGGCCGAGCGGCTGGGCCTGCGCGCCCAGCCGGGCCGGATGGTGCTGGAACTGAAGCCCCCTGTCGACCGGGACAAGGGCATGGTGATCGGCGAGACGGTCCGGGACGCCGGTGGCGCCTGGTACTTCGGCGACGACGTCTCCGACATCAAGGCGTTCGCCGCGCTGCGCGCCCGCGCCGCCGCCGATCCCGACTTCCTCGGTGTCTGCGTCGCCGTCGCCAACCCGGAGACCGGTCACGAGGTGGCCGATGCCGCCGACCTGACCCTGGACTCCCCGGCCGCCCTGGCCGACTTCCTCACCGCCGCCCTGCCCCACCTCCGCTGACACCCCCGCCCCCGCGGTTTCTCCCCCGCGATCTTGCACTTGCCGCCCCGGCAAAGCAGGGCAAAAGCCCCGCCCTCGGGGCCGAAAGTGCAAGATCGCCGGGGCGAGAGTGCGGCGAGAGGGCGAGGGGGTCAGGTGCCGAAGCGGCGCTGGCGGGTGGCGTAGGAGCGCAGGGCCCGCAGGAAGTCGACCTTGCGGAAGTCGGGCCAGTTCAGCTCGCAGAAGTAGAACTCCGAGTGCGCGCTCTGCCAGAGCATGAAGCCGGAGAGCCGCTGCTCGCCACTGGTCCGGATGATCAGATCCGGGTCCGGCAGCCCCTTCGTGTAGAGGTGCTCGGAGATGTGGTCGACGTTGATCGAGGTGGCCAGCTCCTCGATCGTGCCGCCGTTCGCCGCGTGCTCCACCAGCAGCGAGCGGACCGCGTCGGCGATCTCGCGCCGCCCGCCGTACCCGACTGCGATGTTGACCTGAGCCCCGCCGTCGCGGTCGCGGGTGCGTTCCTCGGCGGCCTTGAGCGCGGCGGCGTGCTGCGCCGGCAGCACGTCGAGCGCGCCGACCATCCGCAGCCGCCAGGGGTTGCCCTCCTCCGCCAGCTCGGTGGTGAGGTCCTCGATGATCTGGAGCAGCGGGTCCAGCTCGGCGGCCGGGCGGGACAGGTTGTCGGTGGAGAGCAGCCAGAGTGTGACGTGCCCGACGCCTGCCGCGTCGCACCAGCGGAGCAGCTCCTTGATCCGCTCGGCGCCCATCCGGTGGCCGTCGTTCGGGTCGACGAAGCCCATCTCCCGGGCCCATCTGCGGTTGCCGTCGCACATCACGCCGACGTGTGCGGGTACGGGCTTGCCCGCGAGCTTCGCCGTCAGCCGGCGCTCGTACACGGAGTAGAGGAGTTTCCGCAGAGTCATCACCTTGCAGGGTAGCGACCCGCGGGAGAGATCAGTGTCTCGGTGGCATATCACCTGACTGTGCGCCGGTCCGGCGTGGTCGCGGCAGGTCCGCCCCGATCGCCATCAGGGTGCGCGCGTCCAGCCGGCCGTCACCGAGTCCCAGCTCCACCACGGTGCGGTAGACGCGTTCGTCCCGCCGGGCCGCGCCGACCACCGCGTCGACCACCCGGCGCCGCCGGGCCAGCCACGCCGCCACCGAGCTGTGCCGCAGGTGGGTGCCGAGCCGGGCGCGCAGCGCGGCGGCGTACGCCCGGGCGGCCTCGGCCGGGGAGCCGGCCGCCGCCGCGCCGGCGAGCGCTCCGGAGCGCAGCGCGTAGAAGATGCCCTCGCCGGTGAACGGGTTGATCAGCGACAGCGCGTCCCCGGCCAGCACCACCCGTCCGCGGCCGGGCGCGGGCCGGTGGGTGGACAGCGGCAGGTGGTGGGCCCGCAGGCCGGTCACCGTGGCCGGGTCGACGTCCGGGAGCAGCGCGGCCATCCGGTCCAGCAGGTGCGCGCGGGTCAGCGGTTCGCCGCGCAACACCTCCCCGTACCCGACGTTCGCGCGACCGTCGCCGATCGGAAAGGCCCAGGCGTACGCGGGCCAGCGCGCCGCCGAGGTGACGATGAGCTGTTCGGGCGGCCCGGCCGGTGTGGGCGCGTAGCCCCGGATGGCGAGCGCCAGGTGCCGGTCCGGGTTGACCGGGTGGCCGAGCGCGCGCCGTACCACCGATCCGGCGCCGTCAGCGCCGACCACCGCCCGTGCGGACAGCTCTCCGTCGAGCACCACCCGGTCGGCGGCGATGTCCACCCGGCGTACGGTGTGCCGCCGCAACTCCGCGCCGGCCGCCACCGCCGCTGCCACCAGGCGCGCGTCGAACACCTGGCGGGGCACCGTGTACGCGGGCCGGGGCAGCGTCCGGGCGACGGTGCCGCCACCGGGGCCGACCAGGCGCAGCGCGGGCAGCGGTGCGTAGCCGTCGACCGCCCCGGTCACGCCCAGCTCGGCGAGGACGTCCAGCGCGTGCGCGGCGATGCCGTCTCCGCACGCCTTGTCGCGGGGGAAGTTGGACCGGTCGAGCAGCAGCACCCGCGCCGCCCCGGCCCGCCGCGCGCCGAGCGCTGCGGCCGCTCCGGCCGGCCCGGCCCCCACCACCACGACGTCCCACACCCCCTCATCCTGCCCCGCCGCACCCCGCCCCGGGCGACGATCATGAGGTTGACGGCAGCGAAGGAGATCGAATAAGCCGCCAACTTCATGGTCAACCGAGTGAGGGTGGGTTGCGGGTGGCGCGGTGCAGGGAGTAGAAGGTGAGGGCCGCCGCCGTGACCAGGGGGGCGCCGTCGCGGATCAGGCCGTCGGTGCCGAGCAGCCACCAGCACAGCGGCAGGTCGATCGCCAGGACGCCGAGTGTGACCACTACCAGCGCCCGGCGCGCCCATGCCCGGTCGCGCAGCAGGAAGGCGGTGCAGAACAGCACGGCGTAGCTGACCGCGATCCCGGCGCCGAACCAGAAGATCAATGCCGGTACGGCGGCCAGCCGCCCGTCCAGTACGGCGCCGGTCGCGACGAGCGCCGGCACCAGCATCAGCGGGCTGTAGGTGAACGCCGCGACCCGGGCGGTGAGCAGCCAGCCGTTCGCCTGCGGGCGCTTCGGCGCCATCTCCCGCCAGGCGATCGTCCCGCCCTCGACGACCAGGCCCTTGCGGTGCCGGACCAGGTGCGCGCGGATCGCCTCGGAGCGGTAGAGCAGCACCACCACGGCGACGCAGAGCGCGGTGAGCACGGCGAACCCGACCAGGCCCGGCAGCGCGGGCACCCCCTGCCGGGGCACGATCAGCCGCCCGACCGCGAAGATCGTGGTCACGGCCAGGATCAGCCCGAACGGCCGCGCACCCACCCGGCCCTTGTTCACCTGCCCGATCAGCAGCAGGAAGCCGAGCGACCGGAGCATCGCCCAGCCGGTGCGTACGGCCAGACCGAACTCCTGCTCCGGGGCGTACCAGTAGTTGAGCAGCTCGACCACGACGGTGGCCGCCGCGGTCACGGCGAGCAGCGTGGTGAGCGCCCGGACGGCGGACGGCCGCCGGACCTCGACAGGTTCAGCGGCCGTCCTCATGGCATCCGATGTTGCCCGGCGGGGGCAACAGGCACACCTGTTACTTCTGCGGCTCCGCGTCCAGCCGGGCGCGCAGCGCGTCCAGCTCGGCCCAGAGCACGCCGGGGAGCTTGTCCCCGAACTTCTCGAACCACTCGGTGACCAGCGGCAGCTCGTTGCGCCACTCGTCCGCGTCGACCTTCAGCGCGATCCGGACGTCCTCCGGGGTCATGTCCAGACCCTCGACGTCGAGCGCGTCCTGCGCCGGCACCATGCCGATCGGCGTCTCCACGGCCTCGGCCCGGCCCTCCAGCCGCTCGATGACCCACTTGAGCACGCGGGAGTTCTCGCCGAAGCCCGGCCAGAGGAAGTTGCCCTCGGCGTCCTTGCGGAACCAGTTCACGTAGTAGATCTTGGGCAGCTTGGCCTCGTCGCCGTCCGCGCCCTTGCCCATCTCGATCCAGTGCCGGAAGTAGTCGCCGGCGTTGTAACCGATGAACGGCAGCATGGCCATCGGGTCGCGGCGGACCACGCCGACCGCGCCGGAGGCGGCGGCGGTCGTCTCCGAGGAGAGCGTGGCGCCCATGTAGACGCCGTGCACCCAGTCGCGGGCCTCGGTGACCAGCGGGATGGTGTCCCGGCGGCGGCCACCGAACAGGATCGCGTCGATCGGCACGCCGTTCGGGTCGTAGTAGTCGTCGGCCAGGATCGGGCACTGCGTGATCGGCGTGCAGAAACGGCTGTTCGCGTGCGAGGAGAGGCTCTCGCTCTCCGGCGTCCAGTCGTTGCCCTTCCAGTCGATCAGGTGCGCCGGCGGCTCACCCATGCCCTCCCACCAGATGTCGCCGTCGTCGGTGAGCGCCACGTTGGTGAAGATGGAGTTGCCCCGGTCCAGCGTCCGCATGGCGTTGGCGTTGGTCTTCCAGTCGGTGCCGGGTGCGACGCCGAACAGGCCGTACTCGGGGTTGATCGCGTAGAGGCGGCCGTCCGCGCCGAACCGCATCCAGGCGATGTCGTCGCCGATGGTCTCGACCTTCCAGCCCGGGATGGTCGGCTCCAGCATGGCGAGGTTGGTCTTGCCGCAGGCCGACGGGAAGGCGCCGGCGATGTGGTAGACCTTGCCCTCGGGCGAGGTGATCTTGAGGATCAGCATGTGCTCGGCGAGCCAGCCCTCGTCGCGCCCCATCACGCTGGCGATACGCAGCGAGTAGCACTTCTTGCCGAGCAGCGAGTTGCCGCCGTAGCCGGAGCCGTACGACCAGATCTCCCGGGTCTCCGGGAAGTGCGAGATGTACTTGGTCTCGTTGCACGGCCACGCCACGTCCTGCGCACCCGGCGCGAGCGGGGCGCCGATGGAGTGCAGCGCGTGCACGAAGTCGGCGTCGTCGCCCATCGCCTCCAGGATCGACGACCCCATCCGGGTCATGATCCGCATCGAGGCGACGACGTACGGGCTGTCGGTGATCTCCACGCCGAACATGGGGTTCTCGGCCTCGACCGGGCCCATGCAGAACGGGATGACGTACATGGTGCGCCCGCGCATGCTGCCGCGGTACAGCTCCGTCATCGTCCGCTTCATCTCGGCCGGCGCCATCCAGTTGTTGGTGGGGCCGGCGTCCGCCTCGTCGACGGAGCAGATGAAGGTGCGCTCCTCCACCCGGGCGACGTCCGTGGGGTCGGTACGCGCGTAGAACGAGTTGGGCTTCTTCTCGGGATTGAGGCGGATCAGGGTGCCGTTCTCGACGAGTTCGTCGGTGAGGCGGCGCCACTCCTCATCAGACCCGTCCACCCAGACCACACGGTCCGGGGTGGTCAGTTCCGCGACCTCACGTACCCAGGCGAGCAGCTTGGGGTTGGACGTCGGGGCCTGATCGATACCCCGAACAGCAGCCGGAGCAACCATGTCACTTCTCCTTGTGGTCGACGCTGACCGATCTATGGGGTGCACGAGTTCCGGCGGGCTGGTACGCCGCCTCGTGGAAACCTGGGATTGGGCTCAGCGTAAACCGGACTGCCTCGTCAGTCAGTGGGACTGGTTGTGAAGAACTGCACAAGGTACGGCCACGCTGCGGCATCACGATCTGATACCCGCTTTCGCGCGCAGTTTCACGCAAATCCTGCGGTGAACCTTCGACGGCCGGGTCCGGCACCGAGTGACCGCGACGCCCGATCGCGTTGAAGCGTACGAACATGTCGCGAAAGACGATTCCGTGATGCGCTCCACAGATTCGCACAGCGCGTTACGCTCTGCTCACGGACATCGAGAACGGGCGACGCCTCTCCGACCCAGGCAGCCCGAGCGCGACGGCCGCGGCGAAGCCGTCGTGGCCGACTCGCCGTTGCAGTCCGCCCGGTTACCGCGCAACCGGTACTCTCGGCGGGTGGCCGCGACGATGACCGGAGACCAACCGGGGGCTCCGCAGACCCGCCGGGGTCCGATCGGAGCACTGCTCGACCGTTTCGGTCACCTCATCCACGAGCTGAGCAAGTTCGCCACCGTCGGCGGCCTGGCCTTCGTCGTGGACTTCATCCTCTTCAACTACCTGTCCAGCGGCCGGGACATGGCGCCGCTGGCCGCGAAGACCATCTCCACGGTGATCGCCGCGACCGTCGCCTTCCTCGGCAACCGGTTCTGGACGTGGCGGCACCGGCAGCGGTCGAACCCGGCCCGCGAGTACGCGCTGTTCTTCTTCTTCAACGCGGTCGGCCTCGGCATCGCGGTGGCCTGCCTGGCGATCAGCCACTACGGGCTGGGCGCGATCTGGCCCGCGGTGTTCCAGACCCCCCTGGCCGACAACATCGCCAGCTTCGTCGTCGGCACCGGCCTGGGGACACTCTTCCGGTTCTGGTCGTACCGACGGTTCGTCTTCGTCGAGGCGGGAACACCTCCCGTTCCGGCAACGAGCCACGACCGAGAGTCCGGGGCGTGACGAACCGCCCATCCCGACCCGCCGGGCCCAGCCGGCCCAGCCAACTGCCTAAGGTGTTCCGCATGCCTGGAGTCCGTCTGCTGCCCGAGCGCTGGCAGAAGTTCATCCACGAGGCGCTCAAATTCGGCATCGTCGGCGGCATCAACACCGTCATCAATTACGCGGTGTTCAATGCGCTGGCACTCACGGTTTTCCGTGACGGTCAGCTGAAGGCGACAGTGATCGCGACGATTATCGCCACGATCACGTCGTATCTGATGAATCGTCACTGGACGTACCGTGATCGACCGAAATCGGCACTCCGGCGCGAATACGTCCTGTTCTTCCTCTTCAACGGTGCGGGTCTGCTCATCGAACTCGGCGTCCTGGCCCTGGCCAAGTACGGCCTCGGCGTACACGGCCTGCTCGCGCTGAACGTCGCCAAGACCATCGGTGTCCTGCTGGCCACGCTGTTCCGCTTCTGGTCGTACCGCACGTTCGTCTTCCAGCCGGTACCCAAGCACGCCGAGGAGACCTGGCACTCGGTGCCGCGTGACGAGTGGGACAACGTCGCCGAGATGGACCCGGTGGCCGAGCTGGCCGAGTCGGTCAGCGAGCTGGAGGAGGAGGAACCAGCTCCGGGCGCCGGCCGGGTGGCCGACTTCCCGCCACCGCGTGGCCGCCCCGCACCGGCGGACGCCGGACTGGGTGGCGCGCTCGGCACCGACCTGGACGCCGAACTCGCCGCGGAACTCCAGCCCCGCCGCGCCCGCCGCTGAACGACGAGAGGCCGGCACCCCTGACACGAGGTGCCGGCCTTTCCGTCGGTCAACGTCAGGGCTGGTCGCGCAGGGCCTTGCCCTCGGTCATGTCGGCCAGGATCTCGCGCATCTCGCCGTCACCCAGGCTGTGCTTGTCGTGGTGCGCCTCGACCAGCTCGTAGAGCTTCGTCTGAACCTTGTCCACGCCCGGCACGTCGTGCAGCACCGACTGGCCGCGCTCACCCGCCGACTCGATGGTCAGCGTGCCGCAGCCGAGCAGCCGCTCCACGAAACGCTGGTGCATGGCGTGGTCGTTGATCCGGGTCAGCGGCAGGTCCCGCCGGTTACGCGACAGCACCCCCTGCTGGAGCAGCACCCGCTCGTTGGTGAACAGGTAGTGCGTGGTGCGCCAGACCAGGAACGGCCACAGACCCAGCCACAGCACCAGTGCCAGGCCGACCACCGCGATCGCGTAGAGCGCGATCGTGCCGCCGCTGCCGTCGGGCAGCAGGAGCCACCCGGCGACGACCGCCGCGACGGCGAGCACGAGCACCAGGACCGGCCGGATCAGGGCCTTCCAGTGCGGGTGCAGGTGCAACACGACGTGCTCGTCCTCGGTGAGCACGTCTTCGGGGAACGCCACGGCTGAACCTCCTCGCAGAACCGGACGCGCTGACCGTAACCGGTCGGCGCATCCGGCCGGCATCGGCCGCGCGGACGGCTACCCGTGGTTGTTAACAGGGGGCCCTTCCTCTACCGGAGGCGTTAAGAGGGTGCCCTTCCTTTCACCGCAGGTGCAGCACGTCGCCTGCGGCCAGCCGCAACGTCTCGGCCCCCGTCTCGACCAGGAGCTGCCCGTCGGCGTCCACGCCGGTGGCGGTGCCGTGCGCCTCGCTGCCGTCGGGCAGCAGCACCCGCACCTGGCGGCCGACTGTGGCGCACCCCGCCAGGTACGCCTCACGCAGCCCACTGGCCTCCGCGTCGCCTCCGGCGTCACGCCAGCGCTCGTACCAGTCGGCGAGCGAGCGCAGCAGCGCCCGCAGCAGCGGATCGCGGTCGGTGGCGGTGGCGCCGGCGAGCTGGAGCGACGTGGCGGGCAGCCCGGTCGGGTTCTCCGGCAGCTCGTCGGCGCGCAGCGTCACGTTCAGCCCGACACCGACCACGATCGCGGGGGGCCTGTCGTTCTCCCCCGGCACCGCCTCGGCCAGCACCCCGGCGCACTTCGCACCGTCCACCAGCAGGTCGTTGGGCCACTTCAGCCGCGCGTCCAGCTCGGCCAGCAGCCGTACCGCCTCGGCCAGCGCGACACCGGCCAGCAGCGGCAGCCAGCCGTACCCGGTGGTGGGCACGGGCGACCAGCCGCGCTCCGCGACCGCCTCGCCGGGCCGCAGCAGCACGCTCGTCGCGAGACCGGCGCGCGGCGGCGACTGCCAGACGCGGCCCCGCCGGCCCCGGCCGGCGGTCTGCCGCTCGGCGACCACCACCAGGCCCTCCGGCTCGCTGGCCCGCGCCGCGGCCACCACGTCCGCGTTCGTCGAGCCGGTCTCGGCCAGCAACTCCAACCGGCGCCAGGGCCCGTGCGGCGCGACGAGCGCGCGCCGCAGCCGGGCCGCCGACAGCGGCGGTCGGTCCAGATCGGTGTACGGCGAACCGGGCATCCCGCCAGCCTACGGCCACCGGGTCCGCCGGTCGCCGCGAAGCGGTGAGGCGCACTGCACAGCCTCAGACACCTGAACCATCGTTATATTCCACGGGTGACTACCGAGACCGGGTTCAACATCCACACGACCGCCGGCAAGCTGGCGGACCTGGAGCGACGGCTCGACGAGGCGGTGCACGCCGGGTCGGCACGCGCGGTCGAGAAGCAGCACGCGCGGGGCAAGAAGACCGCCCGCGAGCGGATCGAGATGCTCCTCGACGAGGGCTCGTTCGTCGAGCTGGACGAGTTCGCCCGGCACCGCTCGACCAACTTCGGGCTGGAGAAGACCCGCCCGTACGGGGACGGCGTGGTGACCGGCTACGGCACCGTGGACGGCCGGCAGGTCTGCGTCTTCTCGCAGGACTTCACCGTCTTCGGCGGCTCCCTCGGCGAGGTCTTCGGCGAGAAGATCGTCAAGCTGATGGACCTCGCCATGAAGATCGGCTGCCCGGTCGTCGGCATCAACGACTCCGGCGGCGCGCGGATCCAGGAGGGCGTCACCTCCCTCGGCCTCTACGGCGAGATCTTCTTCCGCAACGTCCGGGCCAGCGGCGTCATCCCGCAGATCTCGCTGATCATGGGCCCGTGCGCGGGCGGCGCCGTCTACTCCCCGGCGGTCACCGACTTCACCGTCATGGTCGACCAGACCTCGCACATGTTCATCACCGGCCCCGACGTGATCAAGACGGTCACCGGCGAGGACGTCGGCATGGAGGAACTGGGCGGCGCCCGCACCCACAACACCCGCAGCGGCAACGCGCACTACCTCGGCACCGACGAGGAGGACGCGATCGAGTACGTCAAGGCGCTGCTGTCGTACCTGCCGTCGAACAACCTGGACGAGCCGCCGGTCTTCGACGCGCCCGCGATCCTCGACGTCACCGATGAGGACCGGGAGCTGGACACGCTGATCCCGGACTCGGCGAACCAGCCGTACGACATGCACCGGGTCATCGAGCACGTGCTCGACGACGGCGAGTTCCTCGAGGTGCAGCCGCTGTACGCGCAGAACATGGTGGTCGGTTTCGGCCGCGTCGAGGGGCGCCCGGTGGGCGTGGTGGCGAACCAGCCGATGCAGTTCGCCGGCACGCTCGACATCGCCGCCTCGGAGAAGGCGGCCCGGTTCGTGCGCACCTGCGACGCGTTCAACGTGCCGGTGCTCACCTTCGTCGACGTGCCCGGCTTCCTGCCCGGCACCGGCCAGGAGTGGGACGGCATCATCCGCCGCGGCGCGAAGCTCATCTACGCGTACGCCGAGGCCACCGTCCCGAAGGTCACAGTCATCACCCGCAAGGCCTACGGCGGCGCGTACGACGTGATGGGCTCCAAGCACCTCGGCGCGGACCTGAACTTCGCCTGGCCGACCGCGCAGATCGCGGTGATGGGCGCGCAGGGCGCGGTGAACATCCTCTACCGCTCGGAGCTGGCGAACGCCGAGGACCCGGCCGCCGTCCGCGCCGAGAAGATCGCCGAGTACGAGGACACGCTCGCCAACCCGTACATCGCCGCCGAGCGCGGCTACGTCGACGGGGTGATCCCGCCGCACGAGACGCGTACCCAGATCGTGCGGGCGCTGCGGGTGCTGCGCACCAAGCGCGAGACGCTGCCGCCGAAGAAGCACGGCAACATCCCGCTGTAGCGCGTCGGGTGCCCCCGCCGGGAGATCGGCGGGGGCACCGGCGTCAGCAACCCGGGTTCGCGGCCACGCACATCCGCTCGGCGGCGACCCGCGCCATCTGCCGTACCTGTTCCTCGGTCACCCTGGCCTCGGGCACCTGGCCCTGGGGCAGGTCGGTCCGCAGCCGGCCGGACGGGATCAGCACCGTCACCAGGTCACCCACCCTTACGACCAGCCGGTCCTCGTACAACGGCGCATAGCCGGGCGGCCGGCCGGTCGCCTGGTCCGGCGGCACGCTCGCCTCGTGGCGCAGCAGCAGCGCCTGATCTCCGGCGAAGCCGCTCGCCGCGACGTACCAGCGGTGCACGACCTCGGCGCTGACCATCCCCCGCTCGGTGTAGGCCTGGCCCGTCGTCCGCCACGCGCCGCAGGCCGCGACAGTGCCCTCCAGGCCGGTGACGAACCGGCCCGCCGCCCCGGGTTCCATCCGGTAGACCTCTTGGGTGAGGACCGATCCGACGGTGGTCGCGGGCTCGGTCGGCGGTTCCATCAGGGTCTGCGACCGCGAGTAGCGCGAGCGCGGTTCCTCGGCCGGCCGCCCCTGTTCCCCGGCGCAGACCTGGAGGAGGTCGTCGACCCGGACCGGCTCGTCGAGGCCGGTCTCGCTGAGCCGCTCGCCTGTGGGAACGGGGATGTCGGCCGGTTCCAGCATCGCCTCGGCCACGATCTCCCCCGGCCCGTCGACGGCGCCGGCGGGCGGTGGCGGCGCACCGGCCCGGTCCACGAGGGTCGCGGTGAGCGCCGCGACGACCACCACCGAGACCGCGGCGAGCGCGGCGGAGCGCCGGCTGCGCCGCCGGGCCGTGGCCCGGATCGCCTCCGGCTCCGGCCAGGTGACGTTGCGCAGGTCCCGGTGCAGCAACTCCACGAGTGCGACGTCGTCAGGCATCTGCCGCCTCCTCTTCCAGGTCCACCACGGCGAGCAGCCCGGCGAGCGCGGTCCGCCCCCGGGACAGCCGGGCCTTGACGGTGCCGATCGGGGCCTCGGTCTCCCGCGCCACCTCGGCGACCGGCATGCCGAGCAGGTAGTGCATGGCGATCGCGGTGCGCTGGGCCTCGGGCAGCCGGCGCAGCGCGGCGACCACGTCCAGCGTCTCGGTGCTCGGCGCCGGCACGTCCGCCACCGCGCCATGGCGCAGGTAGGCACGGGCCCGGCTGCGCAGGCTGCGCCAGCGGCTCACCGCGATCCGGCTCGCCACCACCCGTACCCATGCCTCCGGGTCGTCGTACGCACGCACTGTGGACCAACGCTGCCAGGCCCGGATGTACGCCTCCTGCACGGCGTCCTGCGCCTCGGCGAGGTCGCCGGTGAGCACGTAGACGAAGCCGAGCAGCCGCTGCCGGCTGCCCCGGTAGAACTCGTCGAAGCCGTCGCTGTCGGGCACCTGCCACCTCCCCGTGTTCGTGAGGGGACACGCCTGGCGGCGCGGCGCGGGTTGCCCGCTCAGCCGAGCAATTTCTCCAACTCGCCGAGCGGGAAGCCGCCGGCCGGGATCCGGTCGCGGACGGCCCGGCGTACCGCGGTCTGCACCGCCGCGTTGGCCGGGGTGGGTACGCCGTGCAGTCGCCCGAGCAGCACGATCTCGCCGTTGAGGTGATCGGTCTCGACCGAGCCCGCACCACGGGCCAGGCTCTGCCAGGTGGAGCCGCCGGAGCGCTCCTCGCCGCCGACCGGCCGGTGCGACACCAGGTCACCGCGTTCCGCGGCCTCCTCCGCGACCGAGGTGTGGGCGATGCCCGCCGCCGCGAGCGCCGCCTCGCCCTCGGCGCGTACTCGCGTCGACAGGGCTTCGGGCACGTCCCGGCCGAGAAGCGCCTGGAGGCCGTTGCCGAGGTTGGCGAGCAGCTTGCCGTACTTCCAGCGCATCACGTCGTCGCGCACCGGCGCGACGAACCCGGCGGCGGTCAGGTCGGCGGCGACCGCGCGGCTGGTGTCGTCGGCGCCGCTCGGGTAGCGGCCGATGTGCAGCATGCCCGGATGCGGATGGCCGTTGGCGACCACCACGCCCGGCTCCAGGTGGGTGGCGGGCAGCCACACGCACACCGGGTGTACGCGGGCGAAGCGCCGCAGCGCGGCCGGCTCGTTCGCGACGCCGTTCTGGGCCAGCACGACCGGCAGCCGTTCGCCCGCCGTCCCGCCACCCTCGACCGGGGCGTCCGCCCAGACGTCGAGCGCCGCCACGGTGTCCTGCGACTTCACGGTGAGGACCAGCACTGTGTCCGCCGGCAGCGGCGGCCCGTCCGGCCCGGCCACCGCCGGGAGCCGGCCGGTCACGTCACCGTCCGGCGTGCGCAGCGTCAGACCCCGCTCCCGCAGCGCGTCCAGGTGCGCGCCGCGGGCCACGAGCGTCACGTCGTGGCCGGCGTCGGCCAGGAGTACGCCGATGGTGCCGCCGACCGCGCCCGCTCCGATGATCACGTATCGCACGGTCCGATTCTGCCCTGCCACGTAGCGGCCCGCTCCGCGGCGCGATACGGCGTGCTGCGGCCGGCTCGGCGCGGCTCGGCGCGTTCGTGCGGCTCGGCACGGTCAGCCGGTGAGCCCCGCGTCGGCCAGGATCGGGCCGGCCAGCAGCAGCGCTCCGGCGGCGAGTGCGCCCACGCTCACCAGCAGGAACAGGCCCACCCAGAACAGCGCCGGGAACGGCGTGATCCGGGCGAGCTGGTCGGCGTCGGACTGCGGCATCCGGCCCCGGGCGCGTTGCCGGTGCAGCTCGAACACCGGCCGTACGCCGCCGATCAGCAGGAACCAGACCGACGTCCAGGCGAACGCGGCCTGCACCTCGGGCGAGGTGTACCAGGAGACGGCGAGCACCACCCCACCGGTGACAAGTAGCGACAGCACGCCGAACAGGTTGCGGATCATCACCAGCATGGCCAGCAGCAGCGCCACCGCGAGCCAGAGCAGCAGCGTGATCCGGTTCCCGGCCAGCAGCCACGCGCCGCCGAGGCCGAGCAGCGACGGCGCGACGTATCCGGCGAGCAGCGTGAGGATCATGCCGGGCCCGGTGGGACGGCCGGCGGAGAGCGTGAGCCCGGAGGTGTCCGAGTGCAGCCGGATGCCGTGCAGCCGCCGGCCGGTGAGCAACGCGACGAGCGCGTGGCCGCCCTCGTGCGCGATGGTCACCGCGTTACGGGCGATCCGCCAGGGCAGCCGGGCCACGACCACCGCGAGCGCGACCACGGCGGTGACCACCACGAGCAGCGGCGGCGGGTCCGGCTGGGCGCTGGTCAGCGTGTCCCAGAGCGTGGTGAGACCGTCGATCAGGGGCATGGGCGGGGAGCCTACCGCCCCGAGCCGTGTCGTTCGACCGGCGTGCTCCCGCAGCCGGTCAGACTTGGCCGGGCAGTTACTGGAACGGAGATGATGTCGGGTGGATTCGGTAACTGGTGCGTCCGTGACCCCGCTGACCGAGGCCGATTATCTCGCGATGGGCGACGGTCACCACCGCGTCGAACTGTTCGACCGAGGACTGGTCGTCAGCCCCGCCCCGGACCTGCGGCATCAGCGGGTGGTGCGCCGGTTGGCGAACGCCGTCGAGTCGGTGGCCGCGCCGGTCGGGTTCTGCGTCCATCACGGCGTCAACGTTCGGCTCGGCGTCGACCGGATCATGATCCCCGCCCTCGTCGTCACAGATGCCGACGACGAGGGCGCGATCCTGGACGCGGAACGTGTGGCGCTGGTCGGCGAGGTCGTCTCGCCCCGGAACTCCGGAGTCGACCGGGTGTTGAAGATGCAGCTCTACGCGATCGCCCGAATTCCGTGGTACCTGCTCGTCGAGCAGGACGGCGACAGCCACTCGCTGCGACTGCACCGGCTCGACGGCGCGCACTACGTCGAGGACGCGGTGGCCAAGGCGGGCGAGACGCTGAGTGTCACCGAGCCGTTCCGCTGGGCGATGGACCCGAGCGACCTGCGCTGATCCGCAACTGTCGCGCCACCTGGGCGAACGACGACCGTCGATGAAAATTTCCTTTCCCCCTATTGCGATCTAGGGCACTAAGCTCCAAAGATGGGCGTCAATAGACGGACGTCCCTCTGGAGGCAACCATGGCCCGTACCAGACTCTCCGTACGCCGGCTTCTCGCCGCCGGCCTGGCCGCCGCCGCCACCGCGGCCGCGGCCCTCGTGGCGACCGCCGGACCGGCCGCCGCCGCGACCACGCCCGGGATCGACGTCTCCCGGTACCAGGGCAGCATCAACTGGACCAGCGTGCGCAACTCGGGCATCCAATTCGCCTTCATCAAGGCCACCGAGGGTACGAGCTACAAGGACCCGAACTTCAACGCGAACTACGTCAACGCGTACAACGCCGGGGTGATCCGCGGGGCGTACCACTTCGCCCGGCCGAACATCTCCGCCGGTTCCACCCAGGCCAACTACCTGGCCAGCAACGGTGGCGCCTGGTCGGCCGACAGCCGTACGCTTCCCGCCGCGCTGGACATCGAGGGCAACCCGTACAGCGGCGGCTACTGCTACGGCCTGAGCACCACCGGCATGCGCAACTGGATCCAGGACTTCCTGAACACCTACCGCTCCCGCACCGGCCGGTACGCGGTCATCTACACCACAACGAGCTGGTGGAACCAGTGCACCGGCAGCTGGACCGGCCCGTGGGCCAACCACCCGCTGTGGCTCGCCCGCTGGGCCAGCGCGCCGGGCACCCTGCCGGCCGGCGCCCCGTTCTGGAGCTTCTGGCAGTACACCAGCACCGGCTCCGTCTCCGGGATCAGCGGCAACGTCGACCGCAACTACTGGAACGGTGACCGCAGCCGGCTGATCGCGCTTGCCAACAACACCTGACCGGCGCGCGAAAGCAATGGGACCGCCTCGTCTCGGGGCGGTCCCGCTGTCGTCGTACCCGAGGTCAGGCTCTGCGGCGCGCGGTGGCCGGGACGGGCACCGGCGTCCGGCGCATCAGGCGCCACGCCGCCACACCGGCGACAGTGAGCGTCAGCACGCCGAGGACCGCGACCGGCGCGGACAGGCCGGCGCTGATCAGGAGCAGTACGACGTCGCCGAGCGCCACGAGCATCCACAGTGCCAGCCGCGGGCCGGTGTACCTCCGTCGGTAACCCATGTCGCGCCTCCTTCCGTCGTCGGAGGGATTCATACCCCCGACGACGGAAAGCCATGCGAGCGAGTTTCGTAACCGCGGGATTCCCGGTCAGTTCTTGCGGTCCGGCACGAAGCCCTTGGTGATGATCTCCCAGTTGGCCAGGTTGGCGTCCCAGTCCTTCGCGGGCACCTCCCAGCGCAACGCGAAGCCCCGGTTGCCGGCGGTCGCCACACCCCGGTTGCGGACGTGGAAGCGGGTGTCGCCGTTGCGCGTCTCCAGCCAGTCCCAGTCGGCGCAGGTGCGGTAGTAGCCGTCGCACTTGGTGATGCCGACCAGCTTGTAGCCCCGCACACGCGACGCGCGGTACGGCTCCTGTTTCTGCCAGTCGGTGTACGCGTCGGGCTTCGGATCGGACGTCCACTGGATGAACAGCACCCGCCGGCTGCCGCCGACCTCGTAGAGCACGACGTTGTCCCCGCCGACCCGCGCCTGGAAGTTCTCCGGGATCGGCACCTTGAAGCCGTTCGGGCCGGTGTAGAGGCGCCAGCCGGCCGGCAACGCGGCCCCGGACGCCGACGGGCTGGCCGACGGCGTGGGGCTGGCCGACGCCGCCGGGGCGCTCGGCGACGCGCTCTCGCTCGGCGCGGGCGGCGGCGCCACCGACGCCGAGGTGCCGGCCGTCGGCTCACCGCCGTCGCCGTCGTCACCGTTGTTCAGCAGCGGCACGGCCACCACCAGGCCGACGAGCAGCAGCAGGACCAGTGCGCCGATCAGCAGGTTGCGCCGGTTGGGCGCGGACTTCTCGACCGGCAGCACCGTCGCCCGGCCGGTCGACGGCGCGGGATCGGCTGAAGCCGGAGCCGGGCTGACCGGCGCGGAGCCGGACGCGGCCGGGCTCACCGGTGCCGGGGTGTCGGTGACCGGCTCGCCGTCGAGCCGCGTCTCGTCCAGCGCCGGGTCGACGCCGTCCACCCGGGCCTCGTCGTCCACAAGCGTCTCGTCGGTCGAGGGCGCCGGGTCGAGCTTCGCCGTCGGGTCGGCGGGCGGCGGGGTCACCTTCGCGGTGGGCCCGGCGTCCGAGGTGGGCGCCGGCACCTTCGCCGTCGGGTCGGCGGCTGCCGCCGTACCCCCGGTTGCGGCGACCCCGGACGCGGCGCGTTCGGCCTGGTCGGCCGGGCGCGGCGCGGGCACCAGCGGCGGGCGCGGCACGCGCGGACCGTTCGGCCCGGGCCGGCGTACGCCGTCCAGCAGCGAGATGCTCTTGGCCCGCCGGCCGGCGGCCTTGCGCAGCATGCGCTCGGCCACCTCGGCGGTGATCCGCTCGTCCGGGTCCTTGCGCAGCAGGCCCTGGAGCACCGGCTTGAGCGGCCCGGCGTTGCGCGGCGGCGGCATCGGCTCGGTGGCGAGCGCGGCGAGCGTGGCGATCGCCGACGGGCGCGCGTACGGCGACTTGCCCTCGACCGCCGCGTAGAGCGTGGCGCCGAGCGACCAGAGGTCCGCCTCCGGGCCGGCAGTGCCGTCGCGGGCGCGCTCCGGCGAGATGTACGCGGGCGAGCCCAGCACCATGCCGGTGCGCGTCACGTTCGGGTCGCCGGGGATGGTGGCCAGGCCGAAGTCGGTGAGCACCACGCGGCCGTCCTCGCCGAGCAGCACATTGCCCGGCTTGACGTCGCGGTGCATGATCCCGGCCTTGTGCGCGGCCTTCAACGCGTTCAGCACGCCGAGGCCGATCTCGACCGCCTTCGCCACCGAGACCGGGCCGTCCTCGGCGATGGTGTCCTGCAACGACTTCGACGCCACGTACTCCATGACGATCCACGGATCGCCGTCGGTGCGCAGCACGTCGAAGATGCGGACCACGTTGACGTTGTTGAGCCGGGCGATCGCCCGCGCCTCACGCAGCGAGCGCTCACGCATCTCGCGGCGCTCCTCCGGGGTGAGGCCGGGAGGCGGGACCAGTTCCTTGATGGCCACGTCCCGGTGCAGCACCTCGTCCCGCGCCTTCCAGACGCGGCCCATGCCGCCTTGACCGAGCGGCGTGAGAAGCCGGTATCGGTCGGCGACGAGTTGGGGGAGCGCGTTCGACATCGCAGAAACCGTACCCGGCCGCTGCGACGCCCACACCGTCGGCACGCCACTGTACGGCGAAGGTCGAATTCGCGACGCGTACCCTTGGGTCATGTCTGCCGAGGAGCCGCTGTTCCGGATCGTCCGTGGCGTGCCCACCGCCGAGGAGCTGGCCGCTCTGGTCGGCGCGATCGTGGTCCGCACCCGCCCGGCCCAGGCCGCCGCGCCGGCCCCCGTGTCGCAGTGGGCGCGCAGCGCACGCCCCGCCCTGGCCGGGCCCGTCGCGGGGCCCGGCGCGTGGCGGGCCTCCGCCCTCCCCCGCTGACCTCACCTCCCGCCCGCGGCGACGGGGCGGGGCTGCCGGGATCAGCGTCGAGCCATTAACCTCACTCAGGGAAACCGTGTGGTGACGGGCAGGAGGCTCCGATGATCCCGGAGGACAACCAGCCAGCCGGCTGGCTGCGCGGCTACGGCGGCATCGAGGCCGACATCCGGCAGATGCGGGAGTTCGCCGACCGCCTCCAGGACGAGGTGACGCGCAACTACTCGCCGCACCTGTCCTACATCGCCGACGACATGAAGGCGCCGGTGCCCAACCCGGCCGACGCCTTCATCGAGCTGGTCCAGTTCCTCCAGGCCCACCACGACACCCAGACCGCCGCGGTGAGCGCCGTGTGGGATCTCGCACCGGCGACCGGCCGCCTCGCCGACGCCGCCGGGCGGATCGCCGCCCACTACGGCGACGCCGACGCGTTCTCCTCCGCCCGAGTGGCCGACGTCGAACGAGCGCTCGCCGGGCCGTCGAGCACCGTCGCCCGCCCGATGCCGCCACTGGCCGACCCCACCGCCCCCGAACAGAGCCGGGTGATCCTGCCGTGATCGAACGGGGCAGCGGACGCACCTCCGGGCTGACCGACTGGCGGCTGATGGACGTCCTCAGCATGTGGGCGTGCGTGCAGGACCAGGACACCGCCGGCCAGTGGAAGCAGGTGGCCGGCTGGCGCAAGGTCTGCGACCTCGCCCTGGCCCACCTGAGCCGCCTTCGGGAATACCGGCGCGGTCTGGCCGAGGCGTGGCCGCCGGAGACCAACACCGCCGCGCGGGCGTACATCGCCGAACTCGACCAGCTCATCGACCGCGTGCAGCGCACCCACGACGCCGCCGCCGCGAACTACGACGCGTTGGCGGCCGCCGCCCGCGCCATCGGCAGCGCGCGGGCCGAGCTGCAGCCGCTGCACGAGGAGTACGCGAAGAAGCTGCGGCAGAAGCAGGCGTACGAGGCGACGATCGCCGACCCGAAGGCGGTGGCGGGCAGCCGGTTGCCGGAGCGTCCCCCGGTGACGGACGACGACTTGGAGCAGTTGAACGTACGGGCGCGCGGGTTGATGACGGGGTTGAGCGGCGAACTCCAGCACGCCCAGGTCATGCTCCAGCGCCCGCCCACACCAGTCCGCCCAGGCCGCCAGATCAACGATCCCGACGCCTACGGCGAGGTCCCACCGATCATCCCACCGGTTGTTCCGGTCCAGGTTTCGACCTCAGCACGACGGTCACTCGCCCAGCCATCAACGATCTCCTCATCAGCGGCCAAGCCACCGACAACCCCTTCAAGCAACGTTGGACCGATATTGGGAGGGGCTGGATCCGGGGCAGCGCCCGCACCGCCGCTGGCTCCATCGCCACCGATCAACCAAGCGCCCCATCCCACGCCTGGAATTGGAGGGCAGATCGGCGTTCCATCAACGGCAAACCTCGGGCACAACTCATTCAACCGCCCGGCAGCACCCGCACAGCCGAGCCTTCCCCCAAGCGACGCGGGGACTTCTCGCGCACCTTCAGGCAGCGCTGGGCGTCAAGCTTTGCCTAACGGATTTGTAGGAGTACCCCCGAGCCAAGGCATCAGCCAACCAGCACCAAGCGCTCCGCGGCGGGTTAACCCGGTGGGTGGAGTAATTGGCGGGGGCGGAGCCGGCACAGCCCCCAGCGGCGCCGCAGGATCTAGGCCGGGAACTGGGCGAAGCGCACAGCCCGGAGTCGGCCACGGCCCTTTCCCGATTGGCGGCTCCCCCTCAGCGTCAGCGAATCCCAATTCTAGGAGCCGGCGGGATCCTGACAGCGAAAGTAAGCCGGTCTGGGACGCCGATCACCCTTGGGAGACGAGCCAAGGCGTCGATCCAGTTATGCGTCCCCCCGATGACGGTGGACCGATAGACCCAGGTCCAGCAATCGGCTTCAACCGGTGAGCGTGACGCAGTCAATCGCAGCGGCTCTCTTAGCCCTGGCTGTCGTGGTGCCAGGGCGCCCGGTTCTATCTCAATCGGCTTCTGAGCCGAGCAACCGCATAAGAGCGGACCAGTGGCACCTTCGTTACTTGAAGTCAGACGTCGCCAATTCAATAGCTCAAGGCGAGGGAGTGATTGTTGCGGTCCCCGACACGGGCGTTTCCCCTCATCCAGACCTACGCAACAACCTGCTTTTCGGCACTACCACACTCCCGGGTGCAACCGGGGATGGTCGCGATGACAAAAGCAGCCACGGCACGGGCATGGCTGGCCTTATCGCCGCCCACGGCCAGAGCGATGGGACGGGAGCGGTTGGGATTGCCCCCCGCGCAAAGATTCTCCCAATCCAATCTTCTGGGGCCAGCAATACCGGACGGCCGGATGATCTGGCAGCGGGAATTAACTTTGCTATCGCACAGCACGCGACCGTCATCAGCATTTCCAGCAATGGCGTATCGAGCCCGGCACTAGTTCGATCAATACGTGCGGCCTTATTGGCCGATATTGTAGTCGTAGCGGCCGCCGGAAATTGGCCAGAAGACGGATACGTCGGATACCCGGCCAGCGAATCAGGTGTAATCGCAGTTGGAGGCGTTGACCGTACCGGCGATCATGCCCCCGTTTCGGTCAGCGGCCCCGAGCTAGATGTGGTTGCCCCTGCTGTCGATATCTACAGCACCAGCTACGACGGCAAGTACTCGAAGGGCACAGGGACTTCCAGCGCCACTGCGATCGTTGCCGGGGCTGCTGCTCTCATCCGCTCCAAGTACCCCAACCTCCCTGCCCAGGAAGTCGCCCACCGGCTGACCGCCACCGCCGTCGACAAGGGGCCACCCGGCCGCGACGACCAGTACGGCTACGGCGTGATCGACCTCGTCGCCGCGCTCACCGCCGACGTTCCCCCGCTCGGCTTCGAGTCCTCCAACGTCACGCCACCGGCGTCAGCGGAGGCAGCACCCGACAAGGGCGACGACGGCAGCGCGACCGTACGCGGGCTCGCCACCCTCGGTGTGCTGGTGGCGGCGGGCGGCGGGTACCTGTTCTGGCGGCGCCGCCGACGTGCCGACGACCCGCCGCCGAGGGTCAGCCGGTAGCGTCGGCGGGGTGTCGACCTCCGTACCGGTGCGCCTCGTGCTCGCCTCGCAGTCTCCCGCCCGCCGCAAGTTGCTCCAGGCCGCCGGGATCGAGCCGGACGTGCTGGTCAGCGGCGTGGACGAGTCGCAGGTGGTGAGCGATCGGGCCGAGGATCTGTGCCTGGAGCTGGCCCGGCTGAAGGCGCAGGCGGTACGTGATCGGCTGCGGCCCTCGCCGGACGAGCGCACGCTGGTGCTCGGCTGTGACTCGGTACTCGCCTTCGACGGCGAGATCCTCGGCAAGCCCGATGACGCGGCGGACGCCACCCGGCGGTGGCAGCGGATGCGCGGGCACAGCGGTGTCCTGCACACCGGGCACTGCCTGATCGACGTGACCCACGAGTCGCGCGCCGAGGCCGTCGCCTCGACCACCGTGCACTTCGCGGATGTCAGCGACGACGAGATCGCCGCGTACGTGGCGACGGGCGAGCCGCTGGCCGTGGCGGGCGCGTTCACCATCGACGGGCTGGGCGGGGCGTTCCTGACCGGGATCGAGGGTGACCCGGGCACGGTGGTGGGGTTGTCCCTGCCGTTGCTGCGCCGGCTGCTCGCCGAGGTGGAGCTGAGCATCGTCGACCTGTGGACGAAGATCGCGCCCGGGGGCCAGGAGATCGAACATCTCGGCTAACGTCCGGACATGACCACGAAGCCGCTGCCGCTCACCCCGGAACTGCACGCCTACCTGGTGGCCCACGGGTCCGCCCCGGACGAGATCGTCCAGGAGCTGGCCGAGGAGACCCGGGCGGCCCTGCCCGCCGAGGCGGTCATGCAGGTCGCGCCCGAACAGGCCGCGTTCCTGACGTTCCTGACCCGGCTGCTCGGCGTACGGCAGGCGGTCGAGGTCGGCACGTTCACCGGCCTCTCCTCGCTGGCCATCGCCCGAGGGCTGGCCGAGAACGGCCGGTTGACCTGCTTCGACATCTCCGAGGAGTACACGGGCGTGGCCCGGCGCTACTGGCAGCGCGCCGGTGTTCAGGACCGCATCGAGCTGCGCATCGGCCCGGCCGCGGAGACGCTGCGCGAGCTGCCCCGCGAGCGTTACCTGGACTTCGCGTTCATCGACGCGGACAAGGTCGGCTACCCGATCTACTGGGACGAGCTGGTGCCCCGCATGCGTCCCGGCGCGGTGATCGCCGTCGACAACACGCTGCGCGACGGCCGGGTGCTCGCCCCACGCAACGCCGACGACCGGGCGATCGCCGCGTTCAACGACGCGGTCATCGCGGACGTCCGCGTCGAGGCGGTCATGCTGCCGATCGCCGACGGGGTCACGCTCGCCCGGGTGCTCTGAGCCGACCGAACACAACCTCCCCGAAATGGCGGCATCCCTGAGCACCGGATACCGCCACCTCGCCGACATGGAGTCGATCAAGCCACCCGCACCAAGCAGGCAGCGCACGGCGGCCATGACACCCACCGCCGACGACCTCACACTCGCCCGGACGCGCTGAGCCGACCGAACACAACCTCCCCGAAGTGGCGGCATCCCTGAGCACCGGATACCGCCACCTCGCCGAAATGGCGGCATCCCTGAGCGCCGGAAGCCGCCACCTCGCCGACATGGAGTCGATCAAGCCGCGCGGACCGGCGCGGGGAGGGCACGGCCCAGCCGTACGGTCAGCAGCACCGCCACCGCGATGAACGCGGGCAGCAGCAGGAACGCCGGGTGCGGGCCGACGCCGTCGGCCACCCATCCGAGCGCCACCGGCGCGATCCCGAAACCCACACCCATCGAGTACGCGGACCAGCCCGCCGCCTTGTCCGCAGCCGGACCGGCGACGGCCAGCGCGATCGAGATCGCCAACGGGTAGTGCAGCGCGTTGCCGAGCCCGAGCACGACCAGCCCGGTGACCGCGAGCCAGCCGACGGTGCTGCCCCAGAACAGCGCGAACCCGGCCATCGAGACGGTGAGCGCGCCGAGCAGCAGCGGCACCGGCGCCCAGCGCAACGCGGCCCGGCCACCGGCGAGCCGGCCGGCGAACATGCCGCAGACGATCGCAGCGACCGCCGCCGACGCCCCGCCCGCGCTCAGCCCGGCATGGGTCCGCAGCACGTCGGCGGTCCACAACGACAGGCAGACCTCGATCGACCCGGTGACGGACATCAGAACCCAGGCGATCCAGTACGCACGCGGCAGCCGCCCCGCCGCACCGGAGCCGAAGGAGGAAACGGGCTCCCCGGAGGCGGGAACGGCCGAGGCCCGGACGGAGGAATCGGTGGCGACGGCCTCGACGGCACCGGAGGCGGGAACAACCGAAGCGGGCACGGCAGGAGCGGGCACGGCAGGAGCGGGCACGGCAGGAGCGGGCACGGCAGGAGCGGGCACGGCAGGAGCGGGCACGGCAGGAGCGGGGACGACCGAAGCAGGCACCACGGGAGCGGGGACGACGGGAGCAGGCACCACGGGACCGGGGACGACGGGAGCGGGGACGACGGGAGCAGGCACGACGGCCTCGGAAACCCCGGGAGCGGGGACGGCGGAGACCCGGGTGGAGGCGGCCACGGGGACGGGTGTGCCGGCAGCCGCGTCAGCGGGGGCGGTTTTCGGCCCGCGTACCCGGAAGGTCAGGGCGGCGAGCGCGACGAGCGTGATCAGCCCGACCTCGACGGCCATCAGCGGTCGCCAGCCGAGACCGGCGTCGACGGTGGCGCCGATGGTCAGCGGCGCCAGGATGCCCATGCCGGCGCAGGCCGCGTTGGCCTCGGTGAGCGCGGCGGGGGCGGCGGGTCCGTGCCGGGCGGTGAGCACCACGCTGACGCCGCTGACGACCATCATGCCGAAGGTGGCGATGACCGCGACGGAGGCGAGCGTGGCCGGCAGCGGGCGGAGCAGGCCGAGCGCGGTGACTCCGGCAGCGACACCGGCGAGGCCGAGCCAGATGGCCGGGCCGCGGCCGAGGCGGCGGGCGACCGGGGCGAACAGCGCGCCGCCGGCGAGCGCGCCCACGGCGATGCCGGTGCTGTGCAGGCCGGCGACGGCGGCGCTGGTGCCCTGTTCGTCGCGGAGCAGGGGTACGACCGGGCCGAACCCGTAGAGGAAGAAGCCCCACAGACCGAGCTGGGCGTAGGTCAGCCAGGTGATCCGGTCACGGGTGAGGCGGGGCACCAGCCTTACGCTACGCGCGCCCGGCCGGTGCCCCGCCCCTGCTGAGAGGTAGGTCTCCCCTGCTCAGCGGACGCTGCGGGCGAACTGGCGGGCGGCCCAGAACACGCCTGCGGCGGCGAGCACCGCGATGATGCCGAGGCCCTGCCAGACGCGGTCGTTGCCGAGGTCGCCGTTGAACAGCGCACGGGTGCCCTCGACCGCCCAGGAGAACGGGTTCCACTTGGCCACGCCCTGGAGCCAGCCGGGGGCGAAGGTGAGCGGCAGCAGGATGCCGGAGAGCAGCAGCACCGGCTGCGCGACTGTGTTCATCAGTGGGGCGAGCGCGTCCTCGCTCTTGACCTTGAGCGCGATGCCGTAGGAGACGGCCGAGGTCATCAGCGCGATGAGGGCGAGCATCAGGTACGCCAGGAGCAGGTTGCCGATGAACACGCGCAGGTCGAACGCGAGCGCCAGCAGCGTGATGATGATCGCCTGCGCGATCAGCGAGACGACGTCGCGCAGCGAGCGGCCGAGCAGCAGGGCGAGCCGGCTGACCGGGGTGACCCGGGAGCGCTCGATCACGCCGGCGCGCAGCTCGGCGATCAGGCCGAACCCCTGGAACAGGCCGCCGAAGATGGCCAGCAGCACGAGCAGGCCGGGCACGAAGATCTTGTACGCGGCGGCCTGGGTGGGCGCGTTCAGCGCCGGCTTGAGCAGCGGGGCGAACAGGAGCAGGTACATCACCGGCTGGAAGACGCCGACGAAGATCCATACCGGGTTGCGCAGCAGCAGTTGCGTCTGGCGCTGGAAGATCAGCCAGGTGTCGCGGGCGAGTTTCATGACAGCTTCTCCGGGGGTCAGGACTCGCGCAGCGAGCGGCCGGTCTTGGTGAGGAAGACGTCGTCCAGGCTGGGGCGGTGCAGCTCGATCGAGCGCAGGTCCAGCCCGGCGTGGTCGAGGCGGCGCAGCACCTGCGGGATGGCGGTGGCGCCCTCGTCGACGTAGAGACGCAGGCCGCCCTCGTCGACGGTCTCCAGCTTGCTCACGTACGCCTCGGTGTCGAGCAGCTCGGCGGCGCGCGGGGTGCTCGGCGCGTCCAGGCCGACGATCACCACCTCGCCGGAGATCTCCCGCTTCAGCTCGGCCGGTGTGCCCTCGGCGACCACCTCGCCGTGGTCCATGATCGCGATGCGGTCGCAGAGCGCGTCCGCCTCGTCCAGGTAGTGCGTGGTGATGAAGACGGTCATCCCCTCGGTGCGCAGCCGGCGGATCTCGTCCCACATGTGCGCGCGGCTCTGCGGGTCGAGGCCGGTGGTCGGCTCGTCCAGGAAGACGATCTTCGGCTCGTGGATGATGCCGAGCGCGATCTCGACGCGCCGGCGCTGACCGCCGGAGTAGGTCTTGCACTTGCGGTCGGCGTACTCGGCGAGCTGGAACGCTTCGAGCGCGTGCTCGGCGCGGCGGTGCGCCTCGGCCTTGCCGATGCCGTAGAGGCGGGCCTGGAGGACCAGCTCCTCACGGGCGCTCGACTCGTCCCAGGTGCTACCGCCCTGTGCGACGTAACCGATCCGGCGGCGCACCTCGGCCGGGTCCTTGCGCAGGTCGGCGCCGGCCACAGTGGCCTCGCCACCGTCCGGCTCGATGAGGGTGGCGAGCATCCGCAGCGTGGTGGTCTTGCCGGCGCCGTTGGGCCCGAGGAAGCCGAAGATCTCCCCCGCCGCCACGTCGAGGTTGACGCCGCGGACAGCGTCCACGGTCTTCGTCTCGCGACCCGCGCGGGAGCGGTACGACTTCCGCAACCCCCTGGTCTCGATCATTTCTGCTCCTGGTCGTCCGGGCGGACCTGAGCGGCCGCCGATCGTCCGCGAGGACGCACGAATCCCCCGCGATTCCCGCTGAGGCTAACGCGATATAGCTCTTTTGGTCAACGTTGATTATGTCGTGTCACCGTGATCCGTCGGACCAGCCCGACCAGCCCTCGGCCTGCTCCATCCCATCGGGCAGGTACGACACTCCCGACTCGATCCGCTCCGCGATCCGCTCGCACCAGGCCGTCTCCGCCTCGGCGCGGGCCAGCCACAGCTCGAACATCCACCCGACGTGCACCGGCTTGCGGGTGCGCACCCAGTCCGAGTCGAGCGAGGCCCGCATCGACTCCACCCCGGCCCGCAGCAGGTTCGCCCGGTTGCGCAGCGCCGCTGCGGCCTCGTCGCGGGGCATCGCCGGCAGGAAGGAGAACGCCGCGACGAACGGATCGGGCGGCTCCTGGACCTGCCACCACTGCGCCCGCAGCAGCGTCTCGAACTCGTCCTCCCCCTTCGCCGTCACCTCGTACGTGGTGCGCGCCGGACGGGCGCCCACCTGCTCGACCGAGACGGTCCGCAGCAGGCCCTCGTCGGTGAGCTTGCGCAGCGCGTGGTAAATCGAGCCGGGCTGCACGTTCGCCCACTTGTCCGCGCTCCAACTGAGCAGTTCGCGGCGCACGTCGTAGCCGTGCACCGGCTGCATCCACCTGACCAGGCCGAGAATCATCATCCGCGTCGCCGACACGGGACAAGCGTAATAACCAAGTTTGACTACAGTGCCGCATCCCACACTGAGCGATCGTTAGGCTCCGCAGCTCGGCCGCTAAACTCCCGGCAACGACCTCCCGGGAGGAGCCACAAGGTGCGCAAGGTTCTCATCGCCAACCGCGGCGAGATCGCCGTCCGCGTCATCCGCGCCTGCCGCGACGCCGGGCTGGCCAGCGTCGCCGTCTACGCGGACTCCGACCGGGACGCCCTGCACGCCACGCTCGCCGACGAGGCGTACGCCCTCGGCGGCGACACCGCCGCGGACAGCTACCTGCGCATCGACAAGCTGATCGACGTGGCGGCCCGCTCCGGCGCGGACGCGGTGCACCCCGGCTACGGCTTCCTCTCCGAGAACGCCGACTTCGCCCAGGCCGTCATCGACGCCGGGCTGACCTGGATCGGCCCCACCCCGCAGGCGATCCGCGACCTGGGCGACAAGGTGACCGCCCGGCACATCGCGCAGCGCGCCGGCGCGCCGCTGGTGCCCGGCACCCCGGACCCGGTGGGCAACGCCGACGAGGTGATGGCGTTCGCCGTCGACCACGGCCTGCCGGTCGCCATCAAGGCCGCCTTCGGCGGTGGCGGGCGCGGCCTCAAGGTCGCCCGCACCATGGAGGAGATCCCGCACCTGTTCGAGTCGGCCACCCGCGAGGCGGTCGCCGCGTTCGGCCGCGGCGAGTGCTTCGTCGAGCGCTACCTGGACAAGCCGCGCCACGTCGAGGCGCAGGTACTGGCCGACCAGCACGGCAACGTGATCGTGGTGGGCACCCGGGACTGCTCGCTTCAGCGCCGGCACCAGAAGCTGGTCGAGGAGGCGCCCGCGCCGTTCCTCACCGACGCCCAGCGGGCCCAGATCCACGACAGCGCCAAGGCCATCTGCCGGGAGGCCGGCTACCACGGTGCCGGCACCGTGGAATACCTGGTCGGCGTGGACGGCACGATCTCGTTCCTTGAGGTCAACACGCGGCTCCAGGTCGAGCACCCGGTGACCGAGGAGACCGCCGGCATCGACCTGGTCCGCGAGCAGTTCCGCATCGCCGACGGGGAGAAGCTGCGCTTCACCGAGGACCCGACGCCGCGCGGGCACGCCATCGAGTTCCGCATCAACGGCGAGGACCCGGGCCGCAACTTCCTGCCCGCACCGGGCACCGTCACCGCCCTGCGCCTGCCCTCCGGGCCGGGCGTGCGGGTGGACACCGGCATCTCGGCCGGCGACGTGATCGGCGGCAACTTCGACTCGCTGCTGGCCAAGGTGATCATCGTCGGCGAGACGCGTACCGAGGCGCTGGAGCGGGCCCGCCGGGCGCTCGACGAGATGGTGGTCGACGGCATGGCCACGGCGCTGCCCTTCCACCGCCTGGTGATCCGCGACGAGGCGTTCACCGCCGAGCCGTTCACCGTGCACACCCGGTGGATCGAGACCGAGTGGGACAACACCGTACCGGCCTTCACCGCCACCGCCGGCGCCGCCGACGAGCCGGCCGAGCGCGAGACCGTCGTGGTCGAGGTGGGCGGCAAGCGGCTGGAGGTCGTCCTCCCCGCCGGGCTCGGCGCGGGTACGGCGGCAGCCGCACCCGCCGCGAAGAAGCCGGCCCGCCGGGGTGGCGGAGGCAAGGCTGGTGCCGCGGTCAGCGGTGACACGCTCACCTCCCCGATGCAGGGCACGATCGTGAAGATCGCCGTCGCCGACGGCGACGAGGTGGCCGAGGGCGAGCTGGTCGTGGTGCTGGAGGCGATGAAGATGGAGCAGCCGCTGCACGCGCACAAGGCCGGCACTGTCAGCGGGCTCGCCGCCGAGGTCGGCCCGGTGATCACCGCCGGCGCGGCGATCTGCACCATCGCCTGAGGTGTAAGGAAGGGCCCCTTCTTAACGCCTGAGGTAGAGAAGGGGCCCCTTCTTAACAGCGCGGGGCCGGGTGGTCTGAGCCACCACCGGGGGCGGGAGCGCCGCCGGGCGGGAATGATGGCCGGGTGCGGTTCCTTCACGGCGCGGTCCCCGCGCACGACCTGACCTACAACGACGTCTTCATGGCGCCCAACCGTTCCGAGGTGGGCTCCCGGCTCGACGTCGACCTGGCCACCACCGACGGGACCGGCACCACGATCCCGCTCGTGGTGGCGAACATGACAGCCGTCGCGGGCCGGCGGATGGCCGAGACCGTGGCCCGGCGCGGCGCGGTGGCGGTGATCCCGCAGGACATCCCGATCGAGGTCGTCGCCAACGTGGTCGGCTGGGTCAAGCAGCGGCACCTGGTGCACGACACGGCGATCACGCTCGGCCCGACCGACACCGTCGGCGACGCCATCCACCTGCTGCCCAAGCGTTCGCACGGCGCGGTGGTCGTGGTCGACGCGGACGGCCGGCCGATGGGTGTGGTGACCGAGGCGGACACCGTCGGGGTGGACCGCTTCGCCCAGCTCCGGCACGTGATGTCGACCGAGCTGCACACCGTTCCGGCGGACGCGGACCCGCGTACCGGATTCGACCGGCTGTCGGCGGGCCGGCGGCGGCTCGCGCCGGTGGTGGACGGAGACGGACGCCTGATCGGGGTGCTGACCCGGCAGGGCGCTCTGCGCGCCACGCTCTACAAGCCCGCAGTGGACGACCGGGGGCGGCTGCGGATCGCCGCCGCAGTGGGCATCAACGGCGACGTCACCGGCAAGGCCGCCGCGCTGCTGGAGGCCGGGGTGGACACGCTCGTGGTGGACACCGCGCACGGGCACCAGGAGCGGATGCTCCAGGCGCTGCGGGCGGTCCGCCGGCTGGACCCGCCGGTGCCGGTGGCGGCCGGGAACGTGGTGACCGCCGACGGCGTACGCGACCTGGTCGACGCGGGCGCGGACATCGTGAAGGTCGGCGTCGGACCGGGTGCGATGTGCACCACCCGGATGATGACCGGCGTGGGCCGCCCGCAGTTCTCCGCCGTGCTCGACTGCGCGGCGGCGGCCCGCTCGCTGGGGCGGCACGTCTGGGCCGACGGCGGCGTACGCCACCCGCGGGACGTGGCGCTGGCGCTCGCGGCGGGCGCCTCGAACGTGATGATCGGCTCCTGGTTCGCCGGCACCTACGAGTCCCCCGGCGACCTCTACACCGACGCCGACGGGCGGCGCTACAAGGAGAGCTTCGGCATGGCGTCGTCGCGTGCGGTGAGCGCCCGTACGGCCGAGGACAGCGCGTTCGACAGGGCCCGCAAGGCGATCTTCGAGGAGGGCATCTCCTCGGCCCGGATGTATCTGGACCCGAACCGGCCCGGCGTCGAGGACCTGATCGACGAGATCATCTCCGGCGTACGCAGCGCGTTCACGTACGCGGGGGCGCGCAGCCTGGAGGAGTTCCACGAGCGGGCGCTCGTCGGCGTGCAGAGCGCCGCCGGGTACACCGAGGGGATGCCGCTGCCCACGAGCTGGTGACGCCCCGACCGGCCCGCCGGCTCAGTCGAACAACCGCCTGATCACGGTGCGGGCGGCGGCCTCCGGGTCGTCGCCCACCCGTGGTGGCAGCGCGCCGGAGAGCCAGAGCGTGGCGAAGCCGTGCACGATCGACCAGGCGGCGAGCGCGTCCGCGTCCGGCTCCCGACCGGTGTGCCGGGCCACCCCCTCGCGCAGCACATCCCCCGACCGGGCGCGGGCGGCGACCAGCTCCGGGGCGTCGGCCCGGTACAGCTCGGGCCGGAACATGACGTCGAAGTGCGCGCGGTGCCGCACCGCGAACCCGACGTAGGCCACGCCGGTGTCGAGCAGGTCGTCCCCGGCCTGCCGCAACGCGTCGGCGAGCAGGTCGAAGCCCTGGGTGGCGAGCGCGGTGAGCAGCCCGGCCTTGTCGCCGAAGTGGTGCGCGGGCGCGGCGTGCGAGACGCCGGCGCGCCGGGCCAGTTCACGCAGGCTCAGCGCGGCCGGCCCGGACTCGGCGATCGCCTCGGCCGCGGTGCTCAGCAGGACGCGGCGGAGGTCGCCGTGGTGGTACGAGGCCATGCCGTCATCCTAACTTGTCATTGACAAGATGGCGCGTAGCGCGCAATCTTGTCATCGACAAGATGATCGTCGGAGGGATCGACAATGGCACCCCTGATCGCACTCCTCGCCGGCACCGCGCTGGCCCGGATCGCCGGCCTGCTCGGCGTGGACGCCCTGGACGGGTGGCACCCCGCGCTGCGGGTGGGGCTGGCGCTGATGTTCGTGCTGACCGGCGTGGCCCACTTCGCGTCCCGCCGGGCCGACCTGATCGCGATGGTCCCGCCGTCGCTGCCCCGGCCCGGCCTGCTGGTCACAGTCACCGGCGTGCTGGAACTCGCCGGCGCGCTCGCCCTGCTGTTCCCGGCCACCGCGCGCCCGGCTGCGGCCGGGCTGGTGCTGCTGATGCTCGCCATGTTCCCGGCGAACGTGTCCGCAGCGCGGCGTCACCTCACGCTCGCCGGCCGCCCGGTGACGCCGCTCGGCGTCCGTACGGTGCTCCAGGTCGTCTTCGTGGCCGCGGCGCTGGCGGTCGCCCTCGGCGGATGACCCGACGGCAGGCCCGGCCGGGACGGCCCCGGCGGGGACGCGGCTCAGGCCCGGGACGGCTCCGCCTCGGCGGGCGGGGGCTCCCCGGTCTCCTCGTGGCGCACCGTCGGCAGGCGCAGGCAGGCGACCAGGCCGATCAACAGGAACCCGGCGCCCGCGAAGGCCGCGTACCTGGTGGCGTCGGAGAACGCCTGCTTCGCCTCCTCCGCGATCGGGGCGGTACGCGGGTCCGCCGCCAACCCGGTGATCGCCGCACCGGCGCTCTCCTTGACCGCGCTCACCACCTGGTCCCGCTGGACCGGGGTGAGTCCGGGCTGGTCGGCCAGGCGGTCGCCGAGGATCCCGCCGAGACCGGCGAAGAGCACGGTGCCGAGCACCGCGATGCCGAGCGCGGAGCCGACCTGCCGGGCGGTGCTCTGCAGGCCCGAGCCCTGGCCGCTGAGGCGTACCGGCACCTGCGACAGCGAGACGCCGGTGAGCTGGGCGGTGGCCAGGCCGACGCCGACGCCGTACACGAACAGGAAGCCCAGCGGCGCCCACCAACTGGTGTCCGGCGCGACCACGAACCCGAGCCCGGCCACGCCGACCAGTTCGGCGGCCACGCCGAGCTGGACCACCCGGGCCGCGCCCCAGCGCTGGGTCAGCGGCGCGCCGATGCCGCTGGCCAGGAAGCTGCCGACGGCGAGCGGCAGCAGCGCCAGGCCGGTTCGGAAGGCGCTGTAGCCGAGCACGTTCTGAAACCACAGCGGCAGCGCGAACAGCAGGCCGAACTCGCCCAGGCTGACGATCGCGGCGGCCAGGATGCCGTTGCGGAACGAACCGATGCCGAACAACGACAGGTCGAGCAGCGCCGGGCGGCCGGCCCGGTTGCGGCGTACCTGCTGGGCCAGGAAGATGCCGAGCGCGACGAGACCCACCAGCGCGGCCACCGGCACCGGCGAGATCGACGCGGTCCAGTCCAGCCCGAACAGGCGCAACGGCCGCTCCCGTTCCCACCAGCCGTAGGTGCGGCCCTCGATCAGCGCGAAGACCACGCCGGTCATGCCGACCACCGAGAGCAGCGCGCCGAGCAGGTCCAGCCCGCGCTCGGCCCGCTCGTCGCGGGACTCGGCCACGAGCACGAGCGTCGCGACGATCACGGCCAGGCCGACCGGCACGTTGATGCCGAAGGCCCACCGCCAGGAGTACGTGGTGGTGAGCCAGCCGCCGAGCAGCGGCCCGAGCGCCGCCGCGCCACCGATCGTGGAGCCCCAGACGGCGAACGCGATGCCCTTCTCCCGGCCGGTGAAGTTGGCGTTGAGCAGGGAGAGCGAGGTGGGCAGCATCATCGCCCCGCCGACGCCCTGGAGCACCCGGGAGGCGATGAGTGTCTCGCCGGAACCGGCGAGCGCCGCGAGCACGCTCGCGACCACGAACACGGTGACGCCGACGAGGAACATCCGCCGCCGCCCGGACCGGTCGGCGAAGCGACCGGCGACCAGCAGCAGCGCCGCGAAGACCAGGGTGTACGCCTCCTGCACCCACTGCGCGTCGGTGGAGGTGATGTCGAGGTCCCGGATGATCTGCGGCACCGCGACGTTCACGATCGTGGCGTCCACGATGATCATCGCTACGCCGAGGCTGATGGCCAGCAGCCCGAACCAGCGTCCGCGCCCGTCGCCGCGCATCTCGCCCTCCTTTTAGCTAGATTTTCTAGCTACCCGAGATGCTAGCTTTATCCCATGGAAGGGGTGCCGTCAACCGGAGAGCCCGCGCCGGGCCCGCCGCCGAGCAGCGAGGCCTCCCGCGCGCTGCGCGACGTGCTGCGGATCGCGGGTGACACCCGGGCCGCGCTGGCCCGCCGCCTGGGCCTCAACGCCACCGACGCCGCGGCGATCGACCACCTGGTCTCCAGCCCGGAGCCACTGGGCCCGGTGGAACTGGGCAACCGGCTCGGCATCCGGTCCGCCTCGGCGACCACGCTCGTCGACCGGCTCGTGCAGGCCGGTCACGTCGCCCGGACCCCCCACCCGCACGACAGGCGGCGACTCAGCCTCCAGGTGACCGAGAGCGCTGTGAGCGAGGTGCTGGAGGCGCTGCGCCCGATGCTCGTCGGCGTCGACCGGGCGGTCGCCCGGCTCACGCCCGAGCAGGCCGAGGCCACCACCGCGTTCCTGCGCGAGGTCACCGAGGTGATGCGGGAGTACGTCGCCACCGCCCCCGACGAGCCGTCCCGGGCACGCGCCGACCGCGGCTGAGGAGATTCTCAGAAATAGTTTGGGGCCTGATGGTTCGGGAGCTAATCTGACGCTCGTGAACATGGGCCCGCTCGTCCGCTTCCCCGACGCGTTGCACCACGCGCCACTCGGCCGGCTGATCTCGATCGCCGGTCACGTCGTCGAGCAGCACTGGGGGCGTTACCTGGCCGAACACCACGGGCTCACGTCCGCCGGCATGCGGGTCCTGATGATCCTCCTCCGTTCCGGCGACGTGAGCCACCGAGAAGTGGCCGAGCTGTGCTTCGTCCGGCCCGCCACGCTCACCGGCATCGTGGACACCCTCGAACGCGACGGCTTCGTCAGCCGACGTCGCGACCCGGAGGACCGCCGCACGGTCCGGCTCACGCTGACCGACAAGGGCGGCGAGCACGCCCGCGCCATCATCGACATGATCCACAGCGACCGGCCGTTGACGTCGGTCGACGCCGACCCGGCCAACCGGGCGGTGATCCGCCAGTTCCTGATCGAAATCATCACCGGCATGTCCGACGGGGACCTCCGTCGGTTGAACCGGGACAGCGAGTCCGACACCGAGCCGCCAACGGGGAGCCATCCGTGTTGATCCGCCTGCTCCGCTCACATCTGCACCCGTACCGACGATGGCTGGCCGCCGTGGTGGCCTTCCAGTTCGTCGGCACCATCGCCTCGCTCTACCTGCCCAGCCTGAACGCCGACATCATCGACCGGGGCGTCGCCGTCGGCGACACCGACCAGATCCTGCGTACGGGCGGGTGGATGCTGGTGGTCAGCCTGCTCCAGATCGCCTGTTCGATCGCCGCCGTCTACTTCGGCGCGAAGACCGCGATGGCGTTCGGCCGCGACGTACGCGGCTCGATCTTCCGCCGCGTCAACAGCTTCTCCGCCCGCGAGGTCGCCCGGTTCGGAGCGCCGTCCCTGATCACCCGCAACACCAACGACGTCCAGCAGGTGCAGATGCTGGTGCTGCTGAGCTGCACCATGCTGGTGGCCGCGCCGATCATGAGCGTCGGCGGCGTGGTGATGGCGCTGCGCGAGGACGTCGGGCTCTCCTGGCTGATGCTGGTCTGCGTACCGGTGCTCGCAGTCGCGCTGGGCCTGATCATCCGCCGGATGGTGCCGGGCTTCCGGCTCATGCAGACCCGGATCGACACCGTCAACCGGGTGCTGCGCGAGCAGATCACCGGCATCCGGGTCGTCCGGGCGTTCGTCCGTGAGCCGTACGAGACCGACCGGTTCCGGGTCGCGAACACCGACCTGACCACCACCGCGCTGCGGATCGGACGGCTCCAGGCGCTGATCTTCCCGATCGTGATGCTGGTGCTGAACGTCTCCAGCGTCGCCGTGCTCTGGTTCGGCGCGGCACGGGTCGACTCCGGTCAGATCCAGGTCGGCGCGCTCACCGCGTTCCTGCAATACCTGATGCAGATCCTGATGGCGGTCATGATGGCCACCTTCATGCTGATGATGGTGCCCCGGGCCGCCGTCTGCGCCGAGCGCATCGAGGAGGTGCTGGACACCGACTCGTCGGTGGTGCCTGCGACCGACCCGGTCACCGAGGTCACCGGCCGCGGCGAGCTGGAACTACGCGGCGCCGGATTCCAGTACCCGGGCGCCAGCGCGCCGGTGCTGCACGACATCTCGTTCCGCGCCGAACCGGGCCGGACCACAGCGATCATCGGCTCCACAGGCGCCGGCAAGACCACGCTGCTCACGCTCATCCCCCGGCTGGTCGACCCGACCGCCGGCGCGGTCCTGGTCGACGGCGTGGACGTACGGGACCTGGCCCCGGACGAGCTGTGGCGGCGGATCGGGCTGGTGCCCCAACGGCCGTACCTGTTCACCGGCACCGTCGCCAGCAACCTGCGCTACGGCAACCCGGACGCCACCGACGCGGACCTCTGGGCCGCGCTGGAGATCGCCCAGGCGCGTGACTTCGTCACCGAGATGCCGGGCGGGCTGGAGGCGCCGATCGCGCAGGGCGGCACCAACGTCTCCGGCGGCCAGCGGCAACGCCTGGCCATCGCCCGCGCGCTCGTCCGCAAGCCGGAGATCTATCTCTTCGACGACTCCTTCTCCGCGCTCGACCTCGGCACGGACGCCCGGCTGCGGGCCGCCCTCAAGCCGGTCACCGCGGACGCGGCGGTGGTGATCGTGGCCCAGCGGGTCTCCACGATCATCGACGCCGACCAGATCATCGTGCTCGAGGACGGGGGTGTCGTCGGGATGGGACGACATGAGGAACTGCTGGAGAGCTGCCCCACGTACGCCGAGATCGTCGCGTCGCAGCAGACGGCGGAGGTGGCCGCGTGAGCGCGCCGACCGGGGGGAACAGCGGGACGCCACCGGTTCCGCAGCAGAAGAACGAGCCGACGCGGCTGCCGCCGGCCGGACGGCGCCCCGCTGGCGGCCCGCCGCACATGACCATGGGCATGCCGGCCGAGAAGGCGATGAACTTCGGGCCGTCGGCACGCCGGCTGCTGGCACGGCTGCGGCCGTACCGGCTCCAGCTCACCGGCGTGCTCGCGCTGGCCCTGGCCAGCGTCGGGCTCAGCGTCATCGGGCCGAAGGTGCTCGGCCACGCCACGGACATCATCTTCAGCGGGGTGATCGGGCGGCAGCTGCCGCCCGGCACCACCACCGAGGCGGCGGCGGACGCGGCCCGCGCCGAGGGCAACGGCAACTTCGCCGACATGCTGGCCCGGATGGACGTGATCCCGGGGACAGGCATCGACTTCGACGCGCTGGGCCGGGTGCTGGCGTTCGCCGTCGTGCTCTACATCGGCGCCAGCATGCTCCAGTGGGCGCAGGGCTGGGTGCTCAACGGGGTGGTGCAGCGCACCGTGCTGACGCTGCGCGCCGACGTGGAGGAGAAGCTCAACCGGCTGCCGCTGCCCTACTTCGACAAGCAGCCCCGCGGTGAGCTGCTGAGCCGCGTCACGAACGACATCGACAACGTGTCGCAGACGCTCCAGCAGACGCTGAGCCAGTTGCTCACGTCGCTGCTCACCGTCGTCGGCGTACTCGGGATGATGTTCTGGATCTCGCCGTTGCTGGCGGTCGTCGCGCTCGTCGCGGTGCCGATGTCGGTGGTGGTCACCAGCCTGATCGCCAAGCGGTCGCAGGGCAAGTTCATCGCCCAGTGGAAGCACACCGGCGAGCTGAACGGCCAGATCGAGGAGGCGTACACCGGGCACGAGCTGGTCAAGGTCTTCGGCCGGCAGAAGGAGGTCGAGGCCGCCTTCCACGCCAAGAACGAGGAGCTGTTCCGGGCCGGCTTCGGCGCGCAGTTCGTCTCCGGGCTGATCATGCCGGCGATGTTCTTCATCGGGAACCTCAGCTACGTCGCGATCGCCGTGGTCGGCGGCCTGCGGGTGGCGTCGGGCTCGATGAGCCTCGGTGACGTGCAGGCGTTCATCCAGTACTCGCGGCAGTTCACCCAGCCGCTCACCCAGGTCGCGTCGATGGCCAACCTGCTGCAGTCCGGGGTCGCCTCGGCCGAGCGGGTCTTCGCCGTGCTCGACGCCGACGAGCAGAGCCCCGACCCGGCCGAGCCGGCCCGGGTCGCCGACCCGCACGGGCGGGTCGAGTTCGAGCACGTCTCCTTCCGGTACGACCCGGAGAAGCCGCTCATCGACGACCTGTCGCTGGTCGCCGAGCCGGGTCACACGGTCGCCATCGTCGGTCCCACCGGCGCCGGCAAGACCACACTGGTCAACCTGGTCATGCGGTTCTACGAGCTGGACGCCGGGCGGATCACGCTGGACGGGGTGGACATCTCCACGATGCGCCGCGACGACCTGCGCGGCCGGATCGGCATGGTGCTCCAGGACACCTGGCTGTTCGGCGGGACCATCCGGGACAACATCGCCTACGGCCGGCCGGACGCCACCGAGGAGGAGATTCTCGCCGCCGCCCGGGCGACCTTCGTGGACCGGTTCGTCCGCAGCCTGCCGGACGGCTACGACACGGTGATCGACGAGGAGGGCAGCAACGTCAGCGCCGGGGAGAAGCAGCTCATCACCATCGCTCGGGCGTTCCTGGCCGAGCCGTCGCTGCTGATCCTGGACGAGGCGACCAGCTCGGTGGACACCCGGACCGAGGTGCTGCTCCAGCGCGCCATGGCGGCGCTGCGCTCGGACCGGACGAGCTTCGTCATCGCGCACCGGCTCTCCACCATCCGCGACGCCGACCTGATCCTGATGATGGAGCAGGGCCGGATCGTCGAGCAGGGCACCCACGACCAGCTCGTCGCCGCCGGTGGCGCGTACGCCCGGCTCTACCGGGCGCAGTTCAGCGGCGCGGTCATCGAGGACGAGGTGCCGGCGCCCGCCCCGGCCGGCCCGCCGGGGATGCGTGCCGGCGCCGGCACGCCGGTCGGGAGCTGACGTGGACCCGGCCACAGGTCCGGCACCGGTCCCCGTCCGGGTGCCTCACCGGCACCCGGACGGGCCGGGGTCAGGCCGGGAGCAGCGCCGCCGACCGGCTCGCGACCACCGCGCCGATCAGGCCCAGCGCCTCGGCGGCGGGCATCGGGGCGAGCACCCGGCCGTCGCGCAGGCGCAGCGAGACCGAACCGTCGGCCGCCTCCCGGGGGCCGAGGACCCCGGTGTACGGGACGCGGCGGCGGGACGCGTCCCGGATCCGTGCGCCGAGCGAACCGGCGTGGTCCACCTCGGCCCGCAGCCCGGCCGCCTCGGCCCGGCGGGCCAGCCCGACGGCCGCGTCGACCTGCGCCGCGTCCACCGGGAGCAGCAGCAACTGCACCGGGGCGTACCAGGCGGGGAACGCGCCCTCGTGCACCTCGATCAGGTACGCGAACAGCCGCTCCATGCTGCCGACCAGGCTGCGGTGCACCATCACCGGCCGTTTCCGGCGGCCGTCCGAGTCGGTGTACGACAGGTCGAACCGCTCCGGCTTGTCGAAGTCGAGCTGGACGGTGGAGATGGTCGACTCCCGGCCAGCCGCGTCCACGATCTGAATGTCGATCTTCGGGCCGTAGAACGCGGCCTCCCCCGGCGCCTCGACGACGTCCACCCCGTCGAGCGCCGCGCGGAGCAGTTCCTCGGCCCGCGCCCAGCCGGCGTCGTCGCCCACGTACCGCTGGTCCGGCCCGCGCAGCGACAACCGCAACCCGGCGGGACGGACGCCGAGCGCGGCGTGCGCCTCGCCGATCAGCCGCAGGATCTCGCGGACCTCGTCACCGACCTGCTCCAGGGCGCAGAAGTTGTGCGCGTCGTTGAGCGAGATGGCCCGCACCCGGGACAGCCCGCCGAGCACACCGGAACGCTCCGCCCGGTACATGCCGCCCAGCTCGGCGACCCGCAGCGGCAGCTCCCGGTAGGAGCGGCCGCGGGCGCGGAACACGAGCGCGTGGTGCGGGCAGAGCGCCGGACGCAGCACGAACTCGTCGTCGGCGCTCAGCCGCATCGGCGGGAACATGTCGTCGGCGAAGTAGCCCAGGTGCCCGGACAGCTCGAACAGTTCCCGCTTACCGAGCGGCGGCGAGTAGACGTGCTGGTAGCCGGCCCGGCGCTCCAGCTCCCGGACGTACTCCTCGACGGCGTGCCGGGCGGCGGCGCCGGCCGGCAGCCAGATCGGCAGCCCGGCGCCCGCGAGCGGGTCGGAGACGAACAGCTCCAGGTCCCGGCCGAGCCTGCGGTGGTCGATCATGTCGCTCTCCTTGATCGGGTACGACCCGGAGGCGAGCAGGCCCGGAACGCCGCGAGGCCCCGGAGCGGATCGCCCCGGGGCCTCGTCGACGGAAACGTCAGTGCGGCGCGCCGGGAACACCCGGCGTCGTGGTCACTACCGCGCTGCGCATGCCCGAACGATAGGCACGCGGGTATCGACGGCGCATCTGAGTTTCGGAGAGTGGGTGCGGGTCGCCGGCACGGGACCTGCCGGCGACCCGCGGCGGCCCGGGCATCGGGAACGGGGGACCCGACGGCTCCGGTGCCGCGTCCGACCAACGGTACGCCGGGAATCGACGATGCGCCGCCCCGCCCCGGCGCGTATGCCCCGGTGACCCGTCACTCGCGGGCGGGCCGCCTCGTTTCACATCTACGGCCTGCCGGTGTCGGCTGTCACCGTGCGGTGGGGCCGGTGGTGGTGACGCCGGGCACGGCGTCAGGCTCGATCCGGTCGAACGGAGAACTCCGGCGAGGTGGCGGTCGTGGCCGAACTCATCTCTGACGTCGCGTCGCCCATGTGGGCGTACGCGCTGCTGCTGATCCTGCTGATCGCCGACGCCTTCGTCCCGGTGGTGCCGACCCAGCTCGTCATGATCACCAGTGGGGCGCTGACGGTGTACGGCGGGCTCAGCCTGCCGCTCACCATCGCGGTCGGCGCTGCCGGTGTGTTCATCGGTGACCTGGCCTGCTACCTGATCGGCCGCAGTACGCCGACCCGCCGCGCGGCACGCGCCACGCCACCCGGACGGGCACGCCGCGCCGTCACCCGGGTCACCCGTGGGCTGCGCGAACCGGGGCCAATGGTGATCCTGCTCTGCCGTTTCGTACCCGGCGGCCGGATGGCTGCCTGCTTCTCGGCCGGGCGCAGCCGCTACCCGTACCGCCTGTTCCTGCCGTACGAGGCGGCGGCGGCGCTCGCCTGGTCCAGCTACGGCACGCTCGTCGGTCACCTGGGCGGTACGGCGCTGACCCACTCGGCGTGGCGGCTGCTGCTGATCGGTGGGGTGGCCGCTGCGGGGTTCGCGCTGGCCGGGTGGGCGATGACCTGGATCAGCAGCACCCGGCAGACCCGCGCCGAGGCCACCGCCGACTCCGTCGGCAGCTGACCCCCGAGCACCTGATCGACGTAAAGGAAGCACAGGCCATGAGCGACGCGGCGAGATGGCACGACGTCAAGGCCAGGGCCCGGCGAATCGATCCTTCGTGGGACGACGCCGAGCGCGCGGCTCGGCGCAGACATCTCAGGGAGCAGATGCTGGCATCGATCGCCGCCGCGCAACCGGCGGGAGACCGGGCGGACGATCCACCTCGACCCGACCTCACCTGACGCGGTTCTCGGGGGTCCGGTAGGGGACGACCCGGGGAGCGAAGTGGGTGGTGGTCCCGGATCCGTCTGGGGCGGTTCCGGCGACAGGCTGGCCGTATGCCTGGAACGCGGAGCAGCGGCCTGCTGGCCCTCGGCGGGATCGTCCTGGCGGCGGTGCTCGCGATGGTCGGTCATCTCGAGGTGAGCGACGACCTGGATCCCTGGTCGCTGACCGTCAGCGACTTCGCCGTCTCCGACCGGGGCGGCGTCATCGACACCGCGATGGCGGTGCTCGCAGCGGCCAGCCTGGTCCTGCTGCCGTCGCTGCGCCGGGCCGGTGCGGGCCGCGTGCCGCTCGCGCTGCTGACCGCCTGGTCGGCCGGGCTGCTGGCCGCCGCCGTGGTGCCCACGAACGAGCCGGGCACGCCCATGGACACCGCCGCGTACGTGCACCGGTACGCCTCGGTGCTGTCGTTCCTGGCCCTGCCGGTCGCCGGCTGGCTGCTCGCCCGTCACCCGGTCGCCGGAGCCGCCGCCTGGCTGCGCGGACTGACCGTGGCCAGCCTGGTGCTGGCGGGCGCGATGATCTGGTCCGCCTACCCGGGCGACCGCGCGCTGCTCGGCCTGATCGAGCGCCTCCTCATCCTCACCGAGACAGCCGTCATAACCACCCTGGCCCTGCACGCCACCCTGAACCCCAGGACCAGCGCCGTCGATCATGCAGTTGCGACCCCGCACGGACCGGGCATACCGGTCGGATCGGGGGCCACAACTCCATGATCGACGAATGCCCGCGAACGGCTGCTACTCCAGCTCGTGGAGCATGAGCTGGCGGGCGGCCTCGGTGATGGAGCCGGACAGGCTCGGGTAGATGGTGATGGTGTGGGCCAGCTCGTTGACGGTGAGGTTGTTCTCCACCGCCATCGTGATCGGCAGGATCAGCTCGCTGGCCTTCGGCGCCACCACCACGCCGCCGATCACCTGGCCGCTCGCCGGCCGGCAGAACAGCTTGACGAAGCCGTCGGCCAGGTCGTCCATCTTCGCCCGGGCGTTGCCGGACAGCGGCAGCATCACCTGGCGGGCCGGGGTCTTGCCGGCGTCCACCTCGTCCTGCGAGACGCCGACGGTGGCCAGCTCCGGGTCGGTGAAGACGTTCGCCGCGACGGTGCGCAGCCGCAGCGGCCGGACCGCCTCGCCCAGCGCGTGCCACATGGCGATGCGGCCCTGCATGGCCGCGACGCTCGCGAGCGGCAGCACGCCGGTGCAGTCACCCGCCGCGTAGATGCCCGGCACGTTGGTACGCGAGACCCGGTCCACCGTTACGTAACCGCCCCGGGCCAGTTCCACGCCGTACTCGGCCAGGCCCAGGTCGGCGGTGTTCGGGATCGAACCGACAGCGATCAGCGCGTGCGAGCCGGTGACCTGGCGGCCGTCGGAGAGCACCACCTCCACCCCGTCGCCGACACGGCGGACCGCCTCGGCGCGGGAGTTGTTCAGGATGCTCATGCCCCGGTTGCGGAACACCCGCTCGATCGCCGACGCGGCGTCGGCGTCCTCGTGCGGCATGACCCGGTCCCGGCTGGACACGAGCGTGACCTTGACACCCATGGCGAGGTACGCGCTGGCGAACTCGGCACCGGTCACACCGGAACCGACCACGATCAGGTGCTCGGGCAGCTCGGGCAGGTCGTACACCTGGCGCCAGGTCAGGATGCGCTCGCCGTCCGGTACGGCGGTGGGCAACTGGCGGGGGGTCGCGCCGGTCGCGACAAGCACCGTCGACGCGGCGATGGAGTATTCGGCGCCGCCGTCGGCCGGGGTGACGATCACCCGGTGGGTGTGGCCGAGCGTGTCCTCGCCGAGCCGGGCGGTGCCGGCGACGAACTCGACGCCGGCCTTGACGAGCTTGGTGTGGATGTCGGCGGACTGGGCCAGCGCGAGCCGCTTGACCCGCTCGTGCACCGCCCGCGCGTCGACGGTGACCGCCTCCAGGCCGTCGGAGTGCACCCCGAACTCCTCGGTGTCCCGGTAGCCGGTGACCACCTCGGAGCTGGCGATGAACGTCTTGGAGGGCACGCAGTCGGAGAGCACGCAGGCGCCGCCGGCGCCCTCCGCCTCGACCACTGTGACATCGGCGTCCAGCTGTGCGGCGACCAGAGCCGCCTCGTACCCGGCCGGCCCGCCGCCGATGATCACGATCTGGCTCACAGAGCCATCCCTTCGTCGAAGCTCACAGTGACTTTCTTCTCCCCGTCCCGTCCGACACGCACTGTCGTATTCTCCCCCACCCGTCGGCCGGGCTATCGTCGTCGCCGTGCGTCTCTACGCTGCTTACGGCTCGAACCTGGACCCCGCCCGCATGCGCGCCTACTGCCCGCATTCGCCGATGGTGGGCACCGGCTGGCTTGAGGGGTGGCGGCTCACCTTCGCCGGCGAGGACGTCATCGGGTGGGAGGGCTCGGTCAGCACCGTGGTCGAGTCCCCCGGTGACCGGGTGTTCGTGGCGCTCTACGACATCCACCCGTACGACGCCGCGCAGCTCGACGAGATCGAGGGCGTGACGGCCGAGACGTACCGCAGGCTGACCGTCCGCGTCTCGACGCTCGACGGCGACGTGACCGCATGGGTCTACGTGTTCGACGGGTACGAGGGCGGGCTGCCCACGGCGTGGTACCTCTCGGAGATCGCGAACGCCGCGGAGAAGGCGGGCGCGCCGGACGACTACGTCACCGAGCTGCGGTCCCGCCCCACCGGCACCGCGTCCGCGTAGCGCGTCTCCCACACCGACAGTCTGCGCCGCGCGACCCTACGGGCGCTCGGCGACCCCGGTACGCGGGTGCCGGGTCACACCCGCGAGGCGGGCACACTCCGCTCGTACATGTCGGTCCAGCGCTCCTCCACCAACCCGACGGAGCGGTAGAGCGTGACCGGCGCGGTCGGGTTGGCCAGGTCGACGCCCAGCCCGGCCCCGGCGCGGCCCTTCGCCGCGTAGACCGCGAAGGCCCGGCGCAGCAGCGCCGCACCCACCCCGCGACGCCGGTACGCGGGCAGCACCGACAGCGTCCGCACCCACCCGAGGTCCTGGTCGAGCGCCTGGTCGGAGGACTGGAGCGCACCGGCCGGCTCGCCGTCGACCTCGGCCAGGAACCACTCGTCCCAGACCTTGCCGTACGACGGCAGCAGCTCCCGCCACTGCTCGAAGTCGAGCGGGTCGTGGTCCGGGGTGTCCCGGAACGCGGTGTCGTAGATCCGGTGGAACAGCCGCAGGTCGCTCTCGTCGTCGGCGCGCAGCGACCGCACCGTCACCCCGGGCGGGGGCGCCGGCTCGGCGGGCAGGTCGGCGAACGAGCGACTCATCCGGATGTAGCGCTTGATCCGGGTGAACCCGGCCTCGGTCAGCTCACCGGCCCAGCGGGTCTCCGGCGCGTACACCCCGGTGCGCGCGGTCAGCGCGGGCAGGCCGCGCTCGGCGGCCCGCTCGGCGACGCGCTCCAGCAGCCGGGCAAGCAGCGGCGCGCGCAGGTCGGCGCCGCGGTCGGGGTCGACGAGGACGTCCACCCACTCCCGGCCCACGCCGCTCGGGTTGGCCAGGATCGACCAGGCCACCGCCGTACCGTCCGGGTCGGTGACCAGCCAGGAGTCCCGGTCCGGGTCGACGAACGGCGCGGTCAGCGCGGACCGCACGTCCTCGTCGTCGAAGTCCGGGTAGCCCACGGCGAAGGTGTCGGAGGCGTGCACCACCGCGAGGATCGCGGGCACGTCGTCGAGGGTCGGGCGGCGGGCCGACCAGCCGGCGGGGAGCGTCACGGGCCAGATCCTGGCAGCCGGACCGGCCGGATCGCCTCCCATTTATCCGCCGCGGGCGCGTAGCCTCGCGGCGCCGAGCAGACCCAGCAGCTCAGCGCCCTCGGCCGCGTCCAGCGCGCGGAACGCCGCCGACGCCAGCCGGTCGGTCACCGCCTCGGCCCACAGCCGGCGCCGCACCAGCGGCCCGACCGGCGGGTACGGGGGCACCCAGCCGCACGCCGCAGCGCCCGCCTCGCCCTCCGGCCCGGCCAGCACCGCCTCCAGCGGCGTCAGCCCGGCCGCGCGCACCGCCAGCAGGTACGCCCCGGCGAAGTGCTCGCGCAGCAGCAGCATGCCGACAGCCGCCCGCGCACCCGGGGACGGATCGGGCACGGGCATGGCCCGCCATGCGGCGAACAGTGGCATGCCGCTGCCGTCCGCCGCGTCGACCGCCCGGCCCAGCAGCGCGGCGAGCCGCGACGACTCGGCGCCGTCGCCCAGCCGGGCGGTGCCCCACCGGCAGCACTCGGCCAGGTTGGCGGCGGCCACCTCCAGCGGCGGGACGGTCCGCGCGGCGGCGTCCCAGCCGTCCGTGACCGCCTCCGGCGCGATGAAGCCGAGCGCCGCGGCCACCGTCTCGGCGCGGACGTCGCCGAGCGCACCGGCCCGCCCGGTGATGTAGAAGGCCCATCCGGAGATGCCCAGCAGCCGCGCCCGGCGCAGCGTGGACGGGCAGCGGGCGAACGCCTCCCCGAGTTCGAGCACCAGCGGTTTGCAGGCGGCGGCGAGCTGTTCCGGAGTCATCGGCCGCCCGTCACCGTCACTCCACCGAAGCCATTCATCACGCTCAGTCTGCCGCGTGGTCACCGGTGTCGGCATCCCCCTCTTCGGCGTCGAGCGCCTCCAACACGGCCTCCACCTCGCCGGCGCGGCGCCGGGCCGCTGTGACCGCCCGTTCCGCGCCCCGGCGGGCCAGCCGGGCCCGGCTCAGCTCCTGCTCGGCGACGGCCCGGCGACGCTCCAGCTCGGCCAGCTCGGTCTCGATCCGGTCCAGCGTCGCGGCGCCGTCCCGCTCGGCCGCGTCGGCCGTCGCCAGCTCCTTCTCGGCCCGGTCCAGGTCCGCGCGGGCCCGGGTCAGCTCCCGGGTCGCGGTCCGCCGCCGCCCGGCCCGTTCGGCCCGCGCCGCCCGCTCGTCGCGGGCCCGGCGCGCGTCGGCCCGCTCGGCCGCCCGATCCGGTACGACAGGCGCCTCCTCGCCCCCTGTCACGAGCCGGAGCTGGGGGCGGGGCACCTCGCCGAACCCGGCGTAGTGGCTGGCCCGCAGCAGGCGTCCGGCGCGTACCTGCTCGGCCACCTCGGTGTCCGACAGCGCGGCGTTGAGTGTCGCCTCCACCTCGCCCAGCGGCAGCTTCCCGGCCGGGGGCGCGGCGGGCTCGGCGGCGGCCAGCCGGCGTACCTCCGCCACCAGCGCGCCCACGACGGCGCGCCGCTGCGCGGAGAGTTCCCGCAGCGTGCCGCCGCGCAGGTCGCGTTGCGCGGCGCGCAGCGACTCGGCGAGCTGGGTGAGGTCGGCGACCAGCTCGGGACGGCGGATCGCCAGCAGGTTGACCAGCCACGCCGCCACTGTGGGCCGGCGAAGCTTGCCGATCTCCCGGGCGGTACGCGGGTCGCCGGACTGCCGCGCCTGCGCGACGGCGGCGTCCCGGGCCGCCACGAACCGGTCCGGCGGCGTGGCGTAGAGCTGCCGGACCACCTCCGCGGGCACCTCGGCCATGCTCAGGCGTCGATCCGGGTGCCCGGCTCCAGACGGCGGTAGTCGGTGTTGGACATCGCCGTGTACTGCCGGTCCAGCACACCGAAGCCGTTGTCGTTGAGCAGCCCGTCGTGCAGTGCGTACGCCCGGCGCGGCGCGACCGCGCGGATGAAGTCGAGCACCTCGGAGAACTTCGACCAGGGCGCGTGAATCGGGGCGAACAGCGTGTCCACCTGCACGTCGTCGGGCACGAACAACGCGTCGCCCGGGTGGTACACCACGTCGGCGAAGAGGTAGCCGATGTTCTGAATCACCGGAATGTCCGGGTGGATGACCGCGTGCTGCCCGCCGTACGTCCGCACCGGCGTCCCGGCGACTGTGAGCGACTGTCCGGGCTCGACCGTCACCAGCGCCTCGACGGCGTCGCCGAGCACCCCGGCGAGCGAGGCGGGACCGTGCACCGGCACCGGCCGCCGCTCCAGCGCCCGGGTCAGCGCGGCGACGTCCACATGGTCCGGGTGCTCGTGGGTGATCAGCACCGCGTCGGCGCCGTCCAGCGCCGCCGGATCGCTGAAGACACCCGGGTCGACGACGAGCACCGCACCGTCGTGCTCCAGCCGGAGACAGGAGTGGGCGTATTTGGTCACCTGCATCGTGACTCCTCGATTATCGAATCGTGATGTCCTCAGCGCAGTCTGCCGGAACCGGCGCGACCACGCGTCACGTCCGAGGTATCGGTCCCGGCAGTCGGGGCCGTCGACGATCGGAGTACGGGGTATGGGCGGACGACGACTCCGGGGCGTGGCCCTGGTGGCTGTGGGTCTGATAGCGGCACTGGGTGTGGGCGCCTGCGGCGCGGGCGGGGACTCCGGCAGCGACTCGGCCGCGCCGGCGGCCGACGGGGGCGCGGGGCGCGAGCAGGCCGCCGAGGGCGGCGCGGACAGCGGTGGCGCGGATCGCGACCAGGCCGCTCCGGGCGGCACCGGTGGCGCTGACCTGCGGGTCGACCAGCGGTCCATCATCTACACCGGAACCATGCAGGTCCGGGTGGACGATGTGGAGGCCGCCGCGCGGGAGGCGACCACAGCGGTGACGGCGGCCGGCGGATTCGTCGGCGCGGACCGGCGGTCGAGCCGGGCCGCCGAGGCGCGGGCGGCGCTGACGCTGCGCGTGCCCGCGGACCGGTTCGCCGCGGTGATCGACCGGCTCGCCGGTCTCGGCCGGCAGGAGCGCCGGGAGATCCGCACCGAGGACGTCACCGAGCAGGTGGTCGACCTGGACGCCCGGATCGCCACCCAGCGGGCGCGGGTGGAGAGTTCCCGCAAGCTGCTGGCCCGGGCCACGTCGGTGGACGAGCTGGTCCGCTTGGAGAACGAGGTGGGCACCCGGCAGGCCGACCTGGCCGCGCTGGAGGCCCGCAAGCGCCGGCTCGCGGACCTGACCTCGCTGTCCACCATCACCGTGACGTTCCTCGGTCAGGACGCCAGCACCGCCGAGGAGGAGGCCGACCTCGGCTTCCTGGCCGGGCTGGGCGGCGGCTGGACGGCGTTCCTGGCCTCGGCCCGGGTCCTGCTCACAGTGCTCGGCGCGGTGCTGCCGTTCGCGGTCGTGATCGGCGTACCGCTGTGGTTGCTGCTCCTGTGGCGGCGCCGGGTGCGCGCCCGGCGGACGCCGCCGCCCGGCCCGAACCCGGCGGCGCCGATGCCGCCGGGGCCGCTCGGCGGTCCGGTCAGCGCGCCGCCGCCAGTGCCCGCAGCGCGGTCTGGACCATGAGGCGTACGCCGGCCTCGATGGCGCGCTCGTCCACGTCGAACGAGGCCCGGTGCAGGTCCACGTTGGGACCGCTGCGACCGACGCCGAGGCGGGCGAGCGCGCCCGGCACGTGCTCCAGGTACCAGGAGAAGTCCTCGCCGCCCATGCTCTGCGGCGTCTCGGCGATGCCGTCGGGGCCGAGCGCCGCAGCGGTGGCCGCGGTGAGCACACCGATGGCGCGGGCGTCGTTCGTCACCGGGGGCCGGCCGCGCAGGTATTCCAGGTCGACTGTGGCGCCGGTGGGCGCGAGCACGTCCCGCACCACCTGAGCGACGATCTTGGGCGCCTGGTCCCAGGTGTCGCGGTCCATCACGCGTAGCGTGCCGGCCGCGCACGCCTCGGACGGGATGACGTTGTAACGGGTGCCGGCCGAGGCGTGGCCGAACACCAGCAGCAGCCCGCTGTTGGCCGGCACCCGGCGGCTGATCAGCGTCGGCACCTCGGTGACCAGCCGGCCGAGCGCGTCCACCAGGTCGACGGTCAGGTGCGGGCGGGCGGTGTGCCCGCCGGGCCCGGTGAGCCGGACGGTGACGTTGTCGGCGGCGGCGGTGATCGGCCCGACCCGCAGGCCGACCTTGCCCACCGGCAGGTTCGGGTCGCAGTGCAGCGCGAAGATCTGCACCACGTCGTCCAGGCCACCGGCCTCGATGACCTCCAGCGAGCCGCAGGGCAGGATCTCCTCGGCCGGCTGGAAGATCAGCCGGACCCGGCCGTCGAGGCGGCCCGTGTCGGCGAGCTGGGCCAGCAGCATGCCGACGCCGAGCATCACCGACGTGTGCACGTCGTGGCCGCAGGCGTGGCAGACGCCCTCCACGGTCGAGCGGTACGGCACGTCCTTCGGGTCGCTCAGCGGCAGCGCGTCGATGTCGGCGCGGAGCGCGATGACCGGACCGTCCGGGCGTCCGTCGATGTCGCAGATGACGCCGTTGCCCTTCGGCAGCAGGCGCGGCTTGAGACCGGCGAGGGACAGCTCACGGTGCACCAGCGCGGCCGTCTCGAACTCCTCGCCGGACAACTCCGGGTGGGAGTGGATGTGACGGCGCGTTTCGATGAGGCCGGGTACGCGCAGCGCGAGCAGATGGTCGAGCTCGAAGGGCAGGGGCTGGTAACCGGTCGGCGCCTCGGGCCGGGACGACGACAGCAGGCCGCCGGAAGGCAGCGTCAACGCACTCGTCACGTCGAATTCTCGATCACTAGAAGTGGATGGATCTTCGGGTCGGACAGCAGACAGCCTAGACCTCCGACGGTGACGCTGCGCAACATCTTTCGCGTAGCGGTCGGACCGCGCAGCGTCACGAATGCCCTGGTGAGAGGGCTCGAATATCTGCGGGACAGCAGGTAGATCGCGGTCGAACGCCGTCATCCGCCTCCCACCTCCTACAACGCGTAACCGTTTCATCGGTCACAAATAACGACCCGTCGTTCCGAATTGTCGCATTAGTCGCGGCAATTAACTGCCGCTCCGACAATTGCACGACAACTGTCGGCTGCCGGAAGACTCCCGACGGTGACACGAGCGTCCGACCGCCGACCGCACACGCTGTCCGTCCCGTTCACCCGATCCGGTTACCCGAATCGCCGAATCGCACACGCGAAGGCGGCCCGCGCCGCACACCGAGGGTGTACGACGGGGCCGCCTCCGGACAGTTTCAGAACCGGTCGCTGGGCCGGTAGATCCCCCACACCTCGCGCAGCGTCCCGCAGACCTCGCCGACCGTGGCGCGGGCGCGCAGCGCCTCCTTCATCGGGTAGAGCACGTTGGTGTCCCCCTCGGCGGCGGCGCGCAGCTCGGCCAGGGCCCGCTCGACTGCGCCGGAGTCCCGCTCCGCGCGCAGCCGGGCCAGCCGCTCCCCCTGCGCCGCCTCGATCGACGGGTCGACCCGCAGCGGCTCGTACGGCTCCTCCTCGTCGATCCGGAACCGGTTGAGCCCGACCACCACCCGCTCACCCGAGTCGATCTCCTGGGCGATCCGGTACGCGGACTGCTCGATCTCCCGCTTCTGGAACCCGGCCTCGATCGCGTCCACCGCCGAACCGTGGTCGAAGACCCGGTCCATCAGCTCGGTGGCGGCCGCCTCCACCTCGGCGGTCATCGCCTCCACCACGTACGACCCGGCGAACGGGTCGACGGTGGCGGTCAGGTCCGTCTCGTACGCCAGCACCTGCTGGGTCCGCAGCGCCAGCCGGGCCGCCTTCTCGGTGGGCAGCGCGATGGCCTCGTCGAAGCTGTTGGTGTGCAGCGACTGGGTGCCGCCGAGCACCGCTCCGAGGCCCTGCACCGCCACCCGGACCAGGTTCACCTCCGGCTGCTGGGCGGTGAGCTGCACGCCGGCGGTCTGGGTGTGGAACCGCAGCATCATCGACTTCGGGTTCTTCGCGCCGAACTCGTCGCGCATCAGCCGGGCCCAGATGCGCCGGGCCGCGCGGAACTTCGCGACCTCCTCCAGCAGCGTGGTGCGGGCCACGAAGAAGAACGACAGCCGGGGCGCGAAGTCGTCGACGGCCAGCCCGGCGGCGAGCGCCGCGCGGACGTACTCCACGCCGTTGGCGAGCGTGAACGCGACCTCCTGCGCGGGCGACGCGCCGGCCTCGGCCATGTGGTAGCCGGAGATGGAGATGGTGTTCCACTTCGGCACCTCGGCCCGGCAGTAGGCGAAGGTGTCGGCGACCAGCCGCAGCGAGGGCTTCGGCGGGAAGATGTACGTCCCCCGGGCGATGTACTCCTTGAGGATGTCGTTCTGGATCGTGCCGTTGAGCGCCGCGCCGGGCACGCCGTTCTCCTCGGCCACGAGCTGGTAGAGCAGCAGCAGCACCGAGCCGGGCGCGTTGATGGTCATCGAGGTGGAGACCTTGCCCAGCGGGATGCCGCCGAACAGCGTGCGCATGTCCTCGATGGAGTCGATGGCGACGCCGACCTTGCCCACCTCGCCGTGCGCGATCGGGTCGTCCGAGTCGTACCCCATCTGGGTGGGCAGGTCGAACGCGACGGACAGGCCCATGGTGCCGGCGCGAAGCAGCTGGTGGTAGCGCGCGTTGCTCTCGGTCGCGGTGCCGAACCCGGCGTACTGTCGCATGGTCCAGGGCCGGGACGTGTACATCGTCGGGTAGACCCCGCGGGTGTACGGGAACTCGCCCGGCTCGCCCAGCCGGGCGTCCAGGTCCGCCGGAAGGTCTGCCGCCGTGTAGACGCCCTGGATCGGGAAACCCGACTCGCTTGACCGCGCATCGCTCATTACCGGATGGTAGGACGCGCAGACCGCCTGGTGGGTGAGGGATACCGCACACCTCGCGGCGACCCACCGGAGGTGAGCGACCGACCACATACCGTCGAGTAGGTAAACGCCCGCCGCGTCGGGTTTCGCATCGGGCGTCGGAACCAGCAAGATAGAGGGGTTGTGTCCCAGCCCCCTCGATATCCCCCGGTGGCTTTTCTGTGACTCAGATTCCGACGTGGAGCGGCGGACCGGCCAGTCCCCCCACTGGACGCGCGGCGCCCGGCACCACCATCGGTGGTCGCTACTCGCTGCGCTCCCCGGTGGGCAACGGAGGCATGGGCACGGTCTGGCGGGCCACAGACACGTTGCTGCGCCGTGATGTGGCGGTCAAGGAGGTCGTCCTCCCGCCGGGGCTCGCCCCGAGCGACCGCGACGCGCTCTACGAACGGACGCTGCGGGAGGCCCGTGCCGCCGCCGCGATCCAGCACCCGGCAGTGGTGCAGGTCTACGACGTGGTCACCGAGGGTGGCCGCCCGTGGATCGTGATGGAGCTGCTGGACGCCCGCAGCCTGGCCGACATGGTGATCGAGGACGGGCCGGTCGCTCCGCGCGCCGTCGCCAAGATCGGGATCGCGCTGCTCGGCGCGCTGGAGGTGGCGCACGCGATCGGCGTGCTGCACCGCGACGTGAAGCCGGCCAACGTGCTGATCTGCACCGACGGCCGCTGCGTGCTCACCGACTTCGGCGTCGCCCGGATGCCCACCGACGTGCAGCTCACCACGCCCGGCATGGTGCTCGGCTCGCCGCACTTCATCTCGCCCGAGCGGGCCATGGGCCAGGAGTTCGGGCCGCCGAGCGACCTGTTCTCGCTCGGCGTGACGCTCTACACAGCGGTCGAGGGCCGGCCCCCGTTCGACAAGGGCGACCCGATCGAGACCATGCACGCCGTGGTCGAGGACCCGCCCGCCACGCCGCAGCGCAGCGGCCCGCTGACCGGCGTGCTGATGGGGCTGCTGGAGAAGGACCCGGCCCGCCGGATGGACGTGCACCGGGCCCGCGCCAACCTGCGCGAGCTGCTCGCCGGGCCGCTGACCAGCACCGCCACAGCCGTCAACTCGGTCACCGACCCGTACGCGGTGGTGCCGGTGCCGCGCCCGACCACGCCGCCGGCGATCGCGGCGGAGCCGAAGCCGAGCGGGCAGATCGGCGGCCGGGCGATGATCGGCCCGGACGAGTCGCTCACCGACCGGCTCGCCGCGCTGCGCCGCGGGGAGCGGCCCGCCGGCGAGAAGCCCGCGGCGGGTGCCGCCGCGCTCGACGAGACCAGCGCCGACGCGCTGGCCGGCCCGCTGCACACCCCGACCGGCGCGATGTCCGGCCCGGGCACGCCGGAGGCCACCCAGCGCATCTCGCCGGACGCCACGGTGCGGCTCGGCCAGGGCGCCGGAGCGGACGCGACGCAGGCGGTGCCGACCGCCTACGGCCGCACCGTCGACGCCACCCAGCCGGTGTACGGCGGCAACCAGTGGTCGGTGCCCGGCACCGGCCAGCCCTGGACCACAGCGGCCACCTCGCCACCGGCCGCCGGTGGTGGCGGCGCGGTCGGCGGCGCCAAGGGCCTGCTCGGGCGCGTGAAGGCGTGGCCGCGCAAGGTCCAGCTCGCCGCCGCCGGTGGTCTCGCCGTGGTGCTGCTGGTGAGCGTGATCGCGCTGACCAGCGGCGGCGACGACGCTCCCCCGCCGATCGTGGGCGCGCTGCCGTCGAACTCGGCCGCCGCCTCGCCGGTGGAGATGCAGGAACAGACCGTCAAGGGCGTGACCATCCAGGTGCCGAAGGGCTGGCAGCGGCAGACCGGCGGCCTCTACGTCGACTACGTCGACCCGGAGGACGAGGGCCGCAAGGTGCGGGTCATCGCCGAGGCGTGGGGCGGCACCTCGATCAGCTGGGCCGAGTTCGCCTCGCGGAACCTGAAGAAGAACAGCACCAAGAGCAAGACCTGCCCCGCCCCCTACACCGAGGTGTCGGTCTCCGAGCAGCCGCTGGCCGGGCAGACCGCCGGCCAGCTCGAATACACCTGCGGCGAGGGTGAGTCCATGCGCCACGGCATCTGGCGGGGCGTGGTCAAGGACGGCAAGGTCTACTCGTTCTACCTCTCCTCGACCGACGCGCGGTTCACCGAGAGCAAGCCGATCTTCGACGCGATGGCCGGCTCGTTCCAGCTCACGGCGGCCAACTGAGTCGAGGCCGACGGCCAGTGGTGATCCGCCGCCGTGCTTTCATGAGGCAATGGCGGCGGAAACCACTGACCTTGACGACCTTCGCGTACGCGCCGAGCGCTGGCTCGCCGACGACCCGGACCCGGACGACCGCGTCGAGCTGCGCACGGTCCTCGACGGGCTGCCCGGCACGGCGGCCGACCTGGCCGACCGGTTCGCCGGCCCGCTGACGTTCGGCACCGCCGGGCTGCGCGGCCCGCTGCGGGCCGGGCCGAACGGCATGAACCTCGCCGTGGTCACCCAGGCCGCCGCCGGGCTCGTCGGCTGGCTCGCCGCCCAGGGCGGCGAGGGCCCGCTGGTGATCGGGTACGACGCCCGGCGCGGCTCCCGTGCCTTCGCCGAGCGCACCGCACAGGTGGCCACCGGTGCTGGCCGCCCGGCGCTGCTGCTGCCCCGGCCGCTGCCCACGCCCGTGCTGGCGTTCGCGGTCCGGCAGCTCGGCGCGGTCGCCGGGGTGATGGTCACAGCCAGCCACAACCCGCCGCAGGACAACGGCTACAAGGTCTACCTGGGCGCGCAGCTCGGCGGTGAGCTCGGCGCCGGCGCGCAGATCGTGCCGCCCGCCGACGCCGGCATCGAGGCGGCCATCCGGGCGGTCGGCCCGCTCGCGGCGGTGCCGCTCGGCCCGGCCGGTCAGGTGCTCGGCGACGACATGGTGACCGCGTACGTGGAGCAGGCCGCCGCGGTGGTGGACCCGGCCGGACCGCGGGACCTGAAGGTGGCATACACGCCGCTGCACGGGGTGGGTGGCGCGGTGCTGACCGCCGCGTTCGCGCACGCCGGTTTCGGCGTTCCAGGCGTGGTGCCCGAGCAGGCCGAGCCGGACCCGGCGTTCCCGACCGTGAGCTTCCCCAACCCGGAGGAGCCGGGCGCGGTGGACCTCCTCGTCGCGCTCGCCGACCGCACCGGCGCCGACCTCGCCGTCGCCAACGACCCGGACGCGGACCGCTGCGCGGTGGCCGTACGCGACGCCGGGTCCTGGCGGATGCTGCGCGGCGACGAGGTGGGCGCGCTGCTCGCCGACCACCTGATGCGGCGCGGCGTGACCGGCCTGTACGCCACCACGATCGTGTCGTCGGCGCTGCTGCGGGCCATGGCGGCGGCCCGGGGCCTGCCCTACGACGAGACGCTCACCGGGTTCAAGTGGATCGTGCGGGCCGGCGGGGGCCGGGAGCCGCTGGTGTACGGCTACGAGGAGGCGCTGGGCTACTGCGTCGCGCCGGGTCACGTCCGGGACAAGGACGGCATCACCGCCGCGCTGACGGTCGCCGAGCTGGCCGCCGGTCTCAAGGCCGAGGGCCGTACGCTCCTCGACCGGCTGGACGAGCTGGCCGCCGAGTTCGGTGTGCACCACACCGAGCAGCTCTCGGTCCGGGTGGAGGACCTGCGGGTGATCGCGGACTCGATGGCCCGGATCCGGGCGGCCACCCCGACCACGCTGCTCGGGCAGCCGGTGACCGAGGCGTCCGACCTGCTCCCCGACGCGGACGTGGTGATCCTGCGCACCGGCGCGGCCCGGGTGGTGATCCGGCCGTCGGGCACCGAGCCGAAGCTCAAGGCGTACCTGGAGGTGGTGGAGCCGGTGACCGGCGGCGACGTGCCCGCGGCCCGGCAGCGCGCGCGGGCCGCCGTCACCGAGCTGCGCAACGAGATCGCCGCCGCCCTGGGCCTCTGACCCCTGGTGCAAGGAAGGGCCCCTTGTTAACGCCTGGCGTTAACAAGGGGCCCTTCCTCTACCTGAGGCGTTAAGAGGGGGCCCTTCCTTACCGCTTGCCCAGGGCGGCGTCGACGGCCTGGCCCAGCGCGGCGATGACCAGGCTGATCGACGGGCGTACGACGCTGTCGTCCAGGCTCACCGTGCCGGAGAACCCGGCGCCGGCGGCGATCTCCTCCAGGCGCCGGCCGGCGTCCTCGGCGGCCGGGCCGGTCAGCCCCAGCGCGGGTTCCATCCGCAGCACCGCGACCAGCGTCGCGAGCGCGGCGGTCCGCTCGTCCGGGAGCTGCCCGCTGGTCAGCGCGTCGGCCAGCCGCTGCCGGATGTCCGCCTCGACCGAGGCGTCGGCCACCGGGTAGCGGTGCACGTGGATGAAGCCCAGCTCGGTCTCGTCGACGTCGCGGACCACGCCCCGGCCGCAGAGGTCGGAGAGGATCCGATCGCGCAGCCCGTGCCGCAGTCGCTGCACCCACGACGACGGCGTGTGCGGGGTATCCGCGGCGATCTTGGCGAGTACGGCGTCCGCGATCGGCTCGCCGGTCGGGGCCGGGTCGACCACCGCCAGGTTCCCGTCCGCGTACGCGACCCGTCCGGCCAGGGCCAGCTCGACCAGCACCGCGGCGGCCATGCCCAGGTCCAGGCTGATCCGTGGCATGGTGGCCTTGCCGGTTTCGTCGTCATACGCGAGGAGCAGCAGCTCCTCGGCGAGCGCAACACCAGTCATGGCCCGGAACGCTAGCGCCTCCCCGCACCCCCGCGCATCGACTCGCCGGGGCCGCCCGATTCACGGCGAGAGGGCCCTTCCCAGCAGGAAAGAGCCCTCTCCACCGAATCGCCGGATTGCCGAATTGCCGGCGGCGCCGCGACGCCGGAGCCCCGGCGTCGCCGGTGCCGGATCCGGAACCCGGACGGCCGGGTCAGAAGCGGGGCATGCCGCCGAACTGGCGGTCGCCGGCGTCACCCAGGCCGGGGACGATGAACTTCGAGTCGTTCAGTCCCTCGTCGATCGAGGCGGTGACCAGGCGCAGCGGCAGGCCGGAGCGCTCCAGCCGCTCGATGCCGACCGGCGCGGCCAGCACGCAGAGCACGGTGATGTCGGTGCAGCCCCGGTCGGCAAGCAGCCGGCAGCAGTGCTCCAGCGAGCCGCCGGTGGCGAGCATCGGGTCGAGCACCAGCACCGGCAGGCCGCTGAGGTCGCGCGGCAGCGACTCCATGTACGCGCGGGGCTCGTACGTCTCCTCGTCGCGGGCCAGGCCGACGAAGCCCATCGACGACTCGGGCAGCAGGCCGAGCGCGGCGTCGGCCATGCCGAGACCGGCCCGCAGCACCGGCACCAGCAGCGGCGGGTTCGCCAGCCGGCTGCCCTCGGTGGCGGTGACCGGGGTCTGGATCGAGTACTTCTCGACCGGGAAGGAGCGCGCGGCCTCGTACACCAGCATGGTGGTGAGTTCGCGCAGCGCCGCCCGGAACGACGACGAGTCGGTCCGGGCGTCCCGCATGGCGGTCAGCCGCGTCTGGGCGAGCGGATGGTCAATGACGTGTACGTCCACGATCGCTCAACCTACCGTTTGGCGGTCCGGCGCAGGGCGGGTGCGGTACGACCAGCGACACCGCTCACGTATGACGCTCACGACCGGTCGTCCGTGAGCAAGATCACTCGACTCGCGGGTGCGTACTATTCGGGGCATGACGGCGACAACGACGTCGGCCCGGTCGGACCTCACCGAGCTGGGACGATCCGAGACCGCTCTGCGGACCTTCCTGCACGGCCTGCCCGGCGTGGACCAGGTCGGCGCGGAGCAGCGGGCGGCGCAACTCGGCACCCGCTCCATCAAGACCACAGCCAAGGCCGAGGCGATCGACCTGGCGATCCGGATGGTCGACCTGACCACCCTCGAAGGGGCGGACACCCCGGGCAAGGTGCGCGCGCTGGCCGCGAAGGCGCTGCGCCCCGACCCGGCCGACCCGAGCTGCCCGCACGTCGGCGCTGTCTGCGTCTACCCGTCGATGGTCCCGTACGTGGCCGAGGTGCTGCGCGGCAGCGGCGTGCACCTGGCCAGCGTGGCGACCGCGTTCCCGTCCGGCCAGGCCCCGCTGGAGATCAAGCTCGCCGATGTGCGGGCGGCGGTCGAGGCGGGCGCGGACGAGATCGACATGGTGATCAACCGGGGCGCGTTCCTGGCCGGGCGCTACTCCGACGTCTACGACGAGATCGTGGCCACCAAGGAGGCATGCGGGGACGCCCACCTCAAGGTGATCCTGGAGACCGGTGAGCTGGCCACGTACGACAACGTGCGGCGCGCGTCCTGGCTCGCCATGCTCGCGGGCGGTGACTTCATCAAGACCTCCACCGGCAAGGTCCCGGTCGCGGCCACCCTGCCGGTGACGCTGGTGATGCTGGAGGCGGTCCGCGACTTCCGCGCCGCCACCGGGCGCCAGGTCGGCGTCAAGCCGGCCGGCGGCATCAAGACCACCAAGGACGCGATCAAGTACCTGGTCATGGTCAACGAGACAGTCGGCGCGGACTGGCTGAGCCCGGACTGGTTCCGGTTCGGCGCGTCGAGCCTGCTCAACGACCTGCTCATGCAGCGCACCAAGCTGACGACCGGCGTGTACGCCGGCCCCGACTACTTCACCCTGGACTGAACGCGATGTTCGAATACGCACCCGCCCCCGAGTCCCGCTCGGTGGTGGACATCAAGCCCTCGTACGGGCTCTTCGTCGACGGCGCGTTCGTCGACCCGGCCTCCGGCGGCAGCTTCAAGTCGGTGAACCCGGCCTCCGAGGAGGTGCTGGCCGAGATCGCCGAGGCGGGCGCCGACGACGTGGACCGCGCGGTCCGCGCCGCCCGGAGCGCGTACGAGAAGGTCTGGGGTCCGATGCCGGGCCGCGACCGGGCCAAGTACCTGTTCCGGATCGCTCGGCTCATTCAGGAGCGCTCGCGTGAGCTGGCGGTGCTGGAGTCGCTGGACAACGGCAAGCCGATCAAGGAGTCCCGCGACGTCGACCTGCCGCTGGTCGCCGCGCACTTCTTCTACTACGCGGGCTGGGCCGACAAGCTCCCCCACGCGGGCTTCGGCCCCGACCCGAAGCCGCTCGGCGTAGCGGCCCAGGTCATCCCGTGGAACTTCCCGCTGCTCATGCTGGCGTGGAAGATCGCCCCGGCGCTGGCCGCCGGCAACACCGTGGTGCTCAAGCCGGCCGAGACCACCCCGCTGACCGCGCTGCTGTTCGCCGAGATCTGCCAGCAGGCCGACCTGCCCGCCGGCGTGGTGAACATCGTCACCGGCGCCGGCGACACCGGCCGGGCGCTGGTCGAGCACCCGGGCGTGGACAAGGTGGCATTCACCGGCTCCACCGAGGTGGGCCGGGCCATCGCCCGCTCGGTCGCGGGCACCCGCAAGAAGCTCACGCTGGAGCTGGGCGGCAAGGCCGCGAACATCGTCTTCGACGACGCCCCGATCGACCAGGCCGTCGAGGGCATCGTCAACGGCATCTTCTTCAACCAGGGGCACGTCTGCTGCGCCGGTTCCCGGCTGCTGGTCCAGGAGTCGGTGGCCGACCGGGTGCTGGAGTCGCTCAAGCGCCGGATGGCCCAGCTCCGGGTCGGTGACCCGCTGGACAAGAACACCGACATCGGCGCGATCAACTCGGCCGAGCAGCTGGCCCGCATCCGGGAGCTGTCCGACGCCGGGTCCGCCGAGGGCGCGGAGCGCTGGTCGCCGCCGTGCGAGCTGCCGGAGCGCGGCTTCTGGTTCGCGCCGACCATCTTCACCGGCGTCACCCAGGCCCATCGGATCGCCCGCGAGGAGATCTTCGGCCCGGTGCTGTCCGTGCTGACGTTCCGCACCCCGGCGGAGGCCGTCGAGAAGGCCAACAACACGCCGTACGGGCTGTCGGCCGGGATCTGGACCGACAAGGGTTCCCGGATCCTGTGGCTGGCCGACCGGCTGCGCGCGGGCGTGGTGTGGGCCAACACGTTCAACAAGTTCGACCCGACGTCGCCGTTCGGCGGCTACAAGGAGTCGGGCTACGGTCGCGAGGGCGGCCGGCACGGGCTGGAGGGGTACCTCAATGTCTGAGCGGGTCGCGGTACGCAAGACGTACAAGCTCTTCATCGGCGGGAAGTTCCCGCGCAGCGAGTCGGGACGGTCGTATCTCGTGCAATCCGCGAACGTGTCTCTTGCCTCCCGGAAGGACGCGCGGGACGCGGTAGTCGCCGCCCGCGCCGCGGTGAAGGGCTGGGCCGGGGCGACCGCGTACAACAGGGGTCAGATCCTCTACCGGGTCGCCGAGATGCTGGAGGGCCGGCGCGAGCAGTTCGTCGCCCTGGGCGTCCCCGCCGACGAGGTGGACGCGGCGATCGACCGCTGGGTCTGGTACGCCGGTTGGTCCGACAAGCTGTCCCAGGTGTACGGCGGGGCGAATCCGGTGGCCGGCCCGTACTTCAACCTGTCCGCGCCGGAGCCCACCGGCGTGGTGGCGGTGGTGGCACCCGAGGAGCCCGCGCTGCTCGGCCTGGTGAGCGTGATCGCCCCGGCGATCGTCACCGGCAACACGGTGGTGGTGGCCGCCTCCCCGGCGGCGCCGCTGGCGGCGGTGACGCTGGCCGAGGTGCTTGCCACCTCCGACCTGCCCGGCGGGGTGGTCAACATCCTCACCGGCCGGCTGACCGAGACCGTGCCGACGCTCGCCGCGCACATGGACGTCAACGCGATCGACCTGACCGGCGTCGCCGACGCCGAGCTGGCGGCCGACCTGGAGATCAAGGCCGCGGAGAACCTCAAGCGGGTGCTCCGGCCGGCCCCGGCCGACCACGACTGGTACGCCGATCCCGGCATCACCCGGATGACCACGCTGCTGGAGACCAAGACGGTCTGGCACCCGAAGGGCGTCTGACCGGCGCAGCCCAAGTCCGGCCCGAAGTGGCGGCACACCCCCAGCCGGGTTGCCGCCACTTCCCCTTCCACCCACCTCCCTGAGCCGGTGTCGATCTCACCCGGTGCGCACGCCAAGATCGACGTCATTCCCCCGAAGTGGCCACATCAGCCACCCCCGGACAACACCACCTCCCCGAGCCGGTGCCGACCTTGCTCCAACCTGCCCCCTCGGCCAGCAAGATCAACGCCAGCTCCGCGAAGCGGCCGCATCCCACCCGCCCCAGATAACGCCACCTCCCCGAACCAGCGTGGATCTTGTCCACGCACCCCCACCCCGGACTTCAAGATCAGCACCAGCACGGCGAGGTGGCTGCATCAACCCGCCCGGGACAGCGCCACCTTCCCGAACTGGCGTGGATCTTGCCCGCGGTGCCCGCCCGGATCAGCAGGATCAACACCAGACCCCGGAGTGGCCTGGACAAGGCCCCGATGCCGCCCGAAGCCAGCAAGATCAACACCAGCTCCGCGAAGTGGCCACATCGACCAGCCCGGGACGGCGCCACCTCCCCGAGCCGCGTTGATCCCACCCGGAGCACCCATACGGAATGACCAAGATCAACACCAGTGCGCCGAAGTGGCTGCATCAACCGGCCCAGGACGGCACCACTTCCCCGAACTGGCGTGGATCTTGCCGACGGGCGCCCACACGACCGCGGCATGGTCGGCACCGGTTCGCCGGGAAGCGGCCCGGACTCCCCGTCAGCAAGATCGACACCAGTACGCCGAAGTGACTGCATGGACCGACGCAGGACGGCACCACTTCCCCGAGCTGGTGTTGATCTTCGGGAGCGGGGAACGGGGACCGGGGGCGACGGAAGGGATCTACTACCGGGGGTAGGATTGACGGGTGACTCGGCTGGGGGACCTTGAGCGTGCGGTGATGGACGTGCTGTGGGACGCGGCGCCCGCCTCGTCGGACGGGGTGACCGTGCGCGAGGTCGCCGACGCCCTGGACGGCCGGGAACTCGCCTACACCACTGTGATGACCGTGCTCGACCGGCTCGCCGGCAAGGGCATGGTGCAGCGTGAGCGGGAGGGCCGCGCCTGGCGTTACCGTCCGGCCGCCACCCGCGAGGCGCACATCGCCCAGCTCATGCTCGAAGCCCTCGACCTCGGCGGCAGCCGGGACGCCGCGCTCGTGCGCTTCGCCCGCTCGGTGACCGGCACGGAGGCGGACGTGCTCCGCGCCGCGCTCGGCGCCGAGGCCGGGGCCGCGCTCGGCGCCGAGGCCGGGTCGACTGTCGAGGACGGACCGGCCGGCCGGGTCGAGAACCCCCGGCCCGGCCGGCCGGCGCTCGACGAGGCGACGGACCGGTAGGGCGGCTGCCGTGGCGTACGCCCTGCACTTCGCCGCGATCATCCTGGCCTGCTGGCTGACCGCGCAGGTCCTCGCCGCCGCGCGCTGGACCTGGCGGGCACCCCGGGTGGCGATCATCTGCTGGCAGGCGGTCGGGCTGGCGCTCGGCCTGTCCGCCATGGGGCTGCCGATGGCGCTGGGGCTCGACGCGTACGACCGGGCGACCGGGCACGCGCTGCTGGCGCTGGCCGACGACCTGGCCCACGGCACGCTGCCGGCCGGTGTGGGCGCGGTGCACCTCAGCCTGGTCGGCGTCGGTATCGGCATCGGCGCGGTGCTGCTCACCACGACGGTCCGCAGCCTGCACGGCGCGGTCCGCGCGCAGCGCCGGCACCGGGAGCTGCTGCACCTGGTGGCCCGGCGTGACCCGACGGTGCCCGGCGCGCTGGTGCTCGACCACCCGAGCGCGGCGGCGTACTGCCTGCCCGGGGTGCGTCCCCGGGTAGTGGTGAGCGCGGGCACGCTCGACCTGCTCGACCCGGCCGAGCTGGCGGCGGTGCTCACCCACGAGCGGGCGCACGCGCAGGAGCGGCACGATCTGGTGCTGCTGCCGTTCACCGCGCTGTGCCGGGCGCTGCCCTGGTTCCGGTGGGTGCGGGACGCGCACGCGCGGGTGGCGCTGCTGGTCGAGATGCGTGCCGACGACAAGGCCCGGGAGCTGCACGCGGACGCGCCGCTGGCCGGTGCGCTGCGCCGGTTCGCCGCCGCCGAGCACCGGGTGCAGCCGGCCGGCACGCTCGGACTCGGCGACCGCGACCTCGACGTACGCGTGCAGCGGCTGCTCGTCGCGGACCGCCCGCCGCGGGTGCTCGGCGCGATGGCGCTGGCTGTCGCGGGCACGCTCGTCTCCCTGCCGTTCGCCCTGTTCCTGAGCTGACGTCGCCCCCTACGGGACTTCTCCGGGTTCGCGCGCCCCTATAGGTAGCGAGGCTACGTGTAGGTTGGCTACGACAAGAGAGCCAACCCATGGGAGGACGACAGTGGACCCGCTGCTCCTCGCCCGCCTCCAGTTCGCCACCACCACCTCGATCCATTTCCTGTTCGTGGCGGTCACGCTCGGCCTGGTCACGCTCCTGGTCGGGTTGCAGACGGCCGGCTACCTGACCGGCAAGCCGGTGTACGAGCGGCTGACCCGGTTCTGGGGCCAGCTCTACGTGATCAACTACGTGCTCGGCATCGCCACCGGCATCGTCATGGAGTTCCAGTTCGGCCTGAACTGGAGCGGGCTGTCGCGCTACGTCGGGAACGTCTTCGGCGCGCCGCTGGCCATCGAGACGCTGGTGGCGTTCTTCCTGGAGTCCACGTTCCTCGGCATGTGGATCTTCGGGTGGCACCGGCTGCGGCGCGGCGTGCACCTGGCGCTGCTCTGGGGCGTGGCGATCACCGCGTACGCCTCGGCCTTCTGGATCATGGTCGCGAACGCCTGGCTGCAGAACCCGGTCGGGTACGAGGTCCGCGACGGCGTCGCCCACCTCACCGACTTCGGCGCGCTGCTCACCAACCCGACGTTCGGCATGGCGTTCGGTCACGTGATCTCGGCGAGCCTGGTCACCGGCGGGCTGCTGATGGCCGCGGTGAGCGCCTGGCACCTGCTGCGGCGTACCCCCGACTACGCGCTGTTCCGCACCTCGCTGCGGCTCGGCCTGGTCACCGCGGCCCTGGCGGTCAGCATGCTCCAGGGTTTCGGCTTCGCCCAGTTCGGGCCGGTCGGGCAGCTCCAGCCGACCAAGTTCGGCGGCGGGCCGGAGCGGGACGCGCTCGTCGCCGACTGGACCGCGCGCTTCGGCCCCGGCGACTGGGAACCGCCGGTGCTGTCGAACGTCGGCCTCGGCTTCATGATCCTGATCGGCTTCACGCTCGGCGCGCTCTGGCTCCTGCTGCCGCTGCTCTGGCGCGACTGGATCATCAGGTTGAAGGCGCCGCTCTGGCTGATCCTGCTCGGCCTGCCGCTGCCCTTCGTGGCGATGCTGCTCGGCTGGATCGCCCGCGAGGTCGGCCGCCAGCCCTGGGCCGCGTACGGGCTGCTGCCCACCGCGCAGGCCGTCTCGCCGGTCTCACCGGGGCTGATGCTCACCTCGCTGATCGGGTTCAGTCTGCTGCTCGGCGCGCTCGCGGTGACCAACTGGACGCTGCTGGCCCGGCACGCGGCCCGTGGAGCGCAGGACCCCGCGCTCGGCCGCCCGCCCGCGCCCGACACCGACGCCCGCCACCAGCCCGTGTTCGTCTGAGGGAGCCCGACGTGGAACTCGCCTGGTACGCCCTGCTCGGCCTCTTCTTCGCCACCTACCTCGTGCTCGGCGGCTACGACTACGGCGTCGGCCTGCTGCTGGCCCGACGTGGCCCGGCGCCGGGCAACCGGGCCACGCTCACCGCGCTCGGGCCGTTCTTCCTCGGCAACGAGGTCTGGCTGGTCGCCGCCGTCGGCATCCTGTTCGGCGCGTTCCCCCGGCTGGAGGGCGAACTGCTCTCCGGCTTCTACCCGGCCGTGCTCGCCGCGCTGGCGGGGGTGGTGCTGGTGACCGCCGGGGTGCAGTTGCGCAGCCGCCCGGCCTCCGCCGCCGCCCGCGCCCGCTGGGACCGGGTGGTGGTGGTCGGCTGCCTGCTCGCCGCGCTGGGCTGGGGCGCGGTGCTCGCCGGGCTGCTCCAGGGCGTGCCGTTGAGCGCCGACGGCCACGTGGTCGGTGTCGGTCATCTCGCCACCCCGTTCGTCGCCGCCGCCGGGCTGGCGCTGCTCGCGCTGGTGGCGGTGCACGGTGCGACGTTCCTCACGCTCCGGCTGCCCGCCGCCGAAGCCCCGGCGCTCGCCCGGCTGGCGAGCGGCCTGGTGCCCGCCGCACTCGTCGCGGTCGGCGCGGCCACCGTCCTGGGTGTGCTCTCCGATCGGGTACGCGCCGCTGTGGCGCGCCCGGCTGTCGCCGTACTCCTGCCGTTGGCGCTCGTGGCGGCGCTGCTGGCGGCCCGCGCGGCGCTGCGGCGGGGCCGGGCCGGGGTGGCCTTCGCGGCGACCGCGACGGCGCTGGCGCTTCCGGCGCCGCTGATCGGGGCCGCGCTCTGGCCCCGGATCCTGGTCTCCACTGCCGACCCGGCGGCGTCGCTGACGGTGGCCGAGGCGGCCGCCGGCCGCCCGACGCTGGCGCTGTTGGGATGGCTCGCGTTACCGCTCCTGCCGGCCCTACTAGGCTTTCAGGCGATGTGCTGGTGGGTTTTCCGGGGACGGATCGACGGCAGGGCACCGGTGTACTGGTGAACCGCCGCCCGTTCGACCCGCGTCTGCTGCGTCGGGTCCCCGCGGCCCGGCGCGACCTCGCCGTGCTCGCGGTGCTGGGCGGGCTCACCGCGCTGCTGGTGATCGCCCAGGCCACCGCGCTGGCGACACTGCTGGCGACGGCGTTCGACGGGCGGCTGCACCGGCCGGCGCTCGCCGGGTTCGTGGCCGCTGTCGCCGGGCGGGCGCTGGTGAGCTGGGCGCAGGGCACCGTGGCGGCGCGGGCCGCCGCCACGGTGAAGGCGGCGCTGCGCGCCGACCTGCTCGGCGCGGTCGGCCGGCACGGCCCCACCTGGGTCGCCGGGCAGCGGGCCGGGCAGCTCGCCACACTGGCCGGGCGCGGCCTGGACGCGCTCGACCCTTACTTCACCGGCTACCTGCCGCAGCTCGTGCTGAGCGTCACGGTGCCGGTGGCGGTGCTGGCCCGGATCGTGTTCGCCGACTGGAGCTCGGCGCTGATCATCGCGCTCACCATCCCGCTCATCCCGATCTTCGGCGCGCTGCTCGGCTGGCAGGCGCAGGCCGCCACCGAACGGCAGTGGCGGCGCCTGTCGCTGCTCGGTGGGCACTTCCTCGACATGGTGGCCGGGCTGCCCACGCTGCGCGCGTTCGGCCGGTCCCGGGGGCAGGTCGACGTGGTACGCCGGATGGCCGACGGCCACCGCCAGGCCACCATGAAGACGCTGCGGATCGCGTTCCTGTCCGCGCTGGTGCTGGAGCTGGTCGCCACGCTCTCCGTCGCGCTGGTCGCGGTGCCGGTCGGCATCCGGCTGCTCGGCGGCGGCCTCACGCTCTCCACCGCGCTGCTGGTGCTGCTGCTCACCCCGGAGGCGTACCTGCCGCTGCGGGCCGCGGGCAGCCGGTTCCACGCCAGCATGGAAGGACTCACCGCGCTGGACGAGGCGCTCACGCTCTCCGCCACCGCCGAGCCCGCCACCGCCGAGCCGCGCCGTCCGGCGCCGCGCGGCCGTGGTGAGATCCGCTTCGAGGGCGTCACAGTCGCGTACGACCGGACCACAGCGCTGCGCGACGTCACGCTGACCGTCCGGCCCGGCGACCGGGTGGCGATCATCGGGCCCAGCGGCGCGGGCAAGAGCACGCTGCTCAACCTGCTGCTCGGCTTCGTCGCACCGACCTCGGGCCGGGTCACGGTCGACGGGGTGGACCTGGCCGGGGTCGACCTCGACGCCTGGCGGCGCGAACTGGCCTGGGTGCCGCAGCGGGCGCACCTGTTCGCCGGGTCGCTCGCCGACAACATCCGCCTGGGCGCACCGGAGACCCCTGACGCCGCGCTCGCCGCGGCCGTCACCGGCGCCGCGCTCGACGAGGTGGTAGGCGCCCTGCCCGACGGGCTGGACACCCGCCTCGGCGAGCGCGGTCACGGCCTGTCCAGCGGTCAGCGGCAGCGTGTCGCCCTGGCTCGTGCGTTCCTGCGGGACGCGCCGATCGTGCTGCTCGACGAGCCGACAGCGCGGCTGGACAGCGCCAGCGAGGCGGTCGTGCTGGACGCGACCCGGCGGCTGGTCGCCGGACGTACCGCGCTGCTCGTCGCGCACCGGCCCGCGCTGCTCGCCGACGCCGACCGGATCCTGCGCGTCGAGGACGGCCGGGTCACCGAACTGCACCCGACCGCCACCGGACCGGGGGTGCCCCGATGAGCCCCGTCTCCCCCGCCCGCCCGGCGGTGACCCGGTGACCGCCGGCGACGGCGTGACGCCTGTGGGCCGCGAGCCGGCCGGGCCGACGGGGGTTCCGGTGCCGCCCTCCGGCTCGCCGGAACCGCCCGCGCCCGCCCGGCCCGGGGCGGAACGGGCGGTGCTGCGCCTGGCCCGGCCCTACCTGAGCCGGCTGCTCGGCGCCGGGCTGCTCGCCGCCGCCACCGAGTTCGCCGGCCTGGCGCTGATGGCCACCGCCACCTGGCTGCTGATGAGCGCCGCCGGCCGTCCGCCGCTGGACCGGCTGACGGTGGCGATCGTCGCGGTCCGGGCACTGGCGGTCAGCCGGGGCGTGTTCCGGTACACCGAACGGCTCGCCGGGCACGACGCCGTCCTGCGCATGATCACCGACGTGCGGGCGCGCGTCTTCGCCACGCTCGCCGCCCGTCGGGAGACCGGCCGCCGTACCGGGGACGCGCTGAGCCGCCTGGTGTCGGACGTGGAGGCGGCCCAGGATCTGCTCCTGCGCGTCCTCGTACCGGGTGCGGCGGCGGCGCTGGTCAGCGTGCTCGCGGTCGGCGTCGCCGCGCTGATCTCGCCACCGGCCGCCGGTGTGCTCGCGATCGGCCTGCTCGTGGCGGGCATGGCGCTCCCCGCGCTCGCCGCCCGGATCACCCGCCGCGCCGCCGACGAGGTGGCCCCGCTGCGGGGCGCGCTCGCCGTCGACGCGGTCGACCTCACCCACGGCGCCGCCGACCTGGCCGCGTTCGGGGCGACAGGCGCCGCGCTCGCCGCCGCCGACGAGCGGGCCGCACGGCTGGCCCGGCTGGAACGAAGGCTCGCCGCGACCGGCTTCGCGGTGGACGCGCTCGGCGTCCTCGTGGCTGGTCTCACCGCCGCCGCCGTGGTGGTCGTGGCGCTGCGCGCCGAGGTCGGCGGCGTGCTCGTCGGCGTCCTCGCGGTCGGCTCGCTCGCCGCCGTGGAGGTAGCGCTCGCGCTCGTCGCGGCGGCCCGCCAGCGCACCCAGCTGCGGGCCGGGCTGGCCCGGGTCGCCGACCTGCTCACCGAGCCCGGCCCGGCGACGCCACCGGACGCGCCGGAGCCCACTGTCGACGGCCACGACGTGCGGTTCGCCGACGTGACGGTCCGCTACCGGGCCGGCGCCGCCCCCGCCCTGGCCGGATTCGACCTCGACCTGCCGGCCGGCCGACGGGTGGCGGTGGTCGGGCCGAGCGGCGCCGGCAAGAGCACGCTCGCCGCGGTGCTCACCGGCGCGGTACGCCCCGACACCGGCCGCGTCACCGCCGGCGGCGTGCCGGTGTCCGAGATCCCGGCCGAGCACCTGCCCCGGGTGGTCGGCGGCCTGCTCGCCGAGGCGTACGTCTTCCACGCCACGGTCAAGGAGAACCTGCTCCTCGGCCGGCCGGACGCCACCGAGGCGGACCTGACCGCCGCGACCCGGGCGGCCGGCCTGCTCGACTGGGTACGCGAACAGCCAGACGGCTGGGACACGGTGGTCGGCGAGCAGGGCGGGCAGCTCTCCGGTGGGCAGCGGCAGCGGCTCGCGCTGGCCCGCGCGCTGCTGGCCGCCCCACCGGTGCTGGTGCTCGACGAGCCGACCGAGGGGCTCGACCCGGCGGCCGCCGACGCGGTGCTGGACTCCACGCTCGCCGCCACCCCGGCCGGGCACTCGGTGCTGCTGATCAGCCACCGGCTCAGCGGCCTCGCCGGGTTCGACGAGATCGTGGTGCTCGAAGGCGGCCGGGTGATGCAGCGCGGCCGGCACGACGAGCTGGTGGCGCGCCCCGGCTGGTACCGGGAGCAGTGGCTGCGCCAGGAGGCGGCCGAGCGCGGCTACCTGGCGATCACGCCCTGACGTCCGGCCGATCGGGGTTTTCCCTGACGCGGGTTGTCGCCCGCCGGTGGCAGGCTTACCCGCATGCGGGTGCATGAGGAGGCAGTGGTCGACCGCCGGCTGCACGAGTTGTCCACGCGGTTGCACGGACCGAACCGGCTCAAGGCCGACCTGCTGACCGAGGCGCGGCACGCGCTGGAGGACGCCGTCGAGGCGTACCGGGAAGGGGGCCTGCCGCGCGCGGAGGCGCAGCGGCGGGCGGTCGCCGAGTTCGGCAGCGACGCCCAGCTCGTGCCGGGTTTCCAGGCCGAGCTGGCGGTCGGCGCGCTGCGCGGGCTGGCGCTGCGCACGCTCGTGGTGGCGGTGGTGCTCATCGCCGCCGGTGACCTGACCTGGCAGGGGTCGAGCTGGAGCGACGGTCCGCCCCCGCCACAGAGCTACCTGCTGCTCTCCGCCGCGCTGAACGGCATCTGGGGCGTGGTCGCCGCGCTGGCGCTGGTCGCGCTGCTGGTCGGTCCGCTGGTCGCCCGATGGGGTTCACCGCGGCTCGTCCGCCCGGCGCGGCTGATCGGTTTCGGTCTGACCGGCAGCCTGCTGCTCGGCGCGGTCGCCGGGGGCGCGCTGTTCGGCTGGTCGATCGGGCTGTGGGACGCCGCGCTCACCTGGCCGCCCCTGGTCATCGGGATGGTGGTGGTCTCGGCGGCCTGGTTCGCGCTGGCCCGGGCGGCCCGCTGCTGGGTGCTCGCCGACCGCCGGCTGGCCGGCTGAGCGGCCGCCCCTCGGCCTTGCTGCTCGGGCGTCCCGGCTGCCCGCTCGGCGGGCCGGGCTGCCGCCGCGGTCAGGCCGGTGCGGTGGGTGGCTCGTCCGCGCTGAGGAACCGTCCGACGGTGGCGCTGAACTCGCGCCAGCCGGCCCGCTCCCCCGCCAGCGCCCGGCCGCCGGCATCGGTCAGCTCGTAGGTGCGGCGCTCCCGGCCGTTCACAGTGCTCCAGGTGCTCGCCACCAGCCCGGCCCGCTCCAGCCGGCGCAGAGCCGGATAGATGGTCCCGGTGGGCAGATCCAGCGTGCCGCCGCTGCGGGCACGCAACGCCTCGATGATCGCGTAGCCGTGCAGCGCGCCCCGTTCCAGCACGGCGAGCAGCAGCGCGTCCAGGTGTCCGTGCAGCGCCTGCGCCTTCATGCGTAGCAACGCTACTTGTCGCGCCGCCGCGACGCCAAGGGGTGCGACTCCCGGTCGGAACCGTCGCCCACTAGGGTATGTGCGCAGAGTCACTCGGCGGCGCGACGCCGTCGGGTGGGCAACCCGAACGCACACGGAGGTCAGCGTGGCCCGCCAGTCGCCCCAACGGCCCGACGCCGACGAGCCCGAGCTCGACGACACCGACGCCGCCGCCGCGGCCGACGAGGTCGAGGAGGACCGCCCGCCGGCCGACCGCGCGCTCTGGGACGAGGTGCGGATCGACCCGGTGGAGATCGCCCTGCCCGCCGGCACCGGCTTCACGCTGCGGGCGTACCGGCAGGCGCGCGAGCTGACCCCGACCGACGTCGCCGAGCGCGACCAGGACGACCCGTTCCTGGCCCGCCGTCAGGTCGTCGAGACCGAGGAGGACGAGGAGGTGGTGATCCTCGACGAGGAGTTCGCCGCCCTCTCCGCCGAGGAGGACGACGAGGACGAGGAGAAGGACGCCAAGTCCCGCCGCAAGGGCAAGGCCGACGCCTCGGACGACGAGAAGGCCGAGGCCGACGAGGACGACGCCGAGGACGACGAGGACGAGGACGAGGCGGGCGACGAGGAGGTGCCTGTCTTCCTCACCCACAAGGGCCGGCTCCTGCTGTTCAAGACGCCGGAGTCATTGGTCACTTTCATCCGTTCCGGTGCGCCCAACGACCTGTCCCAGCTGGACAGTTGGAATGAACTGTCCGAACGGCTGGAGCCGGCCGACATCGCCCCGCTGGACGAGGACACGTACGAGCTCGACCTGGTGGTGGAGAACCTGCGCGGCGGCCACGACGCGTGGGACCACGAGCTGCTCATCGAAGCCGGTGAGATCGCCCGTGACCTGGCGTACGCCCTGCGGCTACCCGCCGTGCTGGACATGCTCTCGGCGGGCTCCAGCCTGGACGACCTGGACGAGGCGCTGCGCGCTTCCGTCAACGGTGGCGTCGGTGGTTTCCTGGGTCGTCGGCGGCTGAAGAAAATCGGGGCACAAACCGCAAGTTTGGGTTGGCGCACCATTGTCGGCAAGATCTCTGCGGTTGTGGACTGGCGCGACTGACCCGGAGCGGGGAGCATCAGTCTCTGGCAGAGCAAGACCTGTGTCCCGGGAGGAGGACGACGCCGTGGCGCTCGTGCGCGTGTACTGCGGTCTGGCCTCGGCAGATCCGGCCGACCGAACGGCTTCGGCCGGAACGACGCTGACGTCCGCTGTGGTCGACGACGCAGGCCGTCTGCTGCACGTCTGCGAGATCGGTGACGATCCCGCCGGTTACGCCCGGCTGGTCGCGCTGCTGGTGGAACGGTCCGGCGGTCCGAGCGGCGCGGCCATCGCCGCGGACAGCGACGACCACATCGTCACCTCGCTGCTGAGCGCCGCCGGCCGCCCGCTGGCGATCGCGGACGACGACTCGGTCGACGACTTCGCCGAGCGCTTCGCCGACGACGACTCCCTGGAGGAGATGCAGTCCCCGCCCGCCGAGCGCCGGGCGGTCGGGCTGGCCCGTGCGCTCCAGGCCGGCGCGCTCTCCGCGGTGACCCTCCCGGCGCCGCGCGAACTCGCCGGATACACGCAGGTCCTGGCCGCGCACGCGGCGCTGGCGAGTGGCCGTCACTCCGCCGCCGTGACACTGCGCGAGGTGCTCCGCGAGCTCTACCCGGCCGCGCTGCGGGCCTACCCGGATCCTGCCGACCGGGTCGCCCTGGCGGTCCTCGACGCGCTGCCCGAGCCGGGGATGCTCACCGGCCCCGCGGGCCGTGGTGGCCGGGACGGCGCGCTGGCCGCCGACGCGGTCGTCGCGCAGCTGGCCGGCGAGGGCGTGGCCGACGCCGACGCCGTCTCCGACGCGGTGACCGCGCTGCGTGTCGCCATCTCCGAGACGCCCCGGCGGGCCACCGTCAACCGCACGCTCACCGCGGCCGTCGCCGAGACCGTACGCCAGGCCGTCGCCTCCGTCCGGACCTGTGACGCCGGCTGCGATGCGCTCGTCGGCGCGCTCGCCGAACGCACCGCTCCCACTCCCGCGACCGGCCGCCGGGCCGCCGCCCGACGGGGCGAGCAGGTCGACGAGCTGGCCTCGACGCCGGCGGCCGACCTGCGTCCGGTGCGCTCCATCCAGCCGGACCCGATCGCCGAGCCCCACCGCGGTCGTCCCGAGCCGGCCGGGGCACCCGAGCCGGCCGGCCGTCGCGGTCGTCCCGAGCCGCTCCCCGGCGGGCGGCGCAGCCGTCCGGAGCCGGTGTCCGGTCCGGCCGCCACGACGACGCCCCGGCCGCTCGGCCCGCCACCTGTCGCGCCCGCGCCCGTCACGCCGCCGCCGGTCGCCCCGGCGCCGGTCACGCCCGTCGCTCCGGCAGCAGCACTGGGCCGGCCGTCCTCGGCTCCCCCGGCGCGGCCCGAGCCGACCGGCGCGCCGCTGCCGTCGCGGGTGGACGGCCCCACCAACCGGCCGGTCTCCGCGCCGCCTCCGCCGCCACCCGGGATCACGCCGATCGCCCCGTCCCCGCGCGGCGCCGTGCCGCCGGCCGAGGCCGGCGAGCCGTTCCGCCCGACGCTCACCACCGCGGCGATCAACAAGGCGCGGGCCGAGCGGCAGCGCACAGTCATCCCGCCCCGGCCGAAGACCAACCAGAACCCGCACCAGGAACCGCCCACCGGTGGATTCAGCGCCACCGACCTGAGCATCCCGGTGCCGGCCCCGCGTCCGCCCGCGCCGGAGGCGCCGCCGGGCTCCCGGGCGAACTGGCCGCTGGTGAACACCGAGGACGACACCGCCCGGGAGCGGGAGGGCACCACCTACCCGTACGGGCGGGGCGTGGACGCGCCGAGCGACCCGGGCCGGGTCACGCCGCCGTGGCTCGCCGACGACCTGCCGCAGGAGCCGCCGATGCTGCGGCTGGTGGAGCCGCCGCCGCTCGCCGACCGCGCGCTGCGCGACGAGATGGGCCGGCCGGCCGACCCCGGCCTGGAGACGCCCCCGCTGCGTCTCGTCGACCAGGGCGACCCGGGCCGCGTACCGCTGCCCGCCGCGCCCGAGCGGCGTCCCGCCCCGAAGGAGCACCGGCCGCCGCCGGTCTCCGACGAGGGTGACGGCGACCTGCTGATCTTCGCGCAGGCCAAGTCCGCCTGGTTCGTCGGCCACGGCGACGAGGCCGACCTGGAGTGGTCGACCACCGCCGACACCGGCTGGCAGGCGGCCGAGCAGGCGGCCCGCCCGGCCGTCGGCGCGGAGACCAAGGCCGGGCTGCCGAAGCGCGTGCCGCAGGCCAACCTGGTCCCGGGCTCCCCGCTGCGCGAGGAGCGTCCTCTGCGGATCGTCCGGAACGCGGCGAGCCTCGCCGAGAACACCACCGGATACTTCCGGGGCTGGCGGCGCGGCCAGGAGATCGGCGGCTTCGCCGTGGGCGGCCGTCCGGGCCGTGAGGCGGCCGGCGGCTGGGACTTCACCCGCGACACCGGCGACCGCGACGACGACCGGGAGTACGAGTACCGCTCGGCGGGCTACCGCTCCTGACCGGGCCCGCCGGGGTGTTCCATCCCACACCGGGACGATTTGACGCTGGGCTGGACCGGCCGGGAACATACCCGGCGGACCAGCGGCGGCGCCTGTTCGCCGGGGTGGGAAGGCGATTCCATTGGCGACACCGGCGTTCGACTCCACTGTGCTCACCCGGCGGGGCGTCCTCGCCGCCGCTGCCGGGAGCCTGCTGCTCGCCGGGTGCGCGCCGCAGGGCCAGCGGCCGGACGACGGCCCGTCCAGCAGCGCGCCGAGCGACCAGGACCTGATCGTCGGCGCGAGCCTGGAACTGACCGGCGCCGGGTCGCTGCTCGGCGTCGCCCAGCGGCAGGCCCTTCAGCTCACCGCCGACTCGCTCAACCGCACCGGCCTGCCGGTCGGGAACCTGGTCCGGTCGGTCCGGCTCCAGATCCTGGACAACGGCAGCAATCCCGAGGTCGCCGCCCGCCACGCCGCCGAGTTCACCCGGGCCGGCGCCCAGGCGCTGATCGGCGGCGTGCTCGGCGAGACCTCGGTGGCCCTCGCGGCGGCCGCCCAGCGGGTCAAGACGCCCTTCCTGTCGCTCGGCTACGGTGACCGCATCGCGCTGCCGCTGGACGAGCGCACGTTCACCTACAAGCTCACCCCGGACGCCGTCGACATGGCACGTCGCCTGGTGGAGCTGTTCGAGTCCAAGAAGATCCGGCGGGTGTCGGTGCTCGCCGCCGACGGGATGCACGGCGACTCGGGTGTGCGGGCGATGCGGGAGGCGCTCGCCGACAGCAGCACCGACCTGGCCCGCACGGTACGCCTTCCGGCGACCGGCCGGCGCTTCCGTACCGCCGCCGAGCGCGTCGCCGGGGGCCAGCGGGACGGCGTGGTGGTCTGGGCTACCGCACCCGACTCCGGTGTCGCGGCACGGGAGCTGCGCGCCGCCGGTCACCGCGGCCCGATCTTCTTCGACGCCGGCGCGGTCGCCGACGACACCGTCCAGGGGGCGAACGCCGCCGCCGTGGAGGGCGCGTACGCGGTGCACCCGGCCTGCCTGGACGTCTCCGCCGCCACCGCCACCACGACGGCGCAGCTGGCCCGCCGGGACTTCGTCAACCGCTACACGCAGCGGCACGGCGTCAGCCCGGACTTCGCCCCGTACGCCTCGGACGCGCTCCAGCTCCTCGCCACGTCGGCGCGGATGGCGACGAGCCTGGACCGGGGCCGGCTGCGGGCGCTCCTCCAGGCGCAGACCGTCGAGGGCATCGCCGGCGGGTACGCGTTCCGCGCCGACCGGCACGGCGGCATGGAGCCCGACTCGCTCGCCGTGTACCAGGTGTTCCGGGGCAACTGGACCCGGTACGCCTGACCTCACCCGTCGCCCGGTGACCGTCCCGCCTGGAGGGTCACCGGGTGATCGCGTACCGTGTCCGCCCCCAGACGGCAGGAAGCGCCCGGTGGCCCTGAGGCCGCCGGGCGCTTCCGCGCGTCGGTCAGGCGGGCGCGACGGCCCGCGAGCGCCGCATGGTGAGCACGTACTCGACCAGCGAGATCAGCACGTGCTTCGTGGACTCCCGGTTCCGGGCGTCGCACGGCACCACCGGCACGTCGCGGGAGATCGCCAGCGCGTCCCGGACGTCCTGCGGATCGTGGTACTGCATGCCGTCGAAGCAGTTGATGGCGATCAGGTACGGCAACCGCCGGTGCTCGAAGAAGTCGATCGCGGCGAAGCAGTCGGCGAGCCGACGGGTGTCGACCAGCACCACCGCGCCGATCGCACCCCGGACCAACTCGTCCCACATGAACCAGAACCGCGTCTGACCCGGAGTACCGAACAGGTACAGGATCAGATCCCGGTCGATCGAGATACGACCGAAGTCCATCGCCACCGTGGTCGTCGTCTTACCCGGCACCTGCCGGGTGTCGTCGACGCCGACACCGGCGGAGGTCATGATCGCCTCGGTGGTCAGCGGCGTGATCTCGGAGACCGAGCCGACCAGCGTCGTCTTGCCGACGCCGAACCCACCGGCGATAACGATCTTCGCCGACGTCACTCGGCCGCTCGGGGCCGGCGGCCGGTGCGACATGTCAGAGCCTGCGAAGTCCACTCAGCACCCTCTCCAGCAGTTCAGTGCCCACCGCGTCTTCGGAGTCGTCCAAGATGGTCGGCTCGTGGACCGCGACCAGGCCGTCCGTCGCCATGTCGGCGATGAGCACCCGGGCCACGCCGAGCGGAAGCTGCATCCGCGCCGCGATCTCGGCGAGCGACTGCACACGTCCGTCACACAACGCGGCGATGTACTGGTGTTCACGACCGTGGCCGCCACCATTGCCAGTGGCAACCGCTCGGCCGCGCACCGTCGTCTCGACGAGTGCCTCCAGGGCGATGTCGAGCCGGGGACGGGTACGGCCGCGGGTAACGGCGTACGGCCGGACCAACGCTCCGGTCGGCTCGTCACGATCCGCCATTTCGCCGCTCACCTCCCTCGTACCCGGCACCGGCTCGCCCCGGTGGCATCCGTCGCTGTCGTAGTTGTTCCCGCACCTGACCCACCGGCCAGCGCGTCATTCAGCCCATCATCCCCACAGCCGTACGCGGCTGCGGCGTCAGGGCATCGCCCACCCGGTCCACGAGCAGGGCCATCTCGTACCCGACCTGACCCACGTCGCAGCTCCGCGCCGCCAGCACCGCGAACGACGAGCCGTCGGAGATGGACATCAGGAACAGGAAACCGTTGTCCATCTCGACGACTGTCTGCAACACCGCTCCGCCCTCGAAGCAGCGGGCCGCGCCCTGGGTCAGGCTGACCAGACCGGACGCGATCGCGGCGAGCTGGTCGGCGCGGTCCCGCGGAAGGTCACGGGACGAGGCGAGAAGCAGGCCGTCGGCCGAGACCGCGACCGCGTGCGCCACACCGGGCACCCGGTCGGCGAAGTTGGCGAGCAGCCATCCGAGATCCTGCGTAGTAGTCATCCTTGTTGCTCCTTCTGCCCGCTCCCGGCCACCGGGCCTGAGCCAGACTGCGAGGACTGCTGCCCGCCCGGAGTGCCCTCCGGGCCGGTCGTGTTGCTGTCGGTGTTACGCCCGCGCTGTACGCCCCGATGGTAGGCCGAGAGCAGGCCCCGAACACCCTCCGGAGTACGCCGCTGCACCGACGCGGAAGGCTTCTCGATGCTGCCGGGCACGAGCTGCGCCATCGGCGTCCGCTTCGGCAGGCCCTTCTGGGTGGTCTCCGCAACCGGGACCTCGGTGGCCGCCGAGGCGGCACGCCAGCCGTCGTCGGCCGCCGTCTGCCACGGGGAGGAGGACTGCGGCGACGCGGTCGGCTGCCGGGTGGGCAACCCGCCGGTGTGCGCGGGACGGGCGTTCCCGTTCGCCGCGCCGTTGTCACGCGGTGCTCCGCCGGCCGTCGGAGTGTGTGCCATCGGCGTGTTACCTGTCGTTGCGGGTGTCTTCTGCGGCACGGGCCGGCCGGCCGTGTCCACCTTGGCGAACTGCTGGGTGGCGGCGCCGCCGTTCGTCGTCGCGGCCGGTGCCGCCGACTCCTCGTTGGGTCCGGGCCGGCGGGTGCGGAACCACGCCGACTCCAGCTCCCGGAAGATCGGCAGCTCCATCGTCTCGTCCGCGTACCGCTGACGGTTGCCCTGCTGCTGCGGCGCGGCCGGGCGTGCCACCGGTGCCGCCGGGCGGTTCGCCGCCGGGGCCTCGGCCGGCCGGCTCGCGGCCGGAGCGGCGGACGGCTGGCCGGCCGCCTGCTGCGGGGTGGCCGGAATCTCCGTGCGCGGCACCCGGGGCAGCTCGGTGGTCATGTCCATGCCACTGGTGGGCCGTTCCGGCGCCGCCGGAGCCGGGGTCGGCGCGACCGGCGGCCAGACCGGCGGGGCGCTGACACCCGGTGCGGGCATCGGACGTGCCTGCGGCTGGTTCGCCGGCGGCGCGGAGGCCGGGTACCCGGCGGCGGGCTGCCCGGACACCGGCGCGGGGTGCCCGGAGACCGGCGCGGCCGAGACCGGACGGTACGGCAGCGGGTCGCCGGAGACCGGCGCCGCGGAGACCGGGCGGCCCGAGAACGGGTCGCCGGAGACCGGCGCGGCCGAGACCGGGCGGTACGGCAGCGGGTTGCCGGAGACCGGCGCGCCGGAGACCGGGGGCAGCGGCGGGGCCGACACCGGCGGGACCGGCGGCGCGGAGACCGGCGGCGGGCTGTAGGGCCGCGCCTCCGGGCTGCTCGGCAGCTGGCGCGGGATCGCCGGCTGCTGGCCGGTGCTGCCCGGGTCGCCGTCGGCCGGGTTGCGCCGCTGCGGCAGCGGGTCCGTCGACTGGCCGTTGGGCCGGCCGCCGAATCCGCCGTCGCCGCCGGACGGGCTGGCGCCGGTCAGGTCGGACCAGGCCGGCATGGCACGGCCGCCACCGGCGTTCGCCGGGGTGCCCGAGCCGTTGCGCGGCGCCGGGTCGAAGGCGCGTCCGCCGAGCGTGACCTGGTTGCCCGAGGAGCCCGGGTGGGGCGCCGGCGGCAGGCTCGGCGGGTTGTTGTTGCCGAAGGCGGCCAGGGCGCCGAAGGCCGGTGCCGGGCCGTTCTGCTGCGGGCCCGCGGCCGGCAGGGCCGGTCCGGGCAGGCCACGGCCGGCCAGGGCGCGCGGCACCAGGACCGAGGTCGGCAGCGTCACGTCGGCGACGGTGCCCCGGTCGGCACCCGGCCGCAGCTCGACCCGGACGCCGTGCCGGGCGGCCAGCCGCGCGACCACGACCAGGCCCATCATCCGGGAGACCGCGACGTCCACCTGCGGCGGCGTGGCCAGCCGCTCGTTGAGGTCGCGGAGCTGGTCCGGGCTGATGCCGATGCCGCGGTCCTCCACGTAGAGGGAGGCGCGGTCGCCGACCCGCCGGGCCTCCACCATGACCTGCGAGTCCGGCGGGGAGAAGGCGGTGGCGTTGTCGAACAGCTCGGCGACCAGGTGCACCAGGTCGTTGACCGCGTGGGCGGCGACCTCGATGTCCCGGTCGATCACGCCGAACTCGATCCGGGTGTAGTGCTCGACCTCGGACTGGGCGGCGCGCAGCACGTCGATCAGTGCGGCGGGCTCGCGCTGCACACGGGTGGAGTCCGCACCGGCGAGGACCAGCAGGTTCTCGTCGTTGCGGCGCATCCGGGTGGCCAGGTGGTCGAGCTGGAACAGCTCGGCCAGCCGGTCCGGGTCCTCCTCGCCGCGCTCCAGGCGGTCGAGGTGGCCGATCAGCCGGTCGACCAGGATCTGCGAGCGCCGGGCCAGGTTGACGAACATGGTCGCAACCGAGGCCCGCAGGGCGGCCTGCTCGGCGGCGGTCCGGACGGCCTCCAGGTGGACGGCGTTGAACGCCTCGGTCACCTGGCCGAACTCGTCCTTGCTGCGCACCGGCAGCGGCTCGGCGATCTGGTTTGCCAGTTGCACAGGGGAGAGCTGGCCGGTGACCTGCGGGTCGCGCAGACGGGCGACCGCCTGTGGCAGCCCGTACTGGGCCACCGCCAGGGCGCCCTGGCGCAGGTCGCGCAGCGACCGGGCCATCGAGCGGGCCACCAGGTACGCGAACAGGATGGCCAGCAGCAGCATGGTGAGCAGCAGGCCGGTCTCCAGGAACACCTGGCGCTGGGTGTCCGAGCGCAGCGCGTCGGCCTGCCGGACCACGTTGCCGTCGAGCCGGGCCTCCACGGTCCGGATCAGCTTGGCGTTGGCGACCATGGTCTGGTCCCACTGGTCCGCCCCGAACGGGGCGTTCTCCATCGAGCCGTTGTTGTTGCCCGAGACGAAACTCGTGAAGCGGTCGGCCTTGCGCAGGTCGGGCCCGGAGACGGTCTGCTCGTAGAACAGCTTGTCGGGCTCGGTGGCGACCGACTGGAAGGTCGCCAGCGACTGCGACTGGCCGGTGCCGCTGGCGATGAACTGCTCGCGCAGCGCGGCGGTGTACTGGTTCTGGGTCAGCGCCTGGTGGACGACGACCCGGCGCTGGGTCAGGTATTCCTTCTGCCGGGCGACGGCGGCCGCCGCGCGCATCCGGTCGCTCAGGTCGTTGTTGCCGGCGAGCTGGGTGGCCGAGTCGCGGATCGCGAGCAGGTCCTCGATCAGCTGCCGGTACGCCTGGTCGGCGTCGTTGATCTTCAGCTTGCCGTTCAGCACCTGGCTGCGGGTCGCCGGAAGGTCCTTCAGCTGGGTGTCGATCGTGTCGAGCAGCCCGACGAAGTTGCGGGGCAGGTCGTCGATCTCGCCACGCTGCCGCAGGTACGGCGACTTCGCCTGGTCCACCCGCTGGTTGGCGCGGTTGTAACCCTCCTGGTACTGCGCCCGGGTCTGGAACTCCTTCGCGCCGAGGAAGAGCACGGCGCCGACCCGCTCGTCCTGCACGGTGTCGACCAGGTCACCCGAGTAGCCGATCAGGTTGGCCAGATCCCCCGCCCGGTTGGCATTGTTGAGCGTCTCCAGGTGGTCGACCAGACCACTGGTGCCCACCACGACCGTGGCGATGGTCGGCACGATCATGATCAGACCGAGCTTGGACCAGATCGGCATGTCGCGCAGCCGACTCATCGGCCGGCGCAGCCGCGACAGGAAGGAGCCCGCCGTCGTTGGCCGTTTGCTCACGTCACCGCCCTCGCATTACCGCACCCCGCGCCACCCTGAGGGCAACGCCGAGCGACCGACCCGGCGGGTCGGACCTCCGAGATTCCATCACGCCGCTCCGCAAAGAGAAAGCCCAGGTTGTCCCTCACCGGAGGTGTGATGAGATGTTGATGCAATTTGATAGCAATCCGTCTGGCCGGAGTCACTGAAGGTAATGGAACACCCGCACCGCGTCGTCCTGCTCGCCGGCCCCTCCGGGTCCGGAAAGTCATACATAGCCCAGCGAACCGGACTTCCGGTGCTCTGCCTGGACGACTTCTACAAGGACGGCGATGACCCTACGTGTCCGCGTCGAAACGGACAGGTGGACTGGGAGTCCCCCTTGTCCTGGGATTCGGACACGGCGGTGCAAACAATCGCCCGACTGGCTCGTGAGGGCAAGGCCGAAGTGCCGGTTTATGCGATCGGCGCAGACCGTCGAGTAGCCACCCGGCCATTCGATGTCGACGGATCGCCAATCTTCGTCGCCGAGGGGATCTTCGCGGCCGAGATCGTGGCCGAGTGCCGGCGACTGGGCCTGCTCGCCGGTGCGTACGCGCTGCGCCGCCCGCGCGGCGCGACGTTCCTGCGCCGCCTCGCCCGGGATCTCGCCGAGCAGCGCAAGGCGCCCCGGGTGCTGCTCCGGCGCGGGGTCGCGCTGCTGCGCGCCGAGCCGGCCGTGCTGCGCCGGCAGACCGGGCTGGGCGCCGAGGCGGCCCGGGCCGGGCAGGTGCTGCGCGGGGTGGCCGCACTGCTCTCCGGCCACCCCCGCCAGTCGTGATCAGCCGATCAGCTCGGCGTACGCCGGCTTGATCACCTCGTCGATGATCCGCAGCCGCTCGTCGAACGGGATGAACGCGCTCTTCATCGCGTTGATGGTGAACCACTGGAGTTCCTTCCAGCCGTAGCCGAAGGCCTCCACCAGCAACGACATCTCCCGCGACATCGAGGTGCCGCTCATCAGCCGGTTGTCGGTGTTCACAGTCACCCGGAACCGCAGGTCACGCAGCAGCCCGATCGGGTGGTCGGCGATCGAGGCCGCGGCGCCGGTCTGCACGTTCGACGACGGGCACAGCTCCAGCGGGATGCGCTTGTCCCGCACGTACGCGGCCAGCCGGCCCAGCACTGGCGGGTTGCCCGGGGTGATGTCGTCGACGATGCGGACGCCGTGGCCGAGCCGGTCGGCGCCGCACCACTGGATCGCCTGCCAGATGGACGGCAGGCCGAACGCCTCACCGGCATGGATGGTGAAGTGGAAGTTCTCCCGCTGGAGGTACTCGAACGCGTCCAGGTGCCGGGTGGGCGGGAAGCCCGCCTCGGCGCCGGCGATGTCGAACCCGACCACCCCGGTGTCGCGGTGCCGCACGGCCAACTCGGCGATCTCCTGCGAACGGGCCGCGTGCCGCATCGCGGTGAGCAGCGTGCCGATCCGGATCGGGGTGCCCGCCTCGGCGGCCAGCGCGCTGCCCTCCCGGAACCCGGTGACCACCGCGTCGACCACCTCGTCCAGGGTCAGGTTCTGCTCCAGGTGCTGCTCCGGCGCGAACCGCACCTCGGCGTAGACCACGCCGTCGGCGGCCAGGTCCAGCGCGCACTCGCGGGCCACCCGGCGCAGCGCGGCAGGGGTCTGCATGACCGCCACCGTGTGCGCGAACGTCTCCAGGTAGCGCTCCAGCGAGCCGGAGTTCGCCGCCTCGGTGAACCAGACGCCGAGCGCCGCCGGGTCGGTGGTGGGCAGTTCGTGGCCGACCTCGGCGGCCAGCTCGACGATCGTCGCGGGCCGCAGGCCGCCGTCGAGGTGATCGTGCAGCAGCGCCTTCGGGACCTTGACGATGTCCTCGTACGAGATTGCGACCATGCTCAGACCCTAGTCACCCCCGATACGGGCGCGGCGGTGGACCGGTCCGGTCAGGGCCGCCAGCCGTACACCCGCTCCACCGCGAGCCGCAGGACCACCCGCCCGTCGGCCACCATGGCGGCCCGGTAGTCGGCCCAGTCCGGGTGCTCGCCGCGGATCCGCCGGTACACCTCGACCAGCTCGTTGACGGTCGCGTCGTCGGTGGCCGCAGCGGGCGGGGTGAGCGTCACGGTGCCCTCGGCGACCGCGTACGCCCCGCCGTCGGCGGTGGTCACGTGGAAGCTGGCCCGGGGGTCGCGGCGCAGGTTGCGCACCTTGGCCCGGTCGCCGGTGGTGGAGCAGCGGATCAGGCCCGGCTCGGCCAGGTAGTCGAGGTTGGACAGCTGGGGGCGGCCGTCCCGGCGCAGCGTGACGAGCACTCCGCGCCCGCGCTCGCCGAACAGCTCCCAGAGCCGGGCGCTCACGGCGCTCATGCGGTCACCCGCAGCGGCGCGAGCGCGGCGGCCAGCCGGGCGAGCTGATCCAGCATGAGCGCGGCGGCCTCCTCCCGGCCGGGGTCGGGTCGCAGCTCGCCCGCCTCGTCCAGCGCCTGCCGCAGGAAGACGACCACCTGGTCGTTGACCGGGGTCATGTTCAGCGTGGTCACCACCTGCTTGATCATCTGCACCGCGCGCAGGCCCCCGGAGGTCATGCCGTAGCTGACGAAGCCCACCGGCTTGTGCTGCCACTCGTAATAGAGGTAGTCGATCGCGTTCTTCAGCGGCGCGCTGAAGCCGTAGTTGTACTCCGGCATGACCAGGACGAAGGCGTCCGCGGCGTCGATCTCGGCGCTCCAGGCCCGGGTGTGCTCGTGCAGGTAGACCCGCTCGGACGGGTGGTGCGGCTCGTCGTGGAAGGGCAGGTCGACCTCGGCCAGGTCGAGGAGGCGTACCTCGTCGAAGCCGGCGTGGCGGACGGCGGCGGCGGTGAACCAGTCACCGATGCGGCGGCCGACCCGGCCGGGGCGGGTGCTGGCGACGACGACGGTCAGGCGGGGCATGGCGAGGTCACTCCTGTCGGGACGGGGGCCGGGGCGGTGAGCCGGGGAACGAACCAGGCGACGATCGGCCCGATGCCGATCGCGTAGAGCAGGGTGCCGGGGCCGACGGCGCCGCCGAGCAGCCAGCCGACGGCCAGCACCGTCACCTCGATCGCGGTGCGGGCCGGGCCGAGCGGCAGGCCGCGGGCGGCCAGGCCGGTCATCAGCCCGTCCCGCGGGCCGGGGCCGAGACGGGCGCCGAGGTAGAGCGCGGTGGCGAGGCCGTTGAGCAGGACGCCCGCGACCAGCAGGCCGATCCGGCCGGCGAGCGGAGCGACCGGCGGCAGGAGCGCCAGCGTGGCGTCGAGGGCCAGGCCGACGAGCGCGACGTTCGCCACGGTGCCGACGCCCGGCCGCTGCCGCAGCGGGATCCACAGCAGCAGCACCAGCAGCGCCACGCCGTTGACCAGCAGGCCCATCGGCAGGCCGGTGCGGTCGGCGAGGCCCTGGTGCAGCACGTCCCAGGACGCGAGCCCGAGGTCGGCGCGGACCATCAGCGCGACGCTGACGCCGAACAGGGCCAGGCCGGCGAACAGCCGTACCAGCCGGGACGGCAGTTTGGTTGACATGTCATCAACCTAGGCCGCAACTTGGTGACATGTCAACAACACCGGTACGATCGGCGCATGGACGAACCGCGCTGGCTGGACGAGCAGGAGGACCGCGCCTGGCGCGGCTACCGCCGCATGCGCCGCCTGCTCGACCTGGAACTGGCCCGGGATCTGATGCAGGACGCCGGCCTCTCCGAGCCCGACTACGACGTCCTGAGCGACCTGTCCGAGACCCCGGAGCAGCGGCTGCGGCTCAGCGAACTCGCCGACCGGATGCTCTGGTCCCGCAGCCGCCTGTCCCACCACATCTCCCGCATGCAGCAACGCGGCCTGGTCACCCGGGAGGAGTGCGCCACCGACGGCCGCGGCTCGGTCGTCGTGCTCACCCCGGCCGGACGCCGAGCCGTCGAGGCCGCCGCACCCGGGCACGTGGCGGCCGTCCGCCGGCACCTGATCGACCGGCTCACCCCGGCCGAGGTGGCCGCGCTCGGCACGCTCAGCCAGCGGGTGATCGACCACCTCACCGGCCGCCTCACCGGCCGACCCGAGACGGAGCACTGAGCCGTGGACGATCGCATCCTCGCCCGGCTGCGCTGCCCGGTCTGCGCCGAGCCGCTCACCGAGACCACCGCCGGCACCGCACGCGCGCTGCGCTGCCCGCGCGGGCACAGCTTCGACATCGCCCGGCAGGGATACGTGAACCTGCTCGCCGGCCGCGCCCCGCACACCGGGGACAGCGCCGAGATGGTCGCCGCCCGCGCCGGCTTCCTCGCCGCCGGCCACTACGACGCCGTCGCCGCCGCGCTGGCGACCACAGCGGTACGCGTCGCGGGCTCCGACGCGTACCCCCTGGTCGTGGATGCCGGCGCCGGGACCGGGCATTACCTCGCGGCGGTGCTGGCGGCGCTGCCTGAGGCCGCCGGCCTGGCCCTGGACGTCTCCAAGCCGGCGCTGCGCCGCGCGGCCCGGGCGCATTCGCGGGCCGCCGCCGCGCTCGCCGACACCTGGCAGCGGCTGCCCCTGGCCGACCGGTCCACCTCAGTGCTGCTGAACGTGTTCGCGCCGCGCAACGGCCCGGAGTTCCACCGGGTGCTCGACCCGGGCGGCGCGCTGCTGGTGGTCACCCCGGCCGCCGACCACCTGACCGAACTCGTCGACGCGCTGGACCTGCTGCGGGTCGACCCGGACAAGGCCGACCGGGTCGCCGGCAGCCTCGGCGCCCACTTCGCCGAGGAGTCCGCGACCGGGCACCGGGCCCGGCTCGCGCTGACCCGCGCCGAGGTCACCACGCTCGTCGGGATGGGACCGAGCGCCTGGCACGCCGACCCGCGACGGCTCGCCGCGCGCATCGCCGCGCTGCCCGAGCCGGTGCCGGTCACGCTCTCGGTCCGGCTCGGCGTGCACCGCCCGCGCTGACCCCGCTCAGGTGGAGAGGTCGACCTCTTCCCAGCCCGGCGGCTCGTCGTGGTACGGCCCGCGCAGCACCACCGCCCACTCCAGCGCCCACCGGCGCTGCCCGATCGCGTTGGCGTCCACCAGCCCCGGCAGCGCGCCACCCGCCTTCTCGGTCTCCAGGTACGCCCAGTCGAGGCAGTAGTGCAGGTCCAACAGTGCCGCGGCGTCACCGGGATGCTGCGGCGCGGCCAGGATCCGGGCCCGCCACTGGCCGAACGTCTCCCCCGCGACCAGGTTCGGCATCCGCTCGACCAGCCGCTCGTCCACCGGCACCGTCGGGTCCAGCTCCTTGGCCAGCCCGAGCACCCAGGCCAGCGAGAACAGGGCGTCGTGGTGCAGCACGAACGACCTGTGGTCGCCCCGGCCGCCCATCACGAACTGCCACTCCGGCGGCGTCACCGAGTCGACCAGGTGCGACTCCAGCAGCCAGCCCATCGCCGCCCGGGCGGGCATCCCGAAGCAACGGGCCAGGATCACGTGCAGCACCGCGATCCGGGCCTCGATCTCCGGGGTCGGACGCAGCTCGATCTCGTCGCCCGGCTCCCACACCAGCGGGAACTGCGGCGGCGGCAGCGGAAGACCCAGCCGGGACAACTCGTCCAGGCTCGCCTCCCGGACGGCCCGGGGATCGGGAGCGGGTACGCGCACGGTCAAGCCCCTGTCTGCTCACCTCGGCTCGTCGCCGGCCGATCCCCCCTGGCCTGGGAGGATAGCGGCTCCGGCCGGGCCGGCACCATGGCCGGTCCCGGTCAGCCGATCCGCTCGACGACCAGAGGCGTCGCGTCCGGCGCGTCCGGTGCCACCCGCACCGCGCGGCGCGCCTCGTCCAGCGCGGCGGGCATCCGCTCGGCGTGCTCGGCCCGCAGCTCGAACAGCGGGTCGCCGACGCGCACCCGGTCACCGCGGCGCTTGTGCAGCACCACGCCGGCCGGGATGCTCACCGGGTCCTCCTTGCGGGCCCGGCCCGCGCCGAGACGCCACGCGGCCACCCCGATCGCGTACGCGTCGACGTCGGCGACCCAGCCGTCCTCGGTGGCGGTGACCAGCTCGACCTCGTTCGCGGTGGGCATCGGTGCGTCCGGGTCACCGCCCTGCGCCCGGATCATCGTGCGCCAGGAGTCCATCGCCCGGCCGTCCCGCAGTGCCGCCTCCGGGTCGGCGTCCGGCAGCCCGGCCGCGTCGAGCATCTCCCGGGCCAGTGCCAGCGTCAGCTCCACCACGTCGGCCGGACCGCCACCGGCGAGCACCTCCACCGACTCGGTCACCTCGACCGCGTTGCCCACTGCGAGGCCGAGCGGGGTGGACATGTCGGTGAGCAGGGCGACCGTCCGTACGCCGTGCGCGCCGCCCAGCTCGACCATGGTGCGGGCCAGCTCGCGGGCGTCGTCGACGTTCTTCATGAACGCGCCGGAGCCGACCTTCACGTCGAGCACCAGCGCGCCGGTCCCCTCGGCGATCTTCTTGCTCATGATCGAGCTGGCGATCAGCGGGATCGCCTCGACGGTGCCGGTGACGTCGCGCAACGCGTACAGCTTGCGGTCGGCCGGGGCGAGCCCGTCGCCGGCCGCGCAGATAACCGCCCCCACGTCGCGGAGCTGGGCGATGAACTCGTCGTTGGTGAGCGCCGCCCGCCAGCCCGGGATCGACTCCAGCTTGTCCAGCGTGCCGCCGGTGTGGCCCAGGCCCCGGCCGGACAGCTGCGGCACCGCCGCGCCGCACGCGGCCACCAGCGGGGTCAGCGGCAGGGTGATCTTGTCACCGACGCCGCCGGTGGAGTGCTTGTCCACCGTCGGCCGGGACACCGGCGACAGGTCGAGCCGCTCGCCGCTGGCGATCATGGCGGCGGTCCACCGGGCGATCTCCGGGGCGGTCATGCCGCGCAGCAGGATCGCCATGGCCAGCGCCGACATCTGCTCGTCGGCGACCAGACCCTTGGTGTACGCGTCGACCACCCAGTCGATCTGCCCGTCGCTCAGCACACCCCCGTCCCGCTTCGCCCGGATGACGTCAACCGCCGTAAAAGCACTCACTTCTCAAGATCCAATCAGTTGATCGCGCGTGGCCGCACCGACCCGCGAACGGTGACCAGGTCGGCCCCGGCCCCAACCGCAACCCCGACTCAACCCCAGCGGACCGGAATCTCCGTGGGAGGCTCACCCTCACCAGCCCAGAAGATCGTCCCCGAGGCGTCCACCACGACCACGCGCGGCGTCCGCGCCAGTCCCCACGCGATCGCCTCGGCCGGGTCGTCCCAGGTCGACCCCTCCTCCAGCACGCCGGTCTCGGCGTCCTCGGTCTCACCGGACGACCGCTCCCAGTACGTCGTCCAGACCTGCTGCCCGGCCGACAGGTCGGGGTGCACGAACACGGTGCCCCGGCCCCGCCAGGCGGCCAGCCGGTCCGGCACCACGGGCACCGGGTGCTCGCCGGTCACCGCCTCGATGTCGGCCACGTCGAAGGCGTGCGGCAGCAGCTCCGCCATCCGCAGCGGTCCGCCCTTCGCCTCGACCAGGCACTCCGGCCCGCCCTGCTCCCAGAGCAGCTGCCGGCACCTGCCGCACGGCATCAGCGGCTCACCGGTGGCGTCGACGCAGGACAGCGCCACGATCCGGCCTCCGCCGGTCGCGTGCAGTTGCGAGACCACGCCGCACTCGGCGCAGAGCGTGACGCCGTAGCCGGCGTTCTCCACGTTGCAGCCGACCACGACCCGGCCGTCGTCGACGAGCGCGGCGGCACCCACCGGGAACTTCGAGTACGGCACGTAGGCGTGCCGCATGACCTCGGTGGCGGCGGTACGCAGCCGCTCCCAGTCGATCTCCATCACAACCCCCATTCTGCCCAATCAACGCCGATCGGTCGCGGGTGCGGCCGGAGACGACGATGCCCGGCGGGTCGCCCCGCCGGGCACGGTGTCGCGGCGGGCGGTCAGCCCTTGATGTACGGCTTGCCGTCGGCGGCCGGCGCCCGGACCTTGCCGACCAGCCCGGCCACGGCCAGGATCGTCGCCAGGTACGGCAGCATCGCCAGGAACTGGCTCGGGATGCTGCTGCCGATCGCGCCCAGGTAGGTGGCGAGCTGGTCGGCGAAGCCGAAGAACAGCGCCGCCAGCAGCGCGCCGGTCGGGCTCCACCGGCCGAAGATCAGCGCGGCCAGGGCGATGAAGCCCTTACCGCCGATCATGTTCTTGGTGAACGAGTAGAGCGCCAGCGTGTACGAGGCGCCGCCGACGCCTGCCACCAGACCGGCCAGGATCACGTTGCGGTAGCGCAGCCGCAGCACCTTCACGCCCAGCGTGTCCGCGGCGGTCGGGTGCTCGCCGACCGAGCGGGTCCGCAGGCCCCACCGGGTACGGAACAGCGCCAGGTGGATGACGAGCACCAGCAGCAGGCCGACGTAGAGGAAGATGTTGCCCCGGAACAGCGCCGGACCGAGCAGCGGGATGTCGGACAGCAGCGGGATCTCCCAGTTGCCGAACCGGGGCGCGCTGTTGTACTTCGCCGCGTCGGTCTGCATCAGCCGCTCGTACAGGAAGCCGGTGATGCCGACCGCGAGCAGGTTGAGCACGATGCCCATGACCACCTGGTCGACCAGGTAGCGGATGGAGAACACGGCCAGCAGGAACGAGATGAACGCGCCACCGATGGCGGCGGCCACCAGGCCCACCCAGACGCTGCCGGACATGCTGCCGAACAGCGCACCGGAGAAGGCGCCCATCAGGAGCTGGCCCTCGATCGCCACGTTCACCACGCCGGAACGCTCGCAGAGCACACCGGCGAGCGCGCCGAAGATCAGCGGCAGGGCCAGGATGAACGTGCCGCGGACGACGTTCACCAGCGGCATGAAGTTGCGGCCCTCGGGCGCGGCCGAGACCTGCCAGCACAGGAAGCTCAGCACGAAGGCGACCAGCCCGGCGCCGAGCAGCAACGTGAACCAGCGCTTCGGCACACCGGCCAGCAGCGCGCCTCCGGCCGCGGCGGTGATCAGCCCGAACAGGATCGCGCCGACCGTACCGTTGATCTCCAGGGCGGCCCCGCCCTCGGTCTCGCTGAGCGTGAACCGCGCGTGCTGGTCGGTCGCGAGCGCGCCGAACAGCACCGCCGCGAGCACACCGAGCGCCAGCAGGACCGCGCCGATCTTCCGGTTGCGGGTCCAGAAACCCTCGTCGACCGCGGTAACGGCGACCTCGGGGACAGCGGTGGTGGACATGCTCACCAGCCCTTCGCGAGGCTCGTCTGCAACCGGGCGGCGCGGGCCGCCCGGAGCTGGAAGATCGTCTTCACCAGGGCAGGCGCGGCGATGAAGATGACGATGAGCGCCTGGAGCACGGTGACCAGTTCCAGCGAGATGCCGGAGTACGACTGCATCCGGTTGCCGCCGGCCTGGAGCGCGCCGAACAGCAGCGCGGCCAGCAGCACGCCCCACGGCTTCACGCGGCCGAGCAGCGCGACCAGGATGCCGTCGAAGCCGATCTGCGCGATCACCAGCGGGGTCAGCGCGGTGGCGGTGGTGCCGAGCACCATGGTCGAGCCGCCGAGACCGGCCAGCATGCCCGCGAACACCATCACCAGCACGTACGTCTTCGTGACGCTGATGCCGGCGGTCCGGGCCGCGTCCGGGTTCGCGCCCACGGCCCGCAGCTCGAAGCCGAGCGTGGAGCGGTTGAGCAGCCAGGCGATGAACCAGGTGGCCGCCACCGCGAGCAGGATGCCGGCGTGCACCCGCAGGTCTTCGCCGAGCAGCCGGGGCAGCTGCGCGGTGGAGTCGACCGGCTTGCTGATCGCGTCCGCCCGGTTCGGGTTCTGCACCCCGTTCTGGACGATGATCCAGGACAGGAAGTAGACCGCCACGTAGTTGAGCATGATCGTGTTGATCACCTCGTGCGCGCCGGCCCGTGCCTTGAGGATGCCGGGGATGAAGCCCCAGAGCGCGCCGCCGAGCGCGCCGGCGATCAGCGCCACCAGCAGGTGCACGACGGGCGGCAGCGGCAGCGCGAAGCCGGCCACGGCGGCCAGGATGACGGCGATCGTCGCCTGGCCCTGGGCGCCGATGTTGAACAGGCCGCCGCGGAAGGCGAGCGCCACCGACAGGCCGGTGAAGACGAGCGGCGCGGCGTAGGTGAGCGTCTCCGAGATCGGGCTCATGGCGGCGGTGAAGCCGACCGCGTCCGGGTCGAAGATCGCGCCCTTGAACAGGTTCGCGTACGCCTCGCTGACCACAGTCCAGCTGGCGTTCAGCGCGTCGGTGGGACGGGCGGTGATGTAGCTGTAGGTGGCGAGCACCTCGGGGTCGGACACGATGATCAGCACCGCGCCGACCACCATCGCCAGCAGCACCGCGAGCACCGTCACGGTGAGCGTGTTGGCCGCCCAGAGGTTGTCCAGAAAGAGCCGGCCCATGCTGGGGCGGGACTCCCCGGCCGGGTCCGGCTTCTTCGCGGTCGCGGTGGCGGGGACCGTCTGCTCGGTGTCACCGGCCGGCTGCGTCGGCGTCGCCCGGGCCTCGCTCAGCGACTCCTGCGCCTCGGTCGCCGGTTCCTTGTCCGGCGAGCCCGAGACGGGGTTCGGGTTGGTCATGCCTCGTCCTCGTTGCCAGGGCCGTCCTCGGTCGCGGTGGCGGCGTCCGGGGTGGCGGCGTCCGGGGTGATGCCAGCCATCAGCAGGCCGATCTCCTCACGCGGGGTGTCCGGGCCGACGATGCCGATGATCCGCCCGCGGTACATGACCGCGATCCGGTCGGCCAGGCCGATCACCTCGTCCAGTTCGCTGGAGACCACCATGACCGCGGTGCCGATGTCCCGTTCGCGGATGACCCGGCTGTGGATGAACTCGATCGAGCCGACGTCCACGCCCCGGGTGGGCTGGGCGGCGATGAAGAGCTTCAGCGGCCGGGACAGCTCCCGGGCCACGATCACCTTCTGCTGGTTGCCGCCGGAGAGCGTGCCGACCGCCGCGTCGGCCGAGGAGGTACGGACGTCGAACTGCTCGATCCGCTCCCGCGCCGACTTCGCGATGGCCTCGGGCTTGAGCGACAGGCCCTTGCCGAACGGCGGCCGGTCGTAGATGTCGAGCACCAGGTTCTCCGCCACGGAGAACTCCTTGACCAGGCCGTCCACGCTGCGGTCCTCCGGCACGTAGCCGACGCCGGCGCGGAGCACCTTCTTGGTCGACCAGCCGTGCGTCGGCTCGCCGTCGAGGCTGATCGTGCCGGCGAGCACCGGGCGCAGGCCCATGATCGCCTCGATCAGCTCGGTCTGGCCGTTGCCCTGCACGCCCGCCACGCCGAGCACCTCGCCGGCGTGCACCGTGAGGTCGACGCCGTCGACCGCGCGTACCTGCCGGTCGTCGTCCACGACCAGGCCGGCGACCTCCAGGATCGGCTTGCCGGGGGTGCCAGGCTTCTTGTCCACCGTCAGCCGGACGCTGCGTCCCACCATCAGCGCGGCCAGCTCGTCCCGGCTGGCGCTCGGCTCGGCGGTGCCGACGGTCTTCCCGCGCCGGATCACCGTGATCCGGTCGGCGATCGCCTTCACCTCGCCCAGCTTGTGGGTGATGAACACGATCGACTTGCCGGCGGCCTTGAGCGACCGCATGACGGTGAGCAGTTCCTCGGTCTCCTGCGGCGTGAGCACGGCCGTGGGCTCGTCGAGGATCAGCAGGTCGACGTCGCGGGTGAGGGCCTTGACGATCTCCACCCGCTGCTGGATGCCGACCGGCAGGTCCTCGATCACCGCGTCCGGGTCGACGCGCAGGTTGTACCGCTCGGAGACCTCGGCGACCTCGCGCCGGGCACGCCGGCGGTCGAGGATGCCGGCGAAGGGCCCCCTGACCTGCTCGGCGCCGAGCATCACGTTCTCGGCCACGGTGAAGACCGGTACCAGCATGAAGTGCTGGTGCACCATCCCGATCCCGGCGGCGATCGCGTCCGACGGGCCCTTGAGCTTCAGCGGCTTGCCGTCGACCAGGATCTCGCCCTCGTCCGGCTGGTAGAGGCCGTAGAGCACGTTCATCAGGGTCGACTTGCCGGCGCCGTTCTCGCCGAGCAGGGCGTGGATCTCTCCAGGCTCCACCGTCAGGTCGATGTGGTCGTTGGCGACCAGATCACCGAACCGTTTGGTGATGCCGCGCAGTTCGAGTCTCAGCGCAACCTCCTGGAGTGCGAGCGATGGTGCAGCGTAGCGACCTGCCGCGCCGCCACCACGCCGGGTGGGGATGTTCGGGGGATTCAAGGTGATCGGCCGCCCCGGCGCCGGGGTACCTTCCCCGTTGCGCCGGGACGGCCGGATCGTCAAACCTGGTGCCCGCCGGCCCCCGCTGCCGATGATCGCACCGCGGCGGCCGGCGGGACCGTCACTTGGTCGGCTGGGCCTTCGAGGTGACGGTGATGGTGCCGGCGGCGATGTCCGCCTTGATCTTGTCGACCTCGGCCTTCAGGTCCGCGGGGACCTTGCTCTCGAAGTCGTGGTACGGGGCGATCGAGACGCCGGTGTTGGCCAGCGTGCCGACGAAGCCCGGGGTGGACTGGAGCTTCTCGCCACCGGCGGCCTTCACCACGGCCTCCTTGACGGCCTCGGGGATGTTCTTGACGACGGTGGTCAGGATCACCCCGCAGTCCGGGGTGCTCTCGCAGCCGTCGATGTCCACCCAGACGACCGAGTACTTGCCGCCCGCGGCCTTGGCCGCGGAGGTGGTGCCGAGACCGGCGCCACCGGCGACCGGCATCACGACGTCGGCGCCCTGAGCGACCAGCGCGTCGGAGACCTTCTTGCCCTCGTCCTGCTTCTCGAACGAGTTCGCGAAGGAGCCCTTCTGGGCGGCCTTGTCCCAGCCCAGAACCTGGACGTTCTTGCTCTTGGCCTTGTTGTAGTACGCCACGCCGTCGGCGAAGCCGTCCATGAAGATGGTGACCGGCGGGATCGGCAGGCCACCGTAGGTGCCGACCTTGCCGGACTTGCTCATCCCGGCGGCCAGGTAACCGGCCTGGAACGCGGCCTGCGCGGTGTCGAACTGCATCGGGTAGACGTTCGACACACCCGGGTTGGCGTCGACGATGCCGAACTGCTGGTTCGGGTTCTTCTCAGCCGCCGCCTTGGTGGCGTCCGACATCAGGCCACCGACGGCCAGGATGAAGTCGCACTTCTGGTTGACGAACCCGGTCAGGTTGACCTCGTAGTCCGCCTCGGCCTTCGACTGGACGTTCTTGATCTCGATCTTGTCGTTCTCCTTCTGCGCCTCCTGGAGGCCCTTCCAGGCCGAGGCGTTGAAGGACTTGTCGTCGATGCCGCCGACGTCGGTCACCATGCAGGCGCTGAACTTCTTGCCACCGTCGCCGCCGGCGTTCTTGTCGTCGTCCGGAGCCTCACCACACGCGGCAGCGCCCAGCACGAGTCCACCCGCCACGATGGCGGAGGCGATCCGCATCCCACGCACAGAGCGCAAGACGTCTCCTTCCCCTTGCACACCGCGTCGTGCGCGGTGCACAGCCCTTCGCCGGCCTGCGGTGTGCCGCCGGCGTCCCACGTTACGGACGGGAGCGTACGCCCGCGCCCACCCACCGGCCGACAATCGTGCACGACTGTTGAGCGTCTGTTACCCCGGTGTAACCCTTGGGTGGGGCACGTCACTTCTCATGCCGGCAGGCGCGCACGGTGGTGTCGCGAACGTCCGTTTTCCCGAGCTTCCCCGACTCCTGGCGAACTAACGCCAGAACACCGCGACGGCAGCGTTGACCAGCGTCAACCCGACGATCGCGAGGAAGTGGCCACGGTTGACGGTCTCCCGCTTACGGGAGAAGAAGACCATGACGAAGATGAGCAGCGCGAGCACCAACTTGGTAACAAGTTTCGCCGGGGCCGGCTCGTCCCCGTCCCGCAGCGGAGCGGACAGCCCGATGCCGGTGAGGATCTGGATGATCGCGCCCCAGAGCATGGCGGCGTTGATCCGCAGCCGGCCGGTGACGTACTGGGCGATCGCACCACCGAGCAGCAGCGCGAAGCCGATCAGATGGACGTAGAGAAGAATCAGTCGAAGAGCTTCCACGCGGCCCATCCTCCCTCATCAACGACGCTTCGTAGTAGTCACCCCGCCGACCTGCCGTCATACCGTGACCCGCCCTCCCGCCCCCTCCCGCCCCCCTCCCCCGCGATCTTGCAGTTACCGCCCCGGCTCCGGGACGAATGCCGCGCGCCACGGGCCGGAACCGCAAGATCGCGGGGGCGGGAGAGTGGGTGGGTGGGTGGGTGGGTGGGGCGAGGGCTAGCGCAGGCGCCAGACCTGGAACGTGGGGCCGTCCGCGGGGAGGGTCACCGTGCCGTCGGCGTCGGGGTGGAGGGCGGGGGCGTCGCCGTAGACGTTGTCTCCGGCTCCCACGCCGGTCAGGCGGACCGGGGTGCCGGGGGCGCGGCGGGCCAGCACCAGCACCGTCGACGAGGGCGCCTCGCGCAGGAAGACCAGCGTGTCCGCGTCCGCGTGCACCCACCGCAGGCCGCCGTGCCGCAGCGCCGGCTCGTCGCGGCGCAGCGTCAGCAACGACCGGTACGCGTCGAACGTGCGCCGGTCCCAGCTCTGGCGCCGGTGCCACGGCATCGGGGTACGCGAGCCCTCGCCGTTCGTGCCGGTCAGGCCCAGCTCGTCCCCGGCGAAGACCACAGGCGTGCCGGGCATGGTGGCGAGCAGTCCGGCCGCCACCTCCTGCCGGGCCGCGTCGCCGACCACGGTGCGGATCCGGGCCGAGTCGTGCGAGCCGAGCAGCTGCCACGAGTGCGTGTACGACCGCCAGGACACCAGCGACCGGTAGGTGTTCATGGTGGCGAGCACCGCGCCCGCGTCGCGCCGCCGTACCCCGCCCGGGGTGCCGAGGAAGTTCGGCACCGGCTCGTCGCCGTGGCGCAGCCAGGACCAGACCGGGTCGGTGAAGCCGACGTAGTTCATCGTCCCGTGCCAGCCGTCGCGGTCCAGGTCACCGGTGTGGTCGTGGCCGTGCTCGGCGAGCAGCAGCCCGTCCGGCCGGGTGTCGGCGACCACCTCGCGCAGCAGCCGCGCCACCTCGTGGGTGTACGCGTCCGCACCGCGCCGCCCGGTCATGTTCGCCACGTCCACCCGCCAGCCGTCCAGCCCGTACGGCGGGCGCAGCCAGCGGCGCAGCAGCGAGTCCTCGGCGGTGGCGAACCGGCGGCGCAGTTCGGCGCTGCCCCAGTTCAGCTTCGGCAGCGACTTCACCCCGTTCCACGACTCGTAGTCCGAGCCGGGCAGGTCGAAGTAGTACAGCTCCCGTTCGGGCGCGTTGACGTCGGAGACGGCGGCGGTGAACCAGTGGTGGGCGTCGCCGGTGTGGTTGCTGGTGATGTCGCCGAGCAGCCGCCAGCCCCGGGCATGCACCGCGTCGGCGAGCCGGGCCAGCGCCGCGTCGCCGCCGAGCAGCGGGTCGACGGTGTCGAAGCTCGACGCGTCGTACCTGTGGTTGGACCGCGCCGGAAAGACCGGCGTGAGGTAGACGGTGTTGACGCCGAGCCGGTCCAGGTGGTCCAGGTGCTCGGTGACGCCGTCGAGGTCGCCGCCGTAGAACTGGTGGGGCGTCTCCGGGCCGCGGCCGACGACCGGGGTGTCCCAGTCGCACGGAATCGCCCAGTCCGGCGCGGTCCGGCCGTCGGCGGCGGCCGAGCGGGCGAACCGGTCCGGGAAGATCTGGTAGATCACCGCGTCCCGGGCCCAGGCCGGCGGCGGGGCGTAGCTGACCAGCTTGAAGTCGCCGTTGTCCGGCACGTCGTGGCCGGCCAGCCCGGCCGCGTTGAGCCAGCGGGTGCCGCGTTCGCCGTCGAGCAGGAAGCGGTAGTTGCTGACCGGGTTGCGGACCTCGACGTCGGCCCGCCACCACACGTCGCCGTTCTCGGTGCGGTCGATCCGCGCCTCGGCGAAGCGCGGCTCGCCGTCGCCGGTGGTGCGCACGTGTACCTGGGAGACGCCGGTTCCGGCCGGTACCCGGACGAAGACCGGCACGGTCTGCCCGAGCGCGGGCTCCTGCTCCGGGACGTAGGTTGCGGAGCCGTCGTGGTGCGGCTGAAGGGACATGGTGCTGCCTTTCGCGTCGTACCGACAGGGAGAGGGGGCGGGCACCCGCCGCGGTCGGTTCACCCGACCGCGGCGGTCCGCCCGAGAACCGCTCCGGTGTACGCCGACACGACGCCCTTGCCGCAGCGTGAGCCGAGGAGGCTCAGCCCTTGACCGCTCCGGAGGTGAGTCCGGAGACGATGTAGCGCTGGAGCAGTTGGAACACCAGCACCGTCGGGATCGCGGTGAGCAGCGTGCCCGCCGCGAACATCCCGAAGTTGTTGTTGCGCTCGCCCGCGACCAGGCCGAACATGCCGACCGCGAGGGTCTTCGACTCGGGTTCGGTGAGGAACACGTTGGCGATGATGAACTCGTTGATCGACCCGATGAACGCGAGCAGGCCGGTCACCGCCAGGATCGGCGCCACCAGCGGCAGCATGATCCGGAAGAAGACCTGCACGTGCGACGCGCCGTCCATGGTCGCCGACTCGTCCAGCTCCTTCGGCAGCGTGTCGAAGAAGCCCTTCATCAGCCAGGTGTTCGCGCCGAGCGCCCCACCCATGTAGAGCAGGAACAGGCCCCACGGGGTGTTGAACCCGATCACCGGGTAGAGGTCGGTGAGCGTGGTGAAGATCAGGAAGATCGCCACGATCGCCAGGAACTGCGGGAACATCTGGATCAGCAGCAGCGCGAGCAGGCCGACCCGGCGCCCGGCGAAGCGCATCCGGGAGAACGCGTACGCCGCGAGCGACGACAGGAAGATCGACGCGAAGCTGGCCACGCCCGCGAGCAGCAGCGAGTTGAGGAACCAGTGGCCGAACGCGGTCTTGTCGAACAGGTTCGTGAAGTTCTCCAGCGACGCCCCGGTCGGCAGCAGCTCGGTGGAGGAGAGCGTGCCGAGCGGGTTGAACGCCGCCGAGATCACGAACAGGATCGGGAAGAGGCTGAACGCCACCGCCAGCACTCCGACCAGGTGCCGCCAGCCCACCTGTGCGAACCAGCGGCCGCGCGAGCGGCGGGCCGGCCGGCGGGTGGTCGTGGGCGTCTCCGCGATGGTGGTCACGAGTACACCTCCTCCTGCTTGCGGGTCCGCCGGAAGCTGATCGCCGACACCGTCGCCACGATCGCGAAGATGAAGATCGAGACGGTGGCGGCCAGGCCGAACTCGGCGCCCTGTGCGCCGAACGCGAGCCGGTACGTGTAGGTGATCAGCAGGTCGGTGGCGCCGTTGGTCGGGTTGTCCGGCGCGAACGGGCCGCCCTCGGTGGTGAACAGGATCGCGTTGACGTTGTTGAAGTTGTACGCGAACGACGCGATCAGCAGCGGCGACAGCGCCACCAGCAGCAGCGGCAGGGTGACCGCCCGGAACGACTGCCAGGGCGACGCGCCGTCGACCGAGGTCGCCTCGGTCAGCTCCCGCGGAATGGCCTGCAAGGCGCCGGTGGCGACCAGGAACATGTACGGGTAGCCGAGCCAGAGCTGCACCAGGAGCACCGCGATCCGGGCCGACCAGTTGCCGCCGAACCAGTCGACGTCCAGCCCGAACAGGTTGTTGAGCAGGCCGAAGTCGGTGTTGAACATGTCCCGCCAGATCAGCAGCATGGCGAACGACGGCATGGCGTACGGCAGGATCAGCACCATCCGGTACAGGTTGGTGCCGCGCATCCGGGGTGAGTGCAGCGCGAGCGCGATGGCCATGCCGAGCAGGAACGTCAGCCCGGTGGAGCCGATCGCGAACGCGAAGTTCCAGGCGAGCGTGCCGAAGAACGGGCCGGAGATGTTCGGGTTGGTGAGCACGGTGCTGAAGTTCTTCAGCCCGACGTCGACCTTCCAGCCCTGGGCGAGGCGCTCGCCGTCGGCGGCGACGAAGGAGCCGGACTTCTCGTCGGCGGTCCACGTCCTGCCGGTCTCGCTGTCCTTGACGCAGTCGCATCCGGCGTCGTACGCCCGGATGGCCTTGCCCTCGTACGCCCGGGTCAGGCCGTTGGAGCGGATGGCACCCTCGTCGGTGGGCACGATGAGCGCGGTGACGGCGTCGCTGCGGTTGCTGGCCTGCCCGATGTTCAGCAGGGTGTAGCCGTCCGCCGCGGTGATCTTGCCGCTGAGGCTGCTCACCTCGACGTCGGCGGCGTCGAGCTTGCGCAGCCCGTCCGCGTCGCCGGCGAAGACGTCCTTGGTCTTCGGGTCGCTGAGCAGGAAGGTCAGGGCGCCGGTCGCCGGGTCGCCCTTGGTGGCGATGGTGAGGTTGTACTCGGTCGAGCCGGGCACCTGCTTCACCGAGGCGGTCTGCACGGCGACGATCGCGTCGTCCTTGCTGCCGCGGTGGCCGTCGCCGAAGTTCGTGAACGCGGTGCTCGCGGTGTAGAGCACCGGGAAGACCTGGAACGCGATCAGGAAGAGCGTGCCGGGGACCAGGTACTTGGCCGGGATGTGCCGGCGGCTCAGATAGAGGTAGAACAGGCCGGCGGTGGTGACCGCCAGGACGCCCAGCGCGAGCCAGTGTTCGGCCTCGATGAGCGGGAAGGCCGCCCAGATCGCGATCCCGGCCACCAGGCCGAGCAGGACCACCTTGACGACGAGGCCGGTCGCGGTGATCGGCGCGTGTTGCCGCGCGGTACGGGACGTGCGCGGGAGCCCACGGCGTACGGGCTCCCGGCCCGGGGCCTGCGGTGCAGACCCCGGGCCGGACAGCGGCGCGCTCATTACTTGATCTGACCCTGGATGGTCTTGCCGGCGGCCGTGATCGTCTTGGCCGGGTCGGCGCCACCGATGATGGCGGCCTCCGCCTTGCCGAACGGATCCCAGATCGCGGCCATGGCCGGGATCGCCGGGAGCACCTGGCCGTTCTTTCCGGCCTCGGAGAACTTGGCCAGGTCCGGGTCCTCGCCCTTGACCTGGTCGAAGGCGGCGGTCAGCGCCGGCGGGCGCGGCTCGGCCTTGTACAGCGCGACGGCCAGCTCGGGCTTGGTCACGTAGTTGGTGACGAACTCCTGGGCCAGGGCCTTGTTCTTGCCCTTGGCGGCCACGTAGAACGCCTGGACGCCCACGAACGGCTGGGCCTCCTTGCCACCGGCGAAGCCGGGGACCGGGGAGATGTCGTAGGAGATGTTGGCCTTCTTGGCGTCGGCCACGGCCCACGGGCCGGAGACCAGGAACGCGCACTTCTTGCCGGTGAAGGTGGCGATGGAGTTCTCGCCGGTGATGGAGCGCTTCAGCGCACCCTCGCCCTTCTCACCCAGCTTGGCGATCTTCTGGAAGGCAGCGATCGACTCCGGCTTGCCCACGCCCAGGTCCTTCGGGTCGTAGTCGCCGTTCGCCGCGGTGCCGAACAGGTAGCCGCCGCCCGAGGTGTAGAGCGGGTAGATGTGGTAGGCGTCGCCGTTCTGGCCGGACTGCAGGCACAGGATCTCGCTGGCCTTCTTCTCCGCCTTGAGCTTCTTGCCGGCGGCGACCAGGTCCTCGATCGTCTTCGGCGCCTCGGGGGCCAGCTCGGTGTTGCGGATCAGCGCGACGTTCTCGGTGGCGTAGGGCACGCCGTAGAGCTGGCCGTTGAACGTGACGGCCTTGATGGCGGTCTCGTTGAAGCCGGACTTCTGCTCGGCCGGGAGCTGCACCGGGTCGATGGCGCCGTTCTGGACCAGGTTGCCGATCCAGTCGTGCGCGCCGACCACGACGTCCGGGCCACTGCCCTGCTGCGAGGCGGTGACGAAGTTGGTCTGCAGGTCCTTGGAGACGGCCTGGACCTCGACGGTCACGCCGTTCTCCTTGCCGAACTCCTCGGCGAACGGCTTGAGGGCGGCCGTGCGCTTGTCGTCGGCCCAGATGACCAGCTTGCCGCCGGTCGCCTTGGCGGACTCGCCGGCGGCCGGCTTGTCGTCGCTGCCGCTGTCACCACAGCCGGAGGCGGCGAGCGCCAGGCCGAGGACGGCGACCACACCCGCGGTACGGATGCGCATCGGTACTCCTGTCGTCATGGCGGCCCGCCGGGGGAAGGGCGGCCCGCCAGTGGAAACCTCTGAAAGTTCTTGCTGACCGGCGCCGAGATGCTGCGCCGCTGCTCTCGCATGTTGCGGGGACGTTAGCAAGAGGTTGCAGAGAATGGAAGGGCTTGCAGAAGTGTACGCAAGACTTTGCCGTTGGGCTAAAGTGCCGCACATGCGCGCTCGACTGTCCGACATCGCCCAACAGGCTGAAGTCAGCGAGGCCACGGTGTCGCGGGTGCTCAACGACCGCCCCGGTGTGGCCCCCGAGACCCGGCAGGCCGTCCTCACCGCCCTCGATGTGCTCGGCTACGAACGACCGGCCCGGCTGCGCAAGCGCAGCGCCGGGCTGGTCGGCCTGGTCGTGCCGGAGCTGGACAACCCGATCTTCCCGGCGTTCGCCCAGATCATCGAGTCCGCGCTCGCCCCCACCGGCTACACGCCGGTGCTCTGCACGCAGACGCCTGGTGGCGTCCGCGAGGACGAGTACGTGGAGATGCTGCTCGACCGGCAGGTCTCCGGCATCGTCTTCGTCTCCGGCCTGCACGCCGACACCGCCGCGGACCACGACCGCTACCGCACGCTGCTGGCCCGGCCGCTGCCGATCGTCATGATCAACGGGTACGCCCCCGGCATCCCCGCGCCGTTCGTCTCCTGCGACGACCGCGAGTCGGCGGAACTCGCCGTCGCCCACCTGGTCGCGCTCGGGCACCGCCGGATCGGCCTGATCACCGGCCCGGACCGGTTCGTGCCGGTGCAGCGCAAGGTCGCCGGCTACAAGGCCGCGATGGGGCGCCTGACCGACATCAGCGAGGACGAGCTGGCCGAGCTGACGGAGCTGTCCCTGTTCGGCGTGGAGGGCGGCGAGGCGGCCGCGGGCCGGCTCATCGAGCGCGGCGCGACCGGGCTGGTCTGCGGCTCGGACCTGATGGCGCTCGGCGCGATCCGGGCCGCCCGCCAGCGCGGGCTGTCGGTGCCGGGCGACATCTCCGTGGTCGGGTACGACGACTCCCCGCTGATGGCGTTCACCGACCCGCCGCTGACCACCGTGCGCCAGCCGGTCGCCGCCATGGCCGTGGCCGCGGTGCGGGCCCTGGTCGACGAGATCAACGGCCACCCCTCCCCGAACTCCGAGTACCTGTTCCGGCCCGAGCTGGTGGTACGCGGCTCCACAGCGGTGGCCCGCCCCGCCGACCCCCCGAAGCGCCAGCGCTCCGCCACCCCGTCCCTCCCCATCCCCGCCTGACCCCACCCGCCCTTGAGCGGGGGCGATCATGAGGTTGGCGGGGACAAATCGGGCGACGAAGGCCGTCAACCTCATGATCGACGGGAGTCGGCGGGTGGTGAGGGTGGGTTGGTGTCCCGGGATTCGGGAGAGGGTGCCGGAGCAGCGGCGGGTGATGGCCGTCATTTCTTGCGCAAGGAATGCTTGACTCTTGCAGTGCGATGGCGGCATTCTGCTCAGACACCCTGCGCCGCACCAGAAGCCGCCACAGAACGGGATCGACACCGATGACCTCCGTCCCCAGCACCACCCCACGCACCGCCGACGACGACTGGTGGCGGTCCGCGGTCGTCTACCAGGTGTACGTCCGCAGCTTCGCTGATGCGAACGCCGACGGTGTGGGTGACCTCCAGGGCATCCGGCAGCGCCTGCCGTACCTGCGCGACCTCGGCGTGGACGCGCTCTGGCTGACGCCGTTCTACACGTCGCCGCAGGTCGACGCCGGCTACGACGTGGCCGACTACCGCGACGTCGACCCGCTGTTCGGCAACCTGACCGACTTCGACGAGATGATCACCGACGCGCACGCGCTCGGCCTGCGGATCATCGTGGACATGGTGCCGAACCACACCTCCAGCGCGCACCCGTGGTTCGCCGCCGCGCTGGCCGCCGGACCGGGTTCGCCGGAGCGTGAGCGCTACCTGTTCGCCGACGGCAAGGGCGAGCAGGGCGAGCTGCCGCCGAACGACTGGGAGAGCATCTTCGGCGGTCCGGCGTGGACGCGCGTGGTCGACGGCCAGTGGTACCTGCACCTGTTCGACCCGGCCCAGCCCGACCTGAACTGGCGCCACCCGGAGGTGCGGGCCGAGTTCGAGGACGTGCTGCGCTTCTGGCTGGACCGTGGCGTGGACGGCTTCCGGATCGACGTGGCGCACGGAATGATCAAGGCCGAGGGCCTGCCGGACGTGGGCTTCAACTCGATGACCACCGGCCAGCGCCAGTCCGAGCTGCTGGGCAAGGGCCGGCTGCCGTACTTCGACCAGGACGAGGTGCACGACATCTACCGCGCCTGGCGGCCGATCCTGGACAGCTACCCGGGTGGCCGGATGGCGGTCGCCGAGGCGTGGGCCGAGACGCCGCAGCGGCTGGCCCGCTACATCGGCCCGGACGAGCTGCACCAGGCGTTCAGCTTCGACTTCCTCGACGCCACCTGGTCGGCCGACTCGTTCCGCAAGGTGATCGACACGGCGCTGGCCGAGTCCACGATCGTGGGCGCGCCGACCACCTGGGTGCTCTCCAACCACGACCGGCAGCGGCACGTCACCCGGTACGGCGACGGCGAGGTCGGCCTGCGCCGTGCCCGTGCCGCCGCGCTGCTGATGTTCGCGCTGCCCGGCTGCGCGTACGTCTACCAGGGCGAGGAACTGGGCCTGCCGGAGGTGCTCGACCTTCCCGACGAGCTGCGTCAGGACCCGGCGTTCCGGCGCACCGGGGAGAGCCGGGACGGCTGCCGCGTGCCGATCCCGTGGGGCGGCGAGCTGCCCCCGTACGGCTTCGGGCCGGACGGCAGCGAGCTGAGCTGGCTGCCGGCGCCGGCGACCTGGCGGTCGCTGTCGGTGGCCGCCCAGACCGGGGTGCCCGGCTCGACACTGGAGCTGTACCGGACCGCGCTGCGCACCCGGCACGAGCACCCGGCGCTGGCCGGCCTGGACGCCATCACCTGGCTGGAGACCGAGCCCGGCGTCCTGGCGTTCCGCCGCACCGCCGGGGACGCCGAGGTGACCTGCGTGGTGAACATCAGCGGCGCCGAGGTGACTGTGAGCGGCTACGGCCGCCCGCTCGTCGCCAGCGCCGAACTCACCGAGCGGGGCGACGGACACGTCCTGCCGGTGGACGCGGCTGCGTGGTTCGAACGGCGCTGAGCCGGGTAACCCGCCAACGACCTGGCCGTCCGTTGTGCCCCGCGCCGACGGGCGGCTGGGCTGCCGACCCCTTGTGGTGGGGGGTGAGGTGGCCCCGGCCCCTCGGGAGTCCGCTCCCGGGGGGCCGGCGTCCATCGGGGAGCGCGCGCGTCCTCAGCCGCCCTTGGCGGTGAGCAGCGCGGCGATCCGGGCGAACCCGGCCCGGATCTCCTCCCGGTCGGGCGCCTCCACCGGCTCGGGCTCCGGCTCGCGTTCGGCGGCCCGTTCCAGTTCCTCGTCGATGACGTCCTCGAAGTCGCCGTAGAGGTCCGCCTGGTCGATCTCGGCCGCCTCGTCCTCGGCGGCGATCTGCGCGGCCGCGATCTCGCCGCGGATCTCCTCCGGTGTGAGCGCCGGCAGCAGCGGCTCCACCACCGCCATCAACTGCTCGTCGGCCACCACCGCCTCGGCCAGCGCCAGCGCGTGCGGTCGCTCGTACGGGCCGCAGACCACCGGCTCCCAGTCGTCCTCGGCACCGAGCGGGCCGAACGTGATGATCCACGGCAGACTCCGGATCGGGGAGTCGTCCGGCAGGTCCAGTGTCACGAGTGCGCCCACCGGCCCATCATGGTCGCCGCACATCGGCCCGGGGAACGCATTCATCGGACTCTCCCCGCTTCGGGGACCACGCTCAGCCACGCGTACCGGCGTCCAGCGCCGCACGGACCAGCGCGACAGCCCGCTCCGGCGCGACACCCAGGCGCCGCGCCTCGGCGGCGTACTCGGCGGCGGCCCGGTGCAGCCGGTCGGTGGCGTCGTCCCGGCCGGGGGCCACCACCGTGCCGTGCCGGCCGCGCGTCTCCACCAGGCCGGCGCCCTCCAGTTCCCGGTACGCCCGCGCCACGGTGTTCACCGCCAGCCCCAGGTCGGCGGCGAGCTGCCGCACGGCCGGGAGCCGGGTGCCCACCGGCAGCCGCCCGTCGCCGATGCGCGCGGCGAACTGCGCCCGCACCTGCTCGTACGGCGGCACCGCCGACTCGGCGTCGATCCGGATCCGCGCGCTCATCCCGCTCCCCCCGGTGTGCCCGGTTCCGTCTCCTCGTCAAGCACGTCCGCCTCCACGTCCACCTCCCGGGCACCGCCCTCGGCCAGGTCCACCACCCGGCCGTACCGGCTGGTGGCGGCGAGCGCGGCGCCGAAGAGCACCAGCTGGTTGAGCAGGTAGAGGTAGAGCAGCAGGCCCACGGCGGTGGCGACCACTGTGTACGCGGGGTTCCGCTCGGTGCGTACCACGTAGTAACGCCCCACGGTGTTCAGCAGGGTGATCCCGACGGCGATGGTCAGGATCGCCGGGCGCAGCCGGCGCCGGCTCATCCGCAGCCGCGGCACTGCGAGCAGCAGCGCGGCGGCGAGCACGGCGTTGACGAGCACGCTCAGCAGCGCGCTGATCGTGGTCAGGCCCACCGAGCCGGTGCTGCGGAGCAGGAAGCGCAGCAGCGACTCCAGCGCGTCCACGGCGGCGACCGAGACGAACAGCAGCACGAAGACCGCGACCAGCACGCCCAGGTCGACAAGCCGCCGCACCACGAGGTTGCCGGGCTGCTGGTTGAAGCCGTACATCAGCCGCTGCGAGGAGCGGATCGCCTCCACCCAGCCGATGCCGGTGAAGACCAGGATGACCAGGCCGACCACGCCGACGGTGCTGCTGCTCTCGGCGATCTGCACCGGGTCGAGGAAGGGCAGGTTCTCCTCCAGGAAGTGGGCCGCGCCGCGGCTGACCTCCTCGTTGTCGCGCAGCACCGCGCCGAAGATCCAGTACGCGACGAGCGCGAGCGCGAACACGGCGAAGAAGCCGTAGTACGCGATGGCGGCGGCGAGCCGCCCGGCGAGCAGGTCGGCGTAGAGCGTCCCGGCCCGCCAGACGTGGTCGAAGACCGACGAGCGGCCCCGGGCCGCGTCGATGCGGCGCCCCACCGCCGCCTCGATCCGGCCGAAGACGTTCACCCCGTCATCCTCGCCGATCTCCGCCCGTGGCGGAGGGGCCCCGGCCGGTCGGATGTTCAGCTCCGGCCGCCGAGCCGGAAGTCGCGGCGGGGCTGCCACCGGGTCGCCCCGCTGTGCGAGAACAGCGTGAACGCGTCCACCTGGAACAACGCGGAGAAGTCGGCCAGGTCCTCGTACGCCCTGTCGAGCACCTCGGGCGGCACGTCCTGCGCCACAGTGACGTGCGGGTGGTACGGGAAGCGCAGCTCGCGCCGCAGCTCGGGGGCCGAGTTGATCGCGGCGGCCAGCAGTTCGCACTCGCTGATCCCGGCCGCCACCGCCACGAACACCACCTGGGTGACCGGGCGGAACGTGCCGGTGCCGCGCAGGTGCAGCGTGAACGGCAGGTGCGCGGCGGCGACCCGGTCCAGGTGCTCCTCGACGGCGGGCAGCGCGCGTACCGGGATCTCGGTGGGCCCGAGGAGGGTGACGTGCGCGGGGACGGCGAGCGGGTCACCGGCCTCGACCCGGCGGCGGGTGAGCAGCCCGCCCCAGGGCTCGGGGACGTCGACCGCGATCCCGATCTGGATCGTGTCCGCGCCGCCCGGCGCCGTGTCACTACCCGCCACGTCGCGCGCCACCCCTCCGGCCACCGGCTGCGTCACCCGTTCCCGCCCGTCCGGGCCGTTACTCGAACCGCACCGGCGGGAAGAAGCCGACCCGCTCGTACGCGTCCCGCAGCGTCCCGGCGGCCACCGACCGGGCCTTCTCCGCGCCCCGCGCCAGCAGCTTGTCGAGCTGGGCCGGGTCGTTCAGGTAGGCGTTCGTGCGTTCCTGGATCGGCGTGACGAACTCCCGCACCACCTCGGCGAGGTCCTTCTTCAGGTCGCCGTAGCCCTTGCCGTCGTACGCGGCGACCAGGTCGTCGACGGACCGGCCGGACAGCGCGGAGTAGATCGTCAGCAGGTTGGTGATGCCCGGCTTGCCCTCGGCGTCGAAGACGATCTCGCGGCCGGTGTCGGTGACCGCCGAGCGGATCTTCTTGGCCGACCGGGCCGGGTCCTCCAGCAGGTCGATGATGCCGGCCGGCGAGGACGACGACTTCGACATCTTGGCCGTCGGATCCTGCAGGTCGGTGATCTTCGCGGTGTCCTTCACGATGTGCGGGGAGGGCACTGTGAAGGTGCGGCCGAACAGCGAGTTGAACCGCTGCGCCAGGTCGCGGGAGAGCTCCAGGTGCTGCCGCTGGTCCTCGCCGACCGGCACCGCGTTCGCCTGGTAGAGCAGGATGTCCGCGGCCTGGAGGATCGGGTACGTGAACAGGCCGACGCTGGCCCGCTCGCTGCCCTGCTTCTGCGACTTGTCCTTGAACTGGGTCATCCGGCCGGCCTCGCCGAAGCCGGTGATGCAGCCGAGCACCCAGGCCAGCTGCGAGTGCTCGGGCACCTGCGACTGCACGAACAGCGTGCTGCGCTCCGGGTCCAGGCCGAGCGCGAACAGCTGCGCGGCGGCGAGCCGGCTGCGGCGCTTGAGCACCAACGGGTCGTGCCCCGCGGTGATCGCGTGCAGGTCGACGACGCAGTAGTAGGCGTCGTGGCTGTCCTGCAACGCCACCCAGTGCCGCAGCGCGCCCAGGTAGTTGCCGAGGTGGAACGAGTCGGCCGTCGGCTGGATGCCGGAGAAGACGCGCGGGCGGGCGGGTACGTCGGACATGGCGGCAATTCTGTCAGCAAGCCCCGGCGTCCGTCATGACGGGCCGGTGGATCGGGCGGGTACGGGCGGAAGCGGACCGTTCACCTCACGCCGGGGCTCGGGCAGCCGCGCGGCGGAGACCGCCAGGCGGGACACCCGCCGGCCGTCGAGCGTGAGCACCCGCAGCAGCCAGCCCGCCGGATCGGCGGGGACCGATCCGGCGGCCGGGTCGACAGCCACCGGCACCTCGTCGCCCGCCACGGGCAGCCGGCCCAGGGCGGCCATCACGTACCCGCCCACCGTCTCGTACGGCCCGGCGGGCAGCGGCACCCCGGTGCGCTCGGCGAAGTCGGTCAGGTTGAGCCGGCCGTCGACGACCGCGGGCAGGCCGGCGGGTTCCGGTTCGAGCGGGCCGTGCTCGTCGTCGCGGATCTCCCCGACCAGTTCCTCGACCAGGTCCTCGCAGGTGACGATGCCGGCCGTGCCGCCGTACTCGTCGACGACGACGGCCAGGTGGTGGCCCTCCCGGCGCATCTCGGTGAGCGCCGCCAGCACACGCTTGCTGTCCGGCAGGCGCTTCACCTCCCGGATCAGGTCGCCGACCAGGAGCAGCCGGTCCGCGTCCGGGCGCAGCAGCACGTCCCGCAGGTGCACCAGGCCGACCACGTCGTCGTGGGTGCCGTCGACCACCGGGTAGCGGGTGTGCGGGTCGGCCCGGACCAGCCGCTGGGCCTGCGCCAGCGGGAGCGCCGCGCTGAGGAAGACCACCTCGGTGCGGGGCACCATCACCTCGCGGACGAGCCGGGCGCCGGCCACCAGCACCTCGTCGATGATCCGCCGCTCGTCCGGGTCGAGCAGCGTGTTCGCCGCGACCAGGTCCCGTAGTTCGGCCTCGCTGATCCGTTCCCGCCCGGCGGTGGGGCTGGCCCCGAGCAGGGCGGTGACCAGGCGGGTGGCGCCGTCGGCGCCGCGCACCACGAGACGGGCCACGGTGCGGGCCAGCGGGCCGGGTTCGCGTCGGGGCCGCCCCGACGGTCGCCGCCGGGGCCCGGGACCACCACCCTCCCGCATGAGAAGGATGGTAGACAGCGGCCACCCTACGCTCGGCTCAATGTGCGGATCTGTTCAATCATGAAGGATTATGATGGAATAGAGGCGGACTCAACTCGACAGCCGCGACACAGCCCCCGGCCGTAGGGTGATCACGGGACGGCCGCCGCGGGACGCGGCCCAGGCAGGAGGACCGACGTGAAACTGCTCGTCACCGGCGGCGCCGGCTACATCGGCAGCGTGGTGACCCGGATGCTGCTCGACCACGGCCACCAGGTGACCGTGCTGGACGACCTGCGCACCGGTCACCGGGAGGCCCTCGCCCCCGACGCCACCCACGTCGAGCTGCCGGTACACGAGGCCGCCCGGGTGCTCACCCCCGACGCCGGGTTCGACGGCGTGCTGCACTTCGCCGCCCTCATCGCCGCCGGCGAGTCGATGATCCGCCCCGAGCTGTACTGGCACACCAACACGGTCGGCTCGATCGCGCTCATCGACGCGGTCCGCGCCGCCCGGGTGCCCCGGATGGTCTTCTCCTCCACCGCCGCCGTCTACGGCAACCCCACCGAGCTGCCCATCCCGGAGACCGCCGTCAAGGCGCCCACCAGCACCTACGGTGCCACCAAGCTGGCCGTCGACATGGCGCTCACCTCCGAGGCGATCGCGCACGACCTGGCCGCCGTCTCGCTGCGCTACTTCAACGTCGCCGGGGCGTACCTGCGCGACGGGCTGGCCATCGGCGAGCGGCACGACCCGGAGACGCACCTCATCCCGATCGCGCTCGACGTGGCCGCCGGACGGCGGGAGAAGCTCCAGCTCTTCGGCGACGACTACCCCACAGTCGACGGCACCTGCGTCCGCGACTACATCCACGTCGAAGACCTGGCCCGCGCCCACCTGCTCGCGCTGGACGCGGCCACCCCGGGCCGGCACCGCATCTACAACCTCGGCAACGGCAACGGCTTCACCAACCGGCAGGTGGTCGACGTGGTCCGCGAGGTCACCGGGCACCCGGTGCCGGTCGAGGTGGCCCCCCGCCGCGAGGGCGACCCGGCCGAGCTGGTCGCGTCCTCCGCGCTGGCCCGCGACGAGCTGGGCTGGACGCCGGCCAAGCCGACCCTGCACGACATGGTCGGCGATGCCTGGGCGTTCTACCGGGCACACGTCGCGGGACAGCCCTCATGAATGTCGCCGACCGCGCCACGGCCGGCTTCCGGCAGCGGTACGGCACCGAGCCGGCGGGCCGCTGGGCGGCTCCCGGACGGGTCAACCTGATCGGCGAGCACACCGACTACAACGACGGCTTCGTGCTGCCCTTCGCGCTGCCGCTGCGTACCGTGGTCGCCGCCGCGCCCGCCCCCGACGGACGCTGGACCGTCTGGTCGGAGCTGGACGACGAACCGGTCGAGTTCGGCGCGGCGGAGGCCGACGAGCCCGGCCGGGTCGACGGCTGGGCCGCCTACGTGGCCGGGGTGGTGTGGGCGCTGCGCGCCGACGGCCACGACGTGCCGGGCGCGCGGCTCGCCGTCGCCTCCGACGTGCCGGTCGGCTCCGGGCTCTCCTCGTCGGCGGCGATCGAGTCGGCGGTGCTGGCCGCGCTGGTCGACCTCGGCGGGCTCGACCTGCCCGCCGGGCGGTGGCCGCGGCTCGCCCAGCGGGCCGAGAACGATTACGTCGGCGCACCCACCGGGATCATGGACCAGTCCGCGGTGATCCGCGGCCGGGCCGGGCACGCGCTGTTCCTCGACTGCCGCACCGAGGAGGTCGAGCAGATCCCGTTCGACCTGGACGGCGCCGGGCTGGCCGTGCTGGTGATCGACAGCCGGGCGCCGCACCGGCACGCGGACGGCGAGTACGCCGCTCGGCGCAAGAGCTGCGAGCAGGCCGCCGCGACGCTCGGGGTGACAGCGCTGCGCGACGTCGACGTGGCCGGCCTCGACGCCGCGCTGGCGCGCCTCGACGACGACGAGACCCGCCGCCGGGTCCGGCACGTGGTGACCGAGAACCAGCGGGTGCTCGACACCGTCGCGCTGCTGCGCGCCGGCCGGGTCCGCGACACCGGTCCGCTGCTGACCGCCTCGCACGCCTCCATGCGCGACGACTTCGAGATCACCGTGCCGGAGATCGACACCGCGGTCGAGGCGGCGCTGGCCGCCGGCGCGTACGGCGCGCGGATGACCGGCGGCGGCTTCGGCGGCTGCGTGCTCGCCCTGGTCGATGCCGACGCCGCCGACGCGGTGGCGGCCGCCGTGACCGAGGCGTACGCCGAGCGCGGCTTCACCGCCCCCGGCACGCTCACGGTCCTGCCCGCCGGTGGCGTCACCCGGCTGTAAGGAAGGGCCCCTTATTAACGCCTGCGGTAGAGGAAGGGCCCCTTGTTAACAGCGCACTGTTAACAAGGGGCCCTTCCTTACAACCCAGGGTCAGCCGGCCTCGACGATCATGCCGGCGCCGACCGTACGGTTCGTCGACTCGTCGATGATCACGAAGCCGCCGGTGGTGCGGTTACGGCGGTACTCGTCGGCCAGCAGCGGAACCGTGGTGCGCAGCCGGACCCGGCCGATCTCGTTGAGCTTCAGCTCACCGGCCGTCTCGTCGCGGTGCAGCGAGTTGATGTCCAGCCGGTAGTGCAGCCCGCGCACGATCGCCCGCGCCGAACGGGTCGTGTGCTTGATCGCGTACTTGCCGCCGACCTGCAACGGCCGCGTCTCGTCCATCCAGCAGATCATCGCCTCGATGTCCTGCACGGCCATCGGGGCGTTGTTCGGCCGGCAGATCATGTCGCCGCGGGAGATGTCCAGCTCGTCGGTCAGCCGGACCGTCACCGACATCGGCGGGAACGCCTCGTCCACCGGGCCGTCCGCGGTCTCCACCGCGGCGATCCGGCTGGTGAAGCCCGACGGCAGCACCATGACCTCGTCGCCCGGCTTGAGCACGCCGGAGGCCACCTGACCGGCGTAGCCCCGGTAGTCGGTGACGGTGGTGGACTGCGGCCGGATCACGTACTGCACCGGGAACCGCACGTCGACCAGGTTGCGGTCCGAGGCGATGTGCACCCGCTCCAGGTGGTGCAGCAGCGACGGGCCCTCGTACCAGGGCATGTTCTCCGAGCGGGTGACGATGTTGTCGCCCTGCAGCGCGGACACCGGCACCACAGTCAGGTCCGGCACGTCGAGCTTCGCGGCGAACGCGGTGAACTCGTCCGCGATCCGCTCGTAGACCTCCTGCGACCAGTCCACCAGGTCCATCTTGTTCACGCACAGGACCAGGTGCGGCACCCGCAGCAGCGAGCAGAGGAACGCGTGCCGGCGGGACTGCTCCACCAGGCCCTTACGCGCGTCCACCAGGATCAGCGCCAGGTCGGCGGTGGAGGCGCCGGTGACCATGTTCCGGGTGTACTGGATGTGCCCCGGGGTGTCGGCGATGATGAACTTCCGCCGCGGCGTGGCGAAGTAGCGGTACGCCACGTCGATGGTGATGCCCTGCTCCCGCTCGGCGCGCAGGCCGTCGGTGAGCAGCGCCAGGTTCGTGTACTCGTCGCCCCGGGCCGCACTGACCGCCTCGACGGCGGCGAGCTGGTCACTGAACAGCGACTTGGTGTCGTAGAGCAGACGGCCGATCAGCGTCGACTTGCCGTCGTCGACGCTGCCCGCGGTGGCGAACCGCAGCAGGTCCATCGGCCGCGCGGTCTCGCTCTCGGCCGGGGCCAGGGTCTCGACGCTCATCAGAAGTAGCCCTCTCGCTTGCGGTCCTCCATGGCGGCCTCGCTGACCCGGTCGTCGCCGCGGGTCGCGCCGCGCTCGGTGATCCGCGTGGCGGCCACCTCCTCGATCACCTTCTCCACCGTGTCGGCGTCCGAGCGGACCGCCGCGGTGCAGGAGGCGTCACCCACGGTCCGGTACCGCACCTGGGCCTTGAACGGCTGCTCACCGGCGCGCGCCCGGAAGAACTCGTTCACCGCGTAGAGCATGCCGTCGCGCTCGATCACCTCGCGCTCGTGCGCGTAGTAGATCGACGGCAGCGGGATCCGCTCCCGCTCGATGTAGTGCCAGACGTCCAGCTCGGTCCAGTTCGACAGCGGGAACACCCGGATCGACTCGCCCGGGTGGTGCCGGCCGTTGTAGAGCGCCCACAGCTCCGGACGCTGGTTCTTCGGATCCCACTGGCCGAACTCGTCGCGGAAGCTGAACACCCGCTCCTTGGCCCGCGCCTTCTCCTCGTCGCGCCGGGCGCCGCCGAACAGCGCGTCGAAGCGGTGCTTCTCCACCGCCTCCAGCAGCACCGGCGTCTGGATCCGGTTGCGCATGCCGTCGGCCGACTCGCGGACCAGGCCCTTGTTCAGCGCCTCCGGCACGCTCGCCACGATGAGCTGCAGGCCCAGCTCGGCCACCCGCTGATCGCGGTAGTCGAGCACCTCGGGGAAGTTGTGCCCGGTGTCCACGTGCATCACCGGGAAGGGGATGTTGGCCGGCGCGAACGCCTTCTGGGCCAACCGGAGCATCACGATCGAGTCCTTGCCGCCGGAGAACAGCAGCACCGGCCGTTCCATCTCGGCGACGACCTCGCGCATCACGAAGATGCTCTCCGCCTCGAGCGCGTCGAGGTGCGACACCTGGTACGCGGCGGGGGACGTCATGACACGAACTCGATTCGCACGGATCCGTACATCGGATTCCAGACCTTTCAGGTCGGACTCGTGAAGAAGAACGCTCAGGTTACCCGGAATGCCGCTGCAACGCTGCAAGCAACCGACTCGCGAGATCCTTGCGGCAGACCAGCAGATCCGGTAGGCGCGGGTCGGCCCCGTTGTATTTCAGCGCAGAACCGTCGATCCGGGAAGCATGCAGACCGGTGGCCGTCGCCACAGCGACCGGAGCGGCCGAATCCCACTCGTACTGACCGCCCGCGTGGATGTACGCGTCGACCTCACCCGTGACCACGGCGGCGATCTTCGCGCCCGCCGAGCCCATCGGAACCAGATGAGCGCCGACGTCCTCTGCCAGGTCGGTCAGGAAAACCGGCGGACGGCTACGGCTGGCCGCCAAGCGGATGACCCGCGCGCCGCCCCCGGTGGCCGCCTCCACTGTCATCGGCGGGTACGCCGGCGGGTGGTCCGTGCCGAGCACCCGGTGCTGGGCCGGCAGCGCCACCGCGCCCGCCACCAGACCGTGCGGCCGCGACGCGTTACGCGACCAGAGCGCCACGTGCACCGCCCAGTCCGCGCGCCCCTCCTCCGCGTACTCCCGGGTGCCGTCCAGCGGGTCGACGATCCAGACCCGGTCCGCGGTCAGGCGCGACAGCGCCGCGTCTGTCACCTCCGCCGTCCAGGCCAGCCGCGAGCCCTCGTCCTCCTCCGACAGCACCGCGTCCGCCGGCCGCCACTTCGCCAGCTCGGTGCGGATCAGATCGTGCGAGACCTTGTCGCCGGCCGACCGGAGCGCGCCCGCGTCGGCGAAGCCCATCTCCGCGCGCAGGGCCGTCAGCGCCTGACCGGCCCGGGACGCCAGCCACCGGGCGAACCCGCCGTCGATCATCGGAGGACTGCCCATGCTGCTCCCGTCACCCGCCTTCGCTCCCGTCGCCCGAGGCTACCGGCCGGGCTCCGCCCCGCCGCTCAACCCCCGTGGTACAGGTTCTGCGTCGGCTCCACGCCCTTCAGAACCACGGACTCCACCACGTCCGCCGCGCGGTCCACCAGGAACTCCAGCTCCTTGCGCTCCGACGAAGAGAAATCCGAGAGTACGTAGTCAGCCGGGTCCTGCCGGCCCGGCGGCCGGCCGATGCCGAACCGCACCCGCACGTAGTCCTTGGTGCCGAGCGACTTCGACATCGAGCGCAGGCCGTTGTGCCCGCCCTCGCCGCCGCCGCACTTCACCCGCACCTGCCCGTACGGGATGTCCAGCTCGTCGTGCACCGCGATCACGTGCGCCGGCGGGATCTTGTGGAACTGCGCCAGCCCGGCCACCGGACCGCCGGAGAGGTTCATGTACGTCAACGGCTTCAGCAGCACCAGCTTCGGACCGCCGAACCCCAGCCGCCCCTCCGCAGCCTCGGCCATCGCACGCTTGTGCCGCCCGAACTTCGCGCCCACCCGGGCCGCCAGCAGGTCGGCCACCATGAAGCCGACGTTGTGCCGGTTGCCCGCGTACTCCCGGCCGGGGTTGCCCAGGCCGACCACCAGCCACGGTCCCGCCTCGTCCATCACCCGACGCCCCTTCCCGCTCGCTCGCCCGACCAGCCGTCCCGATACGCCGACAGGCGCCCCCGGGAACCGGGGACGCCTGTCGCACAGCCTTGCGGACCGGTCAGGCCTCGGTCTTCGCCTCGGCCGGGGCCTCCTCGCCCTCGGCGGCCGGAGCGCCCTCGGCACCCTCGGCGGTCTCCTCGCCGACCTCGGCCTCGGCCTCCTCGGTGGCCTCCTCGACCTCGGGGAGGGTGGCCTCGAGCTGCTCGGCGGTCGGAGCGGCGGTCACCGAGGCGACAGCGGTCTCCTCGTCGGTGGCCAGCTCGACGCCGGCCGGCAGCTCGACGTCGGCGGCGGTGATCGTGGTGCCCGGCTCGGCGCCCTCGATCGACGCCTCCAGGTGGTCCGGCACCTTGGTCGCGTCGGCGGTCACCGACAGCGTGTCGTGGTCGTGCACGATCAGGGTGTCCTTCGCGGCCTCACCGGTCAGCTGGACCGGGACCTCGACGGTGACCTTCTCGCCACGGCGGACCAGCAGCAGGTCCACGTGCTCGAAGGTGTCCTTGATCGGGTCACGCTGGATCGCCTTCGGCAGCGCCAGCACCTGGGTGCCGTCGCTGACCTCGATCGCGAAGAGCTGGTTCGCGCCGCCCTTACGGATCGCGGCGGCGAACTCCCGCGCCGGAAGCGCGATGTGCTTGGGCTTCTCGCCGTGGCCGTACAGCACGGCGGGCACCTTGCCGGCCCGGCGGGTACGACGGGCACCACCCTTGCCGAACTCGGTACGGGGCTCGGCGCTGATCTTTACCTCGGACACGGGGAAACTCCTGATGCTTCGCTGCGGCGGCTTGTCGTCTGGCGGTGCTGGGGCGAGGGGCTCGCTGGGGCTAGGGTCATGAACGACCGCCCGGAGCACCGCGTCGATGACGGCGCCTCCGTGCGGTGCTTGTCAGCAGCCCGCCGGGCACCCTCGCCGTGGCAACCGCACCAGTCTACCCGAGGGAATTCCCGGCTCTCCGGCAGTCCCCCATATCACCGCCCCGCCGGTTCCGCAGGGCATCGGCCCGGCCGCCGGGAACTCCCGGCGACCGGACCGCACGCTCAGCTCAGGCCACCGAACAGGGTGGTCACCGAGCCGTCGTCGAAGACCTCCCGGATCGCCCGCGCCAGCAGCGGGGCGATCGACAGTACGGTCAGCTTGTCCAGCTGCTTCTCCGACGGCAGCGGCAGCGTGTTCGTCACCACGACCTCGCTGATCGGGCTGTTCTTCAGCCGCTCCGTCGCCGGGTCGGACAGCAGCGCGTGGGTCGAGGCGACCACGATCTCCGCCGCGCCCTGCTCCTTGAGGATGTCCGCCGCCTTGGTGATCGTGCCACCGGTGTCGATCATGTCGTCCACGATCAGGCACACCCGGCCCTCGACCTCACCGACCACCCGGTTCGCCACCACCTGGTTCGGCTTGAGCGGATCGCGGGTCTTGTGGATGAACGCCAGCGGGCAGCCGCCCAGCCGGTCGGTCCAGCGCTCGGCCACGCGTACCCGGCCCGAGTCCGGCGCGACCACGGTCATCGGCCGGCCCGCGTACTTGTGCTCCACGTACTCGGCCAGCACGTCCATCGCGAACAGGTGGTCCACCGGGCCGTCGAAGAAGCCCTGGATCTGCGCGGTGTGCAGGTCCACGGTCAGGATCCGGTTCGCGCCCGCCGTCTTCAGCAGATCCGCGATCAGCCGGGCCGAGATCGGCTCCCGGCCGCGGTGCTTCTTGTCCTGCCGCGAGTACGGGTAGAACGGCAGTACCACGGTGATCCGCTTGGCCGAGCCGCGCTTCAGCGCGTCGACCATGATCAGGGTCTCCATGACCCAGGTGTTCACGCCGTGCGTCACGGACTGCACCACGAAGGCGTCCGAACCACGGACCGAGTCCTTGTACCGTACGAAGATCTCGCCGTTGGCGAAGTCGTACGCGTCGGCCGGCGTCGGCGCGACGCCGAGCACCTCACCGATCTCCTTGGCCAGCTCCGGAAAACCCCTCCCGGAGAAGAGCATCAGGCTCTTGCGGTTTTCGGCGACGATGCTGCCCATGGGCCCGTCTGCTCCCGTATGTCGGTGGTGCCCGGCGGCGGTGGGGCCGGGGACTGTTCGGTTGCAGTATGCCCCCGGTTCAGCGATTCACCCACGGCCCGCCGATCCCCGTGGATTCAGTCACCTTCGCTTGCGGCGCCGCCCGTGTCCGGCGCACCCTCACCGGCCCGCCGCGCCGCCTCCGCGGCGTCCGTACCGGCCCGCTTGCGCAGCACCCAGCCCTCCACGTTGCGCTGCTGACCACGCGCCACCGCCATCGCGCCCGGCGGCACGTCTCCGGTGATCACCGAGCCCGCAGCGGTGTACGCGCCGTCGCCCACCCGCACCGGCGCCACGAACATGTTGTCCGCTCCGGTACGGGCGTGACTGCCGATGGTGGTGTGGTGCTTGCGTACCCCGTCGTAGTTGACGAAGACGGTGGCCGCGCCGATGTTGCTGTGGTCGCCGATCGTCGCGTCGCCCACGTACGACAGGTGCGGCACCTTCGACCCGTCACCGATCGACGCCTTCTTGGTCTCCACGAACGTGCCGACCTTCGCCTTACGGCCCAGCCGCGACTCCGGCCGCAGGTACGCGTACGGGCCGACGCTCGCCTGCGGGCCCACCTCGGCGCCGAGCGCGTGGCTGCGCACGATGCTCGCGCCCGCGCCCACAACCGTGTCCACGAGCGTGGTGTCCGGGCCGACGAGCGCGCCCTCGCCGACCACTGTCGCGCCCTGGAGCTGCGTGTTCTGGTCGATCACCGCGTCCCGCTCGACGGTCACGGTCACGTCGATCCAGGTGGTGTGCGGGTCGAGGATGCTGACCCCGGTACGCATCCAGCCCTCGTTGATCCGGTCGCGCAGCAGGCGGCGCAGCGCGGCCAGCTCGACCCGGTCGTTGCAGCCGAGCGTCTCCACGTGGTCGGCGGCGCAGTGCACGGCCACCGGCTCACCGGCGTCGCGCAGCAGCGCGAAGACGTCGGTCAGGTACTCCTCGCCCTGGTCGTTGTCCGTGGAGAGCTTGCCCAGCGCCTCCCGCAGGCGAGCCGCGTCGAACGCGTAGATGCCCGCGTTGATCTCCCGCAGCGCGCGCTGCTGGGGGGTGGCGTCGCGCTCCTCGACGATCTGCTCCAGGTGCCCCTGCGCGTCCCGCACGATCCGGCCCAGACCGGTCGGGTCCGGCACCTCGGCGGCCAGCACTGTCGCCGCCGCGGCGGCCTCCTCGTGCGCCTCGACGAGCGCCTGGACCGTCTCCGGCCGCAGCAGCGGCACGTCCCCGTTGATCACCACGACGGTGCCGGTCGCGTCCGGCACCGCGTCCAGCGCGATGCGGACCGCGTGCCCGGTGCCGAGCTGGCGCTCCTGGAGCACCGGCGTGGCACCCGGGGCGACCTCGGTCAGGTGCTCCCGGACCTGGTCGGCGCCGTGGCCGACCACGACCACCGAGCGGTCCGCGCCCAGCGGACCGGCCGCGGCCAGGACGTGACCGAGCAGGGTACGGCCGAGCAGCGGGTGCAGCACCTTGGGCAGGGACGACTTCATCCGCTTGCCCTCACCGGCGGCGAGCACGACAACGGTGCGGAGGTGGGGCTGGGACACGACGTGGCTCCCGTCGGGACGGCGACAGTCTCGCGGTCATGCTAACCAGACCAGCTGGCAGGTTGCCGCGTACCCCAAGAAGGGCGCCTATACCTGGAACTGCTCGGCCGCCAGGATTCGAACCTGAAACACAAGAACCAAAATCTTGGGTGTTGCCAGTTACACCACGGCCGAAGGGACGCAGACAGCTTAGCGGGTGTCGTCCACCTCGGGAGGTCTCGGATCGGGGGCAGAGGCCGCGACCATGCCCTCGACCACGCCGCTCATCCACAGGTACAGGTCGCGCGACCGCGGCACTCTCACGACGAGACATCCCCGGTAATCCGCCCCGACATTGGTTCGCGTGGTCCGGGGATGGTGTCTCTTCAACGTCGGCCGCTGGAAGCACCCGAAGTCCACGCCCAGCTCAGCCGCCCACCATCGACCGGCTGCCTCGGCGTCGGCGTTCTCGTGGATGGCCACGCGATATCTCAGCGCATGACGGCTGCGCCCTGTCGTCTCGACGAAGCGGACGAACAGTTCCACCAGGCGGATGTCGCTGTTGGTGAACGTCAGGTCGTATCGGAGGTTGCCCGGTTTACTCTTCGTGCCCTCGCACAGGTAGAGCACAGCGCCGACGAGTAGCAGTTCCCGCGACGCGAGCATCCCGACCCACTCGGCCGCCCGCCTCTGCGCCTCGCACTCGGCCGCCTCGCGCAGCGTTCGCTTCTCCGCCCAACTGAGCGCACGCCGCTCGCCGGCCACACGACGGCGTTGCGCCGCGGCCTCGGAGGAGACGTCGAGCGGGATGTGCCCCACCCAGCGATAGGCGGTCGACTTGGCGACGCCGAGCCGGTCCGCGATCTCGTCGACGGTGCAGCCCTCGTCGCGAAGCCGGTGCGCCGCGCCCGTCAGCGCCGCACGTCGGCCGCGGCCACCGGTGGAGTCCGACTGGTCACTCATCCCGCGCCTGCTCCACCGCGTGCCCGACTCCGGCCATCACGCCCTCGATGCGCCAGTAGAGCCGCCGGCTGCGAGGAACGGTGATCACCAGGCAGCCGTGGTAGTCCGCGCCGTTGTTCCGCCGCATCGTCGCCGGGTTGTGCCGTTTGAGGGTCGCCCGGCCGAACCGCTCCGGCGGAAGGGCCAGCCGTTCCACCCACCAGCGTTCCACCGCCGCGACATCGGCGGACTCGTGGATCAGGAGCCGATAGGCAGGCACGTCGCGTCCGATCCCACAGCAGGCCAGGAACGCGAGGAACAGGGCGAGCAGCCCGGGATCACTGTTGACGAACTCCAACCGGCCCTGGGGCCGCCAGGGCTTGGACTTGGCTCCCTCGCACCAGTAGATCGCCGCGCCCAGCATCAGCAGATCCCGCTCACCGAGACCGCCGACCACACCGGCGGCGCGCGCGTGCTCCGCGACCTGGGCGGCGTCCCGCGCCTCCCGGTACGCGCTCCAGCGCGCCTCCGTCATCGCCTTCGAGTGCTCGCGGCGCCGCTCCGCGGTCGCGTCGTCCGGGTCCAGCGGCAGGTGGCGCACCCACTGGTACGCGGTCGACTTCGCCACCCCGAGCTGCGCCGCGATCTGGTTGACCGACCGGCCCGCCGCGCGCAGCCGCAGGGCCTCGGCACGGGTGTCGTCCCGGGCTCGCGGCCGGCGGGTCCACTCCGGCGGCGGGACGCCGCGCAGCAGCGCGTACACCCGGTCGCGGCCGATGCCCAGGCGAGCCCGGATCTCGGCGACGGAGAGCTGCTCGTCCACGCGCAGGCGCCGCACCTCGGCGGCGAGGGGGTCGGTCACCGGCGCAGACTAGAACACCCGTACGACAGCAGCCGGTCTGACCAAGAGCGTCGCGCCTGGCAGGATGGACGGGTGACCGACGTATCCGGCAGCGACCGCACCCGTCGGCGGCCCGTGCCGGCGGCGAAGCCCTCCCGGGTGCGGATGTCCGCGACGCAGCGGCGCGAGCAGTTGATCTCGATCGCCCGGCAGATCTTCGCCGAGCGCGGCTTCGACGCGACCTCGATCGAGGAGGTGGCGGCGCGCGCCAAGGTCTCCAAGCCGGTGGTCTACGAGCACTTCGGCGGCAAGGAGGGGCTCTACGCGGTGGTGGTGGACCGGGAGGTCCGCGCGCTGCTTGACCGGATCACCACGGCGCTGACCGCGGGCAACCCGCGGGAGCTGCTGGAGCAGGCCGCGCTGACGCTGCTGACCTACATCGAGGAGGAGACCAGCGGGTTCCGGGTGCTGGTCCGGGAGTCGCCGCTGATGTCGGCGACGGGCAACTTCAGCAGCGTGATGAACGACGTGGCGCACCAGGTGGAGCACATCCTGGCGGGCGAGTTCTCCATCCGGGGGTACGACCCGAAGCTGGCGGAGCTCTACTCCCAGGCGCTGGTGGGCATGGTGGCGCTGACCGGCCGCTGGTGGCTGGAGGTGCGCAAGCCGCGCAAGGAGACGGTGGCGGCGCACCTGGTGAACCTGGCCTGGAACGGGTTGTCGCACCTGGAGTCGAAACCCGGGCCGATCCCCCGGGGCTGACGCCGCGTCAGCGCAACAGCCGCGTCAGCGCAACAGCCGCTTCAGCGCTCACCGATGGGGTGGTAGCGGCGCTGCCGCTCCTCCTCGGCGTGCTCGGCGGTGCCGACCTTGTCGTAGAGGCCGGTGGCGAGCAGGACCAGCCCGAACAGCAGCGACACGATGACTGTCGACATCGAGAAGTTCAGGAAGTTCGCCGGGGTCTGGAGCACCGACATCATCAGGATGCCGGTGACCAGGAAGACCACGCCGGCGGTGAGGTTCATGTAGTGGCCGAGGTTGTCGCGGCGGGACGCCCCGATCAGCAGGACCGCGCCGAAGACCACGGAGACCAGCGAGAAGGCCAGGTTGGTACGCAGGCCGAGCGCCCAGTCGCTGTCCCGGCCGAACAGTCCTTCGCCCCAGGTCTGGAAGACGCCGAAGACGCCGAAGACCAGGATGTAGAGGCCGATGAGCCCGGACAGCACCCGGTAGAGCGGCCGCGCGGGGTGGTTCACCGGGAAGTGCGCCATGATGCCCTCCAGCCGTGTGACTGATTCGGGGCAATTGTCACCTGCGTCGTCCGGTCGCGTCCGGAAAACACCGAAGGCCCGGCGCAGCGCGCCGGGCCTTCGGTGAGAGACGGGATCAGAGCACCAGGCGGGCCTTCTGCCAGGCCTCGTGCTCGTCGTCGGAGCCGACCTTGCCGTACATGCCGACCATCAGGAGCACCAGCGCCAGGGTCAGGACCACGACGTCGGTCATGATCGAGAAGTTGAAGATGTTGGCGTCGGTCTGCAGGAACGCCAGCGCGGCCAGGCCGATCACCATCAGCGTGTAGGCCAGCCACTGGTTGATCGCCACGTCGAGGTTGCGGCCGATCGCGGTGCCGACCAGGATCACGACGCCGACCAGCACCGACAGCAGCGAGAACGCCATGTTGGTGCCCTGGCCGAGGACCTTGGTGTCGTCCTGGGCGAGGAAGTCGTTGCCGGCGCTGGCGATGATGCCGAGGCCGCCGAAGACGACGAAGTACAGACCAACGAGCCCGCCGATCGCCCGGTAGATCGGCCGCGCGGGGTGGTTGACGGGGGTGTGGGCCATCTCTGCGTCTCCAAAAGACCGTTCGGACGAGGGTTCCACCGGTGATTGTCCCGTACGCCGGTCAGTGACGCCGCACACCCCCCACCCCGGCGGCAGGTCAGCCGCCCGGGAGCTCCTCGGCGAGGGACAGCCAGGTCTCCTCGGTGCGGTCCCGCTCGGCCCGTACCTCCTTGAGCTGGGCGTCCAGCTCGGCGACCCGGGCATAGTCGGTGGCGTTCGCGGCGAGCTGCTCGTGCAGGCCCGCCTCCTTCTGTTCGAGCTTGGCGATCTGCCGTTCCAGCCGGTTGAGTTCCTTCTTCGCGACGCGTACCTCGGCCGCTGACATGCCCTCGCGCGCCGACGCCGCCGTGGCCGGGGTGAGGTCGGCGGGTGCCGGGCCGCCGGCCGCGGCGGCGCGCGCGAGGTACTCGTCGACGCCGCCGGGCAGGTGCACCAGCCGGCCGTCGCCGAACATGCCGTACGCGACGTCGGTGACCCGCTCGATCAGGTAGCGGTCGTGGCTGGCCACCACGATCGTGCCGGGCCACGAGTCGAGCAGGTCCTCCAGCGCGGCGAGCGTGTCGGTGTCCAGGTCGTTCGTGGGCTCGTCGAGCAGGAGCACGTTCGGCTCCCCGGCGAGCAGCCGCAGCATCTGCAGGCGGCGGCGCTCGCCGCCGGACAGGTCGCTCACCGGGGTCCAGAGCCGCTTGTCGTCGAAGCCGAAGATCTCGGCGAGCTGGGCGGCGCTGATCTCCCGGTCGCCGAACTGCACACGCCGGGCCACCTCCTCGACGGCTTCCAGCACGCGCAGGTGGCCGGGGAGTTCGGCGAGTTCCTGGGACAGGAACGCGGGCCGGACGGTCTGCCCGGCGGCGAAGCGCCCGCCGTCGGGGCCGGTCACCCCGGCGAGCATCCGCAGCAGGGTGGTCTTGCCGGCGCCGTTGCGGCCGAGGATCGCGACCCGGTCGCCGGGCCCGACCTGCCAGGTGGTGTCGTGCAGGATCTCCTTCGGGCCGGCGTGCAGCCGGACGTGTTCGAGGTCGTACACCTGCTTGCCGAGCCGGGCGGTGGCGAGCCGTTGCAGCGACATGGTGTCGCGGGGTTCCGGCACGTCGGCGATGAGTGCGTTCGCCGCGTCGATGCGGAACTTGGGCTTCGAGGTGCGTGCGGGGGCGCCCCGGCGCAGCCAGGCGATCTCCTTGCGGAGCAGATTCTGGCGGCGGGCCTCGGTGGCGGCGGCGACGCGTTGCCGCTCGACGCGGGCCAGCGTCCATGCGGCGAAGCCGCCCTCGTACGCCCGGACGGTCTGGTCGGCGACCTCCCAGGTGGTGGTGCAGACGGCGTCGAGGAACCAGCGGTCGTGGGTGACCACGACGAGCGCGCCCTTGCGGGTGACGAGGTGCCGGGCCAGCCAGTCGACGCCGCCGACGTCGAGGTGGTTGGTGGGCTCGTCGAGGACGAGCAGGTCGGCGTCGCGGACCAGCAGCGCGGCGAGCGCGACGCGGCGGCGTTCCCCGCCGGACATCGGGCCGACCGGCGTGTCCAGGCCGAGGTGGGGCATGCCGAGGCCGTCGAGGATGGCGCGGACACCCGCGTCGCCGGCCCACTCGTGCTCGGCGCCCATGCTCTCGCCGAGCCAGGCGGTGCCGAGCACCACGTCCCGCACGGTCAGTTCGGGGGCGAGGTCCAGGCGCTGCGGCAGCCAGGCCACCCGCAGGTCGCGGCGGTGGGTGACGCGGCCGTCGTCGGGTTCCTCGGTGCGGGTGAGCAGGCGCAGCAGCGTCGACTTGCCGGCGCCGTTGAGGCCGACCACACCGACCCGGTCGGCGTCGTCGAGGCCGAGCGAGACGTCGGTGAGCAGCGGCCCCGCGGCGCCGTACCCCTTGGACACCCGGTCCAGGTTGACGATGTTGGCCACTGACCCACCCTTCACGACTCAGGCGTCCCGGGGGCCCGGGACGCCTGAGTCAAGGGTACGGGGCGTCAGACCACGCGGGCGCCGGCGACCGGACCGTGCGCGACGCGGGCCTCCCGGCACACCCCGGCGGCGGTGATCTCGGCGGCGATCCGGACGGCGTCGGCCTCGCCGGTGGCGAGGAAGACGCAGGTGGGTCCGGAGCCGGAGACGATGCCGGCGAGCGCCCCCGCGGCCTCGCCGGCCTTGAGCGTCTCGGCCAGCGAGGGGCGCATGGTCAGCGCGGCGTCCTGGAGGTCGTTGCCGAGCGTGGCGGCGAGCACCCGCGGGTCGCGCTGGCGCAGCGCGGCGAGCAGCGCGTCGGTGCTGCCCAGCGGCGTGCCGGCGGCTCCGGCGTCACGCAGCCGGTCCAGTTCCCGGTACGCGGCCGGGGTGGACAGGCCGGCGTCGGCGATCGCCACCACCCAGTGCCAGGAGGTGGGGCGGGCCAGCACCGGGCTGACCGCCTCGCCGCGGCCGGTGCCGAGCGCGGTGCCGCCGTGGATGAGGAACGGGACGTCCGAGCCGAGGTCGGCGGCGATGCCGGCGAGCTCGTCGCGGGACAGCCCGGTGCCCCAGAGCGTGTCGCAGGCGACGAGCGCGGCGGCGGCGTCGGCGCTGCCACCGGCCAGCCCGCCGGCGAGCGGGATCTGCTTGCGCAGGTGCAGCCGGGCGTGCGGGGCGACGCCCGCGTAACCGGCCAGCGCGTGCGCGGCGCGCAGCGCCAGGTTGGTGTCGTCCAGCGCCAGCTCGCCGGCGCCCTCGCCCTCCATGGTGAGGGTGAGCGTGTCGCCGCGACGGGCGGTCAGCTCGTCGTAGATCGAGATCGCGTGGTAGACGGTGTTCAGCTCGTGGTAGCCGTCACGCCGCAGCGGTCCGACCCCGAGATGCAGGTTGACCTTGGCGGGCACCCGCACCTTGACCGGGCCGCTGGCCCCGCGCCGCTGCCCGTCCTCGTCCCCCGGTCGCCATGCCTCGGTCACCGGGTGGACTCCACCGGACGTGGGCGGATGTCGAACGGCTTCGGCACTGTCAGCTCCTCGGCGAGGGGTCGGGCAACGGCGCCAGCCTACTGCTCGCCGCCGGGGGCGTCCGGGGCCGACGCGGCGATGGCGGCGAACTGCTCGACGGTGAGCGATTCGCCCCGCGCGGACGGGTCCACGCCGGCGGCGGTGAGAGCGGCGGCGGCCCGGTCCGCGCCGCCGGCCCAGCCGGCCAGGGCGGCGCGCAGCGTCTTGCGGCGCTGGGCGAACGCGGCGTCGACGACGGCGAAGACGGCCTTCCGGGGTACGTCCGGCCGGGGCGGCTCGCGCCGGGTGAACGCGACCAGGCCGGAGTCGACGTTCGGCACCGGCCAGAACACGTTCGGCGGGACCTTGCCGGCTGCGCGGGAGCGGGCGTACCAGGCGAGTTTGACCGACGGGATGCCGTACACCTTGGAGCCGGGACCGGCGACGAGCCGGTCGGCGACCTCCTTCTGCACCATCACCAGGCCGTGGCGCAGTGTGGGCAGCTCGGCGAGCAGGTGCAGCACGACCGGCACGGCGACGTTGTAGGGCAGGTTCGCCACCAGCGCTGTGGGCGCCGGGCCGGCCAGGTCGTCGGCGGTGACCCGCAGCGCGTCGGCCGGATGGACGGTGAGCCGCTCGGCGGCCGTCCCGGCGAAGCGGGCGGCGGTCTCCGGCAGCGCGGCGGCGAGCGCCGGGTCGAGTTCCACAGCGTGCACGTGCGCGGCGACCGGGAGCAGGGCGAGCGTGAGCGAGCCGAGCCCGGGGCCGACCTCCAGCGCCACGTCGTCGGGGGTCAGCCCGGCGGTGGTGACGATCCGGCGCACGGTGTTGGGGTCGTGCACGAAGTTCTGGCCGAGTTTCTTGGTCGGCGTGACGCCGAGGCGCGCGGCGAGTTCCCGGATCTCCGCCGGGCCGAGGAGTCCGGTCACGCCCCGTAGCGTAAGCGCCCCCGCCCTCGGGGAAGGAAGGGCCCCTTCTTAACGCCTCGCGATATGGAGGGGCCCCTTCTTAACGCCACGGACCGAACGCGCTCACCGCCACGGGCCGAACGCTCGCTCACCGTTCGTGGAGAGGGCGGCGCAGAGGGCGTCCACGTCGGTGCCGGTGGTCTCGGCGAGGAAACGGACCGTGAGCGGGATCAGGTACGACGCGTTGGGCCGTCCCCGGTACGGCATCGGGGTCAGGTAGGGCGCGTCGGTCTCCACGAGCATCTGCTCCGGCGGGGTGACGGCTGCGGCCTCGCGCAGCGCGGCGGCGCTGCCGAACGTGACGGTGCCGGCGAAGCTGAGCAGGAAGCCGCGCCGGACGCACTCGCGGGCGAAGTCGGCGTCGCCGGAGAAGCAGTGCATGACCACGGTTTCCGGGGCGCCCTCGTCGTCGACGATGCGCAGCACGTCGGCGTGCGCGTCCCGGTCGTGGATGACGAGCGCCTTGCCGTGCCGCTTGGCGATGGCGATGTGCGCCCGGAAGCTCTCCTCCTGCGCGGCCCGCCCCTCCTCGCCGGTACGGAAGAAGTCCATCCCGGTCTCGCCGACGCCCCGGACCCGGTCCCGGCCGGCGAGCGTCTCGATCTCGCGCAGCGCCTCGTCCAGGTCGGCCAGCCGGGGCGCCTCGTTCGGGTGCAGCGCGACGGTGGCGAGCACCGGGGCGTACCGGTCGGCGACGTCGGCGCTCCACCGGGACGAGTCGACGTCCACCCCGACCTGGACGAGCCGGTCCACGCCGGCCCGGGCGGCGACGTCGATCGCGGCGGCCACCGGGTCGTCGCCGGTGGTGCTGCCGGGAGGCGTGCCGAACTCGCCGACGGTGATGTCGAGGTGGGTGTGGCTGTCCGGCACGGGTACGGGCAGCGGCTCGGGGGCGGGCGGGAACTCCCCGGCCCGGCGGGCGGCGCGCTGCTTGCGGGTCTCGGTCTGCTCGGTCATCGCGGCCAGCATCACACACCCGCCCGGGGCGGCGTTCCCGGACCGCCACCGGCTGTTCACGTGCCTCACATCTGGCGGGCTTAGCGTCCTGGAGTGACCGTCACCGACCAGGCCGGCGGGCCCGCCTCCGACCGGGCCGGGTTGCGCGTGACGTACGGCGGCCGGGTGCATCCGGCGGAGGAGATCGCCCGGGGCGCGGCGTACGAGTTGTTCAGCGCCGACGAGGCGCCCGGGTTCGAGTGGTGTCCCCGGCCCGGGGGCGGCTATCCGTGGCGCCGGTTCGTGCACGCGACCGAGGTGGACGCGGTGCACGGCGCCGACGGTCCGGCCGACGAGACGGACGCGCCGCTGCTGATGCCGGTGCACCGCGACCGGGGCTGGGAGTACGTACACCGGCTCAGCCAGCAGCCGGGCGCGGCGGGTGATCCGACGCTCGCCGCGGTGCGGGCGTCGGCGGTGATCCGGCCGGGTACCCGGATGGTGAAGGTGCTCTCCGCCCGGCAGCTCGCCGGGTACGTGCGGGGCGTGCTGCCGCACGGCTTCTGCTACCGGGAGCACGACGTTGCGCACCTGCGGACACCGGCCGGGATGGCGGTGCTGCGGGGCGACTCCGAGGGCGGCGACGTGGCGTACGCGGTGCGCTGGCGGGCCGCCGACCCGGCCGACTACGACGTGCCCGTGGGCCCGGCGCACCGGGGGCTCATGGCGTTGCCGCCCCGGGACCGGCTCGGACCGCCGGTGCTGGGTACCGGGTTCGTGCCGAGCAGCGCGCAGCTCGTACCGGAGTTCGTCACCCGGGAGTTCGCCGACCTGCCGATGCCGGCGAACGCCACCCTGCTCGCCTACCCGGCCGACGGGGTGGAGGTGGTCCTCTACACCTACCAGGCGGAGCAGCGGGGCTGGCTGCGCCTGGCCGGCCCGCAGTGGCGGCACCTGCTCGCCGCGGTGCCGGGTCTCTCCGCCGACCAGGAGTACGTGCCGACCGGCGAGGCGCCGCGCTCCACCCGGCTCGTCGGCGCGTACGCGGGTTCGGAGTACGAGGCGGTGGCCGACCAGCCGGGCGGGTTCCGGGTGCTGGCGATGACCCGGGCGGCCCGGTACCCGGTGGACGCGCCGGCCCGGCGGGTGCGCACGGCGGCCTGGCGCGGGGTGCCGTGCCTGGTGCTGCGGGAGGAGGGCGGCTGGCTGCGGTTGCGGCTGCGCCGCCCGGATCCGGACGCGGTGGCCGCGACCGGCGCGCAGTGTCTGGAACGCGGCGTGTACGAGGTCTGGGCGCCCGGCGCCGAGCTGGCCGACGACCGGGTGGTGGACCTGCCCTATCCGGCCCGGCACGAATAGACGAGGGCAGGTCGGGAAGGCGTGGGGTGTCCGAGAAACCCGCGCGAGGGGGAATCCCGACATGCCTTTCGTCACCGTCGGTACGGAGAACTCCGCACCCATCGACCTGTACTACGAGGATCACGGTTCCGGTCAGCCGATCGTGCTGATCCACGGTTTCCCGTTCAACGGGGCGACCTGGGAGAAGGTGAGCGGTCCGCTGCTGGACGCCGGATACCGGGTGATCACGTACGACAGGCGTGGATTCGGCAACTCCGCGCAGCCGGCCATGGGCTACGACTACGACACGTTCTCCGCCGACCTCGACGTGCTGATGACCGAACTGGACCTGCGGAACGCGATCCTGGTCGGGCACTCCATGGGCACCGGTGAGGTGACCCGCTATCTGGGCGCGTACGGGTCGGACCGGGTGGACCGGGCGGTGCTGATCTCGCCGTTGGCGCCGTACCTGCTGAAGACGGCCGACGACCCGCAGGGCGTGGAGAAGAGCGTGTTCGAGGGCTTCCAGCAGGCGATCCTGGCGGACCGGTTCGCCTACCTGACCGCGTTCTGCGACGCGTTCTTCGACTCCGGCGGGAAGCGGGACCGGGCGGTCAGCAACGAGGCGTACCACGCCCACTGGCAGATCGGCACGCAGGCGTCGGCGAAGGGCACCCACGACTCGGTGGACGCCTGGCTGAGCGACTTCCGGCCCGACCTGCCGAACATCGACGTGCCGGTGCTGATCATCCAGGGCGACAAGGACGCGGTGCTGCCGTACCCGGCCACGGGTCAGCGGCTGGTGAGCATGCTGCCCGACGCCCGGCTGGTCACGCTGCCGGACGCTCCGCACGGCCTCCCGTGGACCCACGCGGGCGAGGTCAACAAGGCGGTGATGGAGTTCATCGGCAAGCCGAGCATGGCCCACGCCTGACCGGCGCACACGACCGCGGCCCGGGGAGAGATCCCCGGGCCGCGGTTCGCGCGCGTGTTCAGCCGGCCAGGCGGGCCAGCTCCTCCTCGACGATGGACGGGTCGAGCTTGCGGAACACCGGCTTCGGCGCCGCGAGCGGCCGGCCCACTTCCAGGGGTACGGACTCCCAGCGCGCCCCGACCGTGTAGTCACCGGTCAGCACCGGGTACGACGGCCCGCCGTCGAGGTCGTCGACCTCCTCGATGACGGGCATCGGCGCGTGCACGCCGGTGCCGCCGAGCAGCTCGTGGATCTTCTGGGCGGAGTGCGGCAGGAACGGGGTGAGCAGCGTGTTGGCGTCGCTGACCACCTGGAGCGCGACGTGCAGGACGGTGCCCATGCGGGGCTTCTCGTCCTCGCCCTTGAGCTTCCAGGGCGCCTGCTCGGAGAGGTACTTGTTGGCCTCGGCGACGACCTTCATGGCCTCGCCGATGGCCTGCTTCTGCCGGTGCCGGGCGATCAGGTCGCCGACCACGCCGAAGCCGGCCTTCGCGGTGGCCAGCAGCGCCTGGTCGGCCTCGGTGAGCCCGGCCGGGTCGACCGGCGGGATCGCGCCGAAGTTCTTCGCCGCCATGGACACGGACCGGTTGACCAGGTTGCCCCAGCCGGCGACCAGCTCGTCGTTGTTGCGGCGCAGGAACTCGGCCCAGGTGAAGTCGGTGTCGTTGCTCTCCGGGCCGGCCACCGCGATGAAGTACCGCAGCGCGTCGGCGTCGTAGCGCTCCAGGAAGTCCCGGACGTAGATGACCACCTTGCGGGAGGAGGAGAACTTCCGTCCCTCCATGGTCAGGTACTCGCTGGAGACGACCTCGGTGGGTAGGTTGAGCCGGCCCAGCTCGCCCGGTTCGCCGTCGCGGGCGCCCTCACCGGAGTAGCCGCCGAGCAGCGCCGGCCAGATCACCGAGTGGAAGACGATGTTGTCCTTGCCCATGAAGTAGTAGGAGCGGGCGTCCTTCCCCTCTCCGTCCGCCGACCACCACTTGCGCCAGGCCTCCGGGTCGCCGGTGCGCCGGGCCCACTCGATGGACGCGGACAGGTAGCCGATGACCGCGTCGAACCAGACGTAGATCCGCTTGTCCGGGCGGTCGCGCCAGTCGTCGAGCGGGATCGGCACGCCCCACTCCAGGTCGCGGGTGATGGCCCGGGGCTGGAGGTCGTCGAGCAGGTTGCGGGAGAACCGCAGTACGTTCGGGCGCCAGCCGTCGCGGGTGTCCAGCCACTGCCGCAGCGCGTCGGCCAGGGCGGGCAGGTCGAGGAAGAAGTGCTCGGTCTCGACGAACTCCGGGGTCTCCCCGTTGATCTTCGACTTGGGGTCGATCAGGTCGATCGGGTCGAGCTGGTTGCCGCAGTTGTCGCACTGGTCGCCGCGCGCGCTGTCGTAGCCGCAGATCGGGCAGGTGCCCTCGATGTAGCGGTCGGGCAGCGTCCGGCCGGTGGACGGGGAGATCGCCCCGGTGGTGACCTTCGGGACGATGTAGCCGTTGCGGTGCAGCCCGGTGAACAGCTCCTGCACCACCGCGTAGTGGTTGCGCGTGGTGGTGCGGGTGAACAGGTCGTACGACAGGCCCAGCGCCCGCAGGTCCTCGGCGATCACCCGGTTGTAGCGGTCGGCCAGCTCGCGCGGGGTGACCCCCTCGGCGTCGGCCTGCACCTGGATCGGGGTGCCGTGTTCGTCGGTGCCGGAGACCATGAGCACGTCGTGACCGGCCATCCGCATGTACCGGGAGAAGACGTCGGAGGGAACGCCGAATCCGGATACGTGGCCGATGTGGCGCGGGCCGTTGGCGTAGGGCCAGGCGACCGCGGCGAGAACGTGACTCATGAGCAGCAAGCCTAGTGATTGCCGTGGGCGTGCCGCGAACCAATGGGGTGCGCGCTCCGACCGTACGTCCGATTTGTCGCCGACACGCGGCGTGAGCTGCCCGACAAGCCAGACGTACCGGTGTGAAATGAACATCGTGACCAGCAGACCAGCGGCGCCCGAGCCGTCGGCGGCCGCCACGCGGCGGGCGGCGCGGCCCACGCCGCCCGGCGGGCCTGTCGCTCCCCAGCCACGGCTCGACCCGGCGGACCCGCCGGTGGAGGTGGAGCCGACCACCGGAGCGCCGGTGGACGCGGTGCCGAGCCGGGTGCCGGTACGCCAGCCGCGCTGGCAGCGCGAGGCCGCCCCGTCCGGCGGCTGGGCACCGATCGAGGAGGTGCACTGGGACGGCACGCCGCTGCGCGACGAGCCGCGCCCACGTCCGGGCCGCCCCTCGGCGCGACGGGAACGCGCCCGCCCGGCCGCGCCGCCGAGCCCGCCCGCCGGGCTGGCCGTGCTGCTGACGCTGAGCCTGCTCGCCGCGTTCTTCGCCTGGGTGAGCGCCGGGCCGTTCTGGCTGGCGGTGGGGCACTCGACCGGCGGCACCGTGATGATCACCGAGTGCGCGGGCGGCGGGCTCACCCAGCGCTGCCGGGGCATCTTCTCCGCCGACGGCGACCGGTTCCAGGCCCACGGGGTACGGGTCAGCGGCGTACCGGCCGGGCGCACCGACACCGGCAGCTCGCTGCGGGCGCGGATGACCGGGCCGGACGGGTCCACCGCCTACGCGGACACCGGGGTGGGACGGCACCTGCGCTGGCTGCTGGGGCTGGCCCTGGTGGCCGGCTGCGCCGCCGGGATCGCCAGGTGGACCGGGGCGACCCGGCTCGCGGACGAACGGCAGCGGCACTGGGCGGTCGGCCTGGCGCTGGCCGGGCCGGCGTTGATCACCGTCGGCTTCCTGGCCGCCGCCTGGTGAGGTGAGGCGTTAAGAGGGGGCCCTTCCTCTACCGCAGGCGTTAAGAAGGGGCCCTTCCTTTCAGCTGTGCACGACGGCGTACACCTCGCGCCGCCGCAGCCCGTACGCGGTGGCGACCTCGGTGATCGCGTCCCGGCGGGACAGCCCGGCCGCCTCGCGCTCGGCCACCGCCGCGCGCAGCGTCTCGTCGTCCGGCCGGACCGCGGGCGTGGCCGGTGCGCCCGCAACGACGAGCGTGATCTCGCCCCGCGGATCGCCCTCGGCGGCCCACTCGGCCAGTTCGCCGAGCGGCCGGCGGACGACCTCCTCGTAGGTCTTGGTCAACTCGCGGCAGAGCGCGGCGGGCCGGTCCCTGCCGAACGCCTCGGCCAGGTCGGCGAGCGCACCGGTGATACGGTGCGGCGCCTCGAAGAACACCAGCGTGCGGTCCTCGGCGGCGAGCGCGCGCAGCCGGGAGCGGCGGGCGCCGGGGGTACGCGGCAGGAAGCCCTCAAAGCAGAACCTGTCGCAGGGCAGCCCGGACAGTGCCAGCGCGGTGGTGACCGCGCTCGGCCCGGGCGCGGCGGTGACCGGCACACCGGCGTCCAGCGCGGCCCGGACCAGCCGGTAGCCGGGGTCGGAGACGCTCGGCATGCCGCCGTCGGTGACCAGCGCGACCGTGTAGCCGGCGGCGAGCACCTCGGCCAGCTCGGGGGTACGCCGCTCCTCGTTGCCCTCGAAGTACGAGACGATCCGGCCGGGCACAGTCACGTCCAGGTCGCGGGCCAGCCGGCTGAGCCGCCGGGTGTCCTCGGCGGCGACCACGTCGGCGGCGGCCAGCACCTCGCGGAACCGGGCGGACGCGTCGGCCGGGTTGCCGAGCGGCGCGCCGAGCAACACGAGCCGCCCTACCTCGGACATTTCCCCCACGGCGTGCGCTCCCTCATCGACGGTCGTACCAATTTCGGAGACGAGAGACGCCACCGGGCACCCTCGCAGCCTACGATCGCCGGGTGACGAGTGCGTCGACAGCACAGAGCGCGAACCCGGACCCTTCCACCACCGACCGGGGCGACGGCGCCGGGCGCGGGCTTCCCGCCGCCGTGCGGCGCCGGCTCGCCACCGTCGATGATCGCATCGGTCGAGGTCAGGCGTGGCTGGCGACAGCGGTGGTGGTGGCCGTCGCGGCGATCCTGCGCTTCGTGGGGCTCAGCTTCCCGCCCGGGAAGATCTTCGACGAGACCTACTACGCCAAGGACGCGTACGGGCTGATCGACCGCGGCTTCGAGTGGAACTACAAGGACAACGGCCCCTCGTACGTGGTGCATCCACCGCTGGGCAAGTGGATGATCGGCATCGGCGAGTGGGCCTTCGGCTACCAGGACGCGGACAGCGGCGTCTCGGTGCCGGGCCACCTGATCACCACCTCGCCGGAGTTCGGCTGGCGGTTCGGAGCGGCGGTGGCGGGCACGCTGTCGGTGCTGCTGCTGGTCCGTATCGGGCGGCGGATGTTCCGCTCCACGGTGCTCGGCTGCGCGGCCGGCCTGCTGCTCGCGCTCGACGGCTACCACCTGGTGCTGTCCCGCACGGCGATCCTCGACATCTTCCTGCTGCTGTTCGTACTCGCCGCGTTCGGCGCGCTGGTGCTCGACCGGGACGCCCGGAGGCGGCGCTGGGCGCGGGCGCTGGAGGGCGGGCTCGACCCGACACAGCCGGGCCGGGCCGGCCGTCCGTCGTCGGGCTGGCGGGACTGGCCGTGGTGGCGGCTGGCAGCAGGTGTGCTGCTCGGCTGCGCCTGCTCGGTGAAGTGGAGCGCGCTCTACTTCGTACCGGCGTTCGCGTTGCTGGTGCTGCTCTGGGAGGTGGGCGTCCGCCGCTCGTCCGGGGTACGCCGGCCGTGGCGCGACGCCGTGCTCGACGAACTGCCGTGGCTGCTCGCCGCGGGTGTGCTGATGCTCGTGACCTACGTGGCGACCTGGTCGGGCTGGCTGCTCGGCCAGGACGGCTACTACCGCCTGGCGGAGCGCTACCCGAACAACCCGGAGCTGAGCGACACCCCGATCATCGGCGCGCTGATCAACCTGTGGGAGTACCACAAGGCGGCGTACGGCTTCCACACCCAGCTCGACGACCCGCACAAGTACCAGTCCTGGCCCTGGCAGTGGCTGCTGCTCGGCCGCCCGGTGGCGTTCCACTGGTCCGGCGACGGCAGTTGCGGCGCACCGAGCTGCGCCTCGGAGGTGCTGCTGCTGGGTACGCCGCTGCTGTGGTGGTCGTTCCTGCCGGCGCTGGCCGCGACCGCCTGGCTCGGGCTGGCCCGGCGTGACTGGCGGGCGGGCGCGATCCTGCTCAGCGCCGCCGCCGGCCTGCTGCCCTGGTTCTGGTTCGCCCTCGACGGCCGGACGATGTTCTCCTTCTACGCCGCGCCGGCGGTGCCGTTCCTGGTGCTCGCGGTGGTCTACGTGCTCGGCGCGATCGCCACTCCCGCGCCGGTGTCGAACACGGCCGCGCCACCGGACCCGCAACAGGTCCACGACCGCCGGCTGGTGGGCGGGATCATCGCGGGCGCGTACGTGTTGCTCGTGGCGCTCTGTTTCGCGTACTTCTACCCGATCTTCGTGGGCCGGGTGCTGCCGTACGCGGACTGGTCGGCGCGGATGTGGCTGGACGGCCGCTGGATCTGACGCGGGACGCCGGGCACTGCGCGGCGCCGGGGCACCAAAAAAGCGCGCCCCGATCGCCTGCCACGGGGGAAGCGGGCGATTGGGGCGCGCAAGAAAGAGCTTAACCACACTCCGGCAACGGCACAACGGGTGCGGGCCGGTCAGATTTCCGACGAGTGCACCACCGGCCGAAAGGTTTACATGGTGCAGCTAACGGTGGGTGGCCGAGCGCGACCGTGACGGCCCCGGCGGACGCCGGAAGCGGGCCTCCGGCGGGCACCTCCGACCCGGATGATCTTCCAAAGTGGATCTCACTACACTTCGCCCGGTGATCAACAAGAGACGATCGACGGCCGTCCTCATCGGACTGCTGGCGGCGGCCGCGCTGATCGGGCCGAGCCCCGCCGGGGCCGACGACGAGACCACCGAGCCCGTCGCCGAACCACCCAAGGTCGAGCTGGTCCTCGACGTCAGCGGATCGATGCGGGCCCGCGACATCGACGGGCGCAGCCGGATCTCCGTCGCCCAGCAGGCGTTCAACGAGGTGGTCGACGCCCTGCCGGACGAGACACAGCTCGGCATCCGGGTGCTCGGCGCCACCTACCGGGGCAAGGACAAGAAGCAGGGCTGCCTGGACACCCAGCAGATCGTGCCCGTCGGCCCGGTGGACCGTACCCAGGCCAAGGCCGCCGTGGCCGGGCTGCGGCCGACCGGTTTCACACCGGTCGGGCTGGCCCTGCGCTCCGCCGCGCAGGACCTGGGAACCGGCAGCACCGCCCGCCGGATCGTGCTGATCACCGACGGTGAGGACACCTGCGCGCCGCCCGACCCGTGCGAGGTGGCCCGCGAGCTGGCCGCCCAGGGCACCCGCCTGGTGGTCGACACGCTCGGCCTGGCGCCGGACGAGAAGGTACGCAAGCAGCTGCTCTGCATCGCCGGCGCGACCGGGGGCACCTACACCGCCGCGCAGAGCGCCGACGAGCTGACCGGCCGGATCAAGCAGCTCGTCGACCGCGCCCGGGACACGTACACCGCCGCTCCGGCTGTGGTCGGCGGCGGCACGGCGTGCGAGGGCGCGCCGCTGCTCGCCCCCGGCGTCTACAGCGACCGGGAGGCGTTCTCCGAGCACCGCTGGTACCGGGTGCCGGTGCGTCCCGGGCAGGAACTGCGCGCTTCGGTGAGCGTCGCGCTGGACCGGCCGGTCAACCCGGACTACGGCGTGCTGCTGCGCGCCACCGCGCCGGACGGGCGGGAACTGGTCCGGGGCGTCGACGCCGGCAGCGGGCGTACCGACGTGGTCTCCGCCGGGCTGCGCTGGTCGGCCGCCGAGGAGGAGGACGGGCCGAGCCCGGAGCCGAGCGCCGGCGCGGAGCAGCCCGTACGGACCGTCTGCCTGGTGGTCAGCAACTCGTTCGCGGCCAAGCCCGGCACCCAGGCCCGGCCCGGCATGCCGGTGGAGCTGACAGTCGACGTGGTGGCCGCCTCCCCCGCGCCGGACGGGCCGGATCTGGGCCGCGGCTGGGTGCTGCTGCTCCTGCTCGCGCTCGCCGGACTGCTCACCGGGCTGGTCGCCGGACTGCTCACCCGCTGGTGGGTGCACACGTGGAGGGTGAACTGAGCATGCGTACGCTGATCCGCTCCGCGGCGGCGATCACCGCCGCCGGACTCGCCCTCACCCCGGCGGCGGCCCTGGCCGCGCCCAGCCCGTCACCGGGTGCGACCACGGTGACCAAGGCGGGCACCTCGTTCCTCACCGCCACCACAGTCACCGCCGGCCAGCCGGTGCAGGTGGGCGCGTCGACCGGCGACCACCTGTACTGGTCGTTCCGCGCCGACGCCGGGCAGGTGCACGAGGTCACCGCCACCGTCACGTTCCCGAAGCCACGCAGCGGCGCGTCCACCTGGACCGTCGACGTCTTCGACGGGCTGCGCCGCCGGCAGGCGTGCACCGCTGGCGCGCAGACCCCGACCGCCGGCGCGTCGGCGACGAGCGTCGCGCTGGGCTGCACGCTGCGCCGGGTACGGCCGTGGGCCGAGCCCTGGTCGGGCGACCCGCTGCCCGGCACCTACTACATCCGGCTCTCCGTCACCGATCTGCCGGAACCCGACCTCGGCCTGCCGATCGACGTGGAGATGCTCGTCGGCGCGACCGACGAGGGCGGCGCGTCCGGCGACGACGGCGAACTGGCCGCGCCGCTGGTGCCGAACACCAGGGCCGGCACCGTGCTCAGCGCCGAGCCGACGCCCGAGCCGGTGGCCGACGAGGAGACCGACCTGACCGGGTGGCTCCCCGAGGCCGGATCGCGCTGGGTCTGGACCACAGTGGGCGGCGTGCTCGCCGCCGTGGCCGGCGTGGTCGGCTTCGGGCTCACCCGGCGGCCGCGCCGCCCCTGAGGACCGCAGCCGGTGGCCGCCGCGAACCCGACGCGGCGGCCACCGGACGCGCTCACGCCTCGGCGATACGCGGGCCGCGCGGCACCCAGCCGATGAACCGGTCCTGGAGCGCGGTGACCGGCACGGAGCGCAGATCCTGCGTCGCCGCGGCGAGGCAGGACCCGAGATAGACGCTCAACGACGCCCGGTCCACCTGGTACTCGCGCAGCAGGTGGTGACGTTTCGTGGCGCAGGGCCAGTCGTCACCGCACGAGCCGCAGGTCCAGTCGGGGGTCACCGGCACGTGCTCGCCGCCGGTACTTCCCGAAACCTCCGCGCCAGGCGTCATCGGCCGCTCCTTCCGAGTCAGGAATGGTGGTGATGGACCGGTTGCCTCCCCGCAACATTCCTTCAGCGCAGCGGCACGCCCAAGCGTTACGGTACGTTCACCGCGTGTCCCCGTCATCCACCTCTCGTGCGTGATCTGCTCCCGGCCGAGGTCGCCGTGGCGGTGGCCGACGCGGCCGACTGGGCCGGTGAGCTGCTCCCGGCCGAGCTGGCCGCCCTGGGTGAGCGCGCGGTACCCGGCCGGCGCCGAGACTTCACCGCCGGGCGGGTCTGCGCCCGCCGGGCACTCGGCGCGCTCGGCCTGCCCGCCACGCCGGTACCGGCCGGCGCCGACCGGGCCCCGATCTGGCCGCCCGGCGTGGTCGGCGCCATCACCCACACCCGCGACTACTGCGCCGCGGCCGCCGCCCGCGCCGCCGACGTACGCGCCGTCGGTATCGACGCCGAGCGCTACCGGCCGCTATCCCCGGGGGTACGCCGGAAGGTGTGCCGCCCCGACGAGGAGGCGGACCTGGCCCGGCTGCCGCCCGGCACGCCCTGGCCGACCGTGTTGTTCAGCGCGAAGGAGACCGTCTACAAGGTCTGGCACCCGCTCGTCGGCACGTGGCTGGGCTTCGCCGACGCGCGCGTCGTGCTCGACCCGGAGGCGGGCACCTTCCACGCCGCCATCGCCCCGGCCCGGCTCGCCGCCGCACCGGTGCCCGATCCACCGTCAGCGGTGACCGGACGGTTCGCCGTGGACGACGACCTGGTCCGCACCGCGGCCGTCCTGCTTCGTCGATGAGGCACTGCCGGGCGGGTTGTGCCCGGCTTGTACCGTCGTTCCGACTGAAAATTCCGAAGGCGCCCAAGGAGTACGGTGAGCCACCCTCAGCCTCCGTCCGGGTCACCGGACCCGAACCAGCAGCCGCAGGAACCGCCGACGCAGGCGTTCCCCACCGCCCCGATGCCGCCGGTGCCGGGCAACCCGTACGCGCCACCGCCCGCTCCGACGTCGGGCTCGCCCTACCCGCCGCCCTCGGACGCGCCGCAGCCGCCCGTCTCGGGCGCGCCGTTCCCGCCGCCGGGCAGCGAGTACCAGCCGCCGGGTGCCGCGTACCAGCCGCCGGGGTCCGAGTACCAGCCGCCGGGCGGTGCGTACCCGCCCCCGGGGTCCGAGTACCAGCCGCCGGGTGCGGCGTACCCGCCCCCGGGCGGCGAGTACCAGCAGCCGGGTGGCTATCCGCCCCCGGGTGGTTACCCGCCGCCGGGTGGTGGCGCGTACCCGCCGCCGCCCGGAGCGCCCTTCGGACCGCCGGCGAAGAAGTCGAACAAGAACGTCTGGATCACTGTCGGCATCATCGCGGTGATCCTGCTGCTGCTGTGCTGCGGTGGCGGCATCTTCGCCATCTACAGCGGCGCGAAGAAGACCCAGGAGGCGATCGACTCGCTGCCCACCCCGGGCGTCACCTACGGCCAGCCCACAGGTGACACCCCGACGGGCGCTCCCACCGGCACGCCGCAGCCGGGCAACACCGACGACAAGACGTTCAACATGCCGGCCGGCGACAAGCTGGTCGTCAACGACGACCGGGGCACCATCGAGATCACGGTCGGCAACTTCCGGACCAGGAACGCCGCCTGCAGCGAGGTCATGCCCGGCCCGAAGAACGGCATGTTCCTGATCGCCGACGTGACCGCCGAGATCACCAAGGGCACCGGCTCGATCAACCCGTTCTACTTCACCTGGGTCGCTGCGGACGGCACCGAGGAGAGCGGCATCGGCGGCGCCTTCTCGGGTTGCGGCAAGCTGATGACCTCGGGCAACAACCTGCCCGAGGGTTCCAAGCGCAGCGGCCAGCTCATCTTCGACGTGAAGGACCAGAACGGCGTCGTGGAATACAAGCACCGCTTCCGTTCCGCCGGGTCCTGGAAGCCCTGACCCGAACGAAACCCCGCACGGGGGCCGGTCCACTACGGACCGGCCCCCGTGTCCGTTCGGACGGCGCCAGAAGCCGAACGGACATTTCCATGTGCACGAGCCGGCCCTCGGTCGCCAGGCTCGGAGCATGGCTAACGAGACGACGATCCCGCTGCTGCCGTGCCGCTCCCTGGACGATGTGGCGCCCTTCTACCAGGCCCTCGGCTTCGAGATCACGTACCGGCAGGAGCGCCCGAACCCGTACCTGACGCTGCGGCGGGAGGATCTCCATCTGCACTTCTTCGGGATGCCGCAGTTCGATCCCGCCGACTCGTACGGCTCCTGCCTGGTGGTGGTGGACGACCTGGTCGACATCCACCGGGCCTTCACCGACGGCCTGCGTGCCACGTACGGCAAGGTGCTCGTCTCCGGCGTGCCCCGGATGACCCGGCCCCGGCCCCGCCGCAACCAGGAGGGCCACTTCGGGTTCAGCATCGTCGACCCCGGCGGCAACTGGATCCGGTTCGTCGGCCGGAGCGATACCGCGGAGATCGACGACAGGGGCGGGCTGGCCCGTACGCTGCAGAACGCGGTGGTGCAGGCGGACTCTCGCGGCAATCCCCAGCAGGCCGCGCGGATCCTCGACGGCGCGCTTGCCCGCCCGGATGCCGCCGACGACCCGGCCGTCCAGGTGGAGGCGCTGGTCTACCGGGCGGAGCTGGCGCTGCAACTCGACGAGCCGGAGTCCGCGCGGGAGCTGGTGCGGCAGGCCCGCTCGATCCCGCTGGACGACGGATCGCGCGACGCGCTGGCCGACACGCTGCGGCACGCCGAGGACCTGATCACCGCACTGCCGCCCGCATGACCGCACGGCGGGCGGGCGCCCGGCCGGTGGCGGCGGTTTGCCCGCCGGGTCAGCGGGGACGCGCCTCGGCAGGCGGCGAGGGCCGCCACGCGACGATCCGGGGAGGCGGCAATGAGCGTCGAGCGCGCGAAGAACGACCTGGAGGACCTGGCCGGTCCGGCCCGGGCGCGGCTCGGTGACCTGAACCAGGACGAACACGCCGAAGCGGACCGGGTACGCGAGCAGGATGAGATCCGGGGCAAGCGCCCCGGCGAGCACATCCAGGCGGACGCCCGCGACGCCGACGACGACTTCTCCGCCTGACCCCGTCCTGCCGGAGATCCGAGGTCGGGCCGCGCCGCACGCGCGGCGGGCGTGCGCTGTCGGGGGTGGCTCCTATCCTGGGACGATGGTTCTCACCGACGTCACCGGGTCCTGGGCAGGCACCAACGGCTTCCGGCTGATGCCCGCCGATCCGCTCGCCGAGTCGCCGGCCGCGCTCACAGTCGCCACCGCGGCCGGCGGGCACCTGACCACCGTGTCGTACTCGTGGGAACATCCCGACGACGGCCCGCAGGACGGCCTGCTGATGATCGGCGCCGGCGACCGGCCGGGCTCGCTCGTCGCCTGGTGGGGCGACTCGTGGCACCAGCAGCCGACCCCGATGACGCTCACCGGCGCGGCGAGCGGGGCGGCGGTCGAGCTGACCGCCGAGTACGGCGGCGGCTGGGGGTGGCGGATCGTCCTCGACACCGCCGACCCGGTCACGCTGCGGCTGCGGATGGAGAACGTCGTCCCCGCGGACCAGGCCGGGCCCGGCACACCGGCCGGGCCCTACCCGGCGATGGTCACCGACGTGCGCCGGGCCTGACCGTCGCGGGCATCCGCGACGCGGCGCTGCCGCGGTCAGGCGTCGAGGATCTCCCGCAGCCGGCGCGCGAACGCCTCCGGCTGCCCGGCGTGGCCCATCCCCTCGCCGAGGAACCCGCCGTGGTGGCTCGGGAAGACCGCGGCCTGTCCGCCGAGCAGCTCGGCGGTGGCCACCGACGTCCGCGCGGTGAGGGTGTCCGCCGACTCCTCGCCCACCGCCACCACGACCCGGGTGGGCGCGGCGCGCAGCGCGTCGGCGTCCGGCCGGAAGACGGTGACCGCCGCGGACCGGTCGGAGAGCAGCGGGTCGTCGCGGCTGCCGTCGTCCTCGGCCGGCATTCCGAACGCGGCGGGATCGGGCGCGGGCTGCGCGAAGTAGTCGTCGGTGAACTCGCCGCGCCACGACGTCATGACGATGAACGCCGCCATGCCGGCACCCCAGCCGTTCTTCCGGTACGCCTCCTGGCAGGCGGCCATGGCCCGTCCGGCCGCCTCGGCGTCGGGGAGCAGCGTGACCAGCGGCGGCTCGTGCGCCACGAGCGTGGTCACCACGTCCGGGTGGGCGGCCACCAGCGCGAGCGCGGTCACCGCGCCGCCGCTGCTGGCGAACATGTCGACCGGGCCCATGCCGAGGGCGTCGACGATGTCGCGGACGTCCCGGGCCTGCACCTCGGGCAGCGAGTCGTTCCGGCCGTCCTTGCGGACGCTCCGGCCGAGCCCGCGCGGGTCGTACGTGATGACTGTGCGGTCCGGGAAGTACGACGCGAGCGTGGTGAAGCCGTCGGCGCACATCGGCTGGCCGATCATGAACAAGGGGCGGTGCCCGGCCTCGGCCGCCTCGGGGGCGTGGACGTCGTAGACCAGGTCGACCTCGGGCGTCTGGAGAGTGAGCGTCTTCATGCCTCTGTCGACCGGCGCCGACCTCGGAAATCATCGGTCCGGCGGAAACTCGTGCCGGGCACGGCTCGCGGCGGTGTCGACGCCCACCGCCGCGAGCCGTGCCGTAGCGGTCAGCTCACCGTGCCGGTGACGGTGCTGCCGGACTTGGTCACGTAGTAGGTCAGCTTCGTGCCGCTCCAGAAGTGGAACGTCAGCGTGACCCGCTGGCCGTCGTTGACCTCGGCGAAGAACTCCGGCTTCAACGCGATCGTGTTGCCGGTGTAGTTCGGCGCGAACGTCACGTCGAACTCCTTGTACGAGGTCCAGTTGTGCGGCCCGGCGTTGCTGCCGTCGGCGTACTTCGCCTCCATCGTGGCCAGCTGGTCACCGCGGAACTGCGCCGGGAGCGTGAACGCCGCCGTGGTGCCCGTGGCGTTCGACAGCACCGGCGGGTCGTACGTGATGATGCTGATCCGCCACGGCACGCCCGCGGAGAAGCGGGCCTGGAGGTTGGCGTTCACCCCGTACGCGCGGGAGCCGACCAGCCGGGTCAGCGCCGACGCGGTGAGCGTCAGGGTGCTGCCGGAGACCGTGTAGTCGGTGCCGTTCACCAGGTCGGTGGTGCCCTGGCGCAGCCCCTGGAACGTGGTGCCGTTCAGGTTGAGCGTCAGGCTCTTGGCGGTGATCGTGCCGGTACGCGGCACGTACACCTGGTCGCTGGACGCGGTGCCGGAGCGGGTCGTCCAGCTCGACTTGATCTGCGCGAACAGCTCGGGGTCCTTCCACACGAACGACGTGCGGTCGAAGTGCTGGCCGTTGTCCCAGAGCTGGGTGGTCAGCTTGCGGCTACGCGCGTAGTGGCCGAGGAACTCGAAGAACTTGAGCTTCTCGCCCTGCTCGATGGTGCCGGTGTGGCGGTCGAAGCCGAGCAACCCGTACTCGCCGATGATCACCGGGATGTTGCGGGTGACGAAGGCGTTGTAGACCCGGTCGAACTGGTCGGTCAGGTCCTGCTGGACCGTCGCGTCGAACCGGGTGCCCCCGGCGACGTTCACGCTGAACGGCCAGTACCCGTAGAAGTGCACGGTGGCGATCAGGTTCGGGTCGTTGAGCGTGTTGAACGTGCTGACCAGCTCGTTCACCCGGGCCTGCTCGGCGGAGGTGTGCAGGGTCGGCAGGACCAGCAGCCGGGTGGCGTTGCCCCCGCCGGACTGACGGACGATGCGGTGGAACGAGGTGTTCAGCTCGTTGAGGAGCGTGGCGTTCTGCGCGTCGCCGGAGCTTCCGGTGAACTGCGGCTCGTTGACGCTCTCGAAGGTCAGCTTCGGCGAGGAGTCCTTGAACGCGGCGGCGATCTGGGTCCAGAGCGCGTTGTAGCGGTTCAGCACGTTAGTGCGGTCGGTGGGCATCGTGTTGATCCACTGCCACGAGTCGTGGTGGATGTTGAGCACCACGTAGAAGCCGTCGGCGAGCGCCCAGCCGACCACCTCGCGTACCCGGTTCAGCCAGGCCGCGTCGATCGTGTAGTTCGGCGCGGCGCCGTGGTGGTTGCTCCAGGTCACCGGGATGCGGATGCTGTTGAAGCCCTGCGCCCGGACGTTGTCGAGCAGCGCCTCGGTGACCCGCGGGTTGCCCCACGCGGTCTCGTCCGCGCCGACCGCGTCGAAGGAGTTGCCGAGGTTCCAGCCGGGCTGCATGGCGGCGACGGCGGCCATGGCGTTGCCGGCGGGCGGCGGGGTCGTGGGCGGTGGCGTGGTGGGCGGCGGGGTGGTCGGGGGCGGAGTGGTCGGCGGCGGCGTGGTGGTCGGCGGCGGGGTGGTCCCGCCGACGCCGCCGGTGCAGGCCACACCGTTGAGCGAGAACGCGGTGGGCGCGGTGTTCGCGCCGGACCAGGAGCCGTTGAAGCCGAACGAGACGCTGCCGTTGGTGGCGATGGAGCCGTTGTAGCCGACGTTCGTCGCGGTGACGTCGGCGCCGGAGGAGGTGACTGTGGCGCTCCAGGCCTGGGTGACCCGCTGGCCGGACGGGAACGTCCAGCGCAGGTTCCAGCCGTTGATCGGGTCACCGAGGTTGGTCACGTCGACGTTCGCGGTGAAGCCGCCGGGCCACTGGCTGGCGGTCGTGTAGGTGACGCGGCAGCCGGCCGCCGCCTGGGCGTTCGTCGCCATCACGGCGGTGCCTGTCACGAGTGCCGCGGCGGTCGCGGCGACCAGGCCGACCCGCAACCGGGCGGTACGGGGAGAGCGGAACATGGTGGTTCCTTCGTGGTGGGGTGGGGCGCGTGGACGGGGAAGGCGGGGCGCGCACCCGCCCAGCGCGAGAGTAAGTTTGGATTCCAAACATTGTCAATCGGTAGCCGTGGATGCGGGAGGCCGACGGGGCATCAGGCGGCCGGCGGCGTCTCGACGGTGAGGTGCGCCGACAGCGCGCCCAGGAAGTCCGGCGCGTCGAAGATCCGGCCGGCCGACGCGACACCGGTCGCCCGCGTCTGCCCGGTCAGGATCCGGTGGACCGCCTCGACCGCCAGCGGCGCGCTGATCGCGTAGATGTCCTGCCCGTGGGCCACCACCCGCCGGCGGACGTCGCCCGAACGCACCACCACGTCGACGGTGAACGTCTGCGCGGACCGGCCACGCTCGTCCACAGCGGCCGGCGCCTCCCCGGCGGCCAGATCCCCTGCCGCGTTCGCGGTCATGTACGTGCACACCTCCGGAATGTCCAGGTGGCTCGGCACCGTCACCACGTCGGCCATGGTGAACTCGCCGAGCACCGGCCGGACACCGAGCGGCGCCGGGAACTCCCAGTCCCGCCGGGGCAGGTCGCCGTCGGCGTACACCAGGCGCCCGTCGGTGAAGCGGACCCGCCGGCCGTCGCGGCGCTCGCGCGAGACGACGCCGGAGGCGACCGTCCCGGCCGTCGGGTGCCAGCTGCTCAGCCCGTACGCGACGTGCGCCTCGTCGGCCGCCGCCCAGTCCCCCATCGCGACGGTGACCAGCAGGTCGCCGAGCCCGCCGAAGAACGCCATGGCGGGCACCACCGCGACTCCCGCGGCCTCGGCACGCTCGGCGTAGTGCGCGAACGTGTCCCGGTTCGCCTCGATCTCGGCCGCCACGTCGACGTAGGGGATCCCGGCCCGCAACGCGGCCTCGATCAGCGGGCCGGCGGTCGAGGCGAACGGCCCGGCGCAGTTGACCACCGCCGCCGCCCCGGCCAGCGCCCGGTCCAGCGAGGCCGGATCGTCTACCGACGCCACCCGCTGCTCCACCCCCGGGAACGCGGCTGACAGCCTCCCGCCGTCACGTCCCACCGGCAGCGGCTCGTATCCCCGCTCCCGCAGCTCCGCCACCACGAACCGTCCGGTGTGCCCGTACGCCCCGAACACCGCCACCTGCATGACATTCCCCCTCGAAGATCGACTGGAATGATCCTCGCCGGAATTCGAGAGCCGGGACAGTGGCGCAAACGCCAATGCCCGTACAGTTTCGGACATGACCCTGATCGCGCTCGCCGCCACCGACGGGATGCTGCACTTCGAGCTGGCGGCGGCCTGCGAGATCTTCGTCCGCGACCCGACCGGCCTGGCCGACCCCTGGTACGACCTGGTGGTCTGCGGTCCCGGCCCGGTCGGCGTCGGCCGGTTCGCGGTCACGCCCGACCACGGGCTGGACCACCTGGCCCGCGCCCACACGGTGATCGTCCCGGCGATCGAGGACACCGACGCCGAGCCGCCGTCCGACCTGGTCGACGCGGTCCGCGCCGCGCACGAGGCGGGCGCCCGGATGGTCTCGTTCTGCACCGGCGCGTTCGTCCTCGCCGCCGCCGGCATCCTCGACGGGCTGCGCGCCACCACCCACTGGGCGCACACCGACGCGCTCGCCGCCCGCTACCCACGCGTCCAGGTCGACCCGGACGTGCTCTACGTGGACAACGGTGACGTGCTCGCCTCCGCCGGCAAGGCCGCCGCGATCGACCTGTGCCTGCACCTGATCCGCCGCGACCACGGCTCCACAGTCGCCAACGCCGTCGCCCGCCGCCTGGTGGTGCCGCCGCACCGCGCGGGCGGCCAGGCCCAGTACGTCACCACACCGGTCCCGGCCCGCGAGGACCACCCGCTCGCCGCGCTGCTCCCCTGGGCGATGGCACGGCTGGACCGCCCGCTGACGGTCGCCGACCTCGCCCGCCAGGCCACCATGAGCACCCGCAACCTGGTCCGGCACTTCACCGCCGCGAGCGGCGCCACGCCGTCGCAGTGGCTGGCCACGCAGCGCATCCGGCGGGCGCAGGAGTTGCTGGAGAACACCGACGACGGCATCGACGCCGTCGCCGAGGCATCCGGCATGGGTACGGCGACGACGCTGCGCCGCCACTTCCAGCGCACCGTCGGCGTACCCCCGGACACCTACCGCCGGACGTTCCGCCGCGGCTGACCGGGGTTGCCCGGCGGTTGTAGCGTCGGCCACCCGACCACCGGGAGCAGACCATGGCTGAGCAGGTACGGGTGCCCGACGACGGCGCCGGCGGCGGCGAGTTCTTCGAGGCCCGCGCGTTCCGGCACGGCGGCTATGGTCGATTCGACCACCAGCCGATCGTCGCTGCGCTCGTGGCACGCATCCGCGCCCTCTCCGGCGGCTTCGTGCCGCCGAAGGGGACGGTCGCCTGACACTCGGCACGGGGGAAGATGTGTTCGACGTGATCGTGGTCGGCGGTGGGCCGACCGGCATGATGCTGGCGAGCGAGTTGCGCCTTCAGGGCGTCGGCGTGCTCGTCCTGGAACGCGACGCCGAGCCGCCGCCGTACGTGCGCTCGCTCGGCCTGCACGTCCGCAGCATCGAGGTGATGGACCAGCGCGGGCTGCTGGAGCGGTTCCTCGAACACGGCGGCACCCATCCGATCCGGGGGTTCTTCGCCAGCATCGACAAACCCGCGCCCGCCGACCTGGACACCGCACACCCGTACGTCCTCGGCATCCCGCAGACGCTCACCGACCGGCTGCTCGCCGACCACGCCGCCGAGGTCGGCGCTGAGATCCGGCGCGGCAGTGCGGTGACCGGGCTGGAGCAGGACGACGACGGCGTGACAGTCCACCTCGACGACGAGAGCGCGTCACCGCTGCGGGCGCGGTTCGCCGTCGGCTGCGACGGCGGGCGCAGCACCGTCCGCAAGCTGCTCGGCGTCGGCTTTCCCGGCGAGCCGTCGACGATCGACACGCTGCTCGGCGAGATGGAGGTGACCGCGTCCGCGGACGAGATCACCGCGATCATGACCGAGGTACGCCGCACCGAGAAACGGTTCGGGCTCGGGCCGTCCGGCAGGCCCGGCGTGTTCCGGGTGGTCGTACCGGCGGCCGACGTGGCCTCGGCGCCGCCGACGCTCGATGACGTCAAGCGGCAACTTCACGCGTACGCGGGCACCGACTTCGGCGTGCACTCCCCCCGCTGGCTGTCGAGGTTCGGCGACGCGACCCGCCTGGCCGAGCACTACCGGGTCGGGCGGGTGTTCCTGGCCGGCGACGCCGCGCACGTCCACCCGCCGCTGGGCGGGCAGGGGCTCAACCTGGGCATCCAGGACGCGTTCAACCTGGGCTGGAAGCTGGCGGCGACGGTGAACGGCTGGGCGCCGGACGGCCTGCTGGACACCTACGAGACCGAGCGACGCCCGGTCGCCGCCGACGTGCTGACGAACACCCGCGCGCAGATGCTGCTGACCACGAACGAGCCCGGACCGCAGGCCGTGCGTCAGATGCTGGCGCAGCTCATGGACTTCGACGAGGTCAACCGCTTCCTGATCGAGAAGGTCACAGCGATCAGCGTCCGGTACGACGTCGGCGAGGGGCATGCGCTGCTCGGGCGGCGGCTGCGCGACGTACCGCTGCGGGAGGGACGCCTGTACGAGCTGATGCGTACCGGCGGCGGGTTGTTGCTGGACGGGACCGGGAAGCTGTCGGTGGACGGCTGGGCCGACCGGGTCGGGCACGTCGCCGGCACCGGCGACGAGCTGGACGTGCCGGCGGTGTTGCTGCGGCCGGACGGGCACGTGGCCTGGGTGGGTGACGATCAGCAGACGCTGGAGGATGCGCTGACCAGGTGGTTGGGTGGCGCGACGAGGTGAGCTGCCGCCGACCGCCCGAGGGCGTTCAGGGTCCGGTTGTCTGGTAGCTGCGGAGCGCGGCTTCGGCGAGTCGGGTGAGGTGATCGTCGCCGCCGGGCTCGTTGCCCTGCTCATGAACGACCACCAGGGTGGTGCCGATCCGGACGAGGATGCTGTCCCATTCCAGGGTGATCGATCCGGAAGTCGTGCTGGCGTCGACGCGCATGCTCTCGTCGCCCAGTCGCGGCCCCGGTACCACCGCGAAACGGTAGCTGCCTCCGTCCTGGCCCGGTGACGCGACGGCAGGGCACCGGCCGATGAACGTCCGCAGGTCCGCCATCGCCTCTCGGGCGCCGTCGTCGGCGTACGTCCTGAGCACTTCGCTTGCCACCCACGGGTAATCGGAGCCCTCGCCAGAGCTGACGGTGGCGGCGGCCATCGCCGACGGAGCACCGGTCAGCCGGTTGGCCGACAACAGCGGAATCATGTCCGCACAGGGCACCTCGGGGCCGGGGCGCTGCCGGCCCGCATCCGGAGCCATGACCGTCGCGATGTCCACAGTGAAACCTCGTGGTAGCGCGTCCGTGGTCACCAGCCGCGCCGACAGTGCCGCGGAGTAGCCGGCGCCGCCGGTCGCCGGAATCGCGGACGCTTTCCCGGTGGTGGGCGTGCCGGTCGCCTGGGCCGTGGAGGGGGCAGCTTCGCCCGCCGAACGATCCGCTGGATCAGCAGTCGAGGGTCCGCACGCAGCCACCAGGCAGACCGCGCCCGCCGCGCCCAGCCTCCGCAGCACCATCCTGAGCACCGGGCAGACTCCATCTGTCGTACGGACGCGTCAGGCTACCAACGGACGTGACTCCGATCGGCCGCCCGGCTGCGGGCCGGGTGCCGGACGGACCCGGGCACATCTGAGCGCTGCGAGAGATCGTCAACTCCCCTACGCTGCGCCGCGTGACGATTCTGATGATCTACAACGGTGACACGGCGCCAGATGCGCCCGGCACGCGTACCGGCGGTGTTCCGCTCGTGCCTGCGGGCTTCGACTGGCCGGTGTGCGACGAGTGCGACGGACCGATGCAGTTCCTGGCCCAGGTCCGACTCGACGACATCGACGCGGACGACGCCGCGCTCTTGTCGATCTTCATGTGCCAGAACGATCCGGGCCTGTGCGACGAGTGGGATGCGACAGCCGGCGGCAACCGCGCGTTCGTCTTCCCTTCCGGGGCGCTGGCTCCGTCTGCCGTGCCCCCGGGCGACACCGTCCTGGCGGCCGAGACGTCCGCCGTCACGTACGTGCCGATGCACGACTCCGACGGCTACGACGAGGCGCGCGAGCGCTGGCGCGGTGAGTCCGGCCGACCGCTGCGAGACGTCCTCGGGCAACTCGGCGGACTGCCGGCGTGGCTCCAGTTCGACCAGACGCCCACCTGTCCCGCCTGCGCCCTGCCCATGTCGTTCGTCGTCCAGCTCGAGGAAGGCCACGATCACCACACCGGCTTCAACTTCGGTGGCGGTGGCTGCGGGTACGGATTCCGCTGCCGGCCATGCTCGACGGCCGCGTTCCTGTGGCAACAGTGACCTGCTTTTCAGGCTTGACGAACGCCAATGGTAAGCCGTAGCTTACTGTTCGTGGGAACTTACCGAACCGAGGACGGGTGGGACGCCCTGGGCGACCCGACTCGGCGGGCGATCATCGCGTGTCTCGCGGAGCAGCCGCGGGCGGTCGGCGAGCTGGCCGCGGTGCTGCCGGTCAGCCGGCCGGCGGTGTCGCAGCATCTGCGGGTGCTGAAGGACGCCGGCCTGGTGACGGACCGCACGGCGGGAACGAAGCGTGTCTACCGGCTCAATCCCGCCGGCGTGGCCGCCTTACGAGATCAGCTCGACACCTACTGGAGCCGCGCGCTGGACGGCTTCAAGGACGTCGCCGAGCGCCCTGACGAGGAGGAATCATGAGTGGCACGGATGCGGTGGTGCGACGGCAGATCGTGGTCGACGCGCCGGTGGAGCGGGCTTTCGCGGTGTTCACGGAGCGGTTCGGCGACTTCAAGCCGAAGGAGCACAACCTGCTGTCGTCGCCGATCACCGAGACGGTGTTCGAGCCGAAGGTCGGTGGGCACATCTTCGACCGCGCCGAGGACGGCAGTGAGTGCGCCTGGGCGCGAATCCTCGTCTTCGAGCCGCCGGACCGGCTCGTCTTCAGCTGGGACATCAGCCCGGCATGGCAGCTCGAACAGGATCTGGACAACGCCAGCGAGGTCGAGGTCCGGTTCGTCGCCGAGACACCGCAGCGCACCCGGGTCGAGTTGGAGCACCGCAACCTGGACCGGCACGGTCCGGATTGGGAGTCGGTTCGTGACGGCGTCGGCCACGACCAGGGCTGGCCGCTGTACCTGGACCGCTACGCCGGACTGTTCACCGAGGCCGGATAGCACGCGCCTTGGATTCACGAGCCTCGAAAGGCTCGGAGAGAGGCACTGGCAGACTGCCGTCATGCCGTCCGAACCGCCGTCGTGGACAATCAAGCACTTCTCGCAGGCCAACCCGGCGGGACCGGGTCAGGACAGCGTCCCGGCCCTGCTACGCCGCATCGCCGACAGCATCGAGCAACGGCCCGGTATCGAGGTCCAGGACGTCGTCATTCAAAGCGAGATCACTGCCGACGGTGACTGGTGGTCGGCCACCGTCTACTTCCACGAGCCGTCGCCGTAACGCATCCGGCCGGCCGCTCGACCGCGTCGCCGCCGACGGGCGGCAGCCTTCCCGTAGTCCGGCCACGAGTGGGCCAACACTCGTCGGGGTGTAGGCAGGCGGGATGGCGGGTACGTCGCGCCCTACCCCTTACCCCTGCTCAGGAGGACGCTATGACCGTCGTACTCGCCGTTGTCTGCAAAGACGGGGTGGTGATCGGCGCCGACTCCCAGATCACCGAGAGCGACCGCGGTCTGAGCTTCCCCGCCCAGAAGCTGCACCCGCTGGGCGACTGCGCCGCCTGGGGCGGCAGCGGTGCGCGGGGGGTACTCAACGACCTGCGCCCCCTCCTCCAGGACTCGGCCACCGCCATCCTCGAAGCACCCGACATCGGCGACGAGCTGCAGGAGCGCGTCCTGCCCGTCTTCAAGAAGCACTACGAGAACTACATCCCGGACGTACCAGGCGAGGGCGCCGGCGGCGGGGTGTCGGCGTACCTGCTCGCGGCCGGCTTCAGCCAGGGCGGCCCGTGGATCGTGGAGATCAACCCCAACGGACTCATCGGCCGCTACGAGGACGTGGGCTTCCACGCCATCGGCTCCGGCGCGCCCATGGCCCAGCAGGCCGGCGCGCTGCTGTCCCACTTCCGGATGACCACGCGCACCGTCGAGTACGGCGTGGTGGGCGTGGTACGGGTGCTGGAGGCGCTGGAGCGGACCTCGCCGTCGGTCGGCGGGCCGTTCAGCGTCGCGTGCATCCGCGAGGAGGGCGCCCACCACCTCGACGAGAAGGAGATCGCCAAGGCACTGAAGGACGCCGAGCGCTGGCGCGATCTCGAACAGAAGGCGCTCGACGGCCTGTTCGACTGACGCCGGGGCGTGCGAGCAAACCGTCATCCGCGCGGAGGAGCCCGGACAACAGTCCGGGCTCCTCCGGTCAATGCGGTGTCGTCAGGCAGGGATCGCGGTGAGGTACCAGAGCTGCCCGGTCACGTTCTGGCACTTGTCGGTGAACGCCGCACCCTTCAGGACGGACGTCGGCGCGAATCGGTTACCTTCCAGGCATTCGCCTTCCTTCTCCCGGAACTTCGTCTGCAGCCGGAAGAGGTTGTCTCCGGCCTTGACCAGCTTCCACTGCTGTCCGGTGACCTCGCGGCACGTGTCCAGGAACGCGGCGCCGCCGAGGACCTTCCCGGCTATCTGGTTGCCTTCGAGGCACTTCTGCTCGCCGAGGAACTTCGTCCGCAGCGTGTAGTAGCCGTCGGGGCGCTTGGTGAGACTCCAGGCCTGCCCGTCAACGTCCTTGCAGGTGTTCTGGAACGCGGCGCCGGCGAGGGTTGAGTTGCCGTCGACGCGGTTGCCTTCCAGGCACTCGTTCTCACCGCGGAACACGGTCTTGAGCTTGTAGTATCCCCCCGCCGAGGCTGGGGCCTGGGCCGCCGGCTGCGCCGCGACATCCACCGTCTTCACGGCAGCGGCGTCTGAACCGTCCACCGGCTTCTCGTTGATGGACGTGTCGACCGCCACCGCGGGCGCGGACGCGGCGGCGGATGCAGAGGCGGATGCCACGCTCGTCGGCGTGGCCGACTCGGACGCAGACGGGCTTGACTCACTGGCCTGCTCGCATCCCGCCGCGGCCATGGCCAGAACCGCCAAGACCACCACAGACTTTCGCATGTTTTTCACTGAGCCATTTTCATCGTGACGGCGCAGGTCACGGGCGGTGTGGGAGGCCGGTGTCCAGGTAGGACGAGGCTCCCGGTAAGACAGCAATCGACCAAGATCAGATGCCCCAACCGGGAGCCTCGCTGTGCTGTCTTACCCTGCCGCGATTCCGTTGTCCACCCGCAGCCTGAACCACCTCGCCGCCCTCATCCGAACCCGCCGCCAGCAGCAACGGTCTCGGTGGCGACGCCTCGACCCCGGCCGGCAAGCCCTGCTCGCCCTGGCCCACCTGCGCAACGGCGACACCTACACCCGCCTGGCCGCCGGATTCGACATCGGCGTCACGACCGCCTGGCGTTATGTCCGCGAGGCCATCGACCTGCTCGCCGCGACCGCCGACGACCTGGCCACGGCCATGACCAGGATCCGTCTGCTCGCCTACGCAATCCTCGACGGCACCCTGATCCCGATCGACCGGGTCGCCAACCAGAAGCCGTACTACTCCGGAAAACACAAGCGTCACGGCGTGAACGTGCAGGTCATCGCCGACGCGGCCGGGCGTCTCGTCTGGGCCTCGGCCGCGCTGCCCGCCTCGACGCACGACCTGACCGCCGCCCGCACCCACGGCATCATCGACGCCCTGGCCAGCACCGACGTGATGACCTTCGCGGACAAGGGCTATCAAGGCGCCCCCGGCAGCGTGCGCACCCCGTTCAAGCGGCGCCGCTTCCGGCCGAAGCTGTCACGCCGGCAGAAGGCCGTCAACCGAGCGCACGCGAAGATCCGCGCCCGCGGCGAACGCGCGATCGCCACCCTCAAGACCTGGAAAATCCTGGTCAAGCTGCGCTGCTGCCCACGCCGAGCGACCGCGATCGTGCAGGCCATCCTCGTCCTGCACCGCGTCGAAGCCGACCGCTACGCAGGATGAAAATGGCTCACTGTCGTTCCCATCAAAGACGATTTTCGATACAATCAGCACGCCTGCAATTGCCGCAATTCATCTGGCCAATCACACGGAACGCTGGTGCCGCAACGGTACGGGCGCTCCTGGCAGCCACAACAGGTCGAGCGGGTGGCAAAATCGCGCCTGTTCGGGGCGGCCCGACTGGTTTGCCGGCTCATTGTGGGGCGCTGGCCGACGACGCCCGGATCCCCCGGTCGGCCGGAACTCTAAACGCGATTAACAATAAGGAAGTCAGGAGTGCCGATCGAATCCCGGGGGCCATTGCCGACAAACTGGATATCCCAAGCATCGGCAACAAGTCAAAACATTTTCTTGAATAGCGAAGACTTCCGGTTGTCGCCGTCTCGGACGCTAATGCTCGGCAACAAACGCTCTCATAAACACCGCAAAGGGCGAGCGGCGACGCCGCCGAGCAGGTGGCCCAACCGACCTGGAAGACGGCTCGAGACGGCGCCGGTCACCCGACATCCGGCGCGCTGTTCGCCTGCTGGTCGGTGGCGGGACACAGCAGGTTTCGGGTCCTTCACCCTCGCGGTCGCCCTTGACCCGCCCGACTACTGTCGCAGCGGCTGTTCCTGTCGTCTCGGCGTTGACCACTCGGACGTCTATCTCAACAGCTTCATGAGTGTGTCAGGGACTCGTGACGGGTCTTCTCGTAGGCGTCGGGGCTGACGTTACCCAGACGGCCGTGCCGGCGCCGTGGGCCGCAGAAGCCTTCGATGGAAGAGAAGACGACCGTTTCCAGTTCGTGCCGTCACGGCCAGGCGCGGGTGTGGACCAGTTCGGTCGTGAGGGTGGCGAAGACCGTCTCGGCCATGGCGTGTCGCACCACCGCGTGTGAGCGCCCACCTCACGATGCGCCCAAGCCACTTGCTGCAGAAGATCAGAAAAGGCCGTCCCCCACCACGGGAGACGGCCTTTGAACTGGGTGGAGCTGAGGGGATTTGAACCCCTGACCCCCTCGATGCGAACGAGGTGCGCTACCGGTCTGCGCCACAGCCCCTCCGCCGGCGAACCAGCGTCGGTCCCACCCGGCTTTCACCGGGCGGGCCGACGACAAGGCTAACAGGTCGCGCCCCCACGACGCGAACCGCCCCGCCGCCCCGTAGATCTTGGAAGGAAAAGGCCCCCGGAGGGGCCGAAACCTTCCAAGATCGCCACCAGCAAGGCGCCGGCACGGCGGTCAGGCGCCTCGGCCGGACTGGTAGGGGCGTCCGCGCAGGCCGCCCGCCCGCCGGTAGGACACCGAGCCGCCGCTCGCCGCCGGTGGCAGGTCCGCGGGACGGTCCAGCCCCATCGCCGCACGCCGGACCGCCTCGCGCTGGGCGGCCAGCCGGCGCTGCGCCTCCCGTCGGGCCGCCGCGCGCCGGGCCTGCTCGCGGCGCACCTCGGCCTGGCGGGCGGCCAGCCAGGCCGCCTCGCGGGCGTCCGCGCGCCGCCGTCGGCGCTCGGCCAGGGCACGCTGCCGCAGGTGTACGACGTACGCGACGAGCAGCGCGCCGGTGACCGAGACACTGATCCAGAACCCGGGTCCGACGAGCACCACGCCGCCCAATTCGACCAGGTTGAGCAGCAGCAGCGCGGCCAGCACCCGGCGCCGGCGATAGATCGCCGGGGTGTGCCGTCGCCGGGGCGGGTGCCGTCGGCGGGACTGGGCCGGCACCGCGGAGACGGGCCGGAGTCGCCCGGAGCGTCGGCGCAGTGGCGGTGCGGAGACCGGACGGGCAAGACTGCCCGTGTCGGAGTCTTCACTGAGGGTCACGACGAGGGAGCGCGGCGGGTGCAGCGGTCGCCGCCCGGGCACGGTGCGCCGTCGACGCCGGCGCTGGAGCACCCGCGCCGTCGACTGCGCCCGCTCCGCCACCAGCCGCTCGGTGGCGTCGTACCGGCGGACCAGCGCCGGAGCGAGGGCGAGCAGACCGGCGGCGGCGAGGACGGCGAGGAGCACCGACGTGGGCACCCTCACCCCTCCCGTCACCAAAGTTCTCCGGCGAGCGCCGCCGCCGCAACTTCTTCCGTCTACCGTCGTTTACGGCGCACTTCGTGCGGGCGGGCAGCGCTTGCCACAGCTTGCAGTTACTTGAGGTTACGGGCCGCCGACCCGGTTCACAGTGCGCCGCGCCGGGCGTTCGCCTCAGCGGCGGTTGTCACGTACGCGGTGCCACCGCGCCAGCAAGCCGCCCTCGGCTACTACTTCCTCGCCCGTCATCGCGTATCCGATGTGGTCCCGCCACGCGCCGTCGATGTGCATGTAGCGCACGTGATAGGCCTCCTCGCGGAAGCCGAGTTTCTCCACCACCCGCCGGGAGGGCATGTTCTCCGGCCGGATGTTCACCTCGATCCGGTGCAGACCGCCCGGTCCGAACGCGTGGTCCACGGCGAGCGCCACAGCGGTCGGGATCACGCCGCGACCGGCCACCCTGGAGTCCACCCAGTAGCCCACGTACCCGGAGCAGAACGCCCGCCGCACGATGCTGCCCACGTTCACGTGGCCGACCAGCCGCTCCTGCCCGTTCTCGCGGAGGCAGACGGCGAACGGCATGCCCTCACCGGTACGCGCGGACTTGCGCTGGTCGGCGTGCACCAGGCGGAACGCGGCGGGCGAGTTCGTCTCGTACCAGCCGCCGGGCACATGGGACTCCCACGGCGCCAGCCACTCGCGGTTCGCGCGCCGGATCTCCGACCAGGCGGCGGCGTCCGAACGCCGGTACGGCCGCAGTACCACCGGACCGTCCACCAGCACCGCCGGCCACCCCGGCGCCCGCCGGAACCTCACCGAGCCGGCCCTTCGCTCGCGACTGCGGGGCTCGCAAGCTCACTCCTCGCGCTCACCGAGCTTGCCTTCCGCTCGCGACTGCGGGGCTCGCAAGCTCACTCCTCGCGCTCACCGGCGCCGGTCCAGCAGGAGCACGTCCACCGTAGACCCGGCAGCCGCAGTGGTGACCCGCTCGCCGAGAACCAGCAGGCCGTTGGCCTCGGCCAGGCCGGAGAGCGTGTACGGGCCACCGGCGAGCGGCTGCACGGTGTACCCGCCGCCGCGCCGCTCGGCCACGTGCGCGGGCCGGAACTCGCGCAGCCCCACCGGGGACGAGACCGTCTCCAGCAGGTGCGCGCGGACGCTCGGCCGGAACACCGGCTCGGCCCCGGCCAGCAGCTGGATGGCCGGGCGGGCCAGCACCTCGAAGCCGATCAGCGCCGCGCCGGGCTCACCGGGAAGACACACCACCGGCACCTCCTCGGCGCCGACCGTACCGAACCCGAGAGCCGTTCCGGGATAGAGGGCCACCTCTGTGAAGGCGACCGGCCCGGCGCGCCCGCCGTCGCGGCGGGACAGGATGCGGCGGACCATGTCGCCGGGACCGGTGCCGGTGCCGCCGGTGGTGATGATCAGGTCGGCGCGCAGCGTCTGGTCCTCCAGCAGGCCGCGCAGCGCCTCCGGGTCGTCGTCGCAGATCCCCACCCGGTACGCGAGCGCGCCCGCCTCCGCCGCCGCCGCGGTCAGCGCGTGCGAGTTGGTGTCCACCACCTGGCCGGGCTGGCTGCCCCGGCCCACGTCCACCAGCTCGTCGCCGGTGGCCACGATGACCACGCGCGGGCTGGGCCGCACCACCACGTGCCCGATGCCGGTGGCGGCGAACACCGCGACCAGGGCCGGTGAGACGTACGCCCCGGCGCGGGCGAGCAGCGTGCCGGCGACCAGTTCCTCCCCGGCGCGGCGCAGGCCGTACCCCCGTTTGGGGGCGCGGAAGATCTCGACGGCGGCCATGCCCTGGTCGGTCCACTCCACCGGGACGACCACGTCCGCGCCGATCGGCAGCGGCGCGCCCGCCGCGACCGAGAAGCAGGCGCCGGGGGTGAGCCGCACCGGTCGCCAGCTCGCCGCGCCCAGGTCACCCACCACGTTGAGGCGGATGCTGCGGCCGCCGGGCATACCGGAGGGGGCCGGGACGTAGCCCGGCCCCCGACTCCCACCGGAGATGTCCTCCCAGCGCGCGGCGTACCCGTCCACCGCCGCCTGGTCGAAGGCGGGGTACGAGTGCGGGGCGACCACGTCCTCGGCGAGCACGTTGCCGTACGCCTGGGTCAGGTCGAGGTCGAGTGGAGGCAGCGCGCGTAACCTGCGCAGCACACTGCCCAGGTAGTCGGCGAGCGGCGTCAACTCGTTCGCGGCCGCCTCGGCGTCGGCCGTCGCTGTCATGTATCGGCACCGCCGGACGCGTCGCGGATGCCGTTGAGGACCGCGGCGGTGACCGTCTCGTCACCGTTGTTGACGAACTCGGTCAGCCACTTGCGGAACTCGGCGCCCAGGTCCTCCCGCTCGGCGGCGATCTGCACCACGGTCTGGAGGTAGCCGAGCGGCATGCCGGTGTCGTAGCGGGTGCCCCGGTAGACGATGGCGTGCACCGGCACCCCCTCGGTACGCAGCAGCTCCATCGCGTCGGTCAGCTGGATCTCGCCGCCGCTGCCCGGCCGGGTACGCCGGATCGCGTCGAAGATCTTCCCGGGGAGCACGTACCGGCCGAGGACGGCGAGGTTGCTGGGGGCGTCCTCCGGGCTGGGCTTCTCCACCATGCCGGTGACCTTGACGACCTCGGCGATGTCGGAGTATTCCGACTCGGCCGGCTCGACCGACGCGATGCCGTAGCGGCTGGTCTCGGCCGGGTCGACCTCGAAGAACGCGAGCACCACGCCGCCGGTGCGGGCCTGGAGTTCCAGCATGGCCGGCAGCAGCGGCTCGGAGGGCTTGACGAACTCGTCGCCGAGCAGCACCGCGAAGGGCGCGTCGCCGACGTGCGACTCGGCGTACCCGACGGCGTGACCGAGGCCGAGCTGTTCCGGCTGGCGGACCGTGTAGATCGCTGCGAGTTCCTCGGTGCGCTTGACCTCGGCCAGCAGCTCGGGCTTCTTGGCGAGCCGTTCCTCCAGGTCCGGCCGGCGGTCGAAGTGGTCCACCATCGAGGTCTTGCCGCGACCGGTGATCAGCAGGATGTCGTCGATGCCGGCCTGGGCGGCCTCCTCGACGATGTACTGCAGCACCGGCCGGTCGACGACCGGCAGCAGTTCCTTGGGAACCGCCTTGGTGGCCGGCAGGAACCGGGTGGCCAGGCCGGCGGCCGGGATCACGGCCTTGACCGCGCGGGAGCGACCGGGGGCCGCTGAGGGGTTCGCTGAGTGCTCCGACATGTCGCGAGACTATCGGCCACGGCTCTGCCGCGGCGGGTGAGGACCGGAAGACGCGCCGCCCTGGACGGTGCCCGCCGGGTCCGCCGCGCCGGCCCGGGGCAGCCCGTCCGGCGGGCTGACGCCGGCGGCCACCACCGGGATCTCCTGGGTGGGGACCGGATCGGGCGCCGGGGCGAGCCGGTAGCCGTCGCGTCCGGCGGCCTTCGCCGCGTACAACGCGTCGTCGGCGGCGTCGAGCACCTGCTGGCCGCCGGCCGCGTGGTCCGGGTAGACGGCGATGCCGATGGAGACGGTCACCGGCACCCGCACCGGCTCGTCGCCGTTCCCGTCGACCGCCACCGGCTGGTCGCGTACCACAGCGCCGAGCCGCTCGGCGACGATCGTGGCGCCCCGGGCGTCGGTCTCCGGCAGCAGCACCACGAACTCCTCGCCGCCCTGCCGGAACGCCAGGTCCACCTCGCGGATCACGCCGCGTACCCGGCGGGCGAACTCGACCAGCACGGCGTCCCCGGCGGCGTGCCCCCAGGTGTCGTTGACGTTCTTGAAGCGGTCCAGGTCGAGCGCGAGGACGCTGAGCATCCGGCCGAACCGGTTCGCCCGCTCCACCTCGCGGCGGATCGACTCGCGCAGGTAGCGGTAGTTCCACAGCCCGGTCAGCGGGTCGGTGAGGGAGAGCCGTTGCGCCTCCTCGTGCACCCGGACGTTCTCCACGGCGACCGCGGCGTGCCCGGCGAACGTCCGCAGCGTCACCACGTCGTCGTCGTGGAACTCGTGCCCGCCGAGCCGGTCGTAGAGCACGAGCACGCCGAGCGCCGCGCAGGCCGAGCCGGGCGGGTCGCCGTCGGCGGGCGGATGGCCGGGCCGGTCCGGGCCGCGCGGTTCGGCGCCGCCGGGGGTGGCGAACGGCACCGCAACGTACGTCTCGCAGGACGGCTCCCCGGTCGGCGTGTCCGGCGGCGCCCACCGTCCGCGCAGCGGTTCGCCGGTGGCGGCTACCGCGCCGAGCACCCCGGCGCCGACCGGCACCCGCAGCGTCGCCGGGTCGGCCGGGTCGCCCGTCGGCCGGCGTCCGGTCAGACCTTCCACGCACCGGCCGACGAGTACGCCGTCGCCGTCGACCAGCAGCACCGCGCCGGCCCGGGCGCCGGTGGCGGCGATCGCGCTGTCCAGGATCACCCGCAGGATGCGTTGCAGGTCGTGCGTGCTGGCGAGCGTGTCGCCGAGCACTGCGAGGTGATTGCGGAGCTGGTCGCGGCTGCTGGTCAGCGCCGTCACGTAGGTGCCGGTCTCCCGGGTCATCCGGTTGAACGCGCTGGCCAGCCGCCCGATCTCGTCGCGGCTGCGCACCGGCACCCGGGCGCTCAGGTCGCCGCGCGCCACCCGGTCCACCGCGCCGGCCAGCTCACCGAGCGGCCGGGTGGTCACCCGGGCCAGTCGCCAGGCCGCGAGCACTGCGAGCAGGGCGGCGAGCGCGACCGCGGCGATCAGCGCCCCGTACAGGCCGGGCGCACGTTCCCCCGGCACCGACAGCACCAGCGGCAGCGGCTGACCGGGAGACGGGCCGACCCGGCGCACGTACCGGCCGTCGCCGGTCCCGGTCACCCGGTTCCCGTCCGCCTTGCCGGCGGCGGCCAGCACCGCTGCGCGTACCCCCTGGTCCTCGGTCGTGTGGGTGATGCCGCCGGGGTCGTCGAGGAGGGTGATCCCGACGCCGGTCACGGCGGCGAGCCGCGCCACGAAGGCCCGGTCGACGGGCTGGGCGGCGGCGACCGCGCCCAGGTCGGTGCCGGCCGGGTCGCGGAGCCGGACCTGGGCGGCCAGCGCGGCGACACCGGTGGCGGGCGCGCCGGCGCAGTCCTGCCAGCGGCCGGCCGGCCCGCCGGGCGTGGTGTAGGTGGTGCGGCCGGCGGCGTCGGCGATCAGCACGGCGGCGGCCAGGCCCCGGGCGACCACCTGGTCGGCCGCGCGCGACCGGACGACCGGGTCGCCGACCAGCGCGACCGCGTCGGCCGCCGCGCGGAGTTGCTGGCAGAGTGCGTCGATCGAGGTACGGACACCGGCCGCGGCCAGGCCCAGCCGCTCGGTGGCGCGGCTGTGGTCGACCGCGCTGAGCGTCGCCCCGACGAAGAACGCGCCGAGCAGGACGGGGCCGAGGACCACCGCGAGGAAAGCCGCCGTCAACCGCCCGCGTAGCGTCAATCTTCCCCCCGGAAGTTCCGCTCCCTTGGTGCGATGCTGACACAGAGCGACCATTAGGCAAGCGTTGCGTCAGGAGTGTTGCGTGCCGGAATTTTCGGATGAAGCGCACGATGCGAAGCGGGAGATGCGCATCGCGCTACTCGCCGCGCGCCGGTCGCTGTCCGCGGCCGACCGCGCGGTGGCGGCGGCCGCCGTCCAGGCCGAGCTGGTGACGTTGGTACGACGGCTGCGGCCGGCCAGGATGAGCGCGTACGTGCCGGTCGCCTCGGAGCCCGGCGGGGACGACCTGCCGGACGTGCTGCGGGCCGCGCTGCCGCCCGACGCCGAACTGCTGCTGCCGGTGCTGCGCGGGGACCTGGACCTGGACTGGGCCCCGTACACCGGCCCGGAGTCGTTGCGCGCCGCCGGCCGGGGCCTGCGCGAGCCGACCGCACCGCCCCGGGGGCGTGCCGCGGTGGCCGGAGCCGCCCTGGTCGTGGTGCCGGCGGTCGCGGTGGACCGCCGCGGCATCCGGCTGGGCCGGGGCGGCGGCTCGTACGACCGCGCGCTGGCCCGGGTGCCCGCCACAGTGCCGACAGTGGCGCTGCTGCACGACGGCGAGCTGGTCGCGGCGGTGCCCGCCCTGCCGCACGACCGCCCGGTGCACTGTGTGATCACTCCGGCGGACGGGCTGGTGGCGGTCCCGGGTGTGGGCCCGGGCGCTTCCGCTGGACGAACCCGGGGGTCATGACGCACCATTGGCACTCGAAGTCCACGAGTGCCAGAAGGCCGTGCCGAAGATCCGGAGGAGAACGTGCCCACGTACCAGTACGCCTGCACCGCGTGCGGCCACCAGCTCGAGGCGGTGCAGTCCTTCTCGGACGAGCCGCTGACCGAGTGCCCGGCGTGTGAGGGGCGGCTGCGAAAGCTCTTCAACTCGGTAGGCATCGTGTTCAAGGGCTCCGGCTTCTACCGTACGGACTCCCGTCCGTCCGGCTCCGACAACGGCGCCTCGACGAGCAAGCCGGCCAAGTCCGAGTCGTCCTCGTCCTCGTCGTCGGACTCCTCGTCCTCGTCGTCCGGGTCGTCCTCCTCGTCCGGGTCGTCCTCCTCGTCCGGGTCGTCCTCCTCGTCCGGTTCCGGGTCGACGGCGAGCAAGGCACCGGCGGCGTCCAGCTCGTCCTGACCCGCTGCTCGCACGCGACACGTGGCCGTTCCCGCTCGGGGGCGGCCACGTTCCGTTCGCGGCGGGTGCTCGCCACCTCGGCGAGGCTGCTGCTCGGCCGGTGGCGGAAGCTCGCCACCTCGGCGAGGCTGCTGCTCGGCCGGTGGCGGAAGCTCGCCAGCACGGCGAGGTTGCTGCATCCGCCGGTCCGGAAGCAGCAACCTCCCCGAGCTGGCGGTCCCAGCCGTACCGGACGTCCGCTGGTGACGGCGGGCCTCCCCGGGGGAACGGTTTTCCACAGGGCGGCGGGTTATCCACAGGGGCGGGCGGTGGGGCGGCGGGAGCCGGGAGGCCGGGCCTAGCCTGCGGGTCGGACGGTTGACCGGCGGCGGGAGGCAGCGGTGGCGGATGGCGAGGCAACGTTGCGTCCGGTCCGCTGGCGCGGGCTGCCCCGGCGCCGGACGCTGCTGCGGGTGACGCTCGTCGCGGTGCTGCTCGGCCTGGCCGCTGCGGTGCTCCGGACGCCGCCGTCCTGCCCACCACCCCGCGTCCTGCCGGCCGCCTCGGCGACGGCGTCGCCGTCCGGCGGCACCCCCGCCCTGCCGGCCGGTGCGGTCGGCGTGCCGATCCGGCTGGCCGAGCCGGCCGCGCTCGCGGTGCTGCGCCCGGGTGCCCGCGTCGACCTGCTCGTCGTGCCGGCCGGCGGTTCGCCCGACCCGACGCTGCTAGCTCCGCGCGCGCTGGTGCTCGACGTGGTCGGCGCCACCGGCGCGGTCGACGGCTCCTCTGCGCTCTACCTGGCGCTGCCGCCGGAGCAGGCCAGGCGGGCGGTCGGGTTGCCGGAGGGCAGTCGATTCGCCGTGGTGGTACGCGGCTGACGCGATCAGCCCCAGTGCGGGGGGCGTTCGGCGAGCAGCCAGTCGTCGTTGCCGCCGGGGCGCTCGCCCCAGCCGCGGTCGGTGTCGTCGCTGGTCTGCTCGGGCAGCACCACGAAGTCGTCGCTGAGGTCGACCACGCGGTCGTCGTCGTCGCGCGGTGTCCGGATGGCGGGGTCGGTCACGAGCAGCAACGATACCGCCGAACGGGGCGCCGGCTCGATCCCCGGGACCGGCCGGATCGTCCCGAGCCCGGCCGTACCGGGCCGGGAGCCGTCGGAACGCCACACACAGGGCGCGACGGGCCGGGGTGGCGGTGATCGACGCGTCGGGCGGCCGACCGGCCCGGGGCGTTGGTAGCGTCGGACGGCGTGACGACGCCGAGCGGTGGCAGCCCCGACGACGAGACCTGGCGACGCCCGGACCAACCGGCACCCGCCGCGGAGAACGCCCCCGGGGCGGTCCCCCGGGACGGCGCGGACAACGCGGACGCCCACCCGGCCGGTCCCGGATCTCGGCCGGGTGACGCCAATAACGCCGACGGCGCCCATGAACCGGACCGCACCGTCGAACCGGCCGGGACCGCCAGCCCGTGGTCACGCGAGGCGGCCACCGACAGCCCGTGGGCCCGGCCGGAGGCGGCGGGCGGCTGGACGGTGGCCGGCGGCGCGTGGCCGGGGTCGCCCGGTGGTGGCCCCCCGCCCTCGGGGTACGCGGGACCGCCGCCGAGCACGCCTCCGCCGCCCGGCTGGCGGCCACCGGTACACGTACAGCCGTCACCGCCCCGACGGCTCCCGCCGCAGGACATGGCCGCGATGGACCAGGCGGAGCAGCGCGCGCAGCGGCTCACCTACGGCATCGGGGCAGCCGTCGCAGTGGTGCTGGTGCTGCTCACCTGCCTGCTCTGCTCGCGGGTGCTGTTCTGAGCCGTACCGGTCAGACGACGCCGTCCCAGACCATCTTGGCGCCGCTGTCCCCGGTCAGGTAGACGTACACGATCGCGAAGACCGCGAGCACCGCCACCACGACGGTGAGCAGGATCGGGAGCCAGCGGGGCAGGTTCCGGCCCGCGACGAGGCGGCTCGTCGACAGCACGAGCAGCAGCGCCACGACGCCGAGCCCGAGCGCGAACCAGAACAGCGTGTCGCCGTACTCGGCGTGCTCGTGGATCTGCTGGAGCCGGTCCGGCGGGTAGCCCTTCGCGCGCAGGGCCTCCTCCAGCTCCTCGCCGGACTCGGTAGCCACCCAGGCGACGATCGGGGTGACCACGGCGAGCGCCGCGACCGCCCAGCCGAGGCGGGGCCGCCAGCGGGGCAGCACCCCGTACGCGACGGCGAGCAGTGCCAGCAGCGGCACCAGCACCACCGCCGCGTGGATGACGAGCACGTGGACGGGCAGACCGTTGATTTCCCTGAACACCGACACCTCCGGCGAGTGGGTGGTTTGGCGCGCTCAGCGTACGGCGTGACGCCGTCTTCTTCGATACACGCGGGCGCGGCGGTGCCGGTTCACCTGTGGCCCCGGCCACGGGTGAACAACGCTCGCTTGTCGGCCCGCCTGAGCCGTGCTGTCATGGATCCATGTCCACAGGTGAGGAGCTGCTCCGGTCGAGGGGCCTACGGGTCACCCGGCCGCGTCTCGCCGTGCTGGACGTGCTCTCCGCCGGCGGTCACCTGGAGGTCGACGAGATCACCCGGCGGGTCCGCCGGCGGATCGACTCGGTCTCCACCCAGGCCGTCTACGACGTCCTCGGCGCCCTGTCCCGGGCCGGGCTGTCCCGCCGGATCGAGCCGGCCGGCAGTCCCGCGCGGTACGAGGCCCGGGTCGGCGACAACCACCACCACGTGGTGTGCCGGGGCTGCGGGGAGATCGCCGACGTGGACTGCGCGGTCGGCAGCGCCCCCTGTCTGGACCCGAACGTGGCGCACGGCTTCGAGCTGGACGAGGCGGAAGTGACCTTCTGGGGCCTCTGCCCTACCTGCCAGTCCCGCCGCTCCGCCGACGACGACTGACCGCCGCACCGACGATCGCCGCACGTCGACTGGCCGCCGCACCGAGGACGGCCGACGACGGCTCGTGGCACTCTTGATCGGTGGACACCGAAGACCTCGGCCTCTTCGGTCCGGGATCGGTCACGTGGAAGGTGCACGAGGAACCGATCCTGATCGTCGCCGGCCTGCGCTCGCTCTACCTCCAGGCGCTGCACCCTCGCGCAATGGCCGGCGTCGCCCAGAACAGCAACTACCGCACCGACGCCTGGGGGCGGCTCGTCCGCACGGCGACGTACGTGGGAACGACGATCTACGGCACCACGACCGAGGCGGAGGCGGCCGGGCGACGGCTGCGTACGCGGCACGCCCGGATGCGCGCCACCGACCCGTTCACCGGTGAGGAGTTCCGCGTCGACGATCCGGAGCTGCTGCGCTGGGTGCACGTCACCGAGGTCGAGTCGTTCGTGAGCACCGCCCGGCGGTCCGGGCTGGCGCTCACCGACGACGAGGTGGACGGCTACTACACCGAGCAGCGCCGGTCGGCGGCCCTGGTCGGGCTGGACCCGGACGACGTACCGGGTACCGCCGCCGAGGTGGCCGACTACTACCGGGACGTACGCCCGCAGTTGCGGATGACCCGGGAGGCGGCCGAGACCGCGGTGTTCCTGACCGCGCCGCCGATCCCGTGGAAGCTCAGCCTGCCGGCGCGGGTCGGCCTGAACCTGGGTCCGCCGCGCTGGGCGTACTTCGGGATCGCCGCCACCGCGCTGGGGATGCTGCCGCCGTGGGCGTTGCGGCTCTACGGCGGGCTGGGCCTGCCCACCACCGCTTTGTCGGCGGACCTGAGCGCGCGGGCGCTGCGGCTGGCGCTGGCCGCGGTGCCCCGGCGCTACCGGGAGGGCCCGTTGCAGCAGGCCGCCAAGGAACGCGCCGCCCGCCTGACCGCGGCCTGACGGCGTCGCGCACTCACTCCGGGTCGGCGAAACGCTCGACTGCGGACCAGGGCTCCTTGCCCGGGGTCTGCGCGCCGGTCGGGCACGTACGCCGGTAGTCGCACCAGCCGCACCGCGGGCCCGGCTCAGTGGGGAACGCCGCGTCGGGGTCGGCGCCGTCGGCCACCGCGCGCTCGGCGGCCATGATGTCGCGGGCGGTGTCCTCGGCGCGGGTGAGCTGCCGGTTCAGGGACTCCGGCGTGTGCTCGTGCGCGGCGACGGTGCCGGTCGGCAGGTGGTGCAGCTCGACCCGGCGGCACGGCTTGCGGAACACCCGCTCGGCCGCGTACGCGTAGAGCGCGAGCGCCTGCGAGCCGCGCGCGTCGTCGGCGTCGAGCCCGGTGCGGCCGGTCTTGTAGTCGACGATGACCAGCTCGGGCCGCCCGTCCGGGCCGGGACGCGAGTCGATCCGGTCGGTGCGGCCGTTGAACGCGAGCACCGCGGTCTTGACTGCGACCACCCGTTCCACGCCGACCGGCTCGTCGGCCGGGTCGAGGCCCGCCACGTAGCTCTCCAGCCAGGTCAGCGCCCGCCGGAAGGCGTCGCGCTCCTGCTCGTCGTCGCGGTAGCCCTCGCGGACCCAGGTGCCCTTGAGCAGCGTGCCGAGCACCTCGGGGCGGCGGCGGTCGGGGGCCAGCGCGTACCAGTTCTTCAGCGCGGTGTGGACGCTCGCGCCGAGCGAGTTGTGCGCCCACGGCGGGCCCTTGGGCGGCGCGGGCCGGTCCACGTAGGCGTAGCGGTAGCGGCGGGGACAGTCCGCGTACGCGCCGAGCTTGCTCGGTGTGCAGACGAACAGGCGTTCCGGCATGCCCTCGAAGCCGAGCTGCTCGGACTGCTCGGCGCGGGGTCGGGGAGCCTTGGAGCCGCTGGCTGCTGACTGTCGTCGCACCCGGAGAATCCTGCCATCCGGGTACGACAGCGGACGGACCCGCTCAGGCGTTGTTGAGGTACTGGGTCACGAACGCGGCGATCGCGTCGGCGATGAGCTGCACCGCGATGGCGGCCAGCAGCAGACCGGCGATCCGGGTCAGCACCTCGATGCCGCCGGGGCGCAGCACCTTGACGATCCCGCCGGAGAAACGCAGCACCACCCAGACGGTGACCATCACCGCGACGATGGCGAGCCCGATGGCGAGGTAGTCGACGGCGCCGCCGGCCTGCTGCACGAACAGCATGGTCGCCACGATGGCGCCCGGCCCGGCCAGCAGCGGGGTGCCGAGCGGCACCAGCGCGATGTTGGAGGTGACCTGGTTGCTCGGGTCGTCCGCCTTGCCGGTCAGCAACTCCAGCGCGACCAGGATCAGCAGCAGGCCGCCCGCCGCCTGGAGGGCGGGCAGGTCGACGTGCAGGTACGCCAGGATCGTCTGCCCCGCCACCGCGAAGATCACGATGACCCCGAGCGCCAGCGCCACGGCCTGCCAGGCGGCCCGGTTCCGGTCGCGCGCGGGCAGCGGCCCGGTCAGCGCGAGGAAGATGGGCATCATTCCGGGCGGGTCGACGATCACCAGCAGGGTCACGAAGACCTCGCCGAAGAGCTTGAGATCCACGCGGACACGGTAGCCGTGCCGTCGGATCGCTTCAGCTCGAAGCGACAGGGGTCACCCCGCGGGCCTGCGCGACGATCCGCTCGTACGCCTCGGGGTCGGTGGTGTGCGCGCCGAGCCGGACCGTCTTGTGCGTGCCGTGGAAGTCGGACGAGCCGGTGACCAGCAGTCCCAGTTCGGCGGCGAGCCCGCGGACGTGCGCGCGCTCGGCCGGGTCGTGGTCCTCGTGGTCAGCCTCCAGCCCGGCCAGGCCGGCCGCCGCCAGGTCCGCGATCAGCTCGTCCGGCACGATCCGGCCGCGCCTGCTGGCCCTCGGGTGGGCGAAGACGGGCACGCCACCGGCCGCCCGCACCAGCGCCACCGCCTGGAACACCTCGATGTCGTCCTTCGGCAGCCGGTACCGCTCGCCGAGCCAGTCCGGCCCGAACGCCTCGGTGGTGGTGGTGACCAGACCGGCCCGGATCAGCGCCTGCGCGATGTGCGGGCGGCCGACGGTGCCGCCGCCCGCGCCGGCCAGGATCTCCGTCCAGCTCACCGGGATGCCGTCGGCCTGGAGCAGCCGGACGATGCGCTCGCCGCGTTCCTCGCGGGCCCGGCGGACCCGGGCCAGTTCCGCGGCCAGGTGCGGCTCGGCCGGGTCGAACAGGTACGCGAGGAGGTGCAGCGGGATCGCCGGTTCGGCGCCGAACCACCGGCAGGAGATCTCCGCGCCGCGGATCAGGGTGAGGCCGGGCGGCAGGGCGGCGACGGCGGGCGCCCAGCCGGCGGTGGTGTCGTGGTCGGTGAGTGCCACCACGTCGAGCCCGGCCTCGGCGGCGGCCCGGACCAGTTCGGCGGGCGTCAGGGTGCCGTCGCTGGCGGTGGAGTGGGTATGCAGGTCGATGCGGGCGGGGACGCTCACCCGCCCGACGCTACGCCCCGTCCGGCACCGTGGGGACGTCGGCCACCACCACCGGGCGGTCCTCCGGCGCCAGCCCTTCGACCTTCGAGGCCGTGGGCCGGTCACCGGCCAGCACCCGCTCGGGCTTGACCCGGACCAGCCCGCCGCTCGCGTCCACGTGCAGCGCCACGCCGCCCCGGGTCCAGGCCACGCCGCCGGCCAGCACCGGGCCGGCCGGGTGGGTGACCGGGCTGGCCGGGTCGGCCAGGTCCACCAGGAGGGCGGTGCGCGACGTGCCGTTCGCGAGCAGCCACCGGCCGTCGAAGGAGACGGCGCCGAGTCCGTCGGTAGCCAGCTTCAGGCCGCATCCGGTACGCACCGGGGCGAGGTCCCGGGCCGGGTCGAGCAGGGCCAGGCAGAGCTGCTGATCCCGGCCGGCGGCGACCAGGCCGACCACCCGGCCGTCGGGCCGGGTGCCGTAGACGGTGCGGACGGCCGGGTTCACCGGGCCCGGCTGTCCGCCCAGCGCGCGGTTCCAGACGCTCATCCCGCCGTCGCCGGGCTGCCGGATCAGCACGGTGTCGCCGGCGAAGCCGACCGGCACGGCGCCCTCCGGCGCGGCGATCCGGACCGGCGCGATGAGCTGGCCGGCGACCACACCGGCGGCGATCACGTCCGTGCCGTCCCGCCAGGCGACCTGGCGGCCGTCCGGGGAGATCGCCACCGCGTCCGCGGCTGCGAGCATGACCTGCGGCGCGGCGCCACCGACCGGCACCCACCAGAGGGTACGGCCGGCGACGGTGGCCGCCGAGGTGAGCAGCCAGCCCTCCTGCTCGTGGATCCGCTGCGCCCGTTCGACGCCGCTCACACCGGTCAGCTGCCGCCGTTCACCGCCGCTGGTGTCCAGCCGGTCACCGACGAGCAGGTCGAGTTCGGCGCGGACCGGCCCGAAGCGGGTGACCGAGGACGGCCCGGAGGGCGACGGGGACGGGAAGAGGACGGGCGGGTCGCCGAGCACCACTGTGGGCGTGCCGCCGTCGCCGCCCGGTGCGCTGAACTGGGCCACCCCGGTGGTGACGACAACGGTGGCGACCCCGGCCAGGGCCAGGCCGGTGAGCGTGCGCCGCCGGCCCGTGCGCCGCGCCCGGCGCAGGATCTCCCCGGCCGGGTCGGCGGGCAGCGGGCGGGACGTCTCGACGCGGCGGGACAGGGTCTCCCGCAGCGCCCGCTCCAGCTCGTCGTCGCTCACGGGGAATGGACGCTCCGGGCTGCCCGTCCGGTTGTCACAGTGCTGCCGGGTGCCGCTCATCGGCTCTTCGCCGCGATCGGGACGGCGGGGCGGACCGGAGTCGCGGGTGGGAGCGGTCGGGGCACCCGGGCGGCGGGCCGTCGCGCCGGGGCACGGGTCGGCTCGGCGCCCCGGGCCGGCGGGACGGACCGGCCGGCTGCGGCGGGCGAGGCAGGCGGGGTCGCGGCGGGCGCGTCGGCCGGCGTGGGCAGGCTCAGGGCCGCCTCGGAGCCGAGCCGGCGGCGCAACGTGTTCAGCGCACGGGAGGTCTGGCTCTTGACCGTGCCCGGGGAGATCTCCAGCAGCGCGGCTGTCTGCGCCTCGGACATGTCCTCGTAGAAGCGCAGCACCAGTACGGCGCGCTGCCGGGCCGGCAGCGCCTGGAGGTGCCGCCAGAGCGCGTCCCGGTCGAGTTGCTGCTCGATCTCGTCGACGCCGGCGCGCTCCGGCAGCACCTCGGTGGGGCGCTCGCCGTGCCAGCGGCGCCGCCACCAGCTGGTGGACGTGTTGACCATGACCCGGCGGGCGTACGGCTCGATGGCGTCGATCCCGCCGAGCCGCTTCCAGGCGAGGTAGGTCTTGGTCAGCGCGGTCTGGAGCAGATCCTCGGCGGTGGCCCAGTCACCGGCGAGCAGGTACGCGGTGCGCAGCAGTGCGCCGGACCGGGCCGCGACGAACTCGCGGAACTCCTCCTCCAGCGGATCTCTGCTCACCACCACACTCATCTCCCCCCGTCCTGCCTGGCAGAATGCCACGGCCTGCCCGGTCGGGTCGATGGCGGAAGGTGTGCAGTTCATCCGATGTTCGGACGAAAAGTTTCAGGCTCCGTCGTCGGCCTTGGCCTCGTCGGCTTCCTTGCCCAGCCGCGCCTCGACCGCCTGCGGCTCGTACATCTCCTCGACCACGCGCAGGTAGAGCTCGTTCGGGTTGGGCAGGTTCTTGATCACTCGGAGTGCCTGTTCCTGACCGGCGGACTCCAGCACGAACGTGCCGTAGTTGAGGGCGCGGCCGGTCGGGCTCTGCTCGTACTTCATGTCGGTGACCCGGGTGAGCGGCATCATCGCGACCTGCCGGGTGATGATCCCGTTGACCACCATCACCCGCTTGTTGGTCAGGATGAACCGGTCGTACCACCAGTCGGCGACCTTCCAGGCCACCCAGCCCATCACGGCGAACCAGAGCAGCACGGCGACGGTGGTCAACGCGCCGACGTCCCGCCCGGCGAGGAAGCCGGAGAGGTAGCCGAGCACGAACGTGGCCGCCACGCCGACGATGATCGGGGTGGTGAGGTGGATCCAGTGCCGCTTCCACTCGCCCCGGTAGCGCTCGGTGGGGAAGAGGTAACGCGCCACGAGCGAGCTGGGCTCGTCCTCCAGCGGCAGCACCCGGCGGGGTGCCATGCCGGAGGCGTCGGACCGCAGCCCGGCCAACTCGTCCTCGGAGATCGGCTGGTCCGGGAAGCCGTCCGGGTCACGCGCCCAGGCCCGGCCGGACCGCCCCTCACCGGTGTAGGCGCTGCCGTAACCGGCGTCGTCCGCGTCCGTGTACGGGCCGGGACCGTAACCGGCCGGGTCGTCCGGGTCGATCCGGGGGATCGGCTCGGTGTCGCGCTCCCGGCGTGCCCGGTCGGGGTCGTCCGGGTCGAAGGGTGGACCGGAGGGGCTTCCCATGGGCGGCTAGGCGACGAGGTTGGTGAAGAAGTCGCCGAAGCCCTGCGCGATGTCCATGATGCCGCCGCCGAGAGACTTGAAGACGTCGGCGGCGGAGTTGGGCCGGTACGCAACAAAGAAGATCAAGAATGCGATGCCGGCCCAGGTGAGGACCTTCTTGACCATAGCGGGCCATCCTCTCGCGCGGCGCCGGGTCCGTTTACCGCAGCGGCACCCAGAGTATCAGCATGGTGTCTTACCGTGAATATCTGCGTCCGCTCTCCGACTAGCCGTGGCGAGCCGGTCAGGCCCGCCCGTGCAGGTACGGAGATGGTGCGCCGTACACGAGTTCGGGCGGTGTCCACTCGGTGAGGTCGTGCAGCACGACTTCTTCCGCGAGGAGGTGACCCGCACTCGCCGGCCAGGCTATCGCATGGAGCCACATTCCCCGAGCCTCGCCGGCGTACGCGCTTCGATCCGTTTCGGAGCGAACGAGCCACAGTGGAGTCGGATTGCCGCCCACCCGGATCTTCGCGTGCGGCAGGCGCTCGGGATGACCAGGGCCGGGATCGGTGAGCGCCTCCTCCACCTGTGGGCCGGGGTCGGGTCCGGGCAGTCCCGCGAAGCGGGAACCGAGACCGACGCCGGGTTCCTCGGCGACGAAGATCAGGTCGGCCGGGCCACCGTCCAGGGGGGCCGGACCGGCGCAGGCGACGAGCGTGGCCCGTACGCCCGCGCGGTCGTCGCCCGCCCACGCCACGCCGGTGAGCGTCCAGCCCGGCGGGAGCGGCCACGGGCACCACAGCGGCATCCGGAGCCGGCCTGCCGGGTCGGGGTCGGCGGCCATCCGCTCCACCACGCTGGCCATGATCTCGGCACTGATGTGCTCCGGCACGTGCAGCGGCGCGACCGGGCCGCAGCGCACGCACCGGTGCTCGGCGTGCATCAGATCCGGCTCGCGCACCGGGCCCGCGCACTTCGGACAACTCACCGCGACAGTCACACCCTCACCGTCACTCCGGACCCGCGAGGCGTCAAGCGGGGCGGGCCGACGAACGTGGGATTTCCGTCCGGCGGTGGACCCACGCGGCGTTCAGTCCGGCGGCGGCCCGGCGTACGACCGGATCCAGGCGTGCATGGCGATGCCGCTGGCCACGCCCGCGTTGATGGACCGGGTCGAGCCGTACTGGGCGATCGAGAACAGCGCCTCGCACGCCGACCGGGCCACCGCCGACAGACCGGGCCCCTCCTGGCCGAACAGGAGCACGCAGCGGCGCGGCAGCACCGCGGTCTCCATCGGCCGGGAGCCGGGCAGGTTGTCGATCCCGACCACCGGCAACCGCTCGTCGCGCGCCCACGCGACGAACTCCTCGATCGTCGGGTGGTGCCGGACGTGCTGGTAGCGGTCGGTCACCATGGCACCCCGCCGGTTCCACCGCCGCCGCCCGACGATGTGCACCTCGGCGGCGAGGAAGGCGTTGGCGTTGCGGACCACGGTGCCGATGTTGAAGTCGTGCTGCCAGTTCTCGATCGCCACGTGGAAGTCGTGCCGGCGCCGGTCCAGGTCGGCCACCACCGCCTCGCGCCGCCAGTAGCGATAGCGGTCCACCACGTTGCGCCGGTCCCCGGCGGTGAGCAGCTCCGGGTCGTAGCGCGGGTCGTCCGGCGGGTCACCGGGCCACGGCCCCACACCCACGTCGAGCTGGTCGTCGGTCACGGTTGCCGAGGGTACGGCCCGGCGGCGTCCCCGGTCAGCGCAGGTCGAGCGCGCCGCCCAGCCGGTCGAGGAAGCGATTGTCGGCGGGGCTCGGCGCGGTCTGCCCGGCCCGGCACACCCGGGCGGCGACCGACTCCACCCACTGCCGGTACGCCGCCGAGTCGGCCGGGTCGGCACGGCGGCGCAGCACCCGTACCGCGGCCCGGGCGGCGGCCAGCAGGTCGACCAGGTCGGTGAGGCGCTCGTCCCGCTCGGTGGTCCCGTCGTGGCGGGCGTAGATGGCGGCCACCACGGCGCGGACGAGATCGCTGTCGAAGGCCCGGCCGGCGGCCACCGCGTCCAGGCCGGCCAGACCGGCGGCGACGCCACGCGGCGGGCGCCCGGGTCCGGGTGAGGCGGCGGCGACGAGGACGCGGCCCGGCAGGTCGGTCAGCAGGTCCCACTCCGCCGCCGAGTAGGCGGCGGTGGTGAGCGGTGCGGCACGGCGACCGGCGGAAGGCGGCTCTCCGGCTACGGAGTGGCTCATGGGAACCTCCAGCCCGAGCATATGCCCCCGGACGAGGTCCGGGCCCCGTCCCCGCCGAACGGAGAACGAGGCCCGGTGGCCGGACGGACGCGAGGTCAGCGCGGCTCGGGGAAGCTGGGACGCTCCGGGTCGACGCCGTCCGGGACGGCGGCGGCCGCGTACTCCTTCTTGGGGACCATGACCTTGCGGCGGAACACACAGACGAGCGTGCCGTCCTGGTTGTAGCCGCGGGTCTCGACCGCGACCACGCCGCGGTCGGGCTTCGAGGCCGACTCCCGCTTGTCCAGCACCGTCGTCTCGCCGTAGATGGTGTCGCCGTGGAACGTCGGTGCGACGTGCCGCAGCGACTCGATCTCCAGGTTGGCGATCGCCTTGCCGCTGACGTCCGGCACGGACATGCCCAGCAGCAGCGAGTAGATGTAGTTGCCGACCACCACGTTGCGCTTGAACTGCGAGGCGGACTCGGCGTAGTGCGCGTCCATGTGCAGCGGGTGGTGGTTCATGGTGAGCAGGCAGAAGAGGTGGTCGTCGTACTCGGTGACCGTCTTGCCCGGCCAGTGCCGGTAGACCGCGCCGACCTCGAACTCCTCGTAGTAGCGGCCGAACTGCATCCTTGTCCCCTTCACGGGCGGCGATGGAGTTCGGCACAGCATGCCTTATCGCTTGTTAAGGCGAGGGGCGGGGCGCTCGCCCGGCGGAAATGTCACACCGGGGGCCACCGAGGTCCGGACGCAATGAGCGGCGGGGCCCTCCCCGGCACCCGCCGCCCACGCTCTGATGCGAAGAATTCTGCCGTACGACCACCCGTCGCCGACAGAGACGGAGGTCACATTTACCTTTTCGTAACACTACTCAAAGTAACCGACACGAGGTCGATAAGCGATCTCCGCAGGCCGGATAGATGCTCGTCAAGCCCGAAGTTACCGAGACGTAGCGGAAACTGAGAGTGATCTCCTTGGAAACGCTCCCATCACGTCCCGTCACGCAAGTGCGGCGTGCATTTGCGTTCCGCACGAACGGAGCCAACAGATGGTGTTCGATGTGCTCAGGGTCACCGTCCCGGCGCTCAGCGTTTCGTCACCCCCGCGGCGGGAATTCGGACGGACTGACCCTGGTTCCACCGGACGTACGACAATCCGCGGTGATCGGAGAGAGCAAATGGCAACGGTTGAGCTGACCACGGCCAACTTTGACGAGGTGACCGGGCGCGACGGGATCGTCCTGCTCGACTTCTGGGCGGACTGGTGCGGCCCGTGCAAGCGCTTCGCCCCGGTCTACGAGCGCTCCTCGGAGAAGCACCCGGACATCGCCTTCGGCAAGGTCGACACCGAGGCGCAGCAGGAGCTGGCGGCGAAGTTCAACATCAGCTCCATCCCGACGATCATGGCGATCCGTGACGGCGTGATCGTCTTCGCCCAGCCGGGCGCGCTGCCGGAGTCGGCGCTGGAGAACCTCATCGAGCAGGTCCAGGCGCTGGACATGGACGACGTCCGCAAGAAGCTGGCCGAGCACAACCACTGACGTTCCACGACAGCACGAGAAAGGCCGGACCCGATTGGGCCCGGCCTTTCTCGTGCCCCGAGCGGCACCGTCTTCCAGTCGCGCCCTTTACGGGAACTGGATGGGTACGGACGGGAAGAGCTTTGAGGCCTGACTGTGCACGCACTCCACAAGCACTGTGAACCTCTTCTGCGGCACAGACTCAATCAGGTCGTTCGGGCCCTTCTCCAACCCGGTAACAGGGACGTCCCTTTCTTTGAGGCACGTCCGCACCGCCTTCATCAGCTCTGGCGCCATATATTGGGGATTACTTTTCTGGTAGCCGATGCGCACTGCGTCAAGATGATCCGCCTGGCATTTCTGCGCAAACTCAAGGGCCTTCACAGTCGGCATTACTGGCGACTTGTACAAGAGGATCATCTCGTCGTTTCCGACCGGGTCCCAACCGTAGTTCTTTTGTTTGACGTTGGACTTCGCGACGCAGGCTTCCGTTCTACGGACCGCCGCCTCGTAATCCTGCCTTGTAACCGGCGCAGGAGTCGTTCCCGCGCTTGGCGGGGCCGATGACGCCCTGGATGCGGTCGGCGCTCTGCGCTGCTCCTCGGCCCCTGTCGTGGAGCAGCCCGTCAGCACGAACAACAGCACGCAGACGGCGACTCTGGCCAACTTTCCCAAGATTCAGGCTCCACCTTCCCGAAGAAGCAACGGCCCAGGTCAGTCCAGAGCCCCATGCCTGTCGCGCCGATCGATCCAGGCCCGAGAGGAAGCCTGGGCCTGGATCGATCGATGGAAGAGCCCTAGCCCAGGCCACCACGCAGCGAAACCAGCAACTCGACTTGGCGTCCCAGGAAGAAGATCAACAGTACGTGAGGTGACTCAGCTCCCAGGACTCATTCTCCTGCGTCTTGTGATACACCTGGTACATCTTCGTCCCGCTCAACGAAGTGTAGCCATTCGAGGAATGGACGATCTGGCCCCCGTCATCACACGAGATGACCCAAAGCCAGGGGTGGCCGCTGCACCCTCCGGAGTCCCTCTGCGTCCACGCGTAGGTGTGGTTGCTGACGACTCCTCCGGAATACTTGCAGCCATTTCGGGTCTTCGACCACTTGGCATCGTGGGCTTGCGCGGGTGCCGCGGCGAAGGTGCCGGCCAGGCCCGCGAGCGCCAAGGCAAGAATGCCACTCCGAATAATCAGCTTTGCCTTTGCCATATTTACCCCCGTCTTGTCAAGGCATATAGCCGCCTGCAATACGCCAATGGTGGTCGAAACTTCCGACGGCCCCAATCCTCGCGCACATCACATAGAAGGGCAAGAGTTTAACGATGGATTGGGCGCTGACCCCGGGAGTGCGAGCGAAACCACGCGCCCCATGCCCGGTGGACACCCGAGCCTGGGGCCCCACTTGCCACCACGTCGTACACGTGTTCGAATACCTCCATGCGCTGGGACAACCTCTCCGCTCCCCCGGACGAGGGGACTCCCGATCGGGCGGCGCCGGCGGCTCCACCCCTGCCGCTGGCGCTGCCCGGCGCCGTCGCCCGCACGTTCGACACCCCGGGCTTCGCCGGCATGACCTTCTACGAGGTCCACGCCAAGTCGATCATCAACCGGGTGCCCGGCCAGTCACGCGTGCCGTTCGAGTGGACCATCAACCCCTACCGGGGCTGCTCGCACGCCTGCGTCTACTGCCTGGGCGGCGACACACCGATCCTGATGGCCGACGGCCGCACCAGGGCGATCAGCGAGCTGGAGCCCGGCGACCGCATCTACGGCACCCGGCGGCGCGGCGCCTACCGCCACTACGTCGTCACCACGGTGCTCGACAAGTGGTCAACGGTGAAGCGGGCCCACCGGATCACACTGGCCGACGGCACCACGCTCGTCGCCAGCGGCGACCACCGGTTCCTCACCGAACGCGGCTGGAAGCACGTCACCGGGACCATGCGCGGCGGCGGACGCCGTCCGCACCTGACCACCCGTAACCGCCTGCTCGGCACCGGCGGGTTCGTGGTGGCGCCGAAGCGCTCGGCCGACTACCGCCGGGGCTACCTGCACGCCCTGGTCCGCGACGACCACCCCGCCGGCCACCGGCGCGACACCCGGTTCCGGCTGGCCACCGCCGAGGCGGAGGCGCTCGACCGGGCCGAGCGCTACCTGACCGACGCGGGCGTCACCGTCGAGCGGGCCACGACCGCCCGGGTGGGCCGCCGGGCGACGACCACTGTGGTACGCACTGCCGGCCCGGCCGACGTCGTCACCGGGCTGTTCGAGCCGATCGACGAGACGACGGACGACTGGGCGCTGGGCTACCTGGCCGGCATGTTCGACGCCGTGGGCACCTGCCACCGGGGCGTGTTCCGGATCAGCGTCGCCGACGACGAGAGCCAGGCCCGCGCGGCCGGCGCGCTGGACCGGTTCGGCTTCCGGTGGGCGCTCGACGTGCCCGGCGCACCGGGAGCGGCGCGGCAGCTCCGGCTGACCGGCGGGCTGCCGGAGCGGCTGCGCTTCTTCCACCTCACCGACCCGGCCGTCACCGCCCGGCGCTCGATCGAGGGCATGGCGCTCAAGTGCGCGGCGCAGCTCCAGGTGACAGCCGTCGAGGACCTCGGCCTGGAGCTTCCGCTGTGGGACATCACCACCGGCACCGGCGACTTCATCGCCAACGGCGTGGTCAGCCACAACTGCTTCGCCCGCAACACCCACACCTACCTCGACCTGGACCCGGGCGCCGACTTCGACCGCAAGGTGATCGTCAAGGTCAACGCCGGTGAGCTGGTCCGCCGCGAACTGGCCGCGCCTCGCTGGCGCGGCGCGCACGTCGCCATGGGCACCAACGTGGACTGTTACCAGCGGGCCGAGGGCCGCTACGGCCTGATGCCGCCGATCATCGAGGCGCTGCGGGACTTCGCGAACCCGTTCTCCATCCTGACGAAGGGCACGCTGCTGCTGCGCGACCTGCCCCTGTTGCGCCAGGCGGCCGAGGTGACACGGGTCGGGCTGTCGTACTCGGTGGGGTTCGTCGACGAGGCGCTCTGGCGGGCGGCCGAGCCTGGTACGCCGAGCCCGCGCCGCCGCCTCGACGCGGTCCGCACCCTCACCGACGCCGGCTTCTCCGTCGGCGTGCTGATGGCGCCGATCCTGCCCGGCCTCAGCGACGACGAGGAGTCCATCGACGCCACTGTCGCGGCGATCGCCGCCTCCGGGGCGGCGAGCGTGACGCCGCTGCCGCTGCACCTGCGGCCCGGTGCCCGGGAGTGGTACGCCCGCTGGCTCGCCCGGGAGTTCCCCCACCTGGTGCCCCGTTATCGGCAGCTCTACCAGGCCGGCTCGTACGCGCCGCAGGCGTACCAGCGGGAGGTGACAGCGCGGGTGCGGATGGCGGCACGCCGACACGGGCTGAACCGCGGCGAGACCGGCGACAATCGCCGGCTGCCCGAGACCCCGCCGCCCGCACCGGCCGCCGAACAGCTCTCCCTGCTCTAGCTCCTGGGCGCGCTGCCCATTCGGTTCGATCGGCCGACCCGGTACGGGTGGAACGCCTTGATCGCCCTCCGGATCGGGCCATGCCTTGCCGCCCCCCGGTGCGGGTGCGCCTCGGGGGACGGCAGGCCGGTCGACGTGCCACCACAAGCGCGATGTGACGCCGTCGCTAGTAGATGGCCACCGGCGAGTCGGGGTAAAGCTGAGAAACCGCCTGCCTGACGCAAGCGCGAATGTCCTGGCGCCGATCTTCGCCGAGTTCAGCGTCGAGGTCCGGGATGCCCACCGCTCGATCACTGACTGCCAGATTCTTGTTCCTCAGGCACTCCTTGACGACAAGCATGAGTTCGGGCTTCATGCGGGGAGGATTACTCTTGGCGAACTGGTCCTCAACTCGCCCGAGCCAGGCCCCATGACATTCGTCACCAATGGCCCCAACCTCATCGTCAGACAGTTCTGGGTTCCGGTACCACATGGTCATCACTTGTTGATTCACCGGGTTCCAGCCCTTGTTGACGAGCTGCACATCATGCGCTTGAAGACATTTGCCCAAGAACTCGGTTGCTTTTTCGTAGTCCGCTCGGCTTATCACTCCATCGCCAAGCAGAGCTTCCTGGGCAGCGGCACCGTCCGCCCGCTCCTTCTCGGTGAGGTGTTGATCGGAACTGCCGGCTGCAGTGCCTCCGCCTCGGTCAGCGGGCGGAGAAGCACTGCAGCCGAACAGCCCACCGATCAGCAACGCAGCGATTGAGACGCGCAGCTGTCCGGCATGGGACATCCGCATGAGCTAGTGGTTGATCTTCTTCGAGCCGCAGGTCTCGCAGCTCTTGTGCTCACTCCACACGATGCCGTTGTTGCCGGGGGCGTAGAACTCGACCTTGGACGCATCGTGCGACCAGCTGCTGACGTTGCCGGCCCAGTTGACACGAAGCCAGGCGTGTCCGCTGCAGCTCCCGCTGCCCTTCCAGGTCTTCGCGTAGCCATGGCTGCTCTGCCCGGCGTAGCTGCATCCCGAGCGGCTGAGGTCGACAGTGGACGTGTGCGCCTGAGCGGCCGAAGGGACCATCAGGGCACCCGCCGCCGTCGCCAGGGCGACGGCCGACAGCCCACCGAGCAGGCCGCGACGCTTACTGGTTGCGAGGTTACTACTCATCTGCACTCTCCCCGTGTTGAGAACACCTGCATAGAACCAGACAGCAATCATCGACATATCCAATGATCGAACGATTGGATATCCCGGCCAGGTGATCAATGAAAGCTGAAATCGACAATACCCTAAGCCACTCCCATCTATTTGTGATCCACATCACATCAGTCGGGGGCATGGTGACTACAGAAAGCCCTTACCATGCCGTTCGCCATTGTCAGAAAAATCGTTATCGGCCGCATCTGCACTGCGGGGAAAGCTGATTGTCAATCGCCTACCGGACAGAAATACCTGTCATCGCCGCGCCGGGCGGATAGTCTCGTGTGATGCGTTCCCCCATGCAGATCCTCGCCGACTCCGCCGTGATCGCCGTCGTGGGCGCCTCCCGTGATCCGGGCAAGGCCGCGCACCGCGTACCGCTGGAGATGCAGCGGCACGGGTGGCGGATCATCCCGGTCAACCCGACTGTGGACGAGCTGTTCGGCGAGAAGGCGTACCCGGCGCTCGCCGACATCCCGCACCCGGTCGACCTGGTCGACGTGTTCCGCCCGGCACGCGACGCGGTCGACGTGGTGCGGCAGGCGGTGGCGATCGGCGCCCCGGCGGTGTGGTTGCAGCTCGGGATCTTCTCGGACGAGGCGCGCCGGATCGCCGAGGAGGCCGGCCTCGACTACGTCGAGGACAAGTGCCTCATCGTCGAGCGGGCCGCCGCCGGCCTGACCCGTCGCGGCTGACGGCGCCGGGCGGGGGTTCGGGCCCGAAGATCAGGTCGAGCTGGGCGTCGAGCGCGGCCAACGCGGTCTCCGGGGGGTAGTGACCGCCGAGCACGTAGATGCCGAGACCCTCCATCACCGCGAGCAGCCCGACCGCGGCCCGTTCCGGGTCCACCCGGCCGTCCGCGACGAACGGTGAGCCGGTGGCGATCTGCCCGGCCACGAAGGCCAGCAGCGCGGCCGTCTCGTCGTGCAGCGCGGCGGCCACGGCCGGCCGGACGGCGGTGTACGCGAGGAACGCCAGGGCCACCCGTCCGTCCGCCTGCCGGTCCTCGTCCAGCGGCAGCAGCTCGGCCAGCATGGCCCGCAGCAGCGCCCGGGGCGCCGGCGTCGCGCCGAGCGGCTCGACCGCCCTCCGGACCCGGGCCTCGTTGCGCTCGCGCACCACGGCGAGCGCGAAGACCATCATCTCGTCCCGGGTGCGGAAGTAGTGCTGCACCATCCCGGGGCTGACCTCGGCGGCCGCGGCCACGTGGCGCAGGCTGACCGCCTCCAGGCCCTGTTCGGCCGCGACCCGCATCAGCGCATCGGCGATCAGCGCGCGACGCTCCCGGTGGTCGACCCGCTTCGGCATGTCCCCATGGTTTCACAATACGACTGCATTGACACCCCGCCGACACGCGTTTTACATTGCAGTTGTATTGAAAAAGAGGGGGTGCGGTCATGGGACGGGCGATCCGGCTGGCGCGGCGTGCGGTGGCGTACGAGTGGGGCATGTGGCGCAGCCTCACCCGGTGGATCCTGCGCCGCCCGTATCCGGTCGCCCCGGGCGCGGGGACGTACGCCTACGTCGGCGGCGTGCAGCCGATCCTGCTGGCCTTCATCGCCCTGTCCACGATCGAGATCCCGATCCTCGACGTGATCCTGCGGCACACCGTCGACCAGCCGACAGTGCGGCACGCGGCGATCGCGCTCGGCGTCTGGGGTGTGCTGTGGATGATCGGGCTGCTGGCCGCCCTCCGGATCCATCCGCACGTCGTCGACGACGCCGGCCTGCGGGTGCGCAACGGCACCTCGGTCGACGTCACGATCCCGTGGAGCGCGGTCGCCCGGGTGGCGGTCCGCCGCCGGTCGCTGCCGTCCAGCCGGGCCGTCCAGTACGACGCGGACGACCCGGCGGTGCTCAACCTCGGCGTCGGCAGCCAGACGGCGGTCGACGTGGTGCTGCGCGAGCCGCTGTCGGTACGGCTACCGAAGGGGCCGAGCGAGCCGGTACGGGAGATCCGGCTGTACGCCGACGACCCGACGGCGCTGGCCGAGCACGCGCGGCGGCACCTGCCCGCCGCCGAGCAGGCAGCGCGCCGGCCCGAGCGGTGAGCCGGGCCCTTACTGCTTGTACTGCTTGAGCAGACCGCGCGAGATGATCGTCTTCTGGATCTCCGAGGTGCCCTCGCCGATCAGCAGGAACGGCGCCTCGCGCATCAGGCGCTCGATCTCGTACTCCTTGGAGTAGCCGTAGCCGCCGTGGATCCGGAACGCCTCCTGGACCACCTCGGCGCAGTACTCGGACGCGAGCAGCTTCGCCATGCCCGCCTCGACGTCGTTGCGCTGGCCGGCGTCCTTGAGCCGGGCCGCGTTGACCATGAGCGCGTGCGCGGCCTCGATCTTCGTACCCATCTCGGCGAGCTTGAACGCGACGGCCTGGTGCCTGGCGAGCGGCTGGCCGAAGGTGTGGCGCTGCTGGGCGTACGCGACCGCCAGCTCGAACGCCCGGATCGAGATGCCGCAGGCGCGGGCCGCGACGTTGACGCGGCCGACCTCGATGCCGTCCATCATCTGGTAGAAGCCGCGGCCGACCTTCTCCTCGCCGCCGAGCACGGCGGAGGCGGGCACCGTGACGCCGTCGAGCACCATCTCGGTGGTCTCGACGCCCTTGTAGCCCATCTTGTCGATCTTGCCGGGGATGGTGAGGCCGGGCGCGGTCTCGCCGAAGCCGGGCTCCTTCTCCAGCAGGAAGGTGCTCATGTTGCCGTAGACCGAGTCGGCCCCGGTGTCGGTCTTGACCAGGGTGGCCACCACCGACGAGTACGCCCCGTTGGTCAGCCACATCTTCTGGCCGTTGAGGACGTAGTTGTCGCCGTCGCGGACGGCCTTCGACTTGATCGCCGAGACGTCCGAGCCGCACTCGGGCTCCGACATCGAGAACGCGCCCCGCACCTCGCCGGTGGCCATCCGGGGCAGCAGCCGGGCCTTCTGGTCGGCCGAGCCGTGCTGCGAGATCAGGTACGCCACGATGAAGTGGGTGTTGACGATGCCGGAGATCGACATCCAGCCCCGGGACAGCTCCTCGACCACGAGCGCGTAGGTCAGCAGGGACTCTCCCAGGCCGCCGTACTCCTCGTCGATGGTGAGGCCGAACAGCCCCATCTCGCGCATCCCGTCGAGGATGTCGCTCGGGTACTCGTCGGCGTGCTCCAGCCGCTGCGCGTGCGGGATGATCTCCTTGTCGGCGAACTCCCGGACGGTTTCCAGGATCGACCGCTGCACGTCGGTCAGTCCGGGTGTCTGGGCGAGTCGGGCCATCTCAGCCTCCGGGGTCGGCGCCTTACTCATGGGTAACTGAACGCTCGGTCAGTATCGGTCCCGCGACCGGCCGCGCCAAGGTGACCAGTCCACACAACCGCTGTGAAAAGGTTCACCGCTGCGGGTAGCGTCCGCAAGAGAAAGGGCCGTCGACCTGGGGAAAGGGGCGCCCGTGACCGACGAGCAGCCACCGTCGCCGTACGAGCCGCCGTCGCACGGCCAGCCGTACGGGCAGCCGCAGTACGGCCAGCAGCACCCGCAGTGGGGCCAGCAACCCCCGTACGCACCGCAGCCGCCCTACGGCCAGTACGGCCCGCCCGGCCAGGGGCCGGGACCAGGCCCCCGTGGCACGAACGTGCTCGCCATCCTGTCGCTCGTCTTCGCGTTCGTCTTCGCGCCCGCCGGCATCGTCTGCGGCCACCTGGCCAAGCGGCAGATCCGGCAGACCGGCGAGGACGGCGACCAGCTCGCCAACTGGGGGCTGATCCTCAGCTACATCTTCACCGCGATCGGCCTGCTGGTCTGCTGCGGCTGGATCGGGCTGGCGATCTGGGCCAACTCCGACAACGGCACCTACTGACAGTCAGCGGAACTGCGCCTCCCGGACGCTGTTGCCGCCGTCGACCACGAGCATCTGCCCGGTGATGTACGACGCGGCCGGCGAGCAGAGGAACGCGATGGCCGCGGCCACCTCGTCCGGCGTGCCGGGACGCCCGACCGGCGTACCCAGGCCCTGCTTGATCTCGGCCATGGTGGACGCCGCGGTGTGGATGATTCCGGGCGCCACCGCGTTCACCGTCACCCCGTCGGCGATCATCTCCATCGCCAGCGCCCGGGTCAGCCCGACCACACCGGCCTTGGCCGCCGCGTAGGCCGCCTCGGTGGGCAGCGCGTTGACCGGCCCGGCGGTGGCGGCCAGGTTGACGATCCGGCCCCAGCCCCGCTCGGCCATGCCGCCGATGAAGGCGCGGCTGCACAGGAATGCGGTGGTCAGGTTGCGGTCGATCTCGCCGCGCCACTCGTCGTACGTCAGCTGGGCCACCGGCCGCAGCACCTCCGGGCTGGCCCGGCTCGCCAGGCCCGCGTTGTTCACCAGCACCTCGACGTCGCCGAGCTGCTCGGCCACCGCGTCGGCGAGCGCACCCACCTCCGACTCGTCGGTGAGGTCGGCGACGAAACCGGTGACGCCCAGCTCGCCCGCGCGTTCGTGGATGCGCCTCGTGGTGGACACGATCGCCACCCGGGCGCCCAGGTCGGACAGCCGGCGCGCGGTCGCGTACCCGATGCCGTCCGGACTGCCCGCGCCGGTCACCAGCGCGACCCGGCCGTCCAGGCGCATGGTGGCCGGTTCCGGCAGCGGCGCCGGCCGTTCGGAGTCGGCGGCGCCGGCCGGCTCGCCGGCGCGCGGGCGCCGCACCGACCCCGGCCGGCTCATGTCCCGTCGCGACCGACCCCCACGCGCGTCAAGTGCCATGCCGAGGATCCTGCCCCGTGCCGACCCCACGGGCAACGCGGTGGCCGGAAAGGGGACGTCCGTGTCGCGCGCAAGGTGGCTACCCTGAGCGCGACCACGTACCTGGAGATGATCAGATGACCTATCCCCCACCGTCCGGTGGCTGGCAGGACCCCTCGGCGGCCGGGCCGCAGTCGAGCCCACCGGCCGATCCGATGGCCGGCAATCCCATCCCGGCCCAGCCCACCTCGGCGGACCCGTACGCGTCCGCCGACCCGTACGCCGGCATGAAGTCCGCCGACCCGTACGCGGCGGCCGGTTACCCGCCGGGCGCCTATCCGCAGCCGGGCGCGTACCCGCCCCCGGGTGGTTATCCCGGATACGGGTACCCCTCCGGACCGAAGCAGAACGGCCTGGCCATCGCCGCGATGGTCATTTCGATCGTCGGCGCGCTCGGCCTCTGCGGTTACGGCCTCGGCGGCTACATCGGCGTGGTGGGCGCGATCCTCGGCCACGTGTCCCGTAAGCAGATCAGGGAGCGCGGCGAGGGCGGCGAGGGCTTCGCCACCGCAGGCATCATCGTCGGCTGGATCGCCACCGTGCTGGCCGTGCTGGCCACCGCCGCCATCGTGATCTTCATTGTCTGGGCGGCCAACCAGGACTCGTCCGGCTACGACAGCACGACCTACTGAACTCGGCGGGCCGCCCCGCGAACTCGGGGCGGCCCGGGCCGGTCACTCCGAGGGCGGGGTGAACGAGGAGGTACGGGACATGCCGGCGGCGCGTCCCTTGGCGGCGATCACCAGCGCCATCTTGCGGGACGCCTCGTCGATCATCTCGTCGCCGAGCATCACCGCGCCGAGCTTCCCGCCCGCCTCCGAGGTGTAGTAGTCGTACGCGTCGAGGATCAGCTCGGCGTGGTCGTAGTCGGCCTGCGCCGGGGAGTAGACCTCGTTCGCGGCGTCGATCTGGCCGGGGTGCAGCACCCACTTGCCGTCGAAGCCCAGCGCCGCCGAGCGCTTCGCCACCTCGCGGAACGCGTCCACGTCCCGGATCTGCAGGAACGGACCGTCGATGGCCTGCTTGTCGTGCATCCGCGCGGCCATCAGGATGCGCATGAGGATGTAGTGGTACGGGTCGCCCGGGTAGTCCGGGATCAGCGCGCCGACCACCAGCGACTTCATGTTGATCGAGGCCATGAAGTCGGCCGGGCCGAAGATGATCGTCTCGACCCGGGGCGAGGCGCCGGCGATGGCGTCCACGTTCACCAGCCCGGCCGCGTTCTCGATCTGCGCCTCGATGCCGATCCGGCCCACCTCCAGGCCGAGCGTCTTCTCGATCTGGGTGAGCAGCAGGTCCAGCCAGTGCACCTGCTCGGCGTTCTGCACCTTCGGCAGCATGATGCAGTCCAGGTTCGCCCCGGCGCCCTCGACCACCTCGATGACGTCCCGGTAGGTCCACGGCGTGGTCAGGTCGTTGACCCGGACCACGCGGGTCTTGCCCGCCCAGTCGCCCTCGTTCAGCGCGGCCACGATGTTCTTGCGCGCGTCCGGCTTGGCCAGCGGGGCGACCGCGTCCTCCAGGTCCAGGAAGACCTGGTCGGCGGGGAGGCCCTGGGCCTTGCCGAGCATTTTGACGCTGGAGCCGGGTACCGCCAGGCAGGATCGGCGGGGACGACCGACAGCGGTCATGGATGCGCTCCTTCCAGCGTCCGGCGCGAGTGCCGGCGCAGCGGTGGATTTCGAGAACTTAACGATCCCAAAGGGCGTGGTGACGCCACGGTAACCTCGTGCCGTGACCGGGGTGAATGGACCTGTGGAAGATCTCACTGAGCGTCGGATCGTGGTGCTGACCGGGGCCAGCTCCGGCATCGGGCTGGCCGCCGCGGAGGAACTGGCGCGCCGCGGTGACCAGGTGGTGCTGGTCGGCCGCGACCCGGCCCGGCTGCGCGCCGCGGGCGAACGGGTCCGCGAGTGCTGCGGCGAGCAGCCGGAGCTGTTCCGCGCCGACTTCGCGGTGCTCGACGACGTACGCGGGCTCGCCGAGCGGTTACGCGAGCGGTACGACCGGATCGACGTGCTCGCCAACAACGCCGGCGCGATCGTGCTGGAACCGATCACCACGGTCGACGGGTTCGAGCTGAGCATGCAGGCCAACCACCTCGCCCCGTTCCTGCTCAGCAACCTGCTGCGGGACCGGATCGGGCGGATGGTGGTCACCGGATCGGACGCGCACCGCAGCGGTGTGCTGGACCCGGACGACCTCAACTCCGCGTTGCGCTCCTACCGCCCGTTCCGCGCGTACGGCACCAGCAAGCAGGCGAACATCCTGTTCACCGCCGAGGCGGCGCGACGCTGGCCGGAGGTGCCGGCGCACGTGTTCCACCCCGGCGTGGTGCGTACCCGCTTCGGCAACGAGAGCCGGATCGTGGCGCTCGGCATGCGGCTGCTGCCGTTCCGCAGCCCGGAGAAGGGCGCGGAGACGCTCGTCTGGCTCGCCTGCCAGGATCCGGCCCGGCTGATCGACGGCGGCTACTACGCCGACCGCAAGCCGCACCGGCCCCGGCCCAAGGCCGCCGACCCGGCGCTGGCCGCCCGGCTCTGGACGGCCAGCGCGAAGGCGCTCGGGCTGGACGCCTGACGGAACCGAGAGGAACACATGACCACGGAGCAAGCGGTCCTGCTGGTCGCGCTCGTCGACCTGAGCGCCGACGTGGACGCCGGGCGGCGGTACGAGGACGCGGTGCTGGCGCTGCTCGGCCGGCACGGCGGCGAGTTGGAACGTCGGCTGCGCACCGGGGACGGGGAGACCGAGGTGCACGTGATCCGGTTCGCCGCCCGCGCCGGGCTCGACGCGTTCCTGGTCGACCCGGAGCGCGTCGCGCTGCGCGCCGAGCTGGGCGACGCGGCCCCCGCCACCCGGGTGCTGGAGGTCCACGACGTCTGAGGTCACGACACGTGCACCGGGACGCTCGTGACCACCACGCCGGGCAGCGCGCGCAACGCGACCCGTAGCCGCTGATCGGCGCGGCTGTGCAGCAGCCGGTACCGCCGCCGGCGCAGCACCACCTCCGGCACGATCACGGTGAGCGTCAGGTCCGGGCTCGCCGCGTGCAGCGCCTCCAGGTAGTGCGCCAGCGGCCCGATCACCGACCGGTACGGCGACACGATCGTCTCCAGCCGCAGGTGGTCGCCCCAGGCCCGCCACTGTTCCCGGAACCGGTCCGCCTCGGCCTCCTCGGGAGCGAGGTGCACGGCGAGCGTCGGCCGCCCGAGTGACGTCGCGTACGCCAGCGCGCGCAGCGACGCCCGGTTCAGCCGGGCCACCGGCACGACCACCAGGTGGCGTACCTGCTGGGGCAGTTCGTCGCCCTCGGCGGGCGGCGCGGACGGCGGCGGATGCAGAGCCAGCGCGTGGTGCAGCCGGTCGTAGTGCCTGTGGATCCGGCGGAACAGCAGCACGAGCAGCGGCACGGCGAGCACCACCACCCAGGCGCCCTCGGTGAACTTGGCGACCGCCGCGGTCAGCAGCACCAGCCCGGACAGCGCCGCCCCGGCCGCGTTGACGGCGAGCCGGCGGCGCCATCCCGGCCCCCGGTGGCGCCGCCAGTGCACCACCATCCCGGTCTGGGACAGCGTGAAGGCGAGGAACACGCCCACCGCGTACAGCGGGATCAGCCGCTCGGTGTGCCCGCCGAACGCGACGAACACCGCCGCTGCGGTCAGCGCCAGCGCCACCAGCCCGTTGCTGAACGCCAGCCGGTCACCCATGTGCAGGAAGCGGCGCGGCGCGTGCCCGTCGCGGGCCATGAAGAACAGCAGCCGGGGGAAGTCGTTGAACGCCGTGTTCGCGGCGAGCAGCAGGATCAGCGCGGTGGTGGCCTGGAGGATCGCGTACCCGGGCCCGCTCGGGAACGTCACCCGGCCGAGTTGGGACAGCAGCGTCTCGTCCGCCCGGGGCACCAGGCCGTCGAGGTGGATCAGCCCGACCAGGCCGGCGAACAGCGTGACGAGCATGGCGACCATCCAGCCGAGCGTGGTGCGGGCGTTGCGCCACTCGGTCGGGCGGAACGCGGGCACCGCGTTGGAGACCGCCTCGATGCCGGTCATCGACACCGCGCCGGATGAGAACGCCCGCAGCACCAGCAGTAGGCCCAGGCCCTCGGCGGCGGGCACCGACGGCGGCGGCACCGGTGCGAAACCCCGCGCCGCGGCCTTCGCGTAACCCACAGCCAGCACCGCGAGCAGCACCACCACGAACGCGTACGTGGGCAGCACGAAGATGTTCCCCGCGGTGCGTACGCCGCGCAGGTTGCCGGCGAGCAGCACCGCGATCACCAGCACCCCGAGCGGCACCGCCCACGAGCTGAGCCCGGGTAGCGCCGAGGTGACCGCGTGCACCCCGGCCGCCACCGAGACGGACACGGTCAGCACGTAGTCGAGCATCAGCCCGGCCGCGGCCGCGAGTCCCGGCGTACGCCCGAGGTTGTCCCCCGCGACGATGTAGGAGCCGGCGCCGTGCGGATAGGCCGGGATGGTCTGGCGGTAGGAGAGGCCGACGGCGACCATCAGCACCACGAGCACGGCGGCGAGCGGCAGGGCCAGTCCGAGCGCGGCGCTCCCGGCCAGCACCAGCACGGCGAGCATCGCCTCCGGCCCGTACGCCACGGAACTGAGCAGGTCGGAGGAGAGCACCGGCAGCGCGACGAGTTTGCGCATCCGCTCGTACAGCACCGACGCGCTGGACAGCGGCGGCCCGAGCAGGGCCCGGCGCACCCGGGCGGCGGTCCGGCCGGCCCGGTCGCCAGGCAGGTCGGCCGCACCGGTGGCGACCAGTTCGTCCGGCTGCGCCACCGTGAACATGTCGATCGGCGCCAGCCGGCCGAACCGGGTGGGCGCCGGGTGCCGGTCGTGCCGCCCGAGCGTCGGGTCGACCGGCAGGTCGTCGGCGCGGCGCGGGCCGCGCCAGCGCTCGCCGATCCGGCCGAGCGCCGCCCGTTCCTCGTCGCCGAGCGGCGGGAACTCGGCCGAGGGCGTGACGACGGTGCCCGCCTCCGCCGCGTCGTCCCGGTCCGCCCCCACCCTGAGCACTTTCGTGCAAACCGGATGGCCCGGTGGCCGGAACGGCGCGACTTCGCCCCGACCGGCTCAGTCGCCGAGCGGCGTCGGGTCGGCGGGGGCCGCGACCGGCGCGGCGCGACGGCCGGCGCGCGCGCCGCCGAGCACCACCACCGCCACGCCGGCCAGCAGCAGCGCCAGGCCCGGCAGCGCCAGCGGCCGGGGCAACTGCCCCAGCCACACCCAGCCGATCAGCGCCGCGCCGGGCGCCTCCAGCAGGATCAGCACGCTGACTGTGGTCGCGGAGACCCGGTGCAGGGCGTAGTTGAACATCGAGTGGCCGAGCAGCTGGGCGCCCGCCACCAGGCCGAGGATCGCCAGCCAGGTCGGGCCGTCGAAGCCGTGCAGGCGTACGCCGCCGACCAGGCACACCACGAGCAGGATCGCCGCGCAGACGCCGTAGCAGACGGTGGTGTAGGTGGTGGTGCTGATGCTGGCCCGGGCCCGCTCGCCGAACGCGGTGTAGACGGCCGCAAACAGTCCGCCGACCACCGCGAGCAGGTCGCCGGCGAACGCCCGGCCGGAGGCGCCGAAGTCGGCGCCGGTGGCGAGCACCGCGCCGAGCACCGCCACCGCGATTCCGGCCCACACCGCCGTCGGCAGCCGCCGCCCCTGCCCGCGGGCGATCAGCCCCTGCCACACCGGCTGCGTCGCCCCGAGCGCGGTCGCGGCCGCCACCGAGGTGAGCTGCGCGCTCGGCATCCAGGTGGCGAAGTGGGCGGCCAGGGCGACCCCGGAGAGTACGCAGTAGAGCCCCTCGCGCCGGCCCGGCCCGACTGTCAGCGCCCGGAGTTCGGCGCGCCTCCTGGTCAACGCGACAGGGCCCAGGACCGCCACCGACAACGCGGTACGCCAGAACGCCACTGCCAGCGCCGACGCGGTGGCGAACGCCACGAGCGGCGCCGAGGACGAGACCGAGGCGACGGCCAGGGCGAGCGCGCCCACCGTCAGCGCGTCGAGCGGCGGGCGATGCGGAACGGTCGGCACGAACGGTAATCCTCACACGGACACCCGACCGACACGGAAAGTCAGCACTCCGTTACGATCATGCGCGTCCCGGCGATCCCCCCTCGACGTCCGGAGGCGTTCCCTCATGCCCGGATTCCAGGCGGTGCTGTTCGACTTCTTCGGCACCCTGACCCATGGTGTGCGGCGCGGAGCCGCCCACCGCGCCACCGCCGACATGCTCGGCTGCTCCACCGAGGCCCTGGTGGAGGTGCTGGACAGCAGCTTCTACGAACGGGCCAGCGGCTCCTTCGGGAACGCCGAGTCGACGATGCGCTGGGTGTGCGCCCGGCTCGGCGTCCGCCCGTCCGACGCGACCGTGCGCGCCGCCGTCGCCACCCGGCACCGGGCAGTACGCGCGGACACCCGGCTACGCGCCGAGGCGGTGCCGGTGCTGGCCGCGTTGCGCCACCAAGGCGTCCGTACCGGGCTGGTCAGCGACTGCACGCACGAACTACCGGCGTTCCTGCCGCAGCTCGCCGTCGCGCCGCTGCTCGACGCCCAGGTCTTCTCGGTACGCCTCGGACGCTGCAAGCCGGACCCGGCGCTCTACCTGGCCGCGTGTTACCGGCTCGGCCAGGCTCCGGCCGACTGCCTCTACGTCGGGGACGGCGACAGCCAGGAACTGACCGGCGCGGAGCGGGCAGGGCTGAGCGCCGCCCGGTTGGCGGCACCGGATCTCGCCGACCACGTGGTCCTCAACGCCGACCACGGTTTCGACGGGCCGTCGCTGACCTCACTGAGGGGCGTGCTCGACCTGCTCGACCCGGTCCCCGTCGCCTGACCCGGCCCGCCGACGGTTCGCACGGTCAGCGGCGGCGGACGCGGTGCAGGCGGAACGGCTTGCGGACGGCCCGTACCACAGGGGTCGGTCGGGGCTGCTCGCTCAGCGAGCCGTCCGGCAGGTCGGCGCCGGACACCGCGGTGCCGGCGGGCGCGAGCCGGTTCAGCGCGCACCCCTGTGCCGCCCACCGCTCCACCAGCTCGGCGGCGGAGCCGGAGGCGTTGAGCCGCTTCGCCGCGACCAGCGGCGCGACGGTGTCCCACTCCTCGGTGCCCGGTTGCAGCCGGGTCACCCGCGCCGGCCAGCTGACGATCCGCCCGCCGTGGTCGCCGCGCAGCGTCACGTCGGCCGTGTCGCTGTCGGCCAGCCCGGGTGCGGCCTGCTCGCCGGGACCGGTGACCACCAGCAGGGTGCCCTCCAGCGGCAGGCACCACAGCGCGTACGCCGGGCCGCCGGCGGTGCTCACCCAGCAGACCGCGGCCTTCTTCACCGCCTCGTCCACGAGCGGCGGCGTCATCCGCTCGTCCACCTCGTCACTCACCCCGCCATCCTGCCCCATCCCCCGCCCACCCCACCCCGGAGAGGGCCACGGGCGGGCGATCAGCCGATGAACGGGGGGACGGTGATCTCGCCTCGGGCCACCGGCATGACCTGGCCGGAGACGGTGGCGCCCACCGCCAGCCCGCCGGACGCGGTCACCGTGCAGGCGAGCGTCGACGGACGGTTGATCTCGATGCCCTGCCGGACGGTGTACTCCGCGCGGCCCTCGCCGGGCAGCAGGCCGCTGGCGACCAGCCACACGCCCAGTCCCAGGGCGGCCGAGCCGGTCGCCGGGTCCTCCGGTACGCCGAGCCCCGGCACGAAGACCCGGGCGTGTGCGGTTTGCGAACCGGGCTCCCAGGAGAAGAGGCTGACGTGCTCCACTCCGTACCGCTGCGCCGCCGTCGTGTTCAACCGTGCCCGGGCCACCGCGTCCGGGCGTACCGGAAGATAGGGGAATTCGAGGCCGCACCCGGCGACCCGCGGTGGCGGGCCGACATGGTCGGGGCCGGTGAGGCCGACCATCTCCAGCAGCGGCTCCGGGTCGAGTTCCGGGCCGAGCGTGGGCGTGCCGCCGGTGAGCGTCGCGCCGGTGGCGGTCACCTCGATCGGCAGGACGCCGGCGCCGCACTCCTGGGTGACCCGGCCCGCGCCGATGACGCCACGCCGGCTCGCGGTCACCGCGGCGCCGACGCTCGGGTGCCCGGCGAAGGGCAGCTCGTCGGCCGGGGTGAAGATCCGGGCCCGGTAGGTGGCGCCCACCTGCGTCGGCGGCAGCACGAAGACCGTCTCGGACAGGTTGAACTCCAGCGCGAGCGCCTGCATCTGCTCGGTGGCCAGCCCTTCCGCGCCGAACACCACGGCCAGCGGGTTGCCGGCGAACGGGCGGTCGGTGAAGACGTCCACGATCTCGTAGCCCAAGGTCGACATGTTGTTAGAGAGTAGGCCCTTAGGCTGGTGCCCGTGAGCACGCCGAACCGGGTCTACCTCGCTCGACTCGCCGGAGTCGCCGTTTTCGACCCGAACGGCGACCAGGTCGGCCGCGTCCGCGACGCGGTGGCCCGGATGCGGGCGACCCAGCGACCGCCGGAGGTCGTCGGTCTGGTCGCCGAGATGCCGATGCGGCGGCGCATCTTCCTGTCCATCAACCGGATCACCTCCATCGACACGGACGCGGTGGTGCTCGGCAGCGGCACGCTCAACCTGCGCCGGTTCGAGAAGCGCCCGAACGAACTGCTGGTGCTCCAGGAGCTGCTGGACCGCCGGGTCCAGCTCGACAGCGGGCAGGCCGGCTCGGTGGTGGACGTGGCGATGGAGTCCAGCCGCGGCGGCGAGTGGGCGCTGAGCCGCGTCGCCGTGCGCGAGCACACCGGCCGGCTCACCCGCCGCGGCCACCTCCACCAGGTCGACTGGGACCGGGTCCGCGGGCTGGGCGCGGTCGGCGACAACCGGGGTACGGCGAACCTGCTCGCCGTCCTGGAGGACATGCGCCCGGCCGACCTGGCGAACGCCCTCCAGGATCTGCCCGACGCCCGGCGCAACGAGGTGGCCGCCGCGCTCGACGACGAACGCCTGGCCGACGTGCTGAGCGAGCTGCCCGAGCGCGACCAGGTGGAGATCCTGGCCGCGCTGGACCGCCAGCGCGCCGCCGACGTGCTGGAGGAGATGGAGCCGGACGACGCGGCCGACCTGCTCAACGAGCTGCCCCCGCCGGAGCAGGACGTGCTGCTGGACCTCATGGAGCCGGACGAGGCCGACCCGGTACGCCAGCTGCTGCGCTACGCCTCCGGCACTGCCGGCAGCGTGATGACCTCGGAGCCGGTGATCCTGCCGCCGGACGCCACGGTGGCCGAGGCGCTGGCCCGGATCAGGGAGGCGCAGCTGTCCCCCGCGGTGGCGGCCCAGGTCTTCGTGGCCCGTGCCCCGCTGACCACGCCGACCGGCCGCTACCTGGGTATGGTGCACTTCCAGCGGTTGCTCCGCGAACCGCCGGCCGACCTGCTCGGCGGCATCGTGGTGAACGACATCGACCCGCTGCGCACGTCGACCCCGCTGCCCGAGATCACCCGGCGGATGGCCACGTACGACATGGTCGGCATGCCGGTGGTGGACCGGAACAACCGGCTGGTCGGCGCGGTGACAGTGGACGACGTGCTGGACCACTCCCTGCCGCGGGACTGGCGGGACCGGGACGCGGCCCCCACCTCGTCCGCCACCGACGACGGCACCCTGGACGGCGACGATGAGTGACCAGCGACGCGGCGACCGGCTCGACCAGCCGCGCGCCCCGCGGAGCCTGCACCTGCCGCGGATCGACGCGGAGACGTTCGGCCGCTGGGCCGAGGGCATCGCCCGGGGCATGGGTACGGCGAACTTCCTCGTCTACATGACGCTGATCCTGGTGGCCTGGTTCCTGTGGAACACGCTGGCGCCGGCGAGTCTGCGCTTCGACCCGTACACCTTCACGTTCTTGACCTTGATCCTCTCCCTGCAGGCGTCGTACGCGGCGCCGTTGATCCTGCTCGCGCAGAACCGGCAGGCGGACCGGGACCGGATCGCGATGGACGAGGACCGGCGGCGGGCCACGCTCCAGAAGGCCGACACGGAGTACCTGGCCCGGGAGATCGCCGCGCTGCGGATCGCGATGGGTGACGTGGCGACCCGGGACTTCCTGCGCTCGGAGCTGACCCGGCTGGGTGAGGAGCTGGACGAGGCGGCCGAGCGGCGGCGCAGGCGGGAGCGGCGGCAGCAGGAGCGGGAGGGCCGGCGGACGGGCGGCGGCGAGCCGCTGGACGAGCCCCGGGACGAGCTGGACAGCGACTACGCGCGGGACGGCCGGCGCGACGGCTGAGCGGTCATCGAATCGCTCACACCGCCCCCGCCAGCGGCGGTGGCCGATGACCCGCGACGTAGCATTGCGGGCATGTCAGCACCCGTCAGCACCGTCTCCGACGCGATCCAGGCCGCCCTGGCCACCGTCAACGACCCGGAGATCCGCCGGCCGATCACCGAACTCGGCATGGTCCAGTCCGCCGAGCGTGGTGAGGACGGCGTGGTCCGGGTGGAGCTGCTGCTCACCGTGGCCGGCTGCCCGCTGAAGGACAAGCTGCGCAGTGACATCACCGCCGCCGTCGGCGCGGTACCGGGCGTGAGCGATGTCGAGATCATCTTCGGTGTGATGAGCCCGGAGCAGCGTCAGGAGCTCCAGTCGAAGCTGCGCGGTGGTGGTGCCACCGCCGAGCCGGTGATCCCGTTCGCCCAGCCGGGCTCGCGGACCCGCGTCTACGCGGTCGCCAGCGGCAAGGGCGGTGTCGGCAAGTCCAGCGTCACAGTCAACCTGGCCGCCGCGCTGGCCTCGCGGGGCCTGTCGGTGGGCGTGGTGGACGCGGACATCTACGGCCACTCGGTGCCCCGGATGCTCGGCGCCGACGGCGCGCCGACCCGCGTCGAGGACATGATCATGCCGCCGCAGTCGCACGGCGTGAAGGTCATCTCGATCGGCATGTTCACCCCCGGCAACGCCGCTGTGGTCTGGCGCGGGCCGATGCTGCACCGGGCGCTTCAGCAGTTCCTCGCCGACGTCTACTGGGGTGACCTGGACGTCCTCCTGCTCGACCTGCCGCCGGGCACCGGCGACATCGCGATCTCGGTGGCCCAGCTGCTGCCGAACGCGGAGATCCTTGTGGTCACCACCCCGCAGGCTGCGGCCGCCGAGGTGGCCGAGCGGGCCGGTGCGATCTCGCTGCAGACCCACCAGCGGGTGGTCGGCGTGATCGAGAACATGTCCTGGCTGGAGATGCCGGACGGCTCCCGGATGGAGGTCTTCGGGGCCGGTGGCGGCGCGGCGGTGGCCGAGTCGCTGACCCGCACGATCGGCGCGCAGGTGCCGGTGCTGGGGCAGATCCCGCTGGACACCCGGGTACGCGAGGGCGGCGACGCCGGTCAGCCGATCGTGCTGGCGCAGCCGGACGCCCCTGCCGCGAAGGCGCTGTTCGAGGTCGCCGACCGCCTGGCCGTCCGCCGCGAGTCCCTGCTCGGCAAGCCCTTGGGCCTCAAGCCGGCAGGCCGCTGACCCTCACCCACCGCTCCCTTCCCACCGCCCCTTCCCGCCGCACGCGGGAGGGGGCGCGGTCAGGTGGCGTCGTCGTAGGACGGGCGGGGGGCCGGGGGCGCGGGGGTCGGGGTGCTGGTCGCGACCCTCGGGGTACGCAGGTCGGCGGCCTTTGCCACGTCCTTCAGCTCGTCGTGCACGCCTGTGACGTCCGAGCGCAGGTTGTCGTACATGCTCTGGAGCGGCTTGCGGATCGCCTGCTCGTCGTCCTCGCTGAGCAGGTGCTTGCGGATGAACGCCTTGGGGTGCAGATCCTCCAGCTGGATGTCCGTACCCAGCTCGCGGCTCAGGTCACCGGTCGCGTTGCGCGCCATGTTGCGCAGGTTGCGGACCATCCGGAGGCCGTCGTTGATCACGTTGGGCAGCCGATCGCCGAAGATCAACAGCGCCAGGAGCAGCAGGACGCCGATCTCCCACCAGTTCAGGTTCTCGAACACCGCGGCCTCCTCGTCCGTGTGAGGGCAAGACTACGCACGTCAGGTGACCATCGGGGAGGGGGTGACGGGTCCTCACTTCGCATCCGCGGCGAGCGTCACCGACGCGTTCTGCCGCGCCGACCCGCGCCGGTACTCGACTGTCACCACGGAACCGGGCGCGTACTTGCGCACGAGGGCCACCAGGTCGGTCGGATCGGTCATCGGATGGCCGTCCAGCCGGAGCACCACGTCCCCGGTACGCAGTCCGGCCGCCGCCGCCGGGCCGGCCGGCTCGACCGCGTTGAGGCGTACGCCGCCGCCGGTGGCGCCGGTGCCGCCGACCTGGGCGCCGATCACCGTACGCCGGGCCTTGCCGGTGCCGATGATGTCCTCGGTGATCCGCTTCGCCTGGTTGATCGGGATGGCGAAGGCGAGGCCGATGTTGCCGGCCTCCTGCCCGTCGGCCACCAGCGACTTGATCGTCGAGTTCACCCCGACCACCCGCCCGGCGCCGTCCACCAGCGGGCCGCCCGAGTTGCCGTGGTTGACGGCGGCGTCGGTCTGGATCGCCGCGTAGTAGCGGGTCGGCCCGCCCGGCTCGCCGGCCTGCATCGTCCGGTCCAGCGCGCTCACGATGCCGGCGGTGACGGTGTTGGCGAGCGACAACGGTGACCCGATGGCGAGCACCGGGTCACCGACGGCGAGCGCGTCGGAGTCGCCGAACTGCACCGGGGTCAGCCCGCTGCGCGAGACCTTGATCACGGCGAGGTCCGACTCCGGATCCTGCCCGACCACGGTGCCGGCGGCGGTGCTGCCGTCGTTGAACACGACAGTGGCCTTGCCGGGGCCGTCGGCGACCACATGGTCGTTGGTGACGATGTGACCCTCGCTGGTCACCACGAAGCCGGAGCCCTCGCTGGTGCCGCCGAGGCTGACCACCCGGATGGTGACCACGCTGGGCAGGACCCGCTCGGCCACCCCGGCCAGCGACTCGGGCTTGCGCTGGGCCAGCGCCGGGGCCTGCCCGGTCTGCGCACCGATCGTCGGCACGTCACCGCCGCGCAGGAAGGCGTACGTCAGGGCGCTGCCGAGAGAACCGGCCAGCAGCGCCGTGACCAGGGAGATCAGCACCACCTGGCGCAGCCCCGGCCGGGTCGGCAGGTCCGGGTCGGTGACCGGTTCCGGCTCCCCCGCACCGGACGCCGGGGCCGCCGGGATCACCACGGCGGCGGGCGCGTACGGATCCCGCCACGGGTCGGCCAGCGCGTCGGACCACCACGGCGACGTCACCTGACCCGGGGCGTCCTGCGGCGGTCGTCCGGACGCCGGCCCACCCGGTGCCGGCGATCCGCCGGGCCGCCGCCAGTCCCAGCCGTCGGTCACGTCGGTGCCTCCCACTCCGTCCCGCTGGCCCCGCGCCGACGGCCGGCGGAGCCGGACGACAGTGACGCGCGGGACGCATCCAGGATTACACGGATGACGCGAACGGAGTCAGGGGTTGCCGTCCGTGAGCACTCCGCGGCGGACTCGCGGCTGCGCCGGTACCGGCCCGCCTCTACGCTCACAGTGCATACCGCCCCTCGCACCAGTCCGCCCCTCGGAGGTGTCCCATCGCCACGGTCGCCGGTCACGGCAGTTCGACGGCCCAGGCGCTCCACTTCGCCGAGTCTTTCGTCACCGAGGATCTCGTGCTGCGCACGGCCCGCGCCCTCGCCCACGAGGTGGGGGTGGAGGCGGTCACGCCCGGGTCGGGTGCCGCCCTGCGGCTGCTCGCCGCCGCCGGCAACGCCCGGGCCGTGGTGGAGATCGGCACCGGCACCGGGGTGAGCGGCGTGTGGCTGCTGCGCGGCATGCGCCCCGACGGCGTGCTCACCACGATCGACGTCGAGGTCGAATACCAGCGCATCGCCCGGCGGCTGTTCCAGGAGGCGGGCTTTCCGTCGGGGCGTACCCGGATCATCACCGGCCGGGCGCTCGACGTGCTGCCGCGGCTCGCGGACGGTGCCTACGACCTGGTCTTCGTGGACGCGGTGGCGACCGGCTTCGCCGCGTACGTGGACGCGGCGCTGCGGCTGCTGCGCCCCGGCGGCGTGCTCGCGCTCAACGGCGCGCTGGCGGCCGGCCGGATCGGCGACCCGGCCGCGCGGGACGCCGAGACGGTCACCGTACGGGAGACGATCAAGGCGATCCGCGAGTCGGAGCACTGGGTGCCCGCGCTGCTGCCGGTCGGCCACGGTCTGCTCGCCGCCGTCAAGGCCTGACCAGGCTGATCAGGCGTGCCCTGCACGCCTGGTCAGCCCAGCGTCGCCAGCCAGCGCAGCAGCCCGCGCACTCCCCAGCCGGTGGCGCCCTTGACCAGTTCGCCGTGCGTGTCGTCGGACCACGACGGCGCGGACATGTCCAGGTGCGCCCACCGGTCCCGCAGGTCGCCGGTGAACTCCCGCAGGAACAGCGCGGCGACCACCGAACCGGCGCCCTGCGCCGGGGAGCTGTGCAGGTCGGCGATCTCGCTGGCCAGATACTCCACGTAGTCGTCGGCCAGCGGCATCCGCCAGGCCCGCTCGCCGGCCGCGGTGATCGCGTCGAGCAGGCCGGCCGCGAGCGCGTCGTTCTCGCTGTAGAGCGCGGCGTGCCGCTTGCCCAGGGCGACGGCGTTCGCGCCGGTCAGCGTCGCCAGGTCGATCAGCAGGTCGGGCTTCAGCTCGCGGACCGCGTACGCCAGCGCGTCGGCGAGCACCAGCCGGCCCTCGGCGTCGGAGTTGGTGCTCTCGCTCGTCAGCCCGCCGTAGTGCCGGATCACGTCGCCGGGGCGGAACGCCGAGCCGCTGACCATGTTCTCGGCGAGCGGGGCGAGCGTGGTGACCCGGACCGGCAGGCGCAGTTCGGCGGCGCCGAGCGTCGCGGCGATCACGGCGGCGGCACCGGCCATGTCCTTGCGCATGAGCTTCATGGCCGGCACCGGCTTGATCGAGATGCCGCCGGTGTCGAACGTGATGCCCTTGCCGACGAGCACCACGTGGGTACGCGCGCCGTCGGGCCGCCAGTCCAGCTCCACCAGGCGCGGGCCGCTCGCGGAGCCGCCGCCGACGGCGAGGAGACCGCCGAAGCCCTCGGCCGCCAGTTCCTCCGGGCCGCGTACCCGCAGGTGCAGGCCGGGGCGCCCGGACGCGGCCTCGGCCACCTGCGCGGCGAACCACTCCGGGTTCTTGGTGGACGAGGGCATGTTGGTCAGGTCCCGGGCGAGCCGGGTCGTCTCGGCGGTGGCCCGGGCGGCGTCGAGCGTGCCGGCAAGAGCGTCCGGGTCGTCGACGAGCACCGACACCTCGGCCAGGGCGGGACGCTTGCCGGCCTCGGTGAGACGGAATCGGTACGAGCCGAGCAGCAGCCCTTCGGCGAGGCCACGCAGCGCCGCCGTCGCCTCGCCGGGAAGTGCGATGGTGATCTGCGTCTCATCCTTCGCCGCGCGGGCCAGCGCCGCTCCGGCGGTGCGCCAGTCGCGCTCGTCGCCCTCGCCGACGCCCAGAAGCCACAGCCGCGCCGGGGAGCCACCGGGACGCAGGTGCTCGCGTACCTCGCCGGCCGTGCCGGTGAGCCGGGTGGCGGGCAGGACGGCTGCGGCCTCGGCAGGGACGTCGTCGCCGAGCGGCACGGCGGTCGGGACCAGGCGGGCCGTGGAGGCCGGCGAGACCGTGGGGTCCGGCGAGGCCAGGGAGTCCGGGGAGTCCGGCCCTCCGGGACGGACGGGCAGGACGAGAGCGCCGGGCCCTGCGGGCCCACTCACCAGACGAATGACCAGCACGCTGGACCGTACCTCCGAAATGGGTTGAACGGGCACATTCCCCCACGCAGCCGTCGAGGAAAGACCCTGAGCCACCGGGCATGCCGGTGGCTCAGGGTAGGACGAACCGCCCGCACGGCGGACGCCGTGCGGGACACTCCTCGAATCAGCCCGCGGCCGCCTTCAGCGCGTCACCGAGCGCGGTGGCCTCGTCGGGAGTCATCTCGACGACGAGCCGGCCACCACCCTCCAGCGGGACTCGCATGACGATGCCCCGGCCCTCCTTGGTGACTTCCAGCGGACCGTCGCCCGTCCGCGGCTTCATCGCCGCCATGTTGTCTCCCCTCAGACCTACACCAGGGTCGGTGAGTTGCCCCACAGCCACTTCGCCATCGCCATCCGCAACCATCGCGGAAGGCTCGACCAACGATTTTCCCTGATGAACACCGCCGGACCCAAACCGAAGCAGCATTGATGTAACAGCATCTAGCTTATCTTGGATAGGCCTGTCACAATGTGCGGTCATGCAGGCACGGTCGGCACTCTTCGACCTGTACGGCGACCACCTCCGGGCCCGGGGTGGCCGCGCACCGGTTGCCGCCCTGGTCAAGCTGCTCGCCCCGCTCGGGATCGCCCCACCGGCGGTACGCACCGCGGTCTCCCGGATGGTCCGTCAGGGCTGGCTGGAACCGCTCCGTCTGGCGTCCGGACCGGGATATTCGATCACCCCGAAGGCGGCACGTCGACTCGACGAGGCGGCGTCCCGGATCTACCGGACCGGACGGCACAGCTGGGACGGACGGTTCGATCTCCTGGTGCTCACCGCGCCCTCGTCCCGCCGAGACCGGCAGCGGCTCGCCGCGAACCTCGCCTTCCTCGGCTACGGCACGCTCGACGACTGCACCTGGGTGGCCACCCGCCCGGGTGAGGACGTCGACCTGCTGCTCGACGAGGCGGGCGTGCGCTACGAGCGGTTCACCGCAGCGCACGCGGCCGGCACCCCCGGCGCGATGGGCGTGGTCCGCCGCGCCTGGGACCTGGCCGAGATCGGGCGGGCGTACGAGCGGTTCGTCGCCGAGCAGAAGCCGCTGCTCTCCGGCGTCACCGTGCGCAGCAGCGACGAGGACGCGTACGCGGCCCGATTCCGGCTCGTGCACGCATGGCGTACGTTCCTGTTCCGGGATCCGCAACTGCCCCCGGCACTGCTGCCCGAGCGCTGGCCGGGCACCAGCGCGGCCAGCTTCTTCGACCGGCACGCGGCCCGGCTCCGGCCGGCCGCCGACCGGTACGTCGAGCAGTGCCTCGACACCGGCAACCGCCTCGCCCGACAGAAGGGTCGTTAGAACGTGACCGAGCCGCTGCTCGTCGACCGCACCGACGCCGTCGTCACCCTGACGCTGAACCGCCCGACGGCGATGAACTCGCTCGACGTGGCGCTCAAGGAGGCGCTCCGGGACACGCTGGCCGAGCTGGAGACCGACCGGTCCTGCCGGGCGGTCGTGCTCGCCGGCGCGGGCGGCTCGTTCAGCGCCGGGCAGGACCTGCGCGAGCACGTGCGGACGCTGGAGACCTCGGACGCCGACCCGCTGGCCACGGTCCGGGCGCACTACAACCCGATCGCCGCCCGGCTGGCCAACCTGCCCAAGCCGGTGGTCGCCGCGGTGCGCGGGATGGCCGCCGGGGCCGGCGCCTCGCTGGCGTTCCTGGCCGACTTCCGCATCGGCGGCCCGAAGACCCGGTTCCTGATGGCGTTCGCCGGGGTGGGCCTCGCCGCCGACACCGGCGCCTCCTGGACGCTGCCCCGCCTGGTCGGTCACGCCAAGGCCGTCGAGCTGCTGATGCTCGCCGAGCCGGTCGGCGCCGAGGAGGCCTGCCGGCTGGGCCTGCTGACCAAGCTGGTGGACGACGACGAGCAGGTGCTCCCGACCGCGCAGGAACTGGCCGCCCGGCTCGCCGCCGGCCCGACCGTCGCGTACGGGGCGATCAAGCGTCAGCTCTCCATCGCCGACGCGGGCACGCTCGCCGACGCGCTGGCCGCCGAGGCGCAGGCCCAGGCGATCTGCGGCGCCACCGCCGACCACCGGGCCGCCACGACGGCGTTCGTCGCCAAGCAGAAGCCGGTCTTCGAGGGACGCTGACCGCCCCGGTCGGCCCCGGAGGTCAGTCGTCCTCTTCCGGATCCTGGTTGGCCTCGACGCCGAGCACGAACGCCTGCATGGCCAGCTCGTCGCCGTACGGCGAGACGAACGCCGGCAGCTCCCGCGGGCCCAGCTCCTGCACGTAGGACCAGAAGATCCGCACCGCCTCGGCGCGCGACGCGGCCTCGATCGGCAGGTCCAGGCTGACCAGCCAGGTGCTGCGGGCGGGCGGCGGGCCGAGCCGGTCGGCCAACGACCGCCAGCGGGCCGGGTCGAGCGCCACGACCGGTCCGTCCGGCGCCGGGCCGTCGACCGGCACCGGCTCGTCGAGCACCCGCCGGGTGTACGTGACCACGAGCGACCCGGCCACCGCGTCGGACTGCGGATCGTCCGGGTCCTCCCGGGTCTCGGACGATGCGAGCGCGACCCGGCCGAGCGCGACCAGGCGCAGCGGCTCGTCGACGAGCACTGCCACCCGGTCACCGGGCCGGGGGCGGGCCGCCTCGGACAGCCCGGTCAGCTCCAGCGCGTCGTGGTGCACCAGCCGCTCGGCCTCGAAGCGCTCGGCGGGCAGCAGCACCGCCCAGGCTCCGGTCGTGGTCGCACCGTCTGTCGTCCCGCTCGTACGCGGCTCGGTGTCGGTCATGCCCCAATCCCATCACGCCGGAGGTGGCGCGCTCCGTCACACCCCGGCCCGGTCACCGCTCACGTGGCAGTCGGCCAGGTGGTCGTCGACCATGCCCGTGGCCTGCATCAGCGCGTAGGCGGTCGTGGGGCCGACGAACCGGAAGCCCCGCTTCTTGAGCGCCTTGGCCATCGCCACGGACTCCGGGCTGGTGGCCGGCACCTCGGCGAAGGACCGGGGACGCGCGGCCCGGGGCGGGGGCGCGAAGGACCAGAGCAGCGCGGAGAGGCCCTCGGGCAGCCCGGACGCGGCCCGGGCGTTCGCGATCGCCGCCTCGATCTTGGCCCGGTTGCGGACGATCCCCGCGTCGGCCATCAGCCGGGTCACGTCGGCCTCGCCGTAGCGGGCCACCGACTCGATCCGGAAGCCGGCGAAGGCGTCCCGGAACGCCTGCCGTTTGCGCAGGATGGTCAGCCAGGACAGGCCGGACTGGAACGCCTCCAGCGTCAGCCGCTCGTAGAGCGCGTCGTCGCCGCGCAGCGGCCGGCCCCACTCGTCGTCGTGGTAGACGGCGTAGTCGGGGGTGCTCGCCCCCCACGCGCAGCGCGGCAGCCCGTCGGCGTCGGTCACCAGGTCAGTCACGGCGTCCACGATAGGCCGGGCCACCGACAGCCCCGCCGCGCCAACGACCGCCCGTCAGGGCAGGCGGCCCTGCTCGACCAGCCGGGCGAACTTCTTCAGCGCCTGGGTGAGGCTGAACTTCGAGCCGGGCCAGAGCACCGGCCACGCCACCCGGCCGGCCGCCCCGCCCGGCAGGTGGAACCACTCGTGCCAGACCACCTGCGTGCGGTCGCGGTCCATCGGGGTGCAGCGCAGCACGCCGGGGCCGCGCAGCAGTTTGCCGCAGTGCACCACGCCGACCTCGTAGGGCGCGTCGACCCGGACCACACGCATCTCGTCGCGGAGCACGGCCGGGCCGAGCGCGGTGACCGCCTCGACCAGGCTCCCCTCGCCGCCGTCGCCCTCGACCACCCGCACCCGGGTCAGCGGGATCCAGTCCGACTGCCGCTCCCATGCGGTGAGCGCGGCGAACACCCGGTCGGCCGGGGCCTCGACGATCACCGTGGCGGTGACCTCGGCGGCGCCCCGGCGGGACGCCTCGGTGAAGTCGTCGGCCGGCCGGCCGACGCCGGTCACGCCGACTCCGAGCGGACCACCGAACCGCGCTCCCGGTCGTCGTCGGCCGGACCGGCCGCGATCCCGTTCGCCGGGGAGACGGTGTCCTCGGTCGCCGCCGCGGCGGGGGCCTCCGCCACGCCCGCCTCGGCCGGGGCGCGTCCGGCCCGGCCGTCGGCGTCGGTGCGGCCCGGCTGCCCGTCGGTGTCGGTCCGGGCCGGCGGCTCGGGCGCGGACAGGTCGATCACCACCGGCTCGGGGGTGGACGGGTCGGGTGCCTGCTCGGTCTCGGGACGGGTCGCGGCGGCCTCCTCGCGCGCCCGGCGCAGCGCGTCGGCGTCCTCGGTACGCCCGTCCCGCAGGGCCGCGTTCTCCGCCTCCAGGACGCCGATCAGCTCGGTCTTGTAGCCGATGTCGTACGCCGCCCGGCGCAGCGCCGCGTCGACCTGGCTCATCCGGTAGCCGCGCAGCGCCGTGTCGAAGCGGACGTCGGACACGTCCGACTCGTCGAGCGGACGGCTGCCGGGCAGGGGCACGGCCCGCCCGTCCGGCTCGGCCGGCGTGAGGCCCGGATCCTTGCCGGAGACGAGCACCGTCACCCCGAACACCACAGCCGCGACGGTCAGCGCGACGACCAAGAGGAGCAGAACCTCACCCATGCACAGATCGTGGCATGCGGGCCGGGATCGGGCGAGCCCTCCGGGACGTCCGGTCGGTAAATGCGTCCGGCGCACGGGACCGGCACGGGCGGCGCGGGCGGGACCGGATAGCGTCGGACCGGCCGGTGCGGTCCGGCGGCGAGGAGGCGGGCATGACCGGGGCGTTGCGGCTGGGCGGACGGGCGTTCGGCCCCGGTGAGCTGGTGGTGATGGCGATCGTCAACCGCACCCCGGACTCGTTCTTCGACCGCGGCGCCACATTCGCCCAGGACAGCGCGCTGCGCGCGGTGGAACGCGCGGTGGACGAGGGCGCCGAGATCATCGACATCGGCGGGGTGAAGGCCGGGCCGGGCGACGAGGTGGACGTGGCCGAGGAGATCCGCCGGACGGTGGACACCATCGCGGCGGTCCGGTCCGCCTTCCCCGACGTGGTCGTCTCCATCGACACCTGGCGTGCCGAGGTGGCCGTGGAGGCGGTCGCGGCCGGCGCGGACCTGCTCAACGACACCTGGTCGGGGGCGGACCCCGCGCTGGCCCGGGTCGCCGCGGCGACCGGCGCCGGCCTGGTCTGCTCGCACGCGGGAGGACTCGCCCCGCGTACCCGGCCGCACCGGGCCGCCTTCGACGACGTGGTGGCCGACGTGGTCGGCACCGTGACCGGGCTGGCCGAGCGTGCGGTCGGGCTGGGTGTGCGCCGGGACGGCATCCTGATCGACCCGGCGCACGACTTCGGCAAGAACACCCGGCACTCGCTGGAGATCACCAGGCGGCTGGCGGAGCTGACCGACACCGGCTGGCCGCTGCTGGTGGCCCTGTCGAACAAGGACTTCATCGGCGAGACGCTCGACCTGCCGGTGCCCGAGCGGCTGGAGGGGACGCTCGCCGCCACGGCGGTCTCGGCCTGGCTCGGCGCCCGGGTGTTCCGCGCCCACCAGGTCCGCGAGACCCGCCGGGTGCTGGACATGGTGGCGTCCATCCGGGGCGACCGGCCGCCGGCGGTGACCCGCCGCGGGCTGGCCTGACGGGCCGGTCCGGCGCGTCAGGTCCAGCGCAGGACGCCGCGCCGCCAGGCGTAGAGGATGCCGAGCGCGACGATCGCCACGAAGACGCCCATCTCCACGACGGTGGCGGCGCCGAAGCCGGGCCGGTCGAAGACCAGGGCCCACGGGAACAGGAACACCGCCTCGACCGCGAAGAGCACGTAGAGATACGCGTAGACGTAGTACCGGATCTGCATCTGGGCCCAGTCGCCGCCGACCGGGTCGAGACCGCACTCGTACGAGGCCCGCTTGCCCCACGGCTCGGCCGGACGGCTCGGACGTAACACCCGGTTCGCGGAGAACGCCGTCACGAAGAAGAGCACGGCGGCGAGCAGCAGCAGACCGAGCGTGGCGTACGAGCCGAGATATCCGGTCACGACCGGAGCGTACCGGTCCCGTCCAGATGTCCCGGACACGTTACGAATTCGTTTCCTCGCAGGACTAGTGCTTGATGGCAAGTATCACCGAATAATGGGATCTCATTGATCGTCCCGGAGGACAGATGGCCCGCCCCCGCGTTGCGCCCGTTCGGCGGGTAGCGCTCCGCCGTACCCTCGCGCTCCTGGCGCCCGCGCTCGTCGCGGCGCTGGTGGCGGTGGCGCCGGCCGGGGCCGACGCCCACCCGGGGCCGGCCGCCGCGCTCCGGCTGATCGAGCCGGTGGAGCCGGGCGGCGAGCCCGGCGGTGAGCCCGGCGGCGAGCCGACCGAGCCCGCGCCCACCGGCGAGCCGACGACCACGGCGACGGCCCCGCCGCCCACCGAGCCGCCGCCGCCGGCCACCACGCCCCCGGCGCCGGTCACCACCTCGCCGGCCCCGCCGACGAGCGCGCCCGCCGAACCGGCGCCGACCACCGCCGCGCCGGCCACCACGGCACCGGCACCCCCGCCGGTCGTGCCGCCGGTCAAGACCCCGCCGCCACCGCCGGCGCAGCCGGCCGGCGGGCCCCTGGGGGTACGCGTGAGCACCGAGGACGTGGTCCTCCCGCCGGCCTACTGGAACGCCGACGCCACGGTGGCCACGCTGCGGGTGACGGTGACCAACACCGGCGGGCGGGCGGAGCGGATCAGCCTGGGCTACACGCTGCCGCCCGGCCTGACCGACGCGGGCACCCCGGGCTGCGAGCCGGCCGGCGGCGGCAACCACCGCTGCGTCGGGTGGGACGCGGAGCCGGGCGCCCGGTTCAGCGCGACCATCCGGGTCCGGGTCGACGGCGACGCCTGGCGGACCATGCCGCTGGCCGGATCGGTCCAGGTCACCGCCGTCGCGCCCGGTGTGAGCGGCGCGGCGTACGACGACGAGGGCTTCGCGGTGCTGTTCCCGCCCGGGCCGCCGGTGCCCGGCATCTCGCTGCGCGCCGACGAGGTGCTGTTCGACATCAGCGGCGCGCCCAGCACGCTCACCGTCCGGCTGGGCAACACCGGCAAGGTCGACGCGGCGGGCCGGATCGAGGTGCTCCTGCCCGAAGGGGTGACGGTGGCCGGCACCGAGAGCGGCTGCGCCCCGGTGTCGGCCGACCGGACCCGCTGCGAACTGGGCACGCTGGCGGCCGGGCGGACCGCGACCGTACGGCTGACGCTGGCGGCCTCGGCGGAGGCGCAGCGACGGGCGCCCCTGTCCGGCGCGGTGATCGGCCGGCTCGACCCGCGTAGCGGGCGCGACCGGCAGGTGCAGATGAGCTTCCGGATCAGCGCGGCGGCGGCGGACGCCGTCCCGCCCGGCGGGGCGCCGGCCCCGACCGGCTCGCAGGGCGTGCTCGTCGCCGCCGGCGAACGGGACGGCGACGACACCTCGGTCCGGGGGACCGCCGTCGCGTTGATCGCCGTGTCCGGTCTCCTGGTCGTGCTCGCACTGACTCTGGCGACCCGTTCGCTGCGCCGCCGCAGCGACATCACCGTGCCGGAGCGTCCGATCACCGACCGGTGATCATGGATATGTGGTGATCTGGGTTACGGGCCCAGGTACTAAACGCTGCAAAGCAGGGCATACAGCGGCCCGATCCAGTCCCATACGTCGGACCTCGACCAAGGTGGCCCTAACGTGGCGACGTAGGCTCTGACGTGAGAATCGGAGCGGGCCGGGCCGGCGAGGGCGACGGCGCTCAGTTAAGCGAGGTGCGGGTGTGACCAAGCAGATCCGTCAGCTGGACCGGGTGGTCATCCGGTTCGCCGGTGACTCCGGCGACGGCATGCAGCTCACCGGCGACCGGTTCACCTCGGAGACGGCGCAACTGGGCAACGACATCTCCACGTTGCCCAACTTCCCCGCCGAGATCCGCGCTCCCGCCGGGACTCTGCCCGGCGTGTCGAGCTTCCAGGTGCACTTCGCCGACTACGACATCCTGACCCCGGGTGACGCGCCGAACGTGCTGGTGGCGATGAACCCGGCCGCGCTGAAGGCCAACCTGGCCGACCTGCCGCGCGGGGCCGACATCATCGTCAACACCGACGAGTTCACCCGGCGCAACCTGGCGAAGGTCGGCTACGCGGCCAGCCCGCTCGACGACGACTCGCTCGCCGGGTACGCGGTGCACCCGGTGGCGCTCACCTCGATGACGATCGGCGCGCTGGCCGAGCACGACGTGTCCAAGAAGGACGCCGAGCGGGCCAAGAACATGTTCGCGCTCGGGTTGCTGAGCTGGATGTACTCCCGTCCGTACGAGTCCACGCTGCGCTTCCTGGAGCGCAAGTTCGCGGCCCGCCCCGAGCTGGTGGCGGCGAACGTGGCAGCGTTCCGGGCCGGCTGGAACTTCGGCGAGACCACCGAGGACTTCTCCGTCCGGTACGAGGTCAAGCCCGCCAAGATGCTGCCGGGCACGTACCGGAACATCACCGGCAACGCGGCGCTGTCGCTGGGCCTGGTGGCCGCCGGGGTGCGCTCCGGGCTGCCGGTGTTCCTCGGCGCGTACCCGATCACGCCGGCCTCGGACATCCTGCACGAGCTGAGCAAGCACAAGAAGTTCGGCGTGGTCACCATGCAGGCCGAGGACGAGATCGCCGCGGTCGGTGCGGCGCTCGGCGCGTCGTACGGCGGCTCACTCGGCGTGACCACCACGAGCGGTCCGGGTGTGGCGCTCAAGAGCGAGACGATCTCCCTGGCGGTGGCGCTGGAACTGCCGCTGGTCATCGTCGACGTGCAGCGGGCCGGGCCGTCCACCGGCATGCCCACCAAGACCGAGCAGGCCGACCTGAACATGGCCCTGTACGGCCGGCACGGCGAGGCGCCGGTCGCGGTGATCGCGCCGAAGTCGCCGTCGGACTGCTTCCACGCGGCGCTGGAGGCGGCCCGGATCGCGCTGACCTACCGCACCCCGGTGATCCTGCTGTCGGACAACTACGTCGCCAACGGCTCCGAGCCGTGGCTGCTGCCCGATGTGGAGTCGCTGCCCGACCTGCGGGTCGAGTTCGCCACCGAGCCCAACGGCGAGGACGGCACCACGTTCCTGCCGTACCTGCGGGATCCGCAGACGCTGGCCCGCCCGTGGGCGGTGCCCGGCACAGCCGGTCTGGAGCACCGGATCGGCGGCCTGGAGAAGGCCGACAAGACCGGCGACATCTCGTACGACCCGGCGAACCACGACTTCATGGTGCGGACCCGGGCGGCCCGCATCGAGACCATCCCGGTGCCGGACGTCGAGGTGGAGGACCCGGACGGCGACGCCCGGGTGCTGGTGCTGGGCTGGGGCTCGACGTACGGGCCGATCGGCGCCGCCTGCCGTGGCCTGCGCCAGCGCGGGCTCTCGGTGGCCCAGGCCCACCTGCGGCACCTGGCCCCGATGCCGGCGAACCTCGGCGAGGTGCTGGGCCGCTACGACAAGGTGGTCGTACCGGAGATGAACCTCGGCCAGCTCGCCCACGTGATCCGGGCGAAGTACCTGGTCGACGCGATCGGCTACAACCAGGTCCGCGGCCTGCCGTTCACGGCCGCCGAGCTGGAGACGATGCTGGAAGAGGTCCTGAAGAATGCCTGAGCCCGTCGCCCTCAAGCTCACCGCCAAGGACTTCAAGTCCGACCAGGAGGTGCGCTGGTGCCCCGGTTGCGGTGACTACGCCATCCTGGCGGCCGTACAGGGCTTCATGCCGGAGCTGAACATCCCCCGGGAGAACATCGTCTTCGTCTCGGGCATCGGCTGCTCGTCGCGCTTCCCGTACTACATGAACACGTACGGGATGCACTCGATCCACGGCCGCGCCCCGGCGATCGCCACCGGCCTGTCGGTGTCCCGGCCGGACCTGTCGGTCTGGGTGGTCACCGGTGACGGCGACGCGCTCTCCATCGGCGGCAACCACCTGATCCACGCGCTGCGCCGCAACGTGAACCTGAAGATCCTGCTGTTCAACAACCGGATCTACGGGCTGACCAAGGGCCAGTACTCGCCCACCTCCGAGGTCGGCAAGATCACCAAGTCGACGCCGGTCGGGTCGGCGGACGCCCCGTTCAACCCGCTGTCGCTGGCGCTCGGCGCCGAGGCGACGTTCGTGGCCCGGACGATCGACTCGGATCGCAAGCACCTCCAGTCGGTGCTGCGGGCCGCCGCCCAGCACGAGGGTTCGGCGTTCGTGGAGATCTACCAGAACTGCAACATCTTCAACGACGGCGCGTTCGACCCGCTGAAGGAGCCGGCCACCCGGGACGACTTCCTGATCCGGCTGGAGCACGGGCAGCCGATCACGTTCGGCAAGGACGGGCAGTTCTGCGTCGTCCACCCGCCCGGTGGCTTCGGGCTGGAGGTCCGAGAGACCACGAACACCCCGGCCGACGAGATCGTCGTGCACGACGCGGGCGTGGCCGACCCCGCGTACGCGTTCGCGCTGTCCCGCCTGCCCGGCCTGGACCTGAGCAACACCCCGATCGGGGTGTTCCGGTCGGTGGACCGTCCCTCCTACGACAGCGTGGTGCAGGAGCAGGTCGCGGCCGCCAAGGCCACCGTCGACCAGACCCCGGAGCAGCAGCTCTCCGCGCTGCTCGGCAGCGGCGACACCTGGACGATCCTCTGATCCGCCGCTGACCCGTCACGCCGAAGGGCGGGCCGTTCCCCCGCGGAACGGCCCGCCCTTCGCGTGTGTGCCGGCCCGGTCAGGCGGCCGCCGAGGCGGGCACCCACAGCTCGTCGACGGCCCGCTCGGCCGCGGCGAGGCTCTGCTCGAACAGCGGGATCAGCTCGGCCATGGCCGGGTTGACCGGGGCCAGGGTCAGCTCGGCGCAGATGAACCGCGGCTCCAGCCCGGTCAGGGAGAGGCCGTGCGGCAGCCACGGCTCGGCGTGGTCCCAGCCCTCCCGCGGGGTGCCCGCGCCGTACCCGCCGCCGCGGCTGACCAGGACGACGAACTGGCGGTCGCCGAGCAGCCCGGCGTTCGTGACCGGGTCGTACGCGATGCCGGGGGCGATCAGGTGGTCGACCCAGGACTTCACGCTGCTGGGCGGGCCGTAGTTGTAGAGCGGGAGCCCGAGCAGGACCGTGTCGGCCCGCTTCACCTCGGCCACGACCTCCTCGGTCAGCCGCCAGGACGCCTGCTGCTCGGGCGTGTGCTGATCCGGCGGCACCATGCGCGCGAGGCCGCTCGCCGTGTCGAGGTGCGGAAGCGGGTTCTGACCCAGGTCGCGGTAGGTGACGGTGCCGTCCGGATGGGCGGCGCGCCACGCGTCGGCGGCGCGGGCGGTGAGCCGCCGGCTGACCGACCGCTCCCCGGTGATGCTCGAGTCGATGTGCAACAGGTGAGCCATTTCTTCCTCCTCCATCGATCGTTCGTGTAGGACCAACTATTTATAGCAGGTCGATGTTCCCCGGGCCGCGTAAACTGGGTCACATGTCCGCCGCACCGGTCGAGGAGTCCGAGCGCCGCTCCGGGCCTTTGCTCGACCACCTGGCCCGGCGGATGCGGCTGCGCTCGGAGTCGGTGCTCGCCCCGCTGGGCCTGCGCCCCCGCCACCTGGTGGCGCTCACCGTGCTGCGCGACGCCGGCGGAATCAGCCAGCAGGCGCTCGCCGGCACGCTCCAGATCGACAGCACGAACGTGGTCGGCCTGCTCAACGACCTGGAGGCGGACGGCCTGGCCGAGCGCCGCCGCTCCCCGGAGGACCGCCGCCGGCACGAGGTACGCCTCACCGAGGCGGGCACGAAGCGACTGCGCGAGGCGGAGTGCGCGCTCGCCGGGGCGGAGGAGGAGGTCCTCGGCGCGCTGGCTCCGGGCGAGCGGGACCTGCTCTACGACCTGCTGCGACGGGCCACCCAGGGCCGGTCGTCGACCTGCGGCGAAGTGATCGCGGAGGGCGGCCCGGGCGCCTGCTGACCGCTGGCGCTCAGCGGGGCGAGGGTCAGATCGCGGTGGTGGCCTGCGGCCGGTCGTCCCGGACGTGGACGAGCATGTCACCGGTCTCGATCACCGCGCCGGCGCGGTCGTTGAGCGTGACCACCTTGCCCCGGCGGACCAGCGCGATGACCAGCGACTCCAGCTCACGCGGGGAGCGCCCCACCTCGTCGCGCTCGGCCGACCGCATGGCCAGCGCCATGCCCTGACCCGGGGTGAGCAGGTCCTCCACCACGTCGATCAGGGGCGGGGCCGAGGTGGACAGGCCGAGCAGCCGCCCGGCCGTGGCCGACGAGACGATCACGTGGTGCGCGCCGCTCTGCTTGAGCAGCGGCGCGTTCTCCGCCTCCCGGACCGCCGCGATGATGCGTACCTGACCGGCGGTGAGCTGCCGGACCGTGAGCGCCACCAGCACCGACGCGTCGTCGCTGTCCGTCGCGATGATGACCGACTTCGCGGTACGGATGTGCGCCTGCTCCAGCACCGACGAGCGGGTCGCCGAACCCTCGATCGTCACCAGCCCGTTGGAGGTGGCCTGCCGCAGCGCCGGCCCGCTCCGCTCGACCACCACGATCTTGGACTTGTCCGTGCCGTTCTCCAGCAGGGCGGAGACCGCGCTGCGGCCCTTGGTGCCGTAGCCGCAGATGATGACGTGGTCCTTCACGGTTCTCCTCCACCGCGACAGGCGACGGCCGGTGCGGTACTGCTCGGTCAGGACTTCCAGGGTGGTGCCGACCAGGATGATCAGGAACAGCACCCGGGCGGGGGTGATGAACAGGACGTTCGCCAGCCGCGCCGACGAACTGACCGGGGTGATGTCGCCGTACCCGGTGGTGGAGAGCGAGACCACCACGTAGTAGAAGCAGTCGAGCAGGCTCAGGCCGCTCTCGTCCACGTCGCGGTAGCCGTCGCGGTCGAGCCAGACCACCGCCACCGTGGCGAAGACCAGGCCGAGGGCGGCGAGCAGGCGCAGACTCAGCGCGCTCAGCGGCCCCCGCCGTTGCGCGGGAAAATGGATCACCGTCGGCCCTGCTCCGCCACCGTCGCCTGCACGCCCACAAGATAACGGGTACGTGGGGATTCGGCCCGCCGGGTGCCGAACGGAACGGCCGGGGCGCTTCCGGGGGCGTGGACGGGGCATGATGGGGACGTCCGGGACGGCGACCGCGAGGAGGCCGGCATGTCGTTGCTGCGACGCGTGATCGGCGGGGTGCTCCGGCGCACCCGCCTACGCCAGGGCCGCACGCTGCGCGAGGTGGCCCTGGCCGCCGGCGTCTCCCTGCCCTACCTCTCCGAGGTCGAACGCGGCCGCAAGGAGGCCTCCTCCGAGGTGCTGGCCGCGATCTGCCGCGCGCTCGGCATCCACCTCGCCGACCTGCTCGAAGAGGCCCGCGACGAGCTGCGCCGGGAGCGTCCGGCCCCGGTCGGCCCCGGGGTCTCGGCGGCCCGCTTCGACCGGGTGCCGACCGCCCGCACCGGGCCACAGCTGCGGGTCGGCCCGCCGCGGCTGTCCGTCACGCGCCGCCCGGCCGTGTCGCCCCGCCCACCAGTGACCCGCCGGCCCGCCGTCTCGCTCCGGCCGCACGTCGGCCGCCGCCCGGTCACCGCCACGCCGCTGCTGGGCGGCGCGCTGCGGCCCTTCGGCCTGGTGCCGGCGCCGCTCGGTGCGCCTCTCGACGCCGCCACGCCGATCGGGTTCGCCGGCAGCATCCGGATCTGGCCGACTCCCTCCGCCCCGGCCGTCCGCCCCCGTCCGCGTACCTCCGTCACTGTCGCCCGGCGGCGAGCCCGCGCGGGCCGGCGGCGGCCGGTCGCCGCGTAGCTTCTGCCCAGGGCGAATCTGCCGCCGGCAGAAAGCCTGGGCCGCACGGGTGCGCCCGGCGGACGCTGGAGACCGCCGGGTTCCCGGGCGGTCCCCCGCCCACCGGCGTACGGAGGTGGGCGGCGATGGGTGGCATCTGGATGCTCGACGAGGGACAGCCGGCGTTCGGCGACCGGGTCTTCGAGCGGCTGCTGAAGGAGCGGATCATCTTCCTCGGCACCGAGGTCACCGACGCGTCGGCCAACCAGATCTGCGCGCAGATCCTGCTCCTCGCGGCCGAGGACGCGGAGCGCGACATCTTCCTCTACATCAACTCGCCGGGTGGTTCGGTCAGCGCCGGCATGGCCGTCTACGACACCATGCGGTACGTCAAGAACGACGTGGCGACGCTGGCGCTCGGGATGGCCGGCTCGATGGGCCAGTTCCTGCTCTGCGCCGGGGCGGCGGGCAAGCGGTTCGCGCTGCCGCACTCGCGGATCATGATGCACCAGCCGTCCGGCGGGATGGGCGGCACCGCCGCGGACATCACCATCCAGGCCGAGAACATGCTGCACGTGAAGCGCACCATGCAGGAGCTGATCGCCCAGCACAGCGGGCGGACGCTGGAGGAGATCCAGCGCGACTGGGACCGCGACCGCTGGTTCACCGCCGAGCAGGCCCGCGAGTACGGCCTCGTCGACCAGGTGCTCACCCGCGTCGACCAGCTCGCGGCGTGAGCGGGCGCGGCCCGGCCGGTCCCGCACCGGCCGGGCCGCCCTCGCGGTCAGGGGTAGGTGACCACCGTGCTGGTGCCGTACGACCCGACGACAGGCGTGCCGATCTCGTTGATCGTGCGCTCGATGCCGCCGCTGCCGTCCAGGAACACGGTGATCGCGTCGTGGAACCGCACCCCGGCCCGGCGCGGCGCCTCGATCCCCCGGTCGCAGCGGATGTCCACGCCCTGGTTGAAGTACGAGTACACGCCCAGTCCCCACGCCTCGTGCGTGCGGACGTGGTCGGCCACCTTGTACGACGCCCAGCCGTTGCCGGTCGGGCTGCGCCAGGCCGCCTGGCTCGGCGGATCGTAGGGCAGTTCGCTCTGGTAGAACACGGTCCGGCCGCGCTCGCCGTTCCAGATCGTCTGCCAGCGCTGGTAGTGCTCGACGAACAGCCCGTACGCGGTCACGTCGTCGCCGTTGACGATCACGCCGGTGGCAGCGGTGTTCACGGTCCAGCCGATCGTGCCGGCCCGGCCGTGGTCGCCGCGCCAGGCCCAGATGTTGTCGATGAGCGTGTGCCGGCTGTGCACCACCAGACTCGTCACCGCCCGCCCGGCGTACGGGCCGCCGATGCGGAAGAAGACGTCCTGCAGCGAGATCGGGTTCGTGGCGTGCGACCGGTGGCAGTGCCGCGTACCGACCTCGACCAGCACCGGCGACTCGACCGGCCCGGCGTCCACGAGCACCCCGGCGATGCGGACCCCGTCCACGTCCTCGATCCGCAGCGCCGCGTCCCCGCGGTCCGGCACCAGGCTGGGCATGCCGAGGCCGAGCACGACGGTGTCCGGACGGCGTACCCGCAGGGCCCGGTCCAGGTGGTAGACGCCGGGGGTGAGCAGCAGGTGCCGGCCCCGGGCCAGTTCGGCGTTGATCCGCTTGGCCGAGTCGGTGGGCCGGGCCAGGTAGAACGCGGACAGCGGCAGCGACGGCACCGGCGCGCCGCCGGTGGCCCAGGTGGTGCCGGCGGTGTCGCGGCGCAGGCGCGGTACGGCGACCCGCCAGGCCCCGCGGGCGTCGACGAACAGGTACGGCTTCTCCCGGGTGACCGGGCTGGTCGGCAGCGTGGTGTACGGCGGGTCGGGGAAGCCCTGCGCGGGCGCGCCGATGACGCCGGAGAAGACCTGGTTCCACACGCCGTTCGTCCACTCGCCGCCGAGTTCGCTGTCCCGGGTGAGCCACTGCTGCTGGGAACCGTTGATGGTGATGCCGTCCACCTTGGAGTCGGCGATGTAGCCGCCGCTGGAGTAACCGCCGTTGCCGGGTTCCAGCCACAGCACGCCCTTGACGTGCACCCGCCGCATCGGTGACGCCTGCGAGACGGCCCATTGGTTCGACCAGTCGGTCGGGGTGACAGCGAGGTTCTCCGCCGAGCGCCAGAAGTTGGTGAGCGCGGAGATGCCGGCGGGCGAGTTCGGGTCCGGCTGCCCGACCACCCGGACCGCGCCGTGGATCTCCACGTCGTCCGGGTGGGCGCCGAGACCGGCCACAGTCGTGTAGTAGCCGAGCCGGGCGTCCACCTCGTAGCGGCCGGGCTTGAACAGCACGGCGTACCTGTCGAAGCCCATCTCGTTGCGTTCCTGGGCGGTGAACAGCCGGTCCAGCGTGGACTGGATCTCCTCGACCGGCGTGCTGGGGTCGTACACGAAGACGTTCGGGCCGAAGTCGGGCTCGCGACCGGGGCGCGCGGCCGGCGATGCGGCCGGGGACGCAGCCGCGGCGCCGGCCGGGAGGCCGAGGGCGGTGAGCGAGGCCGCGGAGGCGGTGAGCGTGAGGAAACGGCGGCGGGAGGGGTCGGGTGATCGCATCTGCCTGCCTGTTCGGTGATGGGACGGGAGAGCGCTCTCTCGGCTGTTCCTACCTCATCACCGTCGATACCGCCAGAGCCCGCCGGTTCCGGAACCGGCGGGCTCTGCTGCGGGCTGCGCTCAGGCGCGCTCGGCGCGCTGCTTCACCAGGTCGTCGACGAGCTTCTCGACGTAGTCGGCGGTCTCCTCCCAGCGGGTGACCGCGACGCAGCGGATGCCCATCGCCTTGACCGGGTAGTCGTTGCCACCCACGTCCAGGCGGTCACCCACGAAGAGCACGTTGTCGATCTTCAGGTCCAGGTGTTCCAGCAGCTTCCGCATGCCGTACGCCTTGTCGACGCCCTTGCGGGTGACGTCGATCGAGGTCGAGCCGCCGCCACGCACCTCCAGGTCGGGCAGCTTCGCCGCGACCGCGTCCCGCAGCCGCCGCTTCTTGTCGCCGTCCGGATCCCAGCCGTACTTCTCGGCCGGCGGGGCGGACTGCCCCAGCGCGGAGAACGTGATCTGGCTGCCCCGGTCCTCGATGATGTCGCCCCAGGTCTTCGCCTCCCACAGGCCCAGCGCCTGCGCCGACTCGGTCAGCGCGGCGACGACACGGGCCTTGTCGGCCTCGGTCAGGTCCTCCGCGTAGACCTGCCGCCAGTCCCCGTCGGACCAGCGGTAGTAGCGGGTGCCGCAGGTCGGCATCAGGTGCAGCCGGTCGCGCTGCTCCTCGGTGAGGTCGAGGTGGGCGAGCACCTGCGACTGGAACTGCTCGAACCGGCCACCGGAGATGACCAGCACGTCCACCTCGGTGAGCAGGTGGCCGAGCAACTCCGCCATCCGACGATCGATCTGGGACTTGGAAATCGCCAGGGTGTCGTCGAGATCGAACGCCACCACTCGAAGATCGTTCACGAATACCTCATGTCGTCGCGGACAGGCCAGGACCTGCCAGGGTACCGACGGGTCCTGGCACCGGCCTGAGGGCCCGGCGGGTGACACGTCCCCTCGACGGAGCGTAACCCGGCAGGTCTCCGGGCAGCCCCGCTTCCCGCTCCCGGCGTCAGCGCTCCCCCCGTCGACGGGATCGTCGGCGTCGATAGCGTTCGGCCGACAAACACCTTCATCGATGGAGGAGTGCCGGTCGCCGCCGCGCCCGCCGACGACATGTCCACGCCGGCGGGTTCGTCCACCTTCCCGCTGGCCGACCCGGACACCTGCTGGCGAAGGACGGCTCCTACATCACGTACGGCACCAGAGTCGGCGCCGGGACCGGCGCGCGCTGCGGCGCGACCGGCAGGCTGTACGTACTGGTCCTCACCCAGGGCTCCGGCAACAGCGTCGGCATGGTCGACTGTGCCTCGCACGACGCCCTGCCGTCCGGCCCGGGCGCCTGGGCCGTGGCGTGGCACTGGTGGAACGGCTCCACCCGCTTCTCGATGACCGGCGTCCTGACCCGCCCCTCCACCAGCTTCCTCGTCTCGTAGCCGGCGCGCCGCGGGTCGGGCCCGCGGCCTGGCGCGCCTGACGACACCGCTGCTCACCATGCGCTTTTGCGTGGTCACGCTGGGTTGAACTGCTTCACGGAAAATTGCATTTGGCAAGAGATGGCACCGAAATTTTCTCGATGCGATGCATCTGCTTGTCAGGTACCCGACAGTGAATTGCCCACTCTTGTGCTAGCTGTCCGCCGGGAGGATGCTCGAACGGTCGAACGGCACTGCGTCGCCTCACACAGAGGGCGGCGCCCGGCTGCCACCGGACGCCGCATTCGACTCCACCGCTGCAACGGAAGGAGTCACGTTGACTGTAATCCCTCACGGGTCAGACTTCGAGACACCAGAGGACGAGGACGAAACCGTTGCCGAGCCGACCGACCGGCACCGGCTCATCCTGGCGTACATCAAGACGCTCAGTCCGATCATCGCCGCCGTCGTCGCCTGCATCGGGACGCTGGTGGCAGCGCTGGTCCGCTGACCCGCCGGCCCCGCGCTCCGGCTCCGGCCGGACGCGGGGCCGTCCCGCGCTGAATGGTCTGGCACACTGCGGCGATGCCGACGTTTGATCGACTCTTCGCCGAACATGTCGGCACCGGCCTGGCCCGCCAGATGGCGCTGGCCGACCTGCTCGGCGAGCGCGACTGGCAGCTCGACGTGCCCGACGGCATCGCGACGTTCGGGACCGACCTGCGGTACCGCGTCCAGCTCCTCGGCACCGAGAGCCACGACGACGGCACCTGGCTGTGGGCTTGGGCCAACGAGGCCAGCAACCTCCCGCCGGCGCTACTGCATCTGGCCGGCTGGCTTCGCGAGTACGGGCACCGCCAAGGGGTCGCCGAACTCACCGAACCCACGTTCCCGCTCCAGCGCGCCGACGGACACCGCCTCGCCCTGCTGGCGTCCGGCCTGACCGGCCGCTGCTACTACCGCGGGCCGTACGACGGCGGCGCCGTCTTCTTCCACCTCGACGACGCCCCACCGCAGATCACCGCGCCGGTCCGGCCCGAGCGGGCGCTGACCGTCCTGACGCAGGTCCTTCAGTCCTTCCCGGTGGAGCACCGCGTCGCCGTCGAGTCGTTCCTGCACCAGCAGGGGTGGCGGCTGGATCGGGCGCCGATGTCGGTGACGGCGCAGGATCGGGGCGGGTCGGTCCTGCGTGTCGAGTTCGACGCGATGGGTCGGGTCAGCAACCTGTCGGGAACGGTCAGCCCGTAGGCGGGTGCCCCCGGCAGGATTCGAACCTGCAACACACGGTTTAGGAACGATTTAGCGGCTACCGGGCCACCTGCCGCCCCACCAGAGGATTCGCGTGAAGGCTCTGCCGTGGTGTGCTTGATCGTTCCGCGTATGTTCCGGACGACTTCCTACCTCGCCCGCCGCTGTCGCTCGCCCTTGAAGTCGGCAACCGACGCGGTTACCGTCCCGCGGGTGCTAGATGATCCACTTGATGCAGGCAGGCCGCGCGACGGGCTAGCCCTGGGCCTGCGTGCGGTGCTCATCTGGACCGTCCTCGGGCTGCCAGCGATTGGGGTCAGCTACCTCGTCTGGGATGTGACTGGCGGCTACTGGCTCGGGTATCTGGCGGGCTCCGCCATGCCGGTGGCGGTGACCCTATGGCTCGCCCCTCGGGTTTCCTACCGACGTCGGGATGCACTGATCGCTGTGATCGCGTGGCCGTATATGGCGGGCGTGATCGCATCTCGAATGGCGCTGCTGCCATACCGGGACTGGGCGCCCCGCACAGACGAGGTGCGGCGCTCGCGTTGGCACCACAACCCGCGATACGCCGGCTACTGGTGGATCTCCCAAAACCCGTCACCGTGGCCACCGAAGAAGTGAGACACCCGCGCGCGGTGCGCCGTCAAGTGCGTGTCCACCCTGCGGACAAAGAGCAGCCGCCGGACTCAGACGTTGAAGCGGAACTTAGACGGGCGGACGCGAGCCGAAGCCCTCCGCCGGAGGCGCCCTAACCGCAACCCGCGACCGCCGCCAGCTCGCCGATGTGGCCGGCGTCCGCTCCCCTACGCCGCGCGGGCTCGTGGCCGCGCGGCCCGGCCGGCTGCCGGCCCAACCCCTCACCCGTCAACCGGTCTGTCGTTCTGCGGCGGCCCTCCGGGCTCCCCGCTCTCCGCGCGTCCCACCAGATGCTTGACATGATCGCCGTGGGCAGCGTTGGCGGCGGGTGAGCTAAGCAGCCAGCGGCTTCCAGCGCTTGATGACAACCGGGTCAGCATGCGGGGCAGGCCATACCTGCAGTCGAAGCCGCTCCATGGTCGCCGGATCGTCGTCGGAATCAATGCCGAGAAGTTCTGCCTGGGCCAAGTTGCTTCTCGCGGCTCGTACGCGAACCGGTCCCGCCGCTACGCGGAACCGTGCGGCCTCCGGCTCGTAGTCGGTGCAGCCCATGACGACGAGTCGGCCCGAGGAAACTTGCAGGCTTGCCTCCACGACGTGGTCGAACTCCGCGCTGTCGTCCTCCGGCGCTGCCTTCAACACCTCCACGGTCACGGCCACGTTGACGTTGACGGTGGTGCCGACCGCCATGGCGTCCGTGTCGACGGCAAGGTTGTCGAGCACCGC